>NZ_JAAGVY010000002.1 GCF_010686655.1 Cryomorpha ignava | reverse complement strand
AGAAAGCATCGTTAACCAGATTACCCGACCCTGTAAGTGGTCGCACCACTAAAATGGCTGCACAATTGTTAATTGATTCTGAAAAGCTCAATGAGAGCAGGGATTGCTTCGCGATCCCATTATCGCTTTATTGAACCACACAAGCAAAACCCTATGGCGAGCGAAAATGCTCGCCGGTTTTTTAATTCAAGACTCACCTTTCAAGCGAGCTTGAGGTGAGTCTTGAATTAAAAAACCCCTAATGTCTCCGACATTAGGGGTTTTACTTGTGACCGCGCAGGGATTCGAACCCCGAACCTCCGCATCCGTAGTGCGGTGCTCTATCCAGTTAAGCTACGCAGCCGTGCAATCTGTTTTGCGGGTGCAAATATAATACTTTATTTTTCTTTACCATACTTCCAAATGAAGGAATTTTATATTTTTCAATGCAAAGGTATTAACCTACAAACCAAAACTTATTTAATCTCCGAAACCGCCGTGGGACGATCAATTACCGAAATCTTATTTAATTCAATAGTAGAGAGTAAGGGTAATTTATCAGCATTGTACATTTCTGAAATGTATTGAAGCGAATCAGGCGCCGGACCTTTATAATTCTCGTAATCCTGAAAAATAATCCCATTAATTCTCCGTGAGTTGGTGACTGCCCGAAATCTGGAACCACCTTTATTTACGTGAAATGAATAGGCAAGATAATCTAAAGAATAATCGGCCTTATCTAACCAATACAAATAAACGTCATCGTGATCAGTTCCTCCACCTTCTTCAGAAAAAGTCACCTCTATCCGATAATAATCTTTTCCTTTAATATTTTCCGTACCATCTAATTTTGAATGCACTGCATTGTCACTTAGCAATGACGGAAGCATAGCAAAATAAACCACCGAATTAAGCGATTCGGCATAAGCCATACTGTCTTTTGCCGATAAGGCAATGCGCACGCCATTTCGTTTAGCGATTAATCCGCCATTGGTTAATTCCCAAATATTATCTCCCAATGAGTCTGAAAAACTGGTAGAATATGTAAAAGAATTGGCCGAACGAAATACATGATAATCTTTATCTCTAAATCCAAAAGATATATCAGTATCATAGTATTTCACACCGCCATGAAATGCGATAGCGCTATCTATAATCATCTCTGATTTTGAACGAGTATCAACAGATTCGGCATTTTGGCCATCCCGGCTTTCCCCGCAGGAATAAGCCAAAACGCAAATTGGAAATAGAATGACTAAAAATTTCCTCATTAAAACATATCTCTATCCAAATAGATAGCTTTTATGCGCTGAAGCTCTTCCTTGTTTACACTATTTTCGGGATGTGCGAAAAGATCAAGCAAATACAAAAAGTTCTCTTTCACATCATTAAAGCTGTCTTCAGAATTCATATCGATATCTTGATCTATGTTTCCTTCTTCGTCTTCTTCGGCGAGGAGATTGATATCAAATGTTCCCTTATCATCAATGTACTCAGCAGTTAATCGGGTTACACGAGTAATCAACGGCTCTTTTTGTTCTATAAAATGTGGGCGTAATTCGGTGAGAAGTTTTACAACATCATCTTTTACAATCCCCTTTTTCTCTACCAAAGATTTTAGTTTATCTATAAGTGCTACTGTATCTTTGCTAAGTGTTGCTTCCATAAATTTCATTTTTACGCTTCAAAATTAATCATTCTCACCGATAATGGTGTATTTTAAAGGGTGGGTTTGTTAATTCCTACCAGTATCCCGACTATCTATCAGTTATTAAAGTTGGCCAACTATCTTCAAATAGAATTAGAATACTTATGAAATGTGTTGCAATTGTTCTAACGGGACAATGGTTTTTACCATTCCAAAAAAGACAGTTGCCTTGTTTTTAGATATTTCCTCAACAGTTCCATGCTGTGAGCTTGCCTTGAGCTTGACGTTATCGCCTATCTTAATCGGTTTTTCAGAAAGCTTTTTCTCAAGAATTACCTTTCCTTTTTTATTTTGCTTTTGCCGTTTTATACGATCTTGTTTGTCGCGCATTTTACCAACAATGTCAGCTTCCTTCTTTTTTGCCGCGTCTTTTTCGGCCTGAAGTGTAAGCCTGTGAGCGAGATCTTTGCGTTTTCCCTTCTCTTGCCATGATTCCAGCAAGGCATCGTACTTTTTGCCTTTTTCAATTAACTGCTTGTTTTCACTAAAATTCAGATCTTCCTGCTTTTGGCGATACATTTCTGTTTCGCGCTTGTTAGCATCAATCTCTTTTCGCATGAGCGATTTCTCTTGCTGCAAAAGGCTCGTCTCTTTATTTAGCTGGTTCTTTTTTGTTTGAAGCGTAATGAGCAACTGGTCAAATTTCACTTTCCGTTCGTCGAGTTTGTCTTTAGCTCTGTTTATTATACTTTGCTCAAGGCCAATCTTTTGAGCTACTTCAAATGTATAAGAACTTCCTGCGTTACCGATGTTTAATTCATACTTAGGCTGCAAGGTTTTTTCGTTAAAAAGCATGCTCCCATTCATCATGTACGGATTACTTTCGGCCATGATTTTAATATTGGAATAATGGGTGGTAATGATTCCATAAGCTTTGGTCTCCGCCAATTCTTCCAGTATTACTTCCGCAATGGCACCACCCAGCTCCGGGTCTGAACCGGTTCCAAACTCATCTATAAAAAACAAGGTGTTTTTGTGCGCATGAAATAAAAAGTGCTTCATCTTGAGTAAGCGCGAACTATAGGTACTCAACTCATAAGCAATGGATTGATCATCGCCGATATCAACAAATATCTGTTTGAAAATGCCCATTGTACTCAAGTCAGATGCGGGAATAAGTAATCCACTTTGAAACATTATTTGCAGTAAGCCCAATGTTTTAAGCGATATCGATTTCCCACCGGCATTCGGCCCACTGATTATTAAAATGCGCTTGTTGTGGTCTAAAGTGAGCGACAGCGGCATAGTGGGTTTTCCTTCCCTCTTGTTCTGCGAAAGCAAAACCGGGTGATAGGCATTGAGCAAGGTGATGTCTTTTTCGCGTGATATAATGGGCTTATTGGCATCAATTTGCAAGGCGTAGCGCGCTTTCGCGAATGTGAAATCAACAAATCCCAAGGCGCGTTCGTACGACTCTAAAATTCCTTGATACGCTCTGATTTCTGTAGTGAGCTGGCGCAAAATACGGTACTCTTCGCGTTGCTCTCTTTGGCGTGCTTCAGCAATATCATTGTTGAGCGAAACCATCGCAGCCGGTTCAATAAATGCGGTGCTCCCTGTTTCTGAAGTTCCGTGAAGAGTGCCAACAATTTGGCGTTTATGCTCTGCTACAACTGCAAGCACGCGTCGCTCGTTGTAATAACTTTCGTCAAATTCGCGCAGCCAGCCGAGCTTCTTGTATTTTCTTACTGCTGCTTCAAAAACTTTATTGGCTTTTTGACGCGCTTCACTCAATGCTTTTCGGGCAGCGCCCAGTTCTTTAGACGCATTTGACTTTACAAATCCGTTTGGCTCAAGTATCGCATCAATGATTTTTATCAGCTCATTTGAAGCTTCCAGTCCAGCAGTAATTTCCTTAAGGGCTGGATACAAAACCCGCTTATCAGCAAGAAACTTTATTACCGAGGCAGCTACTTCTGCAACCTTACGCAATTTTATGATTTCCTGGCCTTCCAAAACCGCGTTTTGAATGCCGAGTTTTCCCAGCTCGCGGCTAATATTCGGAAAGGCATACTCCGGAAAGAAAATTCCGTTCTCGACAATAGCTTTGGACTCAAAAGTCTGGTTTAGCCATTCTTCAATTTGGCCTGTTTCATCAACCGGCTTTAGCTCTCCGGCAAATTCCTTGGCTTTCTGGCTTTGAGCCAAATCAACAATACGATCTACGATTGCTGAAAATTCAAAACGTTTTAAAGTATCTTCCGGATAGAGTTTCACGAAACAAATTTAACTATTGCAAGAGTAAGATCAGACCTGTATAACGAAAAACTTAGATTCACCCGGTTTATTTCTCAAGGGCATTGAGAATCTCCTCGCCCAAAGGTTCTGCTCCAGATCTGTAGCGATGAACTAGCTTACCTTCTTCATCAATCAGAAATTTTTCGAAATTCCATTTTATGTCTCCCGTAAAATCTGGATTTTCTTCAGATGTAAGCCATTTAAATAATTCGTGCTGGTCGCTGCCTTTTACAGAAACTTTTTGAGCCATTGGGAAACTAACTCCATAGTTTTTTTCACAAAAGGCAGCAATCTCATCATTGGTGCCTGGCTCCTGACCTCCAAAATTATTGGCTGGAAAGCCTACGATAACCAGCTCATCCTTAAATTCTTTATACAATTCTTCGAGTTGCTTATACTGTGAAGTATATCCACATTCAGAAGCTGTGTTTACAATCAGAATTTTCTTGCCTTTGTATTCACTGAAATCAATCTGGCCCGATTCCAGAGCCGGTACTTTAAAGTTGTAAATAGACATTTCGGTTGTTGATTTAGGATTTGAATTAAATGCCAGGGCGGCAATAAAAAAGAAATTTAAGAGGCTCATTTATTATGTGGTTTATGCGATTTTCATTCTACAACTTCAATTGTGAATAATTGTTTAGCAAAGTTATTCATCAAAAGAAATATCGGCGTAAATTGAGAAACAAAAAACAATGAATCGGATATTCAAAAAAATGGGCGATTTAAGCACCGTTCAATTAGGTACATACACCCAGGAAATGCTCCGAAAAAATCCGGGGATCAAAATATATGTCGGCAGCGATAGCCAAAACTATCCCAACAAAACCCTTTATGCCACTACGGTTGTTTTTCGGTTTGAAAATAATGGCGCGCACGTTATATTTCACAAAGAGGCTACACCGTTGGTTACCGATATGTGGACGCGTCTATGGGGCGAATTACAACGGAGTATTGATGTTGCGGGATATCTGAAATTTGAATGTGATGTGCCCATAGAACAGATAGATCTCGACTTAAATAGCGATCCAGATTTTAAATCGAATCGTGTTTTTCAGGCTGCGGTTGGTTATGCCCAAAGTATGGGATACGTTGCCAGAACCAAACCAGATTTGCTTATAGCCACATGGGCTGCTAATGTGTTGGTGAACTAATTTTCCCGGTTTCTTTGATAACTTTGCGCTCTTTGCCCCACCTTTGCGACTTTCGACCGGAGGGAGTCCGCATGGAGCGGTTAAAACAAAACCGAATGCTAACTGTCTAAATCGTATCCTTATCCCGTCGCGAACCTTCAAGTACCGAATTAAGCACAGTCATTAAAATGCTAAACAGCAGTGCCCACCAGAAACCGTCTACGGAAAACCCATCAATCATATACCCGGCGAGCATAATAATCAGTGCGTTGATTACAAAAAGAAAAAGCCCCAGCGTTAAGATTGTAACCGGAATGGTTAAAATAATAAGTATTGGCTTAACGAAAATATTCAGCAAACCAAGTATAATTGCAACAACAAGAGCGGTCCAATAGCTTTCAACTCCTATTCCGGGCAAGGCCCAGGCGAGTCCCATTATAATTAAAGCGTTGATTAAAAGGCGTACGATTAAGTTCATTGGTTTGGTATTAAGTGAAATATGAAGGTATTAATTATTCTGACATTCCAAAGGCGAAGTGTATAAGAAAAAGGTCATTCGCTTAAGCCAATTAAACTGAAGAAATTAGAAATCTTTGACTTTCAAATTGATTGATTATTCCATAAAAAAAGGCATCCCTTGGGGGACACCTTTCATTTTTCAATAACAATCAAAAAGTTAGTTCAATATTACCATCACATTTTTAATGGATTCTGAACTTTTTACTTCTAAAGCTTTGGAGTAAGCTAAAATTTTTTTTACTGTATTGCGGTTCGGGCTGAACATCCCACCAAGCATATTGGGCTCAGAGGAGTGTGCATCACCAGAACGCAAATTGTGATGTTTAGAAAAATAATTTGGAGTAGAATGGGCCATAGGCTTATTTGTTTTTACCTAAAACGCACCACTACAATGATTATTATCTAAACCCTAATATTTTATTTGGTAAGTGTAATATTATTTTTCTCAATAAGCTTACGCATATTGATAAGCGCATAGCGCATTCGGCCCAGTGACGTATTGATACTCACATTACAACGGTCAGAAATTTCTTTGAAGCTCATATTGTTATAATGCCTCATCATTACCACTTCCTTCTGCTCTTCGGGGAGCTCATCTATAAGCTGACGTATGTCGCCATGAATAATGTCTTCGATCCAAACGTCTTCCACGTTTTTTTCATCATTCGCGATTCCAGCAAACACATCGAAGTTTTCATCACTGCGCACTTTAGGCATTTTTTTGGCTTTTCTGAAATGATCTATCGAAAGATTGTGTGCTATACGCAAAACCCAAGGAAGGAACTTGCCTTCTTCGTTATACTTACCTTGCTTTAAGGTGCGTATAGCTTTCATAAAGGTTTCTTGAAAAATATCGTCGGCCACTTCTCTGTCACGCACCATAAGCACGATTTGTGTAAAAATACGATCTTTATGACGCTTGAGTAATATTTCGAAGGCAGTTTCGTTCCCTTTAAGGTAAGCCGAAACCAATTCCTGGTCGGATACTATTTTTGATTGCATACTTCTCCCTGTTTATTTAGATTGAGAATTTAGGAGTAGATCTGTATGCTATAGGCTGTAAGTTTGGGTGTTTTAACAAAAATGTCCGCACATATATACGAACATCTGAGCACTAAGATATGTTATTGAATCTTACCATGCAAATTTTCGGTTAATTTGCACCTTGGAAAAAATGTTAATTCGCTTTTAAAATTATGCCGCAAGCCCTTGCCCCCACAGTTAATCAGAAGACTCATATAATCATAAAAAATGCCTATACCCACAATTTAAAAGGAGTAACGGTAGCGCTTCGGCGCGGAAAATTCATTGTTATTACCGGACTTTCGGGTAGTGGTAAGTCATCGCTGGCTTTTGATACGCTCTATGCCGAAGGTCAAAGACGGTATGTAGAAAGTCTCTCTTCTTATGCGCGCCAGTTTCTCGATAAGATGGATAAACCCGAGGTGGAATCTATTTTGGGAATTTCGCCGGCCATTGCTATTGAGCAGAAAGTTACTACCCGTAATGCACGATCTACCGTAGGCACCTCTACCGAAATATACGATTATCTTAAGTTGCTTTTTGCCAGAGCGGGTCATACCATCAGCCCCATTTCCGGAAAGGAAGTAAAAAGGCACACCACAACGGATGTGGTAAACTTTATTAGCAACCTTGAAGAAGGTGCAAAATGCTTAATTCTTGCTCCCCTTTATGTAAAGGGCGATCGCACCATGGCACAACAAGTTGATATATTAATGAAGCAGGGTTACGCGCGCGTTTCGATTAATGGTGAATTGAAACGTCTGGATGAAATTGATGCAGACAAGACCAAGAAAAAAGATCAAATTCACATCGTTATTGATCGTATTGTCAATAAAAAAGATGACGAAGAGAATATTTCCCGAATAGGCGATTCCATCGAAACTGCGTTTTTTGAGGGGAATGGCGACTGTATTATTCAAGTGATAGATGGAAAAAAAGAAGGGCTTCACCCCTTTTCAAACCGCTTTGAGCTTGATGGCATGCAATTTGAAATTCCAAATGAATACTTCTTTAGTTTCAACAATCCGGTAGGTGCCTGCAAAACCTGCGAAGGGTTTGGAAATGTTATAGGAATTGATCCCGATTCGGTGATTCCGAACAAAAAGCTAAGTATTTATGATGACGCGGTGATGGCTTGGCGGGGAGAGAAAATGGAAGTCTGGAAAAATGAATTGGTGCGCAGTGCCGATAAGTTCGATTTTCCGATCCATCGCCCATACCATCAACTTACCGATGCGCAAAAAGATTTACTCTGGACCGGAAATAAGCACTTTAAAGGACTGAACGCATTTTTTAAATATATAGAGTCTAAGTCGTACAAAATCCAGTACCGCGTAATGTTAAGTCGCTACCGCGGAAAAACGACTTGTCCTGATTGCAAAGGCTCGCGTCTGCGAAAAGATGCCACTTACGTGAAAGTTGATGGATATTCAATTGTTGACTTTCTAAAAATGCCGGTTAAGAATAGCCTGCCGGCAATGCGCGCGCTGCACTTAAACGAAAACGACCGGTCTATTGCCAAAAGGCTATTGATCGAAATCGATAATCGACTGCAATTTTTAAACGATGTTGGTCTTGGTTATTTAAGTCTCGACCGGATGAGCAATACCCTTTCGGGTGGTGAATCGCAGCGGATAAAACTGGCTACATCGCTTGGCAGCAGCTTGGTGGGAAGCATGTACATTCTCGACGAACCGAGTATTGGGCTTCATCCACACGACACAACCCGGTTGATCAGCGTTTTGCGCTCACTTCAAAAATTGGGTAATACCGTAATTGTGGTAGAGCACGACGAAGAGATTATGAAAGCCGCCGACGATATTATCGATATGGGCCCCGGCGCGGGAACTCTGGGAGGCGAAGTCGTCTTTCAGGGAAATCACGATGAGTTGATTCATGCAAAAGATTCTCTTACAGCAGATTACCTTACCGGGAAAATAGAGATTGCAATTCCCGCCAAGCGGAAGAAATGGAAAAATTCAATTACCATAAAAGGAGCTCGTGAGCACAACCTTAAAGATATTGATGTTACTATTCCGCTCGAAAGTTTCGTTGCCGTTACCGGAATGAGTGGAAGTGGAAAATCGACATTGATTACCGATATTTTCTATCCTGCTATACAAAAGCAGCTGGGTCAGTACGGTAGTAAAATGGGCGAGTTTGATGAGTTAGAAGGCGACTTGCGCGTTATAAGGGCTGTTGAATTTGTCGATCAAAATCCCATTGGAAAATCATCGCGAAGCAATCCGGTAACTTATGTAAAAGCTTTTGACGAAATACGTTCACTCTACGCATCCCAAAAGCTTTCGAAAATGCGCAATTACAAACCCGGGCATTTTAGCTTTAACGTAAAAGGTGGTCGATGCGAAACCTGCGAAGGTGAAGGTCTGGTGCGGATTGAAATGCAGTTTATGGCAGATATTCAGCTTACCTGCGAATCGTGTAAAGGGAAGAGATACAAGGATGAAACGTTGGAGATAAAATACCGTGGAAAGAATATTTCGGAGATTCTAAAAATGACTGTTGACGAGTCGATCGACTTTTTTAAAGGCGATACCAAATTAAAATCAGCACAGAAAATAGTGTCAAAACTCGAGCCGCTTCAAAAAGTTGGGTTGGGCTATGTTCAACTCGGACAATCATCAAGCACACTTAGTGGTGGTGAGGCACAGCGCACTAAGCTGGCTGCTTTTTTGGCTAAGGGTGACAATGAGCCCCATACCTTGTTTATATTTGATGAGCCCACTACAGGTTTGCACTTTCACGATGTAGCCAAGCTCCTCGAAAGCTTTAGAGAATTGCTCAATCGCGGACACAGCGTAATTGTCATTGAGCACAATCTCGATATTATTAAGTCGGCTGACTGGGTAATAGATTTGGGGCCGGAAGGTGGCGAAGCTGGAGGTAATCTTGTATTTGCCGGAACGCCCGAGGGATTGATAGAATGTCCTGATTCTGTTACTGGTGGGTATTTGAAGGCGAAGTTTGGTTAAAAAAAAGGTCGCGAGTCTCAAGTCACGAGTCGCGAGCTTAGCAATAAGCTGGGAAAGTTGAGCTCTGTTGGTGGGAGCTAATTATTGTCTATGGTTATGATATTTTCGCTGCGCTGAATAGCAAATGCGGAGGGATCGGGATATCTCATTAACAAATTTAAAAATATGATTTTCGAGAACGTTAAATTAATGTTGCTATTGTTTTCTATGGTGTTCTTTGCAATAGGTTGCAATTCTAATCAAATTAAGCAACCCAAAGCTTATCCCGATTGCTTAGAGAAAACAGTTTTCAATTCTGAATACTTGAATGTTGACACCGTATCATTTAAATTTGAAAATTCTGATAGAACTCCAAATCTCAGCTTTTTTAAGTATGATGATTATAGGGGGTTTGAGGTCATGGACGATAGACTTTTTACGGAAATTTTAGATAGTCTAAAAATGTCAAAAACTCAAACACAAAGCCTAATTAAAACTTACGACGCGGTAGAAAACCAAAATGATTCTTTACAATTGCCTAATATTTACAATGTGTTAATATCAAATATTTTGGTCACTCAGAATCACAGTTATGCTTTACTATCAGCAATTATTAGTGTAACAGAAAATCAATCAATTGAATGCTATTTCGTTTTTTCATATAGTCTCATAATCCCTGAATGATGAATCTAAAAAAAAAATCAAGAAAATTATTTGAATAATAGTTTTTTGATGGAAAATATTAAGTAAAATGAAGCATTATAAAAATGAATATCTGCTTCGCTCCGTATTTTAAGATTAACTCACAACCTAAAGACCCGCTGCACTTGGATTGACTCCAAGTGAATCAAAAGGAATAAATTTGACGCACCAGCTCGCGACTCGCGACTAGCGACTCGAGACTAACTTCTCTCCTGAAACTGCATATCAATCAATTTCTTATAATGCCCTTCATTTGCAAGAAGTTGTTGATGAGTTCCTTGCTCAATTATCCTTCCTTTTTCAAGAACGATTATTCTGTCAGCCTTTTGAATCGTGCTCAACCTGTGGGCAATAACTATGCTCGTTCGGTTTTCAGTAAGGCGATCTATCGCGTTTTGAATCATCAATTCCGATTCAGTATCGACAGATGAAGTAGCCTCGTCGAGAATTAGAATTTTGGGATTGTAAACATAAGCTCTGATAAAGCTGATGAGCTGGCGCTGGCCGACACTTAACATTCCACCGCGTTCTTTTACATCGTAATCGTAAGAGCCGGGCAGCTTTTCAATAAAGGTAGATGCACCCACAGCTTCGGCGGCTTTTACAATTTCTTCTCTGGTAATGGCAGGATTTTGAAGTGATATATTGTTTGCAACGGTATCCGAAAACAGAAAAACATCCTGAAGTACAACGGCAATTTCATTTCTCAAATATTCTAAATCGTAATCCTGAACTGGCGTATCGTCAATGAGAATTTCACCTTTTTGGAATTCATAAAAACGGTTGATCAAGTTTACAATACTCGATTTTCCGGCGCCCGTAGCTCCCACAAAAGCAATGGTTTCTCCTGGTTTCGCTTCAAAACTCAAGTCTTTCAATACCCAATCTTCATCCTGATAGGCAAACCAGACGTTTCTAAATTTTATGCTGCCCTGTATTCCCGAATTAAGTGTGCCAGAATCCTGAATATGGCTTTCTGTATCGAGAACGGCAAAAACACGCTCACTTCCCACCATTCCCATTTGCAATACATTAAATCGGTCGGCAAGTTGACGTATAGGTCTGAATAGCATATGAATAAAAAGAATAAACATAACCAGATCTCCCATTGTGACTTCACCTTCGATCACACCTCCTACGCCCCACCAAATGAGCAATGAAAGTGAAACTGCCGATAGAATCTCAACTACCGGGAAGAAAATAGAATAAGCCCAAATAGATTTTATGTGCGCTTTTCTATGGCTGCGGTTAATATTTACAAATTTCTCTTTTTCTTTTGATTCGCGGTTAAATACCTGAACGATTGACATGCCCACAATATGCTCCTGCGCAAAGGCATTAAGGCGCGATACCTGCGTACGCACCTGCTGAAAAGAACGCTTAATGGCATTCTTAAAAATAATCATTGCAAAAATGAGGATAGGAATCGGCACGAGGCTATAAAGTGTTAGTTGCCAATTAATTGCAAACATAACCCCGATAACGACAATCAGTTTAAGCAAATCGCCCATTATGCTTAATAGCCCCTGCGAGAATATTTGCGAAATGGTTTCTATATCGCTAATACATCTGGTAACCAATGTACCAATAGCAGTTTTATCGAAATATTTAAGCTTAAAAGATGTAATGTGATTAAAGAGAATGGAGCGAAGGTCTATTGTAACCGACTGACCCAACCAGTTGCTATAATAAGTTTGATAAAACTGTGCTCCCGCTTCCACAAATAAAATTCCCACCACAATGAGCATTAGGTAAAGCAAACCTGTTGGGTCATTGTTTATTACATATACATCTATCGCTTTCCCGATAAGAACCGGCCGTATTACACCAAGAGCGGCGAGAAAAATTGTAAGAAATAACGCGAAGTAAAATACGCGTTTATAAGGCGCCACATATCGAAATACGCGGGTAAAAAGTTTGAGATCGAATGCCTTACCTGTTATCTGGGCCATGAAATTGCGGATAAATAATTTTGCTTAGAAAGAGACCTTGCGGGTGTACTGATTTTCCGGCAGCGCTTCTCTCCTTTCCTGCTATAATGGTTTTTAATTCTTCGGGCGGTATTGCTCCTTCGCCAATTTTAAACATGGTACCCACAATGGCGCGCACCATATTTCTCAAAAATCGATTGGCAGTTATTTTAAACACCATACCGTCGTCAATAGTTTCCCAATGTGCAAATTTAACATTACACATATTGGTAAAGGTCTGGGTTCTGCTCTTGCTAAATGCTGAAAAATCTTGCTCACCAAGAAGGTACGCGCAAGCCACATTCATCAAATCTATATTTATGACTTTGGAATGGTAAACCGAATATTGATTCTTAAAAGGATCTTTGGCAAAATGCACAAAGTACTCATATGATCTATCAGTGGCGCTAAAACGTGCATGAACGTGCTCTTTGGCTGTAAAGCAATCCTTTATGGAAATATCAATGGGTAAAACTGCATTGAGTTTATAGACGATTTCGGGATGAATTTCTACATTGGTGTCAAAATGGGCAT
This sequence comes from Cryomorpha ignava, assembly GCF_010686655.1. GTDB lineage: Bacteria > Bacteroidota > Bacteroidia > Flavobacteriales_D > Cryomorphaceae > Cryomorpha > Cryomorpha ignava. The sequence goes on along the minus strand of NZ_JAAGVY010000002.1, from coordinate 282,621 downwards.
AGTAATCTTTTGCGTGAACACCCGTATCAGTGCGGCCACAGCCAATTATGCACTTTACATCCGGCACAAATATTCTCAGCGCTTTCTCGATAGTTTCCTGTACCGTGTTAACTTTGGGCTGAACCTGCCAGCCGCTGTAATTTGTACCATCGTAAGCCAGATGCAAAAAGTAGCGTTGCAATTTGATTTAATTTTGCGCAAAAGTAAGAACCTTTCATTGAACCCGCGATAAAAAGATAAGAGTGAGAAAAATTGGGATCATATCAGACACACACAGCCATATAGATGAGCGCATTGCGCATCACCTCAAAAACTGCGATGAGATATGGCATGCCGGCGATATTGGTGATATTTCTGTAACAGACGCTTTAAACAAAATTGCCCCGGTGCGTGGGGTTTACGGCAATATTGACGGCGGGGTGTTGAGAACTGTATTTCCTCTAAATCAATTTTTTGAAGTGGAAGGTGTAAAGGTTTTTATGACTCATATTGCCGGAAAGCCCGGAAGCTATCCTGCTCGCGTGAGTGCTGAAATCAGAAAGTTCCAACCGCAAATTTTCGTTTGCGGACATTCACATATTTGCATGGTAAAGCAGAATCCGGCATTTTCATTGCTTCATATCAACCCCGGTGCGGCAGGTGTGCAGGGATTTCACAAAGTGCGTACGCTTCTGCGAATGGAATTGGACAAAGGAAAAATATCAAATCTGGAAGTTGTGGAATTGGGGAAACGTTAGAGTTAATCTTATTGGCTGATCTTATCCACTTATCGCTCCGCGGCGGTATTCACCCCGCGGAAATACATGTTTCAATTGATATACTTAAATATTTAGACCGCCGGTTTTAAATCCCGTTTTGAGTGGGTAGATCCACTCGCCATAGTAATCGTCACAATAAAATTCTACCCAGCGATACACAATACAGGGATTCCCTGCGGGTTTAGTACCAAGTTGGTTTTATCCATATTTCCAAAATAGCGGTTCTCTTCAGACATCTGCGAAAGCATAGTAATCAATCCGGCATTGCTTTCTTTGGCATGAGCCAATATTTCGCGGGCATAGCCAACGGAATAAATGGTCGCCTCCCTAGTTACCGTTTTGTAACGCACTTTGTGTTCATCAAAGTATTTTTTGGTTTTGTCCAGATTTTTCAGAAATTCATTATCAGTTCCATCGCCTTTTAAAACGCTAAAAATATCCACATCGCTATCTAAGTCCAATGCCCACTCGGCCGTTTTCGCAATCATGGCGTCAAAATTTTCGTGAATCCCAATTGGGAGAAGAATCTGAGAAATATTATCGCCGGGTTTGACGGTATTGCCTTGCACAATTAATGACGAAATGGATATACTTTGGATAAGCTTTATAACGTTGGCCCCAAAAAGAGCCTGGTACACCCCTTCCACACCATGGGTTCCGATTACAACAAAATCGGCATCAACGAGCAGCAATAGTTTCGGTATTTCTTGAAGGTACTCGCCTTTTCCAACTGAAACCGAGTATTTTACTCCATGCGTTTCAATATTCGTAAATGCTATCAGCTTCTTTTTGATTTCTTCGATATCCGGATTATGCTCGTCGGTAATATGAAGCAGATTTACGCTGGCTCCGGTTTCGTGAGAAAGCCAGCAGGCGTATTGTGTTGCCATTTCGGAAGTTGTCCTAAAATCGATTAAAACAGATATCGTTTTCATTCTTATTGCATTTAAAATTACGCCACGCTAAATTTAAGACAATTAATTCACAACCTTGTTCATTCTCCAAAAGGACAAATTACGAACAAGTAATTACGAATTGCGAATGATTAATTACGCATCTGGTCATCGAACGGAGTCGAGATGGGAGTCGAGATGGGGGCCGGAATTTCGCTTATCTTATTCTATCTAAAGACTTTACAAGTGCCTCATCTGCTTTTATTCCCCGCACGGCCAGGAAGCAAAATACGATGGCAATTACGGGCATGTAAAAACCTGTATGGTGGAGTATATCAAGCGCTCCATCAAATACCTGGTCGTTAATGGCATCGATGGCAAAAAAAAGATAAACGATATAACCGAGATTTATCAGATAGGCAAGTCGGACAATACGCATCTGAACAGGTCTCTTTTTATAGAGAAAAATGCTGATAAGCGGAATCAAAACGGCGAATGCCCCAAATATCCACGCCGGAAATCCAAAAGGGCTCATCATTTCCACCACTTGGCTTTGCACATTAAAGACTCCAAACATAGCAAACTCTGCCACTTCGGTTTCATTTGCATAAAAATGCGCGTAGGGAAGAAAAAAAGTCATAGCACCAGCAAGGGTAGCCAACACAAGGTAGATTGATTGTACTCTCTGTATCATGGGTCAGAATTTTGAGGAGCAAATATAGAATTTTAGCATCAACATAAAAGGTGAAAATCAAGACTGATATTAAGCCACTTACTTCTTTATAAATTCCAGAAATTCATTCATTTTTTCAGTAGTCATAACTTTTGGTGTTTTAACCTGACCACCTTTTTTCTTACTCTTTGCCAAGAAGCCGTGATATGTTTCTTTAGAAATGGACTCTACCTTTACTCCTTTTAATGCTTTGCTTCGCGCAACTTTGTAGTTCTTATTGGCCTCCGTCAAAGATTTATCTAGCAAGTCTTTGAATTTAGTGCAATCAAATTCATCATCAGTTACAACAATCCACTGGTGAAAATATTCGCCATTTTCATTTTTTACAGCAGCTACCGAAAACTCGTTGACGCTAACATCCATTTTTTGAGAAGCTTCGATAATGGCCGCATCCATTTTTTCTTCCGATAATTGAGAACCGACAACATTCAAAAAGAATTTTGTTCTTCCGGTTATCATTATCTCATTGGTTTTCAAATTGACAAATTTTATGGTGTCGCCAATGCTGTATCGCCAGGCACCTGCGCAAGAGCTCACAATCAATACATAGTCTTGATTCTCTTCCACTTCGTCAATGGTGAGCGTAACCGGATTTTCGAGAATTGCGCCGGTTTCATCTACACCACGCGAATCGAATGGAATGAACTCATAGAAGTATCCGTGATTTACGGCCAGATTCATAGCCATGGAATCCGGGCGGCTCGAGTAGGCAAAAAACCCTTCAGACGCGAGATAAGTATCAATAATTGCTATGGGTTTTGCGCAGAGGGCATCAAAATCGGTGCGGTATGTTTCGTAGGCCACTCCCCCACTGGCAAATACAGCAAAGTTTGGCCAAATGTCGTGTATAGATTTGAGCTTGTGCCGCTTCACTATTTCCTGCAAAAGGAGTAAAACCCATGAAGGGATACCTGCTATGGCACCAATATTCCAGTTGGGCGCTTCCTTTACAATTGCCGCCACGCGCTCGTCCCAATCTTTTATAGCAGCAATTTCTTTTCCCGGGCGGTAGAACAAATCGTAATATCCCGGAAAATTACTCACGTTTATTCCACTTATTTCTCCTTCGAGGTATCCCTCGGTATTCTCTTTTAAATTGGCGCTACTGCTAAGCATGAGAATTTCACTTTCAAATACCTCTTCCGGGAAGTCAAAATTTGGCAATTCCTTTATCAAAGATCTGCCCACATCGCGCATACTTTGCAGAAAGTCATCCGTAATCGGGATTCGCTTACTGCTCTTGCCGGTAGTTCCGCTGCTCAAGGCAAAAAACTCTGGAATTCCCGGCCAGGTAATATCAGGATGAATCTGCTGCTTACACCACCATTGATCGTGCATAGCTTCATAACCGTGAATGGGTACTTCGCCTTTAAAGGCCATAATTATATCATCGGAATCCAAGATTTTTGCAAAGCCATAATATTTTCCAAAAGCGGTATCTTTTGCTTTGGAAAGCAGATTTTTGAGTTGATTTAATTGCGGATTATCATCATTGGTAAAATCAAAATTTAGTTTTTGATTAATTCCAATTCCTGCTTTTATAAGTTTTCCAATTATAGCCACTACAGTATTTTTCTATTTTTCGTTTTTATCTTCTAAAAGATCTTTCGCAATTCGTATTGGAAATTCTTTTTCTCCTCCGTATAACTTAATCTCCTGAATATCAGCAGGCATGTAATAACCTGCATCTTCAAGAGCTTCCTTCACATTTCGCACCACATTGCCTTTGGTTACCAATGCCTGTCGTCTAAAATCTTTGGTGTCAACCCAAAAATAAACTTTGAGATTTACAGTGCTGGTAGCCAATTCGTCCTCGATTACAAAATTTTCGTGCTCCTCGTCTTCCACAACAAGGGGCTCCATACTCAAAGCTTTGAGAACCGTTTCCTTTGCCCCCTCAATATTGTCTTCGTATGCTATCCCTATTATAAAATCCCATCGAAAGAATCCATCTTCGGTATAATTCGTGACGGGAGTTGTAAGCACATCACTATTAGGAATATACACATCACGTCCATCGAAAGTCTTTATTTTGGTATAACGAAACGTGAGTGTTTTGATCTTTCCAAAATTATCGCCAATCATCACTGTATCATCTACATCGAAAGGCCGATTAAACGAAAGAATAACTCCGGCGATGAAATTTTCGCCAATGTCTTTAAATGCAAACCCGAGAACCACGGCAGATGCGCCTGCCGCCGTAAGAACACCAGTCGCAATACCGCCAAGACCAGCCGCCCTTAAGGCGAGCATAATTGCGATTGTAACAAACACGATCTTGATTGCCTTTGCCAAAAATCGGCTCATAAGAGGGTCTGCAGCCTTCTTTTCTATTCTGCGTCTGAATATATTGCCTACCCAAGTACCCAGCAGAAGTCCGATAATGATTATTAAAATGCCAAGACCGATACCGGGTAGCATTTCTATAAATTCATTGGCAAAGTTCTTTAGAGACTCGGTTAGGCTGATCGTTTGCTCTTGAATAGCATTATAGTCGTCGTTCATAAATGATTGAAGTGATACTTGAAACTAACACCTTATTGAGAAAAGTGTTTAAAATAAAAAAGCCGTCCGATTAAGACAGCTTTTTAAGTTTTTAAAAGGCACAAATGAACCTTGAAATTAAAAATTTACTTTATAATTTTAACATTGATAGCTACCGGCCCTTTATCGCCTGGTGCTACATCAAAAGAAACGAGATTTCCCTCTTTGATTTCGTCAATGTGCGATTTTACGTGTGTAAACAAACTTTCGCCAGTGCCTTTCACCTTGATAAAACCATAGCCTTTTGAATCGTCGTAAAAGGATACTGTACCTTCCTTTACTGTATCTTCTTCCTCGCTATCATCCTTAGGCGGAATACCGATTATGATATCTTCTGCTTTAATCTTTACTTTTTTGACATTCGGGTCTGGCGGCGTGTCCGTCAGATTTCCGTCGGCATCAACATAGGCTATCATATCGTCAAAGCTTGAGCCACCGGCACTTTCTTCCTGGCGCTGCTCTTTACGCTTCATTTTATCTTCCTTCTTCTTCTGCTTCTTTTTTTCTTTTTCCCGTTTACTCCAGGTTTCCTGAGATCTTCCCAATTCGTATTTCTTTTTTAATTACAGATCGCCTGAACTTTTCAAACAACCGCCATGAATATAATGATAAACTGAGACTTTACAAAAGATTATCACAAATATATTGCAAAGCTACGAGTAATTATTTTAAATAGAATAATAATATGCCGAAATGCTTTAATGAAAATCTAAACAGTATTCGGAAGAATTCCACAATAAAGTATATTCGGTGTGGTACTAAATAAAATGTATTAATCTAGATGCGATGAAACCCTCAAAATGCTATGATCTGCAGAAGGCAACAGGCTTTGCGTCATTTTTTATTATTCCGGCACAATAAAATTTGGGCAGAATTCTTACCTTTCGCTTTTAAAGTAAAACCCTGTCAAACGCTTTGTCTGCTTACTTTGTCTGCATAAGCAAAAAGAGCGTTTCGACCTCATAAGATCTTTATGGCAAGAGCTATTATTGATATTCACTGCGACCTCCTGATTTATCTCACCCGAGAGAATTCGGATATCAACACTACAAAAGATATTGGCAGCTCTCTCCCATTTTTACAAAACGGAAATGTAAAACTCCAGACCATGGCAATTTTTGCGCCTACGGTAGCTGAAAGCCATAAGTTGGGATTGCAGCAAAGTCAAATATTTAAGTATCTGGCTCACAGTGAAACGGACAACTTATATGCAATAGGAAAAGAGCATTTGGGAACGCTTGATACCATAGAGGGAATCGGTATGGTGGCTTCTGTAGAAAATGCTTCTGCCTTTTGCGATGAGGCGATTGACCTGAAAGAAGGATTCAAAAATTTGGACTTGATAATCCAGAATGTGGGCAAATTATTTTACATAAGTCTTACCCATCACGCAGAAAATAGATTTGGTGGCGGCAATTATTCAACTGCAGGGTTGAAAGACGATGGCAAAGCATTGATGGACTACATGGCAGGAAAGCATATCGCATTGGATTTTTCGCATACAAGCGATGCCCTTGCATATGATTTGCTGACTTATTTAGCAAAACAAAATTTGGATATCCCAATTATCGCAAGCCATTCAAATTACCGTCCGGTGTGGGATCACCCGCGTAACTTATCGGATGAGATTGCATCGGAGATCATCCGAAAAGAAGGCCTTATCGGCGTTAATTTCCTACGCGCCTTTGTAAACAACGACAACCCCAATGCCTTGTATGATCATATAGCCCACGGCATTGCATTAAATGGTAGAGATGCAATTTGTTTTGGGGCCGATTACTTTTTTGCCGGTACCCATCCAGATCAATCCAGAATTCCATTTTATTATCCGGCACATGAAAATGCCAGCCGGTATCCGGATATTGCTATTGAAATTGAAAAACGATTTGGTGGTGAGGTTGCGGAAAAGATTAGCTCTGGGAATGCAAAGCGATTTTTGGATAGGTTGTGGGATTAGCCATTCGCAAAGCTACCTTAAAACATAAATTGATTACAGTCTGCATTTTTTTAGTCAAACTCAATAGCCGAGGTGATTTTAAGCATATTGAAGCTTAGCGAATACAACCATCTCAATTGTTCCCAAACAAGATGGGCTTCCTGAAAGTCGCGTACCTGCAAGGTATTGATTGCTCCCATCAGTGGCGTATTTTCTGCCTGAAAGACTTCTAATTGCTCCAGAAAAAACGAATCATCCTGTGCTCCAATCAAGATTTTTTCTTTTGGTTTTTCTTTTAAGCTTTGCAAAACCAGGGCTAAATTTTGGTCTATTTTGGCTATTGCCGCATTAAAAGCCATCGATGCACTGGTGGTGGGGTGAAACTGGATATAAGAACTAAGTGATGCCAGAGCAGATAAAAAAGTGTGGTTTAGCTCAACCAATTCATAGATTTCGGGTAGGTTTATTTGCTTCGACTTAGGTTCCTGAGCCATTCGCTGAAAAGCGGAACTCAAATTTGAGGTCTCTAAAAACGCTTCCTTTCGGGAAACCTTGTACGTAATAGGCACCTGACCTTTTTGCTGATAATAATGGGCTATCTGACCCAGAAAATTCTTGTTTGCACAAACGCTGGTTTCAATATTTCGGCTTATTTCGAGAAAACCCCAGGCAGGCCAGAGCCATCGCATTGCCATGTAAGAAAGGGCGGCACCGATGGCGGTATCGCCGATTCGAAACTGTATAACATTTAAAATATCGGGCCGGGTAATGGCATAGATAAAGACCACACTAAGTGTAACAAAAGTGGCCGATGCCTTATAATTGCGCTGCACCATAGAGAAGGCAATAACAAGAGACACAACGCCTAAGGCGGCATAGGCATAAGGATGACGCACGAGAAAAACCAGTCCCAAAGCAAGAAAAGCACCTATCAGAGTCCCGATGATTCTATCTTTAGATCGTGTTTTTGTAAGTCCATAGCCCGGCCGCATAATTACGATGATGGTGAGCAAAATCCAGTAAGGAGTTTGCGAATCGAACCAGGCGCCAACGGTGTAGCCCACCATAAGTGTAACCGCGAGCCGCAAGGAATGCTTAAAAATATTGGAACGGAGACTAAAGTTGCGCACCAAAATGGCGGGATCGTAATCTTGTGAAACGATGAATAGTCTCGACACCGATTTATCAACAGGCTCCTCTCCTTCCAAATCTGGATTGCCGAGTAACCACTTGATTTTTTTAATTTTCACAAACTGCTTTTCCTGATATTCAAATAGGTTTTTGAGCATGGCATAAGCGGCATAATCGACCCCGTTGGCATTTTGTCCATATTCAGAAATTTCCGATTTCACCTGTTCAAAGCACTCGGTAAGCTTATTGTTTTTGGGGAGTTTTTTCGTGTCGCCTCCCGCATTGGCGATACCCCGCAATTGGCTGACCATTTCGAGAATTATCTTCTGGAAACTCCTCACATATTTGGGGTTTTCTATAAATAGAGCATCCATTTTATCGTAATTCACCGGATTTGCTGTGGCCGTTTCGAGCATTTCAACCAATTGCACGAATATGAGAAGCCGACGCCCTTCGAAATTTGATTTCCCGGATTTTTGCCGTGAGAGCATTAAAATTTCCCGCAAGGTGGCGTGGTGTTCAATAAGCTTTATCTGAATATCGTGCAGCCTGGTTTGCAGTGTCTTACGATCATTATTAGGGTCTACCAGCTTGCTGCGGATTTCCAGAAAATCGGCGGTAAGCAAATAGGTATCAGACAGAATTTCTTCTGTCTGAGCCTTTCGGCTAAGCCGGTGCCACACCATTGTTAGCAGCAAATACCACAACCCGCCTACTCCAACCAAGAGCGAATATTGCCAAATCTCAAGGTTTTGAACATCGTATGCAAAGCTCAATACAAGCGCCAAAAGACCGGAAAAGCTGATAAGCGATGCGCGAAAACCATACACCGAAATGAAGGCAATGGCAAAAGTGAAAATTCCTATAATCGGCAGCGAAATCCAGGCTTCGTAGTGCAGATAGCCTCCTACCAAACTCACAATCATTACGAGAGCTGCCGAGAAAAGTATCCCTATTTTTTTATGCCGGAAGCTTCCGCTAACATCGCTTGGCGAACACCAAAACGCTCCAAAACAGAGTGCTAAACCAATTTCAAAATGCCCCAAATACAGACCGATTAAAATAGGAGTCGTAATGGCGAACCCTATCATAACAGCTTTTGAAAAGTCGCGGCTCTTAAGGAAGAGCGGCAGATCTTTTAAAAAAAGGGTAGATATTGAAAATTTTGAAGCCAAGTTTGTTTTTGAGTATTTTGTACGGAGTATTGAGTAGTGTGTATTTCGTATTCTCCCCTCGTAGCTTCGTCGATTTATCGCGATGCAAATTTACGAATATTAAGAAGGGCTTATTGAGTATTCGGTATAAATGTCGCCCAGTCGGCATTACCTCCGGTTTAACTATACCCCCACCGCGTCCTACTAATCGTTTATTGCCTTTTAGGGCATCTCCCATATGACATGACACCCATTGCGACCTCAGCGTAAACCCTCATGCCGGTTGCTTGATCTGAGATTTGCTCCTTGGCGGTTAAAAAAATCCACCATATCAAACCTTAACCCACAAAAAACAGCAAATTCCAAACACTTTATATTTGCAGGAAATCCAAACTATTCTTACTATTCGGATCTTGAATTTTTATTTTACCAATCTTTATTATGCATTCTTTCAAACTTTCAAATTTCGTTTTCTTCGTTTCCATTCTCTTTATTACGGTTCAAGTCGGGGCGCAAGGTGTTGTAATAAAACAAGATTCCGCGGCAGCGAGCCAACCCTTAAAAGTGGGAATAGCTGGAAATGAGCCTTTTGTATTTAACGATTTAGATAACCCGCGGGGAATTGCCATTGAAATATGGGAGGATCTGGCGAATGAAAAAGAATGGACTTTTAAATACGTCCCATTTAATACGGTAAATGCCGCATTGACTGCCCTTCAAAACAAGGAGCTCGATCTTGTGGTAGGTCCAATTAGCATAACTTCTGACAGGGTGACAAAAATGAGTTTTTCGCAACCTTATTACCAATCGAGCCTGTCTATTGCTTCGCGCGCCGACGGGAAAGGGCTTTGGTCGAGAATAAAACCTTTTTTTAGTTTTAGTCTCCTTGTCGCTGTAGGCATTTTCGTATTTATTCTGGCTATTGTAGGAACACTCTTTTGGCTGGCCGAGCATAAAGCATCTCCAGAGCAATTTCCGAAAGATCCGGTAAAAGGAATTGGAAATGGCATGTGGCTGGCCATTGTAACCATGAGCACAACAGGGTATGGCGATATGGCTCCAATAACTTTGCGCGGCAGAATCATTGCCGGTATATGGATGGTTGTGACCATTATTTTTGCCACATCTATGGTAGCGGGTATTGCCAGTACGCTTACCTTATCTGGCCTGGGCACTTCGACTATTAGAAATGCGGAAGAGCTTTCTACAAAAAAGGCTGCCACCATTGCGGGATCTCCAGCGGTAGCCTTTTTAAAAGAATATAGCGCAACCGTTATTCAAACAAGTAATTTGGATGAGGCGATGAATAAATTAAAAAACAAAACGGTAGATGCCGTAGTTTACGACCAGCCGCAATTGATGTATTTTCTAAAAGTGAACAACGACGAAAATCTGTATATTGCCAAGGCCGAATATTACAAACAAGGTTATGGTTTTGCGTTTCCGCTAACGAGTCCGCTGGTATATGATGTAAACAGAACCCTGCTGCGGCTGGCCGAAGAGCATGTGGTGCAAGAAATTATAGACGAATATCTGGGTAAGCAAAAATAAATAATGTAGAAACTGTTCTAATCCAAGTTTTAGGTCAGAATATATGTGTTACGAGAGATAGTTTAATACTTCAGTTCTATATCTAACTGTCGCCCTTCTTCGGCGGCCTTTTTATCCATCCCAGTTCCTACTGCCAATCCCACAACCATGCCTATAGGTATCCCAATTGCAAGCATTGCCATATTGCCAATACTCAGCCCAAAAGCAACTCCAAGTGGAACCCCAAAAGCAGCCATACCAAGTGCGAGCCAGATATTTCTAAAATGGTTCTTTGGAACATACTTCAGATCCTGTTCAACCAGTTTTAAGATTTTGGTTTGTTTATCCTTCACCAATTTCATAAAGTCTTTTCCGCTTATTGTCGTCTCATTTAATTCTTCGATTTCCCCGTTGATCGATTCAATGACCTGATTTGGTATTTCCTTCTTATTCAATTCGCTCAAAAGGATTCTAAGCTGGGTGTAGATACCAGCTAATTTTTTATCGTTGGCCAGTGCTTGTCTGTCTTTTAATTCAATTGTATTCATTTTGATTGGTTCTATTAAGCGGGTTGGTTCTGGAAATAGTTATAACGCAAGGTAACATAAAACCTTTTATAGCTTCGTCCATTTGGACATTCTAAACTACCGTTCATGTAATTTTTCTGGGTTGATTTTAAAAGATACGGCCTCAAGTATTAATTAGTCGATAATACGACCTCTATCAATGCAGGCTCCAGATCAAAACAAACCCATCAATACTTATTCAATGTCAATATATACTTATCGATATAGAGTTGTTTTTCTTTCGATTTATACTGCTGGATGAACCGTGGATGCTCTAATTCTTTTATATTGCCAAATAGCTTTACTTCCGAGTTTAACTTCTCGAGAAAATCTGCATTTTTCTTTCCCAGCGAATACACTTCGGTGGTGTCCAATCCCATACTGATGTGATTCTTGAGAGACTCAATCATGAAATCTTTCACAGCTTCAAAAAGAAAACGGTCATCATAATAATTGGCATTCAGCCATTTGCCTTCTTTTGATAGGCGTAAAATGGCCAACGGAAAAGGTGAGTTGATATAAAACTGGCTGAAGAAAGTTTCCGGTCCACCGTATTCCATAATCATGTCATATAAATAAACTGAAGAAACTTCGTGGGTATGCGCAGAGTGCATTTTGATTCCGCAGACGCTTTCGAGTCGCTTGGTATCGGTAAACGGAACACCGGTTACCCCTGCTCCGTGGCGACTCGGGTTGATGCCGATCATAAACTTTCTTTTGTTCCTGTCGTTGTAGAATTTCTTGTAAAATTGCTCCATCACTACCATCGTTTCCGGATTGTCAAAATAGGGATTGAGCACTCGAAACCCCTTTGGCAATTTCCCTGAAAAGTGCAAGGTGCGGTTGTAATCTATGACTTTCTCTCCAAAGGTTTTTGGCATGGTGGTTTTTTAAAGGATTTCTTTTCTGATTAACTTAAATTTCAAACAGTTGGGTAGTTGGGTTGTTCATGAAATAGCACAATCTGTGAATCCGCTACAAAAAAGGTCTGCTGCAGATGTACATATAAAATCATTCAGAGAAGGTACAATTGTTTGAGTCTTTTGAAAAAAGCCTCTTTAATTTGAACTCGGTAGATACCTTGATAATTCTATCAGTCACTCCTATTTCAATCTGTTCCAAAATTTAGTCTGTATATTGGATTGATTCAGTTTTTGAATTTCAGAATTAGACAACAGTCCTATTCTTTCTCTTTTTTCTGAAAATTCATCCGGTTTATAATTTTTTGGTTTCTGCCTCAATCCATAATACCCGTAACCAGAGAACTTGTTTTTTCCGAATGCTGCTCCAAAATCGCAAATCGTTGCAAAGTGTTCGTTGTACAAATTTCCCGTAAACACTTCTGCATAAAGCAGTGAATCATGTGAAATATTGGGTTGACTATAATGGTGTACCAATATAATAATAGGCATTCCGGCCGAAAACTGGGTATGGCTTATTTTTTGGTGATATTCAGGCAAATCAATTCCAATTAGCCTTTCGCCCGGAAAACCATAGCTTTTATTTCCACAATACGCATTACTTGTTCCTGATTAAGCTTTTTCCATTTTTTGCCTATTATCGGTCTTACTAAGAAATTAGACCATTGGTAATAACGAGCTCTTATTTCCTGATCCGCTTTGAACATTTGATTGATTTCTGCTCTCAATTCAGCATTGATGTTAGCTTCATATTCTTTCTTAAAAGCTGCAGAATCTATAACAATTGAATTCCAATATTGAGTTGACCTGAAGTCTGATAGATCGGGATTTTCCACAAAGTAAGAGATTGGAATACCTCTCTTCAAAGCCGATTTAATAAAATAAAATGTCAGGGAATCAAGGCCTGTTAAAGCAGATACTTCAATAGCGTTAACACAATCTCTGGCAAATTCAAATTCATATTCTTCAAAGCACTTTTGGTAGAGCAAGGCTGACTCTTGATATTTTGAGTCAACAGCCAACAGCTTTGCCTTATTTACTTGAGTGTAATAATCCAAATAATTCTGACCAAAAGAATACTGAATCGTAAAAATGAAAATTATATTAAAAAGATATTTCATTTATGTGGAGGCCGGCACTTACTGATTTAAAGAAAATGGATTTAAATGTGCGAGTCTCTATTCAAAGAATTTAAATACAATCTTCTTAGGCATAAAATGCACAGCTTTAAAATCGGTATTCGCTTTAATTTGATGTTTGATCTCTGGTGGAACAACAAGCGCATCGCCTGCTTTTAAAACGTGTTCCTTATCGTTCATTTTAAAGGTACACTCCCCTTCTTGCACCAAAAGTATAGATTCGAGGCTGGCCAGATGAACCGGCAATAGCTCTCCTGCATTGGCCTGCATTTATTTGGCTATTAGTGTATTGCCTGTTGCCAATGCTTTTATGTTAGGTTTAGTTACTTTGTCCATTGCTTTTTATAGTATTGAATTTATACAGTAATCTCGATTTTTCAATATAAGGTTTTTAATTGGATTCGAGTTCAGAGGACTACTTACGACAATTATAATTTGTTTTACAAGAGCTTCCTAAGTACTGTCCCGCTTGACGAATAGCACCTTGGTTGAGAAATTAAACCTTTGAGTTTACCTACTTATCCCTAAGCTATTCGCATTGTTGAATCAGATTTTCTATTTCAGCTTTCTTACGAACCCGATCAAATGACATTATTTTAGAGACTTCATCAGAGATATCGAGCAATTCAATAGCAGTAACAAAGAATAATCTCGCTCTTCCTGTATTTGGATCCCTTGCGCTTTGCCCAATCACTTTCAAATAGTCGGCCAGAGATTCCATATGCTTGGGTGTCAGGTGCCGGGTATACAGATAGTTCTGGAGTTCGTTTTTGGTTAGTGTGGTTAGCTTTTCAATGTCTATGTCAAGTTCGCTTTGCAAACGCTTATTGGCAAGTTCAATTCCCATCTATTGTCCCGCCTTTTGATTTTAGTCCAAGAAAGTCAGCTAGTATCTTAGCGAATACTTTCCCCATTTGCTCGATTTGATCTTTCAAAAAGTCTCTTTGCTCCATTTTTTTTCAATTGAATGCAAGTTAGCGATTATTGTTTGGAGCTTGCGCGTTTTTGCGGTCGCTTTATTTAATTCCATTATGATACTTGCGACACTTTTGACACTTGCGACAAGCTCTTAAATTTAAACTAACCCAGACGTGTCCATCTGAACCGAAAATATCGAATTCCACCCTCTAGTTGCTAACCACAAATTTTCCCGAGAATCTTTCTTTACTCATTGAGGTGATCTCATAAAAATAAATTTCATTCAAAAAGTCATTTATTTGAGTATGTTCCTTTATCTGCGCCCATTTACTACATTAAATAGAGTCTGTCAATAGAGTCAGGTGGCTGGATCATAAAGTTCAATAGCAAGGCGCACGTAGGATTGAAAATCAAGGAGCCCCGCTGGGGCGGGATGACTGTTTTCAAGACAAGTGCAACGCAGATAGTGGACTGTATAGACAGACACTAAATAATCCTATCCACGCCCCATTCCCTTCTTAAAACCACTTTTTCCGTTTGAAAAACAATAGCATACCAATGGCAATGATTATCATCACAATCCACATAATGAAATAGCTATATTTAAAACTCAACTCTGGTACATATTCAAAATTGGTACCGTATATTCCTGCTATAAAAGTTAATGGGATAAAAATTACTGAAAACACTGTTAGAAATTTTATAATATCATTCAGTTTACTACTTATCGTTGTATGATAAATGTTTAGCTGGTCTGACAGTATTTCACGGTAATAATCTGCTGCATCATTGGCATGACTAATATTATCTTGAAGCTCTTTGAAGTGAACATCAGTGCTTTCAGTAATAAAATCAGAATCGGCCTTGGTAATGCTAAAAATCATTTCTTTAGCAGGCTTTACAATCTTTCGCAAAAAGTTTAATTCACGCTTGTAATCATTAATTTGATATATCACTTTTTCACTTGGATTAAGCAGAAGGTTTTCTTCTAAAGTCTCGATTTTTTCGCCTAAAACACTGATTACGTATAGATAATTATCTACTACGATATCGAGCAAGGCAAAAGTCAGGTAATCAGTACCACCATTGCGTATGCGCTTTTTTTGCTTTCTAATGCGCTCCCGAACCGGCTCAAACACATCGCCGCGGTTTTCTTGAAAAGATATTAAAACATTTTCGGTAAGGATTATGCTCAGGTTTTCAACATGTGTTTTTCCTGTTGCTTCATCCAGGCTCAACATTTTGAGTGTTATCAAGTCGCAATTGTCATATTCAATCATCCTTGGCCTTGCATCTGTATTTAATACTTCTGCCATTACAAGCGTGTCCAGGTCAAACACTTTGGTGATTTCCAGCATTACTGCGGTGTTATGCAATCCATCTACATTTAGCCAGGTTACCGTGTTTTTGTGTTGAAACGCAACAATATCACTCACCGTTTTTAACGCATCTTCCGAAAGATTTGTAGAATCAAAATCTATGATTCGCAATTGCACCTGATCTATTTTTTGATCTCCCTTAAAAATTAGCTCGTCAGGTGAGCGTCCAATTTCTTGTTTACTTTTTTTTAAGAATCGCGCCATATCTTTTCTTAGCATAATGGATATTTAAATTGAATACTATCGATAATTCGTTCATTCAGCAAATTAGTTTTTCAAACTTTAATCGATGCCCAATCATTTAGGGGGCTGGTGAGATACCTCATCAGTCTAAATTCATTTTTGACTAGTTTGACAACTCCAATTTAAAGTATTAATTCAATATAGCTAGTATCCATAATCATTGCTTTTCTAATGCACCACCACACGGCGCATTTCGTGTTGGTACTATTTTACACGGTTTTGGAATGCACATGCACGGAACATGTACCAATATAGCTACTAATAATCTTTTAAGAGCTAAAATATCGAGATAAATATCTGTCTATCAGTTTTATTTAAAAACATTTGAGTTTCTATCCCAGTCCAGGTCTATTCCGAAACCCAATACAGACTTAGGCGTCAATCTCAATCAAACTCTGCTTTAAGCAATGAAAAAACCAAAGAATCTTCCACTTGATTATTTTTAATGAAATGCGCTCGCAACTTGCCTTCTTGCGTAAAATTCATTTTTTTGATCAGGTTTAAAGAAGGCAAATTGTTTGGGCCAATAAATGCTTCAATCCTGTTTAGATTCATTTGTTCAAACCCAGATTTGAGTATGGGCAGCATTGCTTCTGACATTAATCCTAGATGCTTGTGCGCGTCAGCGTATATACCATAACCCAATTCGGCCCCGTTATGACTAGTATACCAAGTGTGATACCCGCACCACCCTATAATTTCACCAGTGGTTTTATTAATTAATTGAAAGTACAGAAACTTCTTATTGTGTGTAGAGAGTCCTTCCTGATATTTGGTTTTTTCGCTATTTATTCCGCAATATTGTTCAATTTACAGGATGATTTGGTTAGAATTTTGAAAGCTTTTAGCGAATTCTTATTTCAAATTTCTTTCTTTCAAAAGACTCTCCAAAGCTGTATTTTTAGTTTTATTTTTGGCTGCTATTGGTATGTAAACTAAGGGTAAAAAAGTCAGCAAGCCAAAGCCATTTTTAATGGAGCTGTAAATGGCAATTCCAATCAGTACGCCGAAGATTACAGCATCATAAACTTTTGTGCGTTTGCTATTCTTTGCTTCTAGCAACAACTCTTGGTCTGTTAATTCTAGTAATTCTTTTTGATTCATTTTTTCTTTTGATTCTTTAGTTTTAGATCTAGATTACTGGGCAGGAATAACGGTATATGGTATGGTTTTGTGCGGGATTAGGAAGCGATTACCTATCAATTTACACCGACTTTTTTCACGAACCTCAAAGCTTGCAAATCCACTTAACCAAGCTTGCACTATCCCATTTGTTATGTGCTTACCTTATTCCTGTTTTGTTTTGATTCTATTGGTTATTTTATCATTGACTACTTTTTATAAATATTTCTCTTGAAAGTGGATCGTCCTTTAGTCGAACAAAATACATTCCGCTTGGGAAATCCGATATGTCAATTTGTGCTTGCTGTGTTATTGAAATTTCTTTAAGAAATATTCCCATTATATTGAAGATTTGAATTCTTGTCTCCTGATTTTCGAGAAGTGAAATGTTTAGGGTTTTGCCCGATGGATTGGGATAAATATTAAATGTTTTTGGGGCCAACAAGTGATTATCTGAAGTTGAAAGTGGATAATTTTTTCGTTTCAAAATCCACGGGTCGCAATCATAAACATCGGTTGAGTCGGCAGAGATGATGTCGCCATATATGACTACAAACGAAAGGTCTCCCCATTGAGTAAGTGTTGGTTCGCCAACGCCGAATATTATGCCTGAACCGTCTGTAATAGTCGAAGGTTCTATCACTAATTGTTTTGGCCCCCAACTGTTCCAATCGTTTGCAATCAATTGTTTTGATTTATAGATACATCGCCTGTTATTTATATTATCGGCACAAAAATAAACCCACCAATCCACGCCATCATTCCATAAATGAGGTTGCACATCATATGGAGCCTGGTCATTCAGCACGTTAGTCATCTGAATAGGTATTTCCCAAGTAGCGCCGTTATCGTAACTTAAAGAATAATATATATATCGATCACGGTCAAAAATCAACAAGAGCGTAGTTGCGTCTATTCTTTCTATGTGTGGATTATCCTCTGCTCCTATGGAACTAACAATTGAAATGGCGGTGGAAGTATTCGGGTTGATAGACACATTTTTCATAAACATTATTTCCATTCCCCAAGGCGAACCATTGTCAGTTGTGTAAACAAAAACATCAAATGTGTCGGAGTTTAATAATACGCCATGTGCACCGCCTTCCATTGTTGCAGAAGTGGCAAGATTAGAGCTTGTCCAAGGGTTAAATGGCAAACTTGTATCTGATTTTGATGCTAAAATTATATCGCTATGCATGTAATTTGGGCATCCGAAAGGATTTGTAACTGTGTCAATCCCCAACAGAGGCGGGCGGAAATACGGTACGAAATTTATACATGGAGAAATGTCACCAATCCAAGAAAAAGCATCAATTGGCAAATAAGTACTGTATAAATGCTTGCCGTCACGGGTGATATATAAACCGTCTTCCCACCCACCAACGTTAATTGGTTGAATTGTCGGGGCTAGATAATTTGTATCTGCGACAATAAATGTTGCGTTAGATTTAATTGCAGACCAGTTGGGTTGTGCTTTTGCTGTCACTGAAAATAAAATTCCGCAAAGTAATAAAAGTCGTAACATATAATATTTGTTATTGGTAAAATATTAAAAAGTCAGTCGATAAGGTTTGCACATAACGGTTAGTGTAAAATGCGTTTTAATGTATTTTACATAGTGTTGTCCACATTTTATTATTCGGTTTTTTCCCCTGTATATTTCCAAAATTTAATCCCAGTGACATTTTCGCCTTCAAGGAGAAAGGTGTAATATGTTCCACTTTTTGTATTAAAATATGTGCTATCGGTTTCTGGCAGTAGCAGGATAGGTTCATCTGTGAAATCTCCATCTATTTCCAAGCCATTTTCCTTTATAGTAACATTAGCCACACCTAGTTCTGGAAATATATAAGTCCCCACCATGGGAGTCCGTTCCACTACAGATTTGTTTGCAACTTTTCGTAAATCTGGTTCAATCCCGGGTAGCAGGTATTCGTTGGCAATGCTCAATAAGATTTCTTGTATTATGCTGCCATTATCCGAATTTACCATGACCACTACTGCAACAGGATGTTCTTTCCAAACGACCAAGTTGGCTCTGAACCCTTCATCAGCACCTCCATGTCCATATGTATGTTCGCTTACACCTGGTCCAAGGCCATGATCATTCATTCCAGAAGTCAGCATTTCGTTAACTGTCTCCACCTTCAATAATCCATTTTCTTGTGTTTGCTGAGTTTTTTGAACTTCCTTAGCCCAAAGTATGAGTTGAGATGGGGTTGTCCAGAGTCCAGCTGCTGCCATTTCAGGGTATATTGGCCACTTACCTTCAACCTCTTCACCGCTTGCACGATAACCTGTTGCAGCTATGGATTGATACTTTTGAGGTAGCGGATTTTCAAAAGTACTTAGCGTCATTCCTAAGGGGTCCAATACGTTCGATTGCATTATTTCTGGGAATGGCGTTTTTTCAAGGTCCGAAATCATTAATTGCATGATAGTATAGCCTCCACCAGAGTACATCCAACTTTCACCAGGTTCTTTATATACGTGTACCGAATCTGTATTTCCCTTACCATTCAAAACTTCCGCTACACTAGGTATCGTATCACCTTTATCATATCCTGGAAACCCCCAAACTGTCAATCCAGCAGTATGATTTAGAATTCTTCGAGTAGTGACCTTTTCTATTTCTGTAAACTCATTTTCAGGTAGCTTCCAGCTAGATAAATACTGGTTAACATTTGAATCCAAATTTATTACACCATCTTCTGCAAGTTGGTGAGCTCGAATGGCAGCAACTGGTTTGCTAATTGATCCAGCCAAGAACATTGTCTCGCTAGTTACTAAACGATTTTCTGAACTGTCAGCAACACCATAACCTTTAGCCCATTCAATGTGACCACCATTGATCACTGCGATGCTTACCCCAGGAATACCAAGTTCCTTCATTCTTTCTTCAATTTTGTAGTTTGGTATACTATCTCCTTGTATTTGGAAATTAGGCTGAAGGCCATTCTCTATTCTGGAGATTCTCGTACTTAAAAGTTCTTTATTCTTTCCAGTTTCAGGAGAGCAAGCTATTAAAATTAATAAGATCAGAAGCGTATTCAAGACTTTCATATTCCTTGTGATTATGGTGGATAACATTCCGATAAGCGTACACGTACGCATATTGAAAAATTAGTGTAACAAATAGTTGTACGCTTATCGAAAAATAAGCTCACCTGTTACGTTTATTTCAGCTATGGGCACATAAGTTTTAATATCCATTTTGCACTCCAAGTTTAATCAAAAACCCAAACGATTACAACTTATAATACACCAAATGTGAAAAACCAATAAATCCTCTTACCACTATTGCAGAAAGCAACAATAAACCAATGCAATCACTATAATTATCTAAGAGATTAAAGTGGCCGTCTAAATAAATCAATCAAGTGATGGATGACCTAAGCGCCAAGTCCAAATAAAAATTCGGCACTAAGTTTTTTTTTACCGCTTCAAGGTAGTTGGCATGATTTCTATTCTGAAGTCTCAAACAGTTTCAAAATAGTTTATTGCTGAATAACCAATTTATTCACTTGCTTCATTCCGTCTAATTGATAGATGACACAATATACACCTGCGGCTACATCACTTAAATCTACCGTCTCAATTGGTTTGACCTGTGAATTTAAAAAAATGATTTCTCCAAGTGTGTTTGAAATAAAAACATCCTCCGGTACCTGAGTGCCAAAATCTAACGTGAATAATCCATTATTTGGATTGGGATAAATGGACAGCTGTTCTATATCTTCGTCGTTAATGGAGAGTACACCCACAAACGGATAGGTACGCTCGCAAAGGCGCTAAGCCGCAAAGGTAAAGTTGGCAGGAGATGGCGGGGTAGGTTACAGGCTCTCGAAAGCATACACTGCTTGCAGTGGTGCATTATTTTATTCTGCGAAAACGCTCATTCTAGCATCCCTTTCCCTATCTCAAGCAATGCTAAAAGTTCCGCTAAATCACCTTCTTTCAAACGCACACGCGAGTCTGAATCATAGCACACGAGTTGTAAGTAGGCTGTCCACTCCTGGTTTTTCAAATAGCATCCGACCTCAAATTCTCCTCTGGTTCTATACGTTACTTCGGTGCGATTTATAAGATTGGCCGAAACCAATTTTGCCTGAATCATTTTTACAGCGTTTATTAAACCGTCAATTTCATCTGTATCTACGGTGGCAACTTTAGTATGTGTATTGTAAGTGCTTACAACAAGATACTCAAATCTTAACGCTCTTAAACTGTCTAAAGAATTTAAATCAAGATAATGAATCACTTTAATGTCAACTTTCCTTACTGTGCCAACCTCTAAAAATTCCATTTGAATAAGCTTACCGGAAGTATTGGCGAACTTTTCGGCATTGCTCAGCCCTTTCATTTGCGCTTCACATTGGCTGTAACCCAAGCTTGCCGCAAATACTGCGATTAAAAAAATTACTGTTTTTTTCATGGTTTTATTTAAATTGATCTCTCAAAAACAAAATATTAAATTAAGAA
Organism: Cryomorpha ignava; assembly: GCF_010686655.1. GTDB lineage: Bacteria > Bacteroidota > Bacteroidia > Flavobacteriales_D > Cryomorphaceae > Cryomorpha > Cryomorpha ignava. The sequence continues at coordinate 261,173 of NZ_JAAGVY010000002.1, read as the reverse complement.
TGTCGCCTCACATTCGTATTCTCAAAATTTGAAATGCGGTACGCTAATGCTTCCTTTTGATGTGCTCTAAATTTTATCATATAGAATTTGAAACGTTAAAGAATCATCCCTTCTTTATGATTGTATTGCCCTTAAAGTGTTTGTATATAAAGGTTCGGGCATTTCAAATCTCTTAATTTTGGCCAAGGTTTTTAATAAAATCCTTTTCGTAATAGTTAATCTACACTTTCTCAAAAACCAATCTATAATGCTCCATTATTTCCTGTTCAAAACATACCCTGTTAGGACTTATTTTAAAAATAGCTACTTGATGTCTAAACTCTTTATTAGTAATATATTTAGGAAGCAACGAGGCATATAGCCAATACTTTTTTAACCCAAATTTCCTAAACTTCTTTCTCCATTGGCCAATGGTTTCAATATAGTCGAGCCTGCCACTGCTTTGAGATATAAGTTTGAAATGAGGCTGGGCATTGTGTACTACCATTTCCGGCCCATATGGAAGCCATGAACCTGGAAATTCTTTAATCATTAAAGCCATAACGTGTGCTGCAGATCCCTTTTTGGCTTTTACATCTATCTCCTCAAAGTCGATCATATTCTTGCCAAAAGTCATCGTTTGCATGTAAAACCTCCCACCTATTGGCATTAGGTTATTTAGAGTTTGAAAAAAATCGCTGTAAATCTGCTCTTGTTTCCCGGCTTTCCATTCTTCTACAGCGCAGAAATGCTCCAGGCCACCAATGCAGGTTATGGCATCAAAAACACCAAAATCTTCGATTTTCACAGTGCGACAATCTTTCACTCTAACGTCCAACCCATTTTTTCGACAGGCTTCTGCTTGGCCCTCAGATAGCGTCAATCCGATACCGGAAGCACCTCTTTCCAACGTTAAATAATGAATGAATGGACCCCAGCCACAGGCCATATCCAGCACTTTACTTCCGGCTTTAATGTTCAGACTATCTGCTATAAATTTGTGCTTCGCCTTTTGAGCCTCTTCCAGACTCATTGAGAAATCCCCATCATATTTGGCTCCACTATAATCTGCGGACTCTCCTATGCTTAAGCGAAATATTTTATCGATCGTGGTATATGTAAAATCCAGATCCTTTTTGTCTGCCATTATTCTATTTCTTAATTATAACTTCACTAAGCTGCGCACCTTGGAAGGTGGTACAGTACCCACTGGGTGTTTTATTTTGAATATGGGGATTGCGTGGTGCAATTTCTAAATTTCCTTAAATCAACCTCCTATCCTACCGCTAAAAATAGCGTTTTATTTAAAATAGAGGGGCAGTGATAAGCAACGAAGTTATTTTTGTGGTGGGTCTATCTTCAAATATCAATTACTCTTCTGCACATTTTAGTAGGTAGTGAAAAAATCCTGATACTTTCCCTTCCTTAAATCTTCATTAAAATCGTTTCCGACCTTTTGACAATATCTAAACTCTCTTCAGATTCTGTTTCGTAAAGATATTTTGAAAAATAAACATTTTTTAGATTTGCCCAATAACCTACATTAAATTTCAGATTTCCATACTGAATGGCCAGGTCAATATTGTCTCCCACATTATTAGCTTGTTAAGCACAGCATAGTATGGTTGTCGTAATTTCCAAAAGGAAACCACCGGGAAGGATATTGAAATGCAGTACCGTGATGTGATCAGTTTAAAAAATCTACTCAAAGAAAGAAAATATGAATTCAAGCAAGTTGGCAGTAGGTTATTTATAAGGAAAGGTGCGATTATCTGAAATTAAGCTTAAACTTTTTTTTAGAATTGATTGTTACGTGACCTGATAGAAACAGTTTTCTTTATCGCAGCCTTAATACTAAAACTATAATTGATGGATACGTCAAACCACAAAGAAAGATTAGTTAATTCTCTTCAAGAGATACTTCAGAAAAATTATGATGCCGAGGAAGGTTTGAAGCATGTAATGCAAAAAACGGATAGCCCCGTCTTAAAAAAATGGCTTCAGCAGAAAGCGAATGAGCGAAGCGGTTTCGCTACTGAAATAGATAGTGAATTGAAAAAACTTGGGGCTGCATCAAAAGCATCGGGTAGTATTCTAGGGACTGCCCACAGGGTATGGATTGACGTAAAAACTGCCCTTTCTACTAATAGAGCTGAAACGATTTTGGAAGAATGTATAAGAGGCGACAAAGCGAGTGTGGAGGAGTATAATGAACAGTTGAAGGCTCCGTATATGGCTGGCTCTGTAATAGAAGTCTTAACAAATCAAAAAGCAAAAGTGGAACGATCGCTGCTCACCTTTAAGCGTTTAGAAGACCTCGTGGATTAATTAAAACCGCGATAGTAATTTTGGTAGCTCTTCTACAAACAAATCTGGATATTTCTGAACTGCGAATTTCAATCCTGAAGGAATTTCGAGTTGGTGCAGTGCTCTACTGACGATAAAAAAGGAGTGAAATGCCAAAGGGCGGTTTCTTATTGTGTTTCATTATCGCCTTTAATTCCATACGCTTACCTTTGTGAATATGAAATTAAGTGTATTTGGTATTCAAAACTTTTTAGTGGCACTGATTCTATTAGCTTTTTCAACTTTAAATTCTTGGGCTCAACTAGTTTCTGAACCGGATTCCATTGAGAATCTGCTCGAAAAAGAAGCTCACGACGATCTGGAAAGCGAGCGCGCAGTTTCGCCCGTTGAAGAACTAATAGAGTCGTTGAATTCTTCTACAGATTTTACTTCATTCGTAGATTCAATGGCCTTGGAAATTAAAATTTCGGATATCTATAATTCGCTCTATCCAAGGGTTGATACCATTGGGCTTGATTATTTACCATTTAAGTATGCCCTTGTGGGATACATTCGCTTACGAAATGAAGGAATGCTTGAGAATGAAGACATACTTAGTATCATTGATTACACCAAGCCCAGTAAATTTAGGAGATTTTACTGCATTGATTTGGTGAATTTGGAAATTCTGTTTCACACTTATGTGAGCCATGGTAAGAATACAGGAGGCGATAAAGCAATTAAGTTTTCCAATACAGCAGAATCGCTCCAATCTAGTATGGGTCTTTATATAACGGGCGAGACTTACAGAGGCTCAAAAGGCTTTAGCCTGCGGCTTGATGGCGTAGAGAAGGGAATTAATGACAATATGCGGGCGCGTGCCGTGGTAATGCATTCGGCACCTTATGTGAGTCAAGATTTTATTCAGAAATACGGACGGCTTGGCAGAAGTTATGGATGTCCGGTCGTTCCGGTAGAATTGCACAAAGAAATTATCAATACGATAAAAAATAAATCAGCGGTTTTCGGATATTATAATGACGACCGATATCTCCAGCAGAGTACTTTTATTCAAATGCGCTCGCTTTTAAAGAATTAGTTTCTATTCAGAAATGGTCGACAATAGCTTCTTTTGTTCTGCATCGTGCCCATATACATCAGGAAGAATAGCGAGTTCACCATCGGCATTTACCCAAGTAGTAAGATATATGATTTCAACGGGTATCTTCTTATCCAAATTCACTTGAGTAGGGGAGTCGGAGTGCATCGCCTCGCTAATTTTTGAGCTATTCCATTCTTTTCTGTCTGCAAGCAGATACTCTGCCAGCTTCTGTGGCTTTTCCAAGCGCACACAGCCGTGACTTAGACTTCTTTCGGTGCGGTTAAATAAATAATCTGCAGGCGTATCGTGTAAGTAAATGCTCATGTCATTAGGCATAATAAATTTAACCAGTCCTAGTGAATTTGACCCTCCCGGCTGTTGTACAAAGATGAAATAACGCGAAGAAATATCTTTGTCGCTCCAGTCTATTTTTCTTTGATCTATCTCATTGTCACCTTCATAGGCTTTAAAGTTTTTCTTAATATAGTGAGCCGGATCGTTTCTCAAGTTTGGAATCATTTCTTGCTGAACGATACTTTGAGGAACGGTCCATGTGGGGCTAAACACAAGGTATGAAAGTGTATCTACAAATATGGGAGTAGGATTGTACTCTTTACCCACAATTACAGCCATTTCCAGAGTCCGCTCCCCATTTCTAAATACACGAAGTTTGTATTCGGGAACGTTTACCATGATGTATTCCTTACCGTTTCTGCGTGGCAATGTTTTGAGCCTTTCCAGATTAAGTGCGATTTTTTCCAAAACCTCTTCATCGCTCATGTTAAGCTGTTCTACAGTTTCACAATCTAGCTTACCGCTATTTTCCAGACCACGCAAGGTTTGGAAGCGAGCCAAAGATTTCGCCACCTCAGGGCGAGAAGTACCGATACTTGTTTTGTTCTTAAAGCCCCATTGGTTTAGCCTTTCGGCCAATTTAAGGTCCATAGTATCGCGAGCCAATGAATCCCAGTCAAGAAAATCGCATGAAAAGAGAAAAGTGGAGGTGTCTTTTTTAGATTGAATTTTTTGAAAGGTTGCTAATAAGGCCACGTACTCGGCACTACTGGGTCGATAGAAATTTAACAGCGAATCTAATTGCCCACTATTTTGAATTCTTGCAAGGTCATTAAGCACATCGCGATTATTCTGATCTACATACCAATGCGCCTCGCCGTTTGAATAGCTTTCTAACTGACCTTCCAAAAGATTATTAGCGAAATGAGAAAACTGCGCTGAAATATTTAGATCTGCTCTTGCGAGGACTGTAGAATCTACTTGCCCGGATCCATACACTATGTCGATCAAATAATCAATGGAATCTGCATAGCTTGAATAAACAGCATTGCCTTCATTGATAAGCTCGTAAGCGGTATTCTTCAGCGACAAGAGTTGAGATGTTGGCCTTTCGGTACCAAACCACATGGAACAATGGTTTCGCTGTGAGTAGAATTCACCAAGCTGCATTTTCAAATTCTCGGCTGAGCCTCCATTTTTGCTGGCCGAAAATTCAGACAATGCTTTAGAGACATCTAAGGTGTGATTAAAGTCTGTAGACGCGGTGTTTTCCTCTTCAACTATTTTCTGGGAACTATCAACAGAGCATGAGCAAAAGGCAAACAAAAGAAGTGTAAAAAGGAAAATTTTATGCATTTTAAGGTTTTAAAAAGTAAAAGTATATTTTGGATTCGGGCTGCTGAATGTATTGGGGTGTTTTTTGTCAAGCTTTCCGTATGTCAATTCGCTTATGTTTTCTTTCCAACCCCGTTCGAAAATCATACCATTGATGGGGAAGCCAACAAGAAGCTGCCGGACGAGTTGTAGTAATGGTTTAAAGAAAAAACCAAAATTTTATTTGAGTCAGATGAGCCTGAAGTGAGTTGAGGAAAGAAGTCAACACTTTTGGTAGAAATATTCCTGCTGACAGTTCAGAATTGGTGGTTTTTTTAATGGTATTGAAGCGTATTTGGTGTTCAATTACTGTAGAGTTTAGATGCCATGAACCCAGCTAGGTTTCGCACCGAGTATGCCCTGTCTTATTTAATTGACATCAAAAAGATAAAAGTATTTAACGCCATATAAAACAAAGCCGGAAAAGAAATCCAAATGCTATCTTTTAGTTTTAGTCTTACTATAAGGCCAGATAGCATAAGCAAGGCAAGACCGAGAGATGAAATGGTTAAAATTAAATTAAATTTAAGCCCTACGATTAAACCTGTTGCTCCCATAACTTCCAATATTATGGTTAATAAGCCAATTTTTTCTAATCCAAATCGCTTAAATTCTTTTTTCATTTGCGGTGATATGAAGTAGGAAACAGCATAAGCAAAAAAGGATAAACTCGATATTAAAATGCATATTTTAACTACATCCATAGCTGCTTATTGGATTGATTCTAACGCCAGAAAAGCGCATAAAATCAAAAGAATGAGAGAAGGCAAACGTTTGATAAAAGGGTTCTTTACCTTAAAGTGAAAATATTGAGCACCTATCATAAATAGCCCCATAAGAACAGCGGGAATAAAAACCAATGATGAATACCAAATACCCGCCACAAGCAATGTAGCCAAGGCTATTTTAGCTGCTCCTACAAAATTTCGGGTTAAATCACTTAATCCGAATTCTTTAAATTCTTTAACGACATTGTGAAATCTGAATACCCATACATAAGCAACAGAAATAGCAACAGCTATTTGCACCAATTTTGTTAAGTCTTCCATGTTCATTTGTTTTAGTTTGTTTAGTCTTAGTGGCTTTTTGGAATTTGCTTTGTTTTTAATTTATGCTCCAATTTCCCCTTTTTAATTTCAATAAAAAACTTTTTTCACGAAAGTTTTATTTTAATTCTATTTTGTCTATCAAGAGTTTAAATTGTTCGTTTTTTTTATTTCCAATTAAAAAGGTGATCTCTTCAATAGATTCAGCTGAAAAATTTGGCTGGTCAAGTCTTCTTCCTCTATACGAAGGGTACATATCTTTTAGAGGAATTTCTATTTCCTGCCATTCTCCCGAGGTGGAAAAAGGTGCTATATAGGAATAATAATCTCCCGAATTAGCTTTTATCCTAAATTGATAATTTTTACCATCGCCTCTTAATTTGATACTAATCTTGGTGAAACCCTTAACTGATGTTTTTTCGAATTGATAACGCACTGAAGAGAATCCTCCATTGTTAGCTAACGATATATTGCCTTCGAAAACACCAAAACCATCAGCATTTAATTTAAAAGTGCCTGCTGATTCACCTCCCATTACCACATCATCTACAATTATCCAATCTTGAATAGCTGAATGTTTGTTAAAATCAAAAATTACCTGAGAGGGTAAAGAAGAGAATATTGTCATCATACAAATTAAGTATTTCATAATATTATGTTTTAAATTAATTAAGTGTTGCAGCTATAAAGCAGAGACTATTTGAAGCTTTTGCCTGTGTGCCTGTACCGGTTTTAGCCACCAGAAATAAATCTTGGAAACCACTGTACTCCTCATTTTTTCTGCGGTTCTGATAGCGTGGTTTCCGGTTTTCCATTCTGTGTGTCCATTCATTTTTTATTTACCAAGTTTCTTTTTTCAAATCCATTTGTCGTTGCAGTATTCCCACAACTTCATTTTCATTGAATTGAACCTAAACTATGCATCAGAAACTTTTAGTTGAGTTTAATTTCCAATATCTAAAACATTCAAATCTAATTCTTGTTTAAAGATATGATAATAATCTTAAACAAAATTTAAAACAATTAAAACATGAAAAAAGTACTTTTCGTATTATTCAGTCTTGCATCAACTATGGCATTTAGTCAAAAAAATGACGTGGTAGACATTGCCATTAGTTCAAAAGACCACACGACCCTTGTAGCTGCTGTTAAAGCAGCCGATTTGGTTACCACCTTAAAAGGCGAAGGGCCGTTTACAGTATTCGCTCCTACCAATGCCGCTTTTGATAATTTGCCTGCCGGAACAGTTGAAAGTTTGCTGAAGCCGGAAAACAAAGCCCAGTTGTCGAAAATTTTAACCTACCATGTGGTAAGTGGAAATTTAGATGCTGCTGCTGTGGTGGCCGCCATCAAGAAAGGAAAGGGTAAAGTTGAACTAACAACAGTTAGCGGCGGAAAATTAATTGGATCCTTAGAAGGTGACAAAGTGAAATTAACGGACGAAAATGGCAATTCTGCCTACGTAATTGTTGCCGATTTAAAAGGTAGTAATGGCGTGGTGCACGTAATTGATGCGGTTCTTCTTCCGAAGTAATCAAAAATTAATTCTCGATCTCAAAGCTCCTTAAAGAAATTTAAGGGGCTTTTTTTTGTGCTTAACGCAAAGAATTAGGCACCATAAAACTGTTTACCAAAACATTATACCGATCGGGTGGTATACAAAACTTCGTGAATTAAAGGTTTAGACCTTGTTTATCTCTCCTTCTTTATAGGATGCCTTTTTAAATAGCTCAAATTTCTCCATACCCATTCCAATGGGCCGAACTGATAATATTTTAGCCAAATTGGACTTATGATTAATTGAAAAACCCAAATTGAAAATACGATATATAAAAGTTCATGGCGTTGGAATGTTCCAAATAATCCAAATCCGGCACCAGTAAAAATGAACATGGCAAAAATAGAGTGCATTACATAATTGGTCAAAGCCATTTTGCCAACGGCCGCAAGTGCGTGCTTTAGCCATTTCAATATAGATATTTTACAAAAAAGCATTATCAGTGCAATATGTCCTATCGCTACAAAAACTCTCCCTAAGTCGTAGGTAAGGAATGATTTGGAAAATGCCAGCATTGAGAAATTGCCGTCTATAATTAATTTTGTTTCGTAAAAGTTCACCGCTAACCCTATACCATAACCTACTATGGCCATGAGTCCATAAAAGCGATATGATTTTTCGGCAGAGAGTATTTTCATTTTATACAATGCCATACCTAAAAGCATCATGCTTAATACATCCCACAAGTCATATCTATAAGGGTAAAGTTGATTATAGTGTGTGTTTATAGGAGCAAGAAAAGCCACCACACCAAAGTAGCCTTTGCGCATATTGGTAGTATGCTCTTCTATAGCTTCGGGAGATCTTTCATACACCCTTTTCTCCCATTTCTCGTCTGCTTCTTTAAGTTCTTTTGTTAGCTCTTTCCCTTCTAACCTATAGTTATCAGCAAGTTCTACATCTTGATTAAATTTTATATCATTTCTGTAGTCAGCGTAGGTCCACAATGTACCACCTAGAAATAAAAATATTGCAATTGTGATTAATTTTTTGGGAAGCATTTTTCTAAATGAAAATGCCAAAAACCCCATTAACGCATAATTGTACAAAATTTCACCGACCCACAAGAGCAAGTAGCAATGAATCAATCCAAAAACCAGAAGCCAAGTGAGTCTTCTAAAATAAATATTGGCAGCATTTATTCCAGCTCCCTTTTTTTCAAGCCGATCCATAAATATAAACATGCCAACGCCGAACAATAGCGAAAACAGGGCTCTCATTGTGCCTTCAAACAGCATATTGGTTGTTATCCAGGTATAAAGACTCCAACCCGTAGCCCCTCCTGACACAGTTGGGTCTTCATAGGCGCCGGCGAGCCCCATTCCGTTAATGTTCATTAATAGGATACCCAATAAAACGATCCCTCTCATTATGTCAAGAGATTGAATCCGGTCAGAGGGTTTTAAAGGAGTGTATGAGGTGGTTAGGTCGGGCATTTAAGTTAGCTGTTATAATGGTTGAGTTAATTCTGTTTTGGGCTATGATTACCTACAATTGTATAAAACATGATATACAATTGCGGTGATTCACTTACTTCATTTGGTTAAAAATCTTCACCCCTTAAAGTGGGGTGAAGATTAAGTATTACCAGGCGTGCTTCATAAATATTGGTTAGGTATTTAGGAATAAAGCAAGCCTTAAATTCCTTTAATCAATAAGTAGTTTTCGAGTCATCAACGATTCCCCGCTACGTATTGTGATGATGTACATGCCGCCTGCCAGATCTCCTTCATTAAATTCAATGGCGCTTTGCCCGGCCTGCAGATTGCGCTGAACGATGGTTTTTCCGGTCATATCAGTTATGGAAATGCTACCTGCATCCATGTCCTTCTCAAAACGCAAGCTAAACGCGCCCTTATTGGGATTAGGAACAATCTGCACAGCTGTACTTTCCATGTCAATATCATTTATGCCAACAGTTTCGCTGAAATAGGCATTCAGATATACGCTTGATGAAAGCTCCGTACCCGCACCTTCGCATAGGGTGTAAAGGAAGATTTCCAGATTTTCATAATTCAATATATTATCGTCAGATTGGGAAATAGTAAGGCTGGCATTGTCGATGCAATCATTGGCAGGTACATTTACAAACTGCACACCGTTATCATTTGTATTAAAAATATTGTTTCCAAATCCCTGAATTATCGCACCATTAAGGTTGGTAGATGCATTTCCTTTCAAGTAATAGGTGCGGTTTTCATTGCTTTCATTACATATTTTCAACTGGAAAGTAGTAGATGTGCCCACTGGAATATTATTCAAAGTTAAATTATCGCTATCGTCTGCAAATGTGAGTAGGGGCTGATCGCGCTGATAGCCACCTTGGTATGGGCAACTACTTTTCGTACCAGGGTCTAATCTAAAAATTGGCGTTCCGTACATCGGGTCTTTTACCACAGAAAGGTTAAAGATGTCACCACTATCATCATCCGCAAGGGTATATCTTACCAGTTTAGAACCTTCTACGGTTTGGTTCTGCGTTTCGCCAAAGCGCTTAGATGCTTTGTATTCGTAACCTCCTGTAATCCCAGATCCTCCTATTTCAACTACCGCCGTTATACCTATATTTCCCTGTATGTAATGCTCATATTGAATGGTATTGGTCTCCAACACAGTAATACTGCTCTCGTTGCTGCTGGAAGTGCTTGCGCTAAAAGATGTATTACCAAGCAATTCATTATCCGGATTATTTACATTGGCCAAATTCATATCGAGCACCTGATTCCATACATCCATCTGATTTTGTGCATTATTGGTAGCTTCAGGACCGTTGATTAATGAATCGGCAACAAGAATTTCCAAATCTGCAATTTCGCTTTCAATGGCTTCTTTGGTGTAAATAAACTTTCGCGGTAAGCCCACAGGCACATAAATCAAACCTTGCTTGGTGTCGCTGGTGCAGCTGCCTTCCGGCAAATACCGGTAATCGTAAACACCTAGAGCCAAATCAGTACCGTAACCGATAAAGACATCGCCTCCCCCATTTGGGCCGGTAAGCGCCGAAGTAGAAAATCCTTGATTTACGGTAACGCAAGTTTGGTCTGATGTGGTAACCACAGCCATATCGCCAACGGTTAATCCAGCGCTCATCGTTACCGAAAATTCAAAGTTTGTGGTGACAAATATCCCTGCAGAACCGGCGATGCCAAGTTTTACTGCCACGTTTGCCGAGTTGGAACCATCTTCAGCATAGCTGGTTTGAAAATTCCGGCAAGTGGTTTTACTGTCCTGAAATTCACTGCTGCTGCCATCGCCTGGAGGGGCATGCAAAATAAGATAAGGAATTTGTGGTTCAACAACAGTGTCCAAAATGGGCACGGCCACTTGCGGATCTATGACCCCTAAAACTGTAAAAGGAATTACAAATTGATAGGATTGATAATTTGGTGCGCTGGGATCTCCCGTTTGATCCCTAACGATAAAAGTAAGATAAGATAGACTTGAAGCCTTGGCGAATGTAACTGGGATGTCATGATGTAAAACTCCCGCCGGCGGATTATCAGGCTGCTGTACAACCTGCCACGGCATAGCTTCACCTGGTTCTCCATACTTGTAGCTCAACTGCCAATTCAAGGCTAAATATCCAGCTGCAGGAATATCTACTGTAACTATTGTTGTTTCGCCGGCTGTTGCCAGGTGATGGCTGCCTTCGCTCGCCGTAAGCGTAGATGCGGGTGCATCGGGAAGACCAAAAATAGGATAATAAAATGTGGTCACGCTTGCACTGCTGGTTTCGCAGATCGTAGGACCTGGATTAACGGACATTGTATAGCCAGTTATGGTATTAAAATTTAAGTTCTGCGCCTGTGCTGTGCCGGCGCTAATAAGAAAGGCGGCGCACAATCCCGCAAGTACGGGCAGGAAAAGCGCATGGTTAGATGAGTAGAATTTTGTTTCCATTTGGTTAGATTTTTTAATAAATGTAGCGGCCGATTACATTATTCTGCTCATAATTTTCCGAATGGATGGTTTTACTGTCCGAAAGTGGGTTTTGAGCTACCGAGGTAGTTTGTGTTTGGTGATTGGTTTGCTGCATCTGTATGGAGTCCTTCAGTCCTGAGATCGGCTAAGTTGGTGATTGGTTTTTAGTAAGGCATCACCAAAGGATAGTGGAATAACAGCCTAACTCCTCCATGCAGTCGTGGTTGTTTTCATCTAAAGAATTTTATAGAAGTCAAAAATTACTTATTGTAAGATGAACTCTATCCTGAATGCTCGATAAAAATAAATCGAAACAATGAGTCAGCAATCACGTCAGAACCGGCATATGTAGATTCTTTCATGCTATAAACAATCTACCTCATGGCGAATTCTAACAGCCCAGATGATTAACCGATTTTTTAAAACAGAGCCGTCCAGGCACATACTTTCCCACACCACTTCAAAAGCCATAATAACCAATCCAACAAACATCAAAGCAGAACCAATCATTATAAAAAGCACGCTTGGAGTTGACATGGCAGCAGACTATTTAATCACATCTTCGGGAATTGCCGGGTTATAACCAAGCTCTATGATGCTACCAATTTCGGGGTGCATGTTTTTTCCTCATTTTATATGATTTTACAATTCCTTTGAGACCAAATAAGAAGTATAAATCAGATAAAAAACAACCAATACCAATGCTTCCCACCTGTCGAGTTTTTTCCTTTTCCCTGTAAACATTGCAATGATTAGGAAAACTGTTCCTCCAATCAATATAGCAAAATCTTGATTGAAAACGGGATTATATTCTATAGGATTTATTAAAGCGCTAATTGAAATGATAAGAAGAATGTTAAAAATGTTTGAGCCAATGACGTTTCCAATGGCGATGTCGCTATTCTTTTTAAGGGCAGCGACAATTGAAGTTATTAATTCGGGTAGCGAAGTGCCGGCAGCAATGATAGTTAATCCGATTATTTTTTGACTAACACCTAAATCTGTTGCTATATCAATGCTATTATCCACCACAAGCTTCCCTCCTATAATCAGTCCGCCAAAACCTATTAAAATTAAACTCCAAATCTTCAGATTCGTTTTTTGAATATAAGGAATTACTTCAATTTTTTCGGTTTTCATTTGTTTGAATATGTAGTACAGAAAAGATACAAAAGATACGAGCAAAATAATTCCGTCAAGTCTTGAAATTACCGGGTTTTGATTCATGAAGAAATCGTTTGCAAGCCCAAATAATACTACTGTAATTATTAAGGATATAGGGATTTCTCTCCAGGCGGTGGATGACTGCACAGTAATTGGATAAACCAATCCGGCTATTCCCAATATTAAAAACAAGTTAAAATTATTGCTGCCAATAATATTTGCCAAAACGATATCTGAAAGCCCGTCAATTGAGGCTACAGAATTAACAACTAATTCGGGTGCGGAAGTACCAAAAGCGACAATTGTTAAACCAATTACCAAATCAGGAATATTGTATTTTTTCGCCAGGCCTGATGCGCCATCGACAAGCCAATTAGCCCCAAAAATTAAACCTAAAAACCCGGCTACGATTAATAGTAATGAAAAAACCATATTATTCTATATTTTTTTAAATGTGCCAAATTCATATTGTGCATCTCTGCTTTATACGATTTTCTTATAGGTACCAATTTATTGAAATCCAAGAAGTTAAACGAGTTTCATTGTCAATCAATGAATCGAAACGATTGTCCAGTCCCAATTCTATTTTCTGTTGATCATTGATTACATAACCTATATTAGGAACTACCCTAAATTCTAAATCATATTCATCGTTTTGGAGGCTATTGAGTAACTCTGTATTAAACTTGATATAAAATTCTTTAACATCAACTTTTAAACCTGATAATGGTATTTCAGCGCTTACCCTATATCTCAATCTGAATTCAGGGTTTTCTTCAGGCGAAAATGTTTGGTCAGCAGCTATTCTATGTGCCAACCGAAAAGACGCTAATTTGGTTTGAAATATAAATTGCTGAATCGTTCTATAAACTACTATATCAGGTTCTATACGTGTTAAAAACCCTGCAACAACTTTTGAATTTAGGCCTACTTTTCTTCCCACCAGTGCCGAAAAATCACTTAATCCATAATTATAATTAAAGTCTCTACTTTCCGAAGTATTGTTGTTATACACAAAATGCCTTGATTCGTATTTGAGATTTACATCCCAATTGGTGTTTAATTTGTGATTGTAATTTATGGAAGGTAAAAAGCCAACCCTTGTTGGGATTTGTGCAAAAACCGTTTTTGAGGCTGTAACCAACAAAAGAGCCAACAGCAGTTTAATTCTAATATTCAAGGTGGTCGGCTTCATCTTGTATTATCATTTGAATATGTTGCATCTCTCCTTGTGCATTAAAAGTAATTTCATATTCCTGGGTGTTTCCGGGATTTTTTCCTTTTAAGACTATCTCGAAATAAACCTTTACTGCGTTGCCTGGTTCATTTTTATGTATAGAAGTTAAGATATCGCTATGGCTTCCGCTGTAATGAATTTGTATCTTTTGAAATTTCCATTTTTCATAAAGAGAATCAAGTTTTTGTTCTATTTTGTTAAAGACAACTGGTGGTATTTCACTTGATTCTATTATAAATTCTACATCTTGTAAAATTCCCAATGTATCAAATTCAACACTAAATTTTTTCTTATTGTGTTTAAATTTGGCTTCGATGGAAACAGCGTCGAGACTTATTTCTTTATACCACTTTATTCTTGAATCGGGACCGATTGAATCGATAAAGGCTTGCGCCGATTGCGGAATCATTTCGGACTTTATTCTGTATTCTCTTTCATATTTATACTGTGCCTTTAAAGCATTTGATAAAAGTAATAAAAAGCCTATTGATAGAATTAAAGTTATAATTTTCATAAACTTATCTTTGTTGCTTTTTGTAAGAATATATTGTTGGGAATCATAATTTTTTCATTTGTATCGGTCTTCAAAATTACATAGAACAGCCCAATGTCTGACACGCGTCCACTAATATCAAATTCCTTATCAATTATTGTAATTGATTCTCCCAATTTAACAGGGTGGCTTATAAAAATGATAAGGGCAGAAGAAATGTTTGAAAGTATGGACCATTGAGCAAATAAGGTAAGGTAACCGTTCGGCGGTAAGTTTTATTGCTTTATTCGCAGCAGGTAAACTTAAATTAGATACGACCCTAAAGCATCCAACCAGGAATATTAAATGATAGCCTCATTAGTAAAGCATATCCTTAAGAGCCCGCTTCTGCCCTGACCAAACTTGAAATCTATTATAAATTCTAATTCATGCAAACCATTCGAATAGTGGTAGATTAGTATATAACCGGCATTTTTCAGTTATTTTGATTTTAACTTGCTATTAAAAGTATAAGAAGCACCCACAGAAGCGTAATGGAACAACGTAAAGTTGTAGACTTCATCATTACCTGCTCCCCCTTCAAGAATTCGATATCCAAAACGAACTGACAACTGATCTGAAAATTTATATGTTCCAGCAAGCAGAATATCTTCTGCTCTACCTTGCGGTGCGGCCAAGGCATCTCCCTCGAAGAGCACACCAATTTTATCATTCATTTTCCAATGGAGCCTGAAATTTATGATGGGGACAAACCCTACATTTGTTTTTGAAGCAGATAATCCCTCACTCTTAAGGCCAATTTCGGCATCTCTTATTTTTGCAGTAAAGCCCAAACCAAATTCAATTTTTGATTTTTTTACAATATCGTATCGGTAAGTTATCCTGTATGAATTAAACTTATAGCTTGCATTGAGAAAGGTATTTGGAGCAAAAATTACATCTTCAAAATAAATTTCCTTATTTGTCGCTCCATTTGATTTCACGGTTAAAGGCGCATATAAAAGTGATACCGTATGCCTCGATTTAATTGTATATCCCGCTCTTATTCGAATAAAAGCGCTTGGTTTGGGCTCTAAATCATTTTTTAGAGAAAATAAGGTTCCAGCATCACCAGGAATCCGCACGTTATTGTAACCTGTAAAAACGAAACCAGATTCAAAATCCATAAATGCCTGGGCATTCACGAATGTTGCTAAACCAAAAAAACCAATTACAAAACATGTTGCTGATAAAAGAAATTTATTTTTCATTTTTGACTCCATTCATTTAGACTTTTTTAATTTTCGGACTTTCGTTTTTTTTTTTGGCTGCCCAGCATTTAAAAAAGCGCCACTCATGTGCTGAACCCCCAAAGGCTCATTCTACCACGTGTCGTAGTGGAGTGCTTAGTAAAATACATCGAGTGCACCTTATTTCCCTAAAGGATCGTATATTTTCCAATTCATCATATAAAATAAGCTTTAGGTATTCTCCTTTATAATAATAGTTGCGTCTTTAAATTACCAGAGGCCAGTATTTAAACCGTCGAAAATACTATTTAATCCTGTTGCTTTTCCTTTCTTCTAATAATCTGCCAGTATTTGTTTTTATGATAGATAGCCGACTCAAATCTGCGGCGATTTAATCGATGTAAATCTTACAGAATGACTCTTGCGAAATGTGTTGTACACTGCTTATTGATGGGCTAATCGGTATATAGAAGTTGAATTTTTCAGTTCTCTAAGATGAAGTTTCTTATCATTCAAATACAGGAACGATATGAGTAAATGATGGTTGGAAATCTTAGCTTTTCTGGCTGGACTTAGATTATGCTATCACCTCTCATTCGCCGAAAGGCAGACGAGATTTCTTCAAGGTATACCAATTCATTTTTTTTAATTCACCGGCATTCCCACCACGATAGACCGGCTCCACTTCCACCCATTGTACAAAGTCTGGGGATCTTGCTCATAGGTGCGTCCATCAGCAGGATCGCTCACGCGTATCAGACCATTGGGCGTAACACCCTGAAGCATAATGAAATGACCTACGGTTGGATTGTCCATAGGATTTACAAAGGCGATTAGCTTCCACCCGTCTGAGAGTGTGCTATACAACTGTTGCGGACTGGCGGGATAGCCTACCGACCAGGCACGAAATTTATACGATTGCAATACCGAAATTACCTCATCGATTGCAGCCGGCCGGTTTTGAGGCCATCCTGTAAGGCGCGATACAATTGCAGATTGCGACTGCTCCACATTGCCTTGATAGAGCGAACTCTGAATACACGTGGCCCAGCACCACATAGACTGTTCCTGCCGGTTTATCTGGCCACTTGCCACTGCGGCAAAAAGGGTGAGTGTGATGGACAGGAGTACGAGTAGCTTTTTCATCTTTTCGGTTGAACTGTTGGTATTAGGAATACTAAAGGCATATCGAACAACCTGTTAAAAGGTGAACAGGCGATAAAAATATATTGGCTGTCTGAAAGTTCCAAGTGTACCATTCACGATCTATATTGTTTTGAGAAAATGGATTTACTCATCAGCAAATTGTGGGATACAAAGCGACTTAGGTCTTAAAAAAAACGCAACTTTTATTTGCCACAACCGAAGTATCAATTCTGTCCAAAACTTCTCACGTTCAATGGGGTAATTTTACACACAAAGTTATCATTGGCGGAAGCCGAACCTCAAAAGAAGTCTATAAAGCAACCGCTCATTTCCGAACAAGCTTATGGATATATTGTACGTTTGAGAGCATTGAGCGCGGGAATCTGCACTTCAGCAATTATAAACTTTTCTTTTGGCTAAGAGTTTGTAATGCATTGCGAAAACAACACTACAATACCTCTCCTACCAAAATGGCTAAAGCGGCAATAATTGAACATAAAAAATTTAGGATTAAGCATTTACCAGAACTGCTAAAGCGAACTTATAAGGAATGGAATGCTGATGACCCGTGGAGGTTAAGCGCCATAGTGGCGTACTATGCGGTACTTTCGCTACCGGGATTGGTGGTGGTGATTATCAATACGGTAGGTGCTATTTGGGGCAATGACATTGTGCAGGGCAGACTTACCAATGAGATTGCGGACGCAATAGGTCAAAGTGCGGCAGATTCTATTCAAGAAATTGTTGCAGGCACCCAGGGTGGTGATAAGAGTTTCATTTCTACCATTATTGGTTTGGCCACGCTGATATTTGGTGCTACCGGGGTGTTTTATCATTTGCAGCTTTCGCTGAATATTGTGTGGGACTTGAAGCAGGTTGAAAACGCTGGTTTTAAAAAATTGGTTAAAGACAGGATCATGGGCTTTGGTTTTGTTATGGTTGTGGGATTCTTACTACTGGTAAGTTTTGCATTGTCGGCAGTTTTAGCACTTTTAAACGGATATCTGGAAAGGATTTTTTCAGAACTATCGGTGTATATCGCAATGATATCCGGTGAAGTGTTGTCGCTTGGTGTAATAACGGTACTATTCACCTTGCTGTTTAAATTTTTGCCCGATGCTAAAATCCGATGGAGATCTGTCTGGGTAGGCGGCTTGCTAACTGCTGTGCTATTTTCAATCGGCAAATACTTACTGGGTCTCTATTTTGGTTCGGCCGATCCGAGCTCTACCTACGGCGCAGCAGGATCTATGGTGCTTATTTTATTGTGGGTTTCATACTCATGTCTCATCTTGTTTTTCGGAGCCGAATTTACATGGGTATATGCCAATACGTATGGACACAGCATTATGCCAAACAATAAAGCGACTTTTATACGCGACGAGGTGCCACATACCCACATTAAAAAGAAGGATATTCATATAGAACATAGAATAGCCGGAAACCGGGAAGAAGCTGAATTATACGAAAAGCTTTTAGAGAGAAATATGCGAAGAAAGGATATGGAAAGTGGTTTTACTTCAAACAGAGCAAGACAAGTGAAAAAAAAGCTATAAACACGGATTACATAACATTCGACAACTTTTATAGGTGCCGAAAGTAACGCTGACTGGATACAACGAAATACTAAAAATTGATATGGAAATTATTCTTAAAATTATTGCAACACCCATTGTGCTACTTCTTGCCTCGAAGTTTATGAGTACGATTAACATCAGAGATAAGAAAGCCGCCATTTACACAGCGCTTTCCATTATGATTATGGGGTTTATAATCGGCTGGCTCATTACGCTAATTTTTAATGTTCTCACACTCGGCTTATTTTGGTTGATCGGGCTTGGAATTGTTACAAGAACTATAGCGTATGCCGTTGTGATAGAAATCGTGGATAAATTTCGCGGCGATTTTGAAACGAAAGGGTTTGGGTCGTCTGTTATTCTATCAATATGGTTAGCGGTGGCATGGGGAATCGTAGAGATAATTACATAGGCAAATTAATAGTTGAGATTTTTTTTTTAATATCATAATCACCAGCACTTTTCAACTGCTAAATAATTTGTTTTTCTTGATAGGGATTCCTGCATTGATTTTTGAAACTGCAAAAACGGAAGGAACATCGGTTGTCCATTTCTTTAATTTCACGATTATTAATATTATTTCAATTCTAGAGGTAGCACCGATTAAAATGCAACTGAAAAAAGGGATTTGACTTGTAGCATTCAGAGCTAAATCAATTAAAAAAACAAGTAGAATGAGCGTCCAAAGTTTAGCTTGTAAGCTATGGGTTGCAATGGACTTTTCAAACTTCAAATAGCTAATGAGGTAGCATAACAGTTCAAGAATTATGATAATTCCTATCCACATTATGTTCTCTTTCACAAAGTCACTATTTAAGTAGAATATTGAACCAATGGTTATTATCCAAAAAAATTGATCGACGTTCGAATCCCAGATTCGCAGCTTTTCAGTTGAAACATTTAAGTTCCGGGCAATTATACCATCAAAAACGTCTGTAATCAATCCTATAGACATTAGAACCACTATCCAAATAGTATGATTAACGACCTTAGTTAAAGCCAATACAGCTATTATAACGGCTATCAATATTCTGCTGTAAACAAGTAAAAAAGGGATTCTGTTCAATTTCAATATTGATTAATGATTAACGGTAAATTTATTTCTTTTTCTTTTAGATAGAGTGCTGCCTCCGAATGAAGGGTTTATCATTCTTATTAATTTATCCAAATCTAAATTTAAGGCATAAGGTTTAGTAAAAATAAGATCAGTCACGCTACAGTTGTACTTTATCAATTATGGAAATGAAAAATCATAAATGAGTTAACAATTTTGGTTTTTTCGGGTTGTATTAGTCAACATTAAGCTGTGGCAAAAATTGCTGTAGCAAAGTATCGCAATTTGATTAAAAACAAGATAAAAAATGAAAGTACTATTTGTATTAACATCACATGATAAATTGGGCGATACCGGAAAGAAAACTGGTTTTTGGGTAGAAGAATTTGCTGGCCCCTATTACATTTTAATAGATAAGGGTGTTAACATTACACTGGCTACACCAAAAGGTGGAAAGGCACCGATCGATCCGACAAGTGACACGGAGGATGCGGCGACTGAATCGACAAAAAGATTTCACAAAGACGAAGATGCCCAGAAAATGATAAATAACACGCATAAACTGGCAGATATGAAAGCTGCAGATTATGATGCCGTGTTTTACCCCGGCGGACATGGACCATTATGGGATTTGTCGCAGGACAAAACATCGATAGAATTAATTGAGACTTTTAATGAGCAAAAGAAACCCATAGCTTTTGTATGCCACGCCCCCGCAGCGTTAAAAGATGTAAAGGATAGAAATGGAGAGCCATTGGTAAAAGGTAGAAGAGTAACGGGCTTCACAAATACAGAAGAAGAAGGGGTAGAATTAACCGATGTTGTTCCTTTTTTGGTAGAAGATATGCTGAAAAAAAATGGTGGGTTCTATTCAAAAGGAGCTGATTGGTCTGAATTCGTCTTAGTCGATGGAAATTTGATAACCGGTCAAAATCCGGCCTCATCTAAATTGGTAGCCGAAAGATTATTTGATGCCCTTAAATAAGTTTGATTAAAAAAAAAGAGCCTATACCGTGAAAGTATAGGCTCTTTTTTTTGATTTAGATCGACTCTATTCGTCTTTCAAACTTTGCATATCGATCACAAAGCGATACTTAACATCGCTGTCTGTAACCCGATCAAATGCTTTGTTGATGTCTTTCATTTCTATCATCTCTACATCTGGCGTAATATTGTGCTCACCACAGAAATCAAGCATTTCCTGGGTTTCCTTAATGCCACCGATCAATGAACCGGCAACTCTTTTTCTTCCCATTATCAAATTTCCGCCATGCATGGGTTCCAGCGGTTCAATGGCACCTACCATCACCATTGTACTATCGCGCTTTAGAAGTTTTAAATAAGGGTTCATATCATGCTTAACAGGAACAGTATTCAATAGAAAATCAAAAGTACCCTGATGCTTCTCCATTTCTTTCTCGTTTTTAGAGATCAGCACAGAGTCTGCACCAAGTCGCTTGGCATCTTCAGCCTTTTCCGGCGAGGTTGTAATCATGATCGTTTCTGCTCCCATGGCATGTGCAATCTTGATTCCCATATGGCCTAAACCGCCTAGACCAATAACGCCAACCTTATCGCCTTTCTTTATTCCCCAGTGATTTAAGGGTGAAAAGGTGGTGATTCCCGCGCAGAGTAGAGGAGCTACTTTTTTAATATCTAAATTCTCCGGAACATTTAAAACAAACTCTTCTCTCACCACTATTTGTGTTGAATATCCGCCAAAGGTTTGCTTGCCGGTATGTTTGTCTTTTCCATTATAGGTTCCCACCATACCAACTTCACAAAATTGCTCTAAATCGTCTTTGCAAGCGCCGCATTCCTGGCAAGAATCTACCATACAGCCTACTCCCACCAAGTCGCCTTTCTTGAATTTTTTTACATCGCTTCCTACTTCTGTAACCTTTCCCACAATCTCGTGACCGGGCACCAGCGGATAGGTAGAATTTTCCCAATCGTTGCGTGCAGCATGAATATCGCTGTGACACACCCCGCAATATAAAATTTCGATTTTTACATCTTCTTTGGTTACATCTCTGCGTTTAATTTCACGAGATTTTAAATCTTTTTTGGCACCGTCGGTACCATATGCTTTTGTATTTTCTGACATGTTTGAGTTTTCAATAAGTTGCTAATGCAACAAGCGGTATGAGGTGATGTTTAGAATTGGAGGTTAACCCTACTTCCTTCAAGCGTTCTTTAGTGGTCATAATGATCTAGTGGAGTATAACAGATTATATACAGCGACAATTATTACAAAATGAAAGACGAGTCTAATCATTTCTCACAGTCATTCCCTCATGGCTTATCTCAATTGATTCAATAGCCGCTTCATTGGCGTCGGCTCTCAAAGGCGACCATTCAATTCTTATTGGAAAAGCATTTTTCAATCTCCAAACCATAACCGGTTCATGGTCTTCATTGAGTAATGAAATAGTTAAATCTCTCCGTTCAATCTTATTGAGTTTAATTGTACTCATCCAAGTATAAAACTCATTGTCGCTCATCACAATACCTCTTTTTAAAATGACATTATCATATTTTAATCTACCGGGCATTTTTTGGGTGGAGTTTTCCTTAGAAGAACCTTCATGATAATTTATTGGTTCAATCCCA
Organism: Cryomorpha ignava; assembly: GCF_010686655.1. Taxonomy (GTDB): domain Bacteria; phylum Bacteroidota; class Bacteroidia; order Flavobacteriales_D; family Cryomorphaceae; genus Cryomorpha; species Cryomorpha ignava. Next base: position 239,100 of record NZ_JAAGVY010000002.1, on the reverse strand, counting down.
ATTGACAATCCGGATACTTCCGTAAATCCCATCCGTGTGCCGCCCCACTCAACTTGAAAGTGATTTGTGGTTAATGGATAAGTATTCATAGGTCGTTTATTTTTGATCTTTTAAAAGATGATAAGCCAAATAACCATTTGGGTTACTTTTTATTTTCTAAATCAAGATAAAGCCGCTCAACTTTATCTCTCGCCCATTGCGTTTTTCTTAAAAACGTAAGGCTCGATTTAATGGAAGGGTTACTTTTAAAACAATTGATATTAATTTCCATTGCTAACCCTTCCCAACCATAATGTTCCACCAACAACTCCAGTATAGTTGCCAATTTCATCCCGTGCAAGGGGTTATTGGGTTGTTGTTTCGGTTGACTATTTTCTTTATTCATTTTTTGTTTGGGTTAGCTATTACATTTGTGTTTATGCTGCCACTGTTATGAACTGTCGTCTTTTCTAATCAAAATGTATCGGAAAGAAAACTTAATTATGTCCAGTTCTCCAAGTTCTCTTTTTATTTTTATTGTACTCATATCAAATAAGTTGTCGATAACGTTTCTAGATACCGCACAAAATACCCCAGTTTCCACTAATAAAAATAGCGAATGTAATAGCTATGTTTTATTCAAGTTATTATATCAAGTACTTTTTTTAGATTTTCAAAAACCATTCAGCATTTACTGAAACCTCTTCAATGAGTTCAGTTTTCACACCAAGATTAAATTCTTTTAGTTTATCACACAATAAATCCCCATCAATTAAATCGATTGGCGGAGTTCCGTCTCTAGTCGCTTCTTTGATTGCTTCCCTTGTGAAATTACCGGTGGTAATGAATAGACCTTTATCCGCTCTGCCCTGCATTGCGCCTCTAAAATCGCGTATATCTCCAGAACCGACTGAACCTTTATATCGTTTTGACTGAAAAAACACGTGAAAGCTTAAAAATCCATTTAGTCTAACTATTCCCTTTCCGTCAATTCCGCCGTCGCTGGATTTACCAGTTACTTCAACCTGAACAAATCCGCTCTCTCTTAAAATTCTTTGGCACAGCCTTTCAAAGGCTGAAGGGTCGATTTTAAGAATAATAGAAATCAGGTGCTCTTTCCAATCAATTTGATCTTCGATTTCTTCTACTATTTCCAGTTCGACCTCTTTCTTGGTTTTCTTTTGCTCAATCTCTGGTTTTCTAGTTTGCTCCCTGACAGTTTTTAGTATTTTGTCGGAATCCAATTTTGATATTTCAATTTCATTATCAACTAAAGCCCAGACACCACGAGAAGAATTGTCGAGTAATCCATATTTTTTTAGATAGGTTCTTGCCCATGCCAATCTCATTCGACCTTCGTTTGAACTCCATTTTCGTCGTGTGGTATTTCCAAAATTTCTTCGTTCAAGCCAGTAACTTCGTAAACTTTTTCGTTTATTTCATCTATCGAGCCTGAACCCCCTAATAACTTTAGTGCTTCCAAAGTAGGAATCATCATTTCATCATGAGTGGGTACTTTATCGTATATTTTCTTTCTTGACATTCAGTTTATTATCTATTAGGCATAACGCAGAGTAAGTATACAGCGCACAAAATACCTCAATTTCCATCAATAAAAATAGTGAATTCGTTACACTATTATAACAGAAAGATTACTTCCCTTCCAATAAACCCTGCAATTCACTAATCTTAGCATCACTAACAAACTCTTCCAGCGCCATTTTCTGGAAGTTTACTTGATAGAAAACCATTGGCTCTTCCCTGCTTTTAAAAACCCCGTCATTGTTTCGATCGATACCAAAATGAACAATCAAATCGGTTGACAGCGCAGGTTGATAGGTTCTCAGAGTTGTATAATTCTCCTTTGCTCCTAGTTTTGAGATTTCGGCTTTTTGAATGTCGTAAATAAAAAGCTCCTGCAGATCTCTATCGTTTAGATATTTATCATTATTTGAGTCTTTACTACAGCCCGAAATTATGATGTATTTCTGATCGCCGGAATTATAAACCTGATAATTTCCAATGCTTACTCTTTGATTAAATACAACTTGCGATTTTCCGGTCGACGAATTATATACAATCAGATTATTGTATGTATTTTCATCGTAATACTCATAATCCGATCCGCTCCCAAAAGTATTTAATCGGTCAGCTAATACTTTGCTTGATTCCGGATCAGCTAAATTGGCCTGGGTGACCGGCAAAAGATAGGTTTGAGTAATGGAATCTACAATCTGAATTCTGTCAAAAGAAATGATTTGCCGTCTCAGGCTGTCTTTGAGCAATTGATCTGTTTCTTCGGTAGCGAGAATTCCGTCATTTCTATAATCGTCATTTCTAAAAAAAGAACGCGACATTTCTTCCAGAAGAAAGAAAGCTGCGAAGATTAGAAATATAACAGCGATGGTTCCAACGAGAGCCAGGATAATTGAATTGTAATTTCTTATTTTTTCGATTTTACTCATGGAGTGGGTTTCGTAATCTATTTCTCGAAAGGCCTGTAAATGTAAATGGTATTAAAAAAACAATGTCGCCCTTCTTCATTTATATTTCTCTTTAACAACGTCGCTATATGAATAAATATCTTCTTCATTTTCTTAGAAATTTAAACGTTTTTGAATCTGAAACTATCTTTTGCATGCCTTCGGTCAATAATTGATCATCAATCCTATTCAAAAGAAATTCTGCAAAATCCAAAACCTATATTAATTTATGTTCAGGAAGTTTCGCCAGATTGTTAATTGGCTTAGTTGTTAATGCCGCCCGTAGTGTCATCTCTCTTATTTATTTCAACTTTCAAAATTAAGTTACTATTTATCTTGTACAAACTGCGATCGGACTGCGCTGGTGTTTTTTATTCCTCGTATGGCACAATATAGCATCAATTCATCAGGATTTACTTCCACAACTACAACCTTAAAACCCTTTTTGATAAAATTGATTTTTACTTTTAAGTATTCTTTATGCCACTCTTGCCAGGTATCGTGCATTTTTTCCCGGTCGTCCATTGTTTTCGTCACCCGATCCCAATCGCTTTTCTTGTAGTATGCAATCTTTATTCCCATGCAATAATTTGTATTAAAACGCAAAACTAAAGTTAGTTCAGTTTTTTGATTCCCGGCGTTTCATGAAAATCAAAATTAAGTGTTTTAATCTTCTCAATGGTAAAGTTCAATTATTGTTTGCGCGGAAATTCCCCAACCATTCTCCACCTTTTCAACTACGCTGTATTTCCGAACCAGATTGCAACTCCCCTTCATGGGTAGTCGGCCGTGATCTCCATAAATTCAGTTATTTCTCGGTGTGTCATTTTCACTTTGGATTTGGAGTTCATAGCCATGAAAATGGAAAATTGAATTTTTGAAGGTGAAACAACTTTCAGCATCAAATTCATATTGCAATCTACCGGCATCGGTAATTTTACCAGAACCGGTAAACCCATTGATGCCCCAAAATTATTTCTTCAATATTTCAGTAAGCTCCGAAGGTTCAGCTCTATTGCGATAGTCTGCATTTAAGAAAGCGTATATTATTCGGCCATCTTCGTTGATTATATAAGTTGCAGGTAGCGGAAGCTCATTCGATTCATCGCCATTATAGCCATTCATATCAAAGGCTTTATTGTAGCTGTCAGCCACATCGCTTGTAAGCTTGAATACGATATTAAACTCTTTTGCAACTTTGTTTCCCACATCGCTTAGCACTTCAAATTCCAAATTGAGTTTTTCTGCAGTTGACATTGAGCTGTCAGGTAGTTCTGGAGTCAATGCAATGAGGTTTGCCCCATTGGCCTCAAAATTGGGCAATTCTGATTGCAGTTCATTGAGCGTAAGGTTGCAATACGGACACCAGCCACCTCTGTACCAAGTTAATATCACTTTTCCTTTTTTCAAAAACTCGTAGAGCTCTACAGGTTTACCCATGGCATTTTGCAATACGAAGTTGGGAGCAATATCACCAACATTCAGAGCCTTGTCAAGTATTCCGCTAGTCTCAACTGCGTCAATACCTGCTTTATAAATCTTCTTTTTATTGTCGTCTGCTTTCAACTCAAAAGCTCCTTTCTTTGCATCTAAAAGCGATTTCAGAGATTGCTTATTGTCATCCATCTCGACGGCGACTTTATTTTTTTCTTGCAAATTGGTTTCGGTATATCTTGGTTCTTTCTCATTACTGCATGATATTACCACACAACTCAAAACGATTGAACTCAATAGAATGTACTTCATAAGTATCTTAATATCAAAAAATTAATTGGGGTTGAAATACTACTTGATTACTATTCTAAACGAAACATTCAAGCCCGGCGAATACAAAGCAAAGGAAAATTTATGCAAGAACAGTTTCTAAAAATTTACTGCATTTTAATCCCAAGCAAAAACCTTTACCACTCCACCCTTCCGCTAAAACTGTAAAAATCTCATGTAAGGGAAAATCTAATTTCAACTTCTTTGGTAAATTCTCATCAAGCAACAGCTTCATAAATTTTATCAACGTTTTCCGACGTCATGATTTTACGAGCAATAGCGATAACCCCAATTACCTGACTCCTTTTTACACTTGGGAAATCCGTAAGAAACTCATCTATTGAAATCCCCTTTTGCAAATGCCAAAACAGAGTTTCTACAGGAACGCGGGTGCAAGTAAAAACGGGCTGACCATTTTGAATTTCAGAATTAGTAGTTAGTAAGATCCTTAATTATTTCCATATTCAAATATACGAAATGATTTCGTTCAGGTAGCTTTCCGAGAATTTAAAATTAATTTTGGATCAATCAACTATTTAATATTGGTTTAAAGTTATTCTCTCTATCACCACCTAAGAACCCTTTAAACTTCGAACTGTAATTTCCGAACTTTTGATTTAACAATTTCGAATAGAATTCATGTAGTCACATCATTTTCAAGTTATAATCAGAAATAATTCTCCACACTTCTCCAGATTATCACTCAATTCATTACCTTCATAATAAAAATGAAAGTCCATACAACCAATTACGTCAACACCCTTATTGAGGTGGCCGAAGATTGCCCTGTAGCAGCGGGAGTGATGCCACCTTTAATTGGAGATCAAAAATCGGTGGTGAACTTGCAGTTTGAGATAATTAACGATCAGCCATACATTTACACTTCAGATGATGTACTATTTCGAGTATTTGCGCTAAGAAAAGGTCTTTCAAAAGATGAATTGGATGAGGCAAGAACTAAATTCTTTTCAAAAGGGCAACCGTGTTTTAGAGCTTCACCTCTTTGCAAAAGATATGGATTTGGTGTGCACAGCGACGCTGAAGGAAAGCTTGCCTTATTTGGAATGGAAACCGATCAATACAAAGACCTGATAATCAATTCACAAATTGCAAAAGTAAAAGCCATGCGCTCGAAGCGAGCTTAATATATCGCACAATATTCCACCAAAAAACTTAAGGTGATCAAAGCCTCCTTATCCAAAAATCATTTATACTTCAAGGAATTTGGCTTAAATATTTTATTTAATACTGATTTTAGATTAAACTTAGCCAGCCGTTTGATACACTGGTTTATAGACGTTTATGTTACTAATTTCTACCCGGAAAACAATATCAATAATTTTTTGTTATATTTAGCACGGATTAACACAAGCGGCAGTTACACCAATACCTTTTCTCAAGATTGAGCTTAAAAGCCTAATGCATAGCTTGATAATTCTATTGAGGCTCATCTGCAAATGTTGATCATTCGAAATATCATTTTTCTATATAATAACGTATTTTAATGATTGCTGAAACTAGAAAATCTGTAGAACTCCTGGAAAGGAGAAAAAAAGTTGTGGCCAATGGTGTTGGCGTGTTCAACACTGCCACTGTACAACATGCCAGGGGCGCTATCATTACTGATGTTGACGGAAGAGAGCTAATAGATTTCGCCGGCGGAATTGGCGTAGTGAATGCCGGCCATTGCCCCGAGTCGGTCGTTAAAGCCATTCAAGAACAAGCCGCAAAATACCTGCACACCAGTTTTAACGTAGTGTCTTATGAGCCTTATGTTCAGCTTTGCGAAAAGCTTATCGAAATTCTGCCACACGGCGGCGAAACCAAGGCTATGCTGGTGAGCACCGGCGCCGAAGCAGTTGAAAATGCCGTTAAAATTGCCCGACAAGCTACTGGCCGTCAGGCAGTAATTGGTTTTTCGGAAGCCTATCACGGTCGCACTATGATGGCCATGACTTTGACTAGCAAAATAGGTTATAAGATAGGTTGTGGACCCTTTGCGCCAGAAGTTTATCGACTGCGTTTCCCCAATTTTTACCTTTACGGAAAAGGGATGGATTATGAAGCCTTTATCGATCAGGAATTGGATCACCTAGAAAAGAGTACCCATAATTTAGTAGACCCATCTATTGTAGCTGCCATCATTATTGAAGCAGTTCAGGGCGAAGGCGGATTTAATCCAGTACCAAAACGCTATTTGGAAGGCTTGCGCGCCCATTGCGATAAATATGAAATTATGCTCATTATCGATGAAGTTCAAAGCGGATTTTGTCGAACAGGCTATTGGGCTTCATGGCAGCATTACGGCGTAACGCCCGACCTTAGCACTTACGCCAAATCTATGGGTTCGGGAATGCCCATTGCAGCTGTAGTGGGACGCACCGCAGTAATGGACGCAGCTGCATCTGGCAGCATTGGCGGTACCTACATCGGAAATCCGGTGTGTTGTGCAGCTGCTTTAGCGACCATCAAATTGATGGAAGAGCTGGATTTGAATTCCCGTGCTAATTATATAGCCGACCAGATAAACCAGCGCTTACACAACCTGAAAAAACAATACAGTAGCATTGGAGATGTGCGTGGACTCGGAGCCATGATTGGAATTGAATTCGTGAAACACAACGACCCTGAGCAACCAGATTCTGATCTGTGCAATGAAATAGTGCGACATTGTGCCCACAACGATTTGATAATAATCAGTGCCGGAATGGAGAAAAACATAATTCGCATTCTTTCACCACTAGTAATTACTGACGAACAATTGAACCGCGGACTCGTTATTTTAGAAACAGCTATCACAGAATCAATAAAAAAATCTATATGAAGCCATTTGCCATTGCCGGAATTCAAATGAAAGTTTCGGCCATCGTTCCCAATGTGGAAATGATGAAGCTAAAAATTAATATTACAATGAATCTTTATCCTTGGGTAGAGATGATTGTGTTTAGTGAATTGAGTCCTTACGGGCCGTTGATTAAAACCGCGCAAGCTATACCAAACCATTTTGAAACAGAAATGCAGGCTCTTGCCAAAAAGTACGGCATCTGGTTACTGCCGGGTTCTGTTTTCGAAAACAGAGAAGGAGCTATTTACAATACCGCCACTGTTATCAATCCACAAGGAGAAGTTGTAAAACGCTACAGCAAAATGTTTCCGTTTTACCCGTATGAAGTTGGCGTAACACCCGGAAGCGAATACTGCGTGTTTGATGTACCAGATGTAGGCCGATTTGGCGTTTCTATTTGCTACGATATGTGGTTTCCCGAAACAGTGCGCACCTTAGCGTTAATGGGAGCCGAAGTTATTCTTCACCCTACCCTTACGGGAACAATAGACCGCGAAATTGAACTCTCGATTGTCCGAGCCATGGCGGCAGTAAACCAATGCTTCTTCTTTGATGTGAATGGATTGGATACAGGCGGCAGCGGTGGGTCGATAGTGTGTGGTCCTGATGGTCGCGTACTTTATGAGGCCGGCGGAAATGAAGAGATTTTTCCGCTTGAGCTAAATATCGAAAGAGTAAGGCGCAGCCGCGAATTGGGTGTTCTGCATTTGGGGCAACCCTTAAAAAGCTTTAGAGATCACATCGGGCAATTTACAATTTACCAACCGGGTACCGATTTAACTTATCTAAATTCGTTAGGCCCGTTGATTAAACCTGAAAGGGTGGAAAGACTTGCCGAATTGAAACTGGAAGAATACAAAATGGAAATACCACAGGCACCAACTTTTTAAATTTGGCGGTTCTGCTTGCTAACGCCCCGCGTTGCGCGGCAGTCTGCCCCACGAGTGTATTGCCCTGCGATAAATTGACGGGGATACGCTCATGTACCCCCGTCGATTTATCGCGGGGCAACGAAATAAAAACTAAAACATGGGATCAACAACAGGAAGGAAAATGAAAACAGAAACTAAACTGAAGGACTTCGTGAGTTGGTTTGAAATTCCGGCGCTCAACTTTGAGAAGGCGGTTGCTTTTTACGATCATATCTATAACATTAAGATGGAGCGCGTGGTAAGCTCCACACATTCCATGGCCGTATTTCCGACTAGCTCTGGTGTTGGTGGCGCGGTAGTGCACGGCCCCGGTTCTATTCCGGGTCAAATTGGGCCATTGCTTTACCTCAATGGTGGTAAAGACCTAGAAACCATTCTTTCACGGGTGCCCGATGCAGGCGGACGCATCATCATGCCCAAAACATTCATCAATGAAGAGTCGGGTTACTTCGCCATTTTCATTGACAGCGAAGGAAATAAACTCGCCTTACACTCCGAATAATTATGACAAAGAAAAAAGTCGTTAACGCTCCCTATTACAACATTGGCCAGCTCCGAATGGATCTCTGGAACAAATTGAGATCGGCATCTGTGAGCTTGTCAGAAGCAACGGAAGGTTCTGCTTCGGCCAAGACCCAGGTTAAAGATTGCGAAGTTCTATTGAGCAATCTGTCTCAAATCGAGCATAATTTTGCCTTTCCGGGAATGCGAAAATATATGTCGCTACAGGAAGCTTTTAACCGGCACGAATATGTGGCCATGGCGCATAACGTTGCCGATATTAGGAGAGCCTTGATCAGCGACAGCTTTAGAAGTGGCGAAGAATTGCGGATGGACAACGAAAAGGGCGACGAGATTGAAACTATCGATCAGCCGGAAGGCACGAAGCAGAATTATTTTGAAGTACTTTTGGTTGAGAATATTTCTGAAAGCGATGAACGGGCAATGCGCCAAAAACTGTCAAGTTTGCGCAGCAGCAGCGAGCAATTTAGATATAGTTTGGTTGTGCAGCGCTCATTTCAGGATGCGCTTATCACCTTGCTTTTTAATACCAACATTCAATCGGTAGTAATACGCTACGCTCCCCCATTTTCATGGAAAGAAATAGACCCGTTAATCAGGCCTTATATTCAACATGCGTTAGACTTGGGCCCTGTCCAAAGCAAAGACGAAGACCTTGGTCCTCTTTTGGGACAAGTAATTAAACAGTTCAGGCCCGAAATTGATACCTATTATGTAACCGATACCGTATTAGCTGATCTTAAAGACAGCACTATAAACACCTTTCGGCGAATATTTTACCGAAAGGAAGATTTTCAGGAAATACATCTTAGCATCATCCGCGGAATTGCAGAACGCTATGAGACTCCCTTTTTTACTGCATTAATGGAATACAGCCAAAAGCCGACAGGTGTATTTCACGCCATGCCGATTTCACGTGGTGGTTCCATTTTCAAATCCCGCTGGATCCGCGATTTTGGTGATTTCTACGGCCGCAATCTTTTTCTGGCCGAAACTTCTGCTACTACCGGTGGCCTTGACTCCTTACTTCAACCCACAGGGCCGCTTAAAAAGGCGCAGGAAATGTGCCGCGACGCCTACGGTTCTATGCATACCTTTTTGGTGACAAACGGAACTTCTACAGCCAATAAAATAGTAATGCAGGCCATCGTAGCTCCCGGAGACGTGGTGCTTATTGACCGCGATTGCCACAAATCACATCATTACGGACTTGTACTTTCGGGCGCCTTTCCAGTGTATCTTGACTCCTACCCTATTGAAAAATATTCGATGTATGGCGCCGTTCCCCGGCATGAGATCATCGAGAAACTCCACCTTCTTCGCAAAAGCGGAAGACTGGATAAAGTAAAAATGTTGCTCTTAACAAATTGCACATTTGATGGAATGGTGTACAATGTAGAGCGCATGATGGAAGAAGTATTGGCTATTAAGCCCGATATGGTTTTCCTGTGGGATGAAGCCTGGTTTGCCTTTGCCGGATTTACATACACCTTCAAAAAGCGTACAGCTATGTTTGTGGCTAAAAAGCTGGAGAAGAGATACCAAACTGCTGCATATCGCGAAGAATATGACGCGCATATAAAGTCATTGGCGGAAGGCGAACAACCTTGCTTGCCAGACCCAGATAAGGTACGCATACGCGCTTATGCCACCCAAAGCACGCACAAAACGTTGAGTAGCTTCCGACAGGGATCGATGATTCATATTTGGGATCAGGATTTCCGCCGAAAAAGCCAGGCGACATTTATGGAAGCCTACATGACGCATACTTCCACTTCGCCAAATTATCAAATGCTGGCTTCGCTTGATGCAGGCCGACGGCAGGTACAATTTGAAGGATATGAATTGGTAGAGCGCGGCATTGAACTCGCTATGTCGCTTCGTGCCAAAATTAACGATGACCCGGCGCTAAACAAGTATTTTGATGTGCTTACGGTTAAAGATTTTATTCCATCGAAATACCGCCAAACGGACATTGCCGAATACTACACCAGAGATAAAGGTTGGAACCGAATGGAAACCGCTTGGGCTGAAGATGAATTTGTGCTTGATCCAACCAAGATTACCTTACACATTGGTCGCACTGGTGTGGATGGCGATACGTTTAAGAACAAGTTTTTGATGGATAAATTTAATATCCAGATCAATAAGACATCGCGTAATACCGTGCTTTTTATGACCAATATTGGCACAAGCCGCGGAAGCATTACTTATTTGATCAATGCTTTGCTGCGCATTTCTGAAATGCTCGACAGCGGATTACATGCCCTTGATGCTCGCGAACTTGAGATTCACAATAAAAAGGTTTGGTCGCTCACAAACGATGTACCACCCCTACCTGATTTCAGTTATTTCCACACATCTTTTCAAGCGGTTCCGGGCATTCCGGGTGGAAATTTGCGCGAAGCTTACTTTCTAACTTACGACGAAGAAAATTATACGTATATTCCGCTTGAAGATTGCCTTGCCGAGATGGCAAAGAATAAGGAACTGGTGGCATCATCATTCGTAATACCTTATCCACCGGGCTTTCCAGTTTTAGTGCCTGGGCAGGTAGCCACAGAAGAAATTATAAAATTCATGCTTGCTCTGGATGTTACAGAAATACACGGTTATCGCGCCGATTTGGGATTACGCGTTTTCAAGCAAAGCGTATTAGACAGACAAATGACAGCGACTTCCATCGGAGCCATCGGCCGGCCGGGGATTTCTAACAAGAAAATAAAGGCTGGTACTAACAAAAACAATAAATAAAATGGCAACTACAGATACGAAGAACGCTAAAAAGACAGAAGAGAAAAAAACAAAATCGGGTATACCAGCTGCATCTGCAAAACCGGCATCTGCAAGTAATGCCGCTAAAAAACCGGCAGCTAAGAAAGCTAAGGCCAATAATCCAGCGACTAAGAATACGGCAGCAGAAAAGCCTACGGCTGCTGCAAAACCCGTAACGACTGGCGTTGACGCTAAGAAGCCTGCAGCAAAGAAAGCAACTGCAAAGAAAGCAACTGCAAAGAAAGCAACTGCAAAGAAACCAGCTGCTAAAACGCCTGTGGCCAAAAAAGCCGCAGCAAACAAAACCGTTGTTAAGAAGGCGGTCAAGAAAAAGACTTCCGCCAAAAAACGTCCCACAGCTAATAAGGCTGCATCAATGAAATTGAAAGGCGTAGCTGATATTCGCAGGTACTTTCACAAAAACGAAGTCCCTATATATTTCATCAGTGCCACCAATTTTAACCTTTTGGGTGCAGATGAATGGATTAAGAGCTTTAAGTTTGTCAGTTACATTGAATGTTTCGACGGACTTCACCCCAACGTATTTTCACCGAAAGAAGAAATTCCACACGATGATTTTACAAGTATCGAAGACATCAACAACTACTTGCTGATGCACCCTGAAGTGCAAGACTATCTTAAAACCAGGTCTAAAGGCAAGAAAGCCGGTAAAGCCATGTTTTTGATGTTTAATGAAGAAACAGAGAAGTTAGCAAAAAAACAAGGACTGGAAATTATGTTTCCTTCTGCAAAGATGCGCACCTTTCTCGACAACAAAGTAAATACGAACAGATTGGCGATGAAAGCCGGTGTACCATGCGTTCCTAACGTACTATCAGAAGTTAAGAACTACGAGCACCTTCAAAAACTCACCACCAAGCTCGGAAACGATTTGGTAATTCAAACGCCCTTTGGTGATTCCGGCCATACCACTTTTTTCATCTCGAATGAAGCAGAGTATAACAAATATGCCGACGAGATAGAGCAAGAGAAAGAAGTAAAAATAATGAAACGCATCAATTGTAAAGGTTCTGCAATTGAAGCCTGCGTAACCAAACACGGAACTGTTGTAGCTCCGCTAATGACAGAATTGGTCGGATTTAAAGAACTTACCCCTTACAAAGGTGGTTGGTGCGGAAACGAGATTTACCCGGGAGCATTTACACCCGAATTGAGAGAGAAAGCCCGAAAATACACCCGTCTTTTTGGAGATCAGCTTCGAAAAGAAGGTTACAAAGGCTATTTCGAATTGGATTACCTGATTGATCAGGATAATGGAGAAATTTACCTTGGCGAGTTAAATCCACGTGTTACGGGTGCAAGCTCAATTACGAACCATGCCGTATTTGCACTGGCAGATGCTCCACTTTTTATCTTCCATATTTTGGAGTGGATGGACGTAGATTACGAACTAGATGTAACAGCACTCAACGACCGCTGGTCAACCGAAGAAAATGTGGACAGCTGGAGTCAGCTTATTGTGAAGCACACAGCCGATACCATTGAATACGTTGATCAAGCTCCAAGATCGGGTATCTGGAAAATGTTTGACAACGGCCATATTCAGTTTGACCGAATGGACACGCACAGACGGGCGGTAGAAAGTGAGAGTGAAGCCTTCTTCATGCGCATTACCAAACAAGGCGACTACCTATACGAAGGTGCCGACATGGGAATTTTGGTTTCGCGTGGAAGAATGATGACAGATTCATTTCAGTTGAATGCTCGCGCCAAGAAATGGATTGCAGCCATTCAAGGTCAGTATGCTTCTACAATAGTTGAAGATAAACGTGTTTTGGCGCAAGAGTTGAGCACGAACTTGATGAAGTAATGTCAGGCTATATAGTCCAATATCGGCGTTGCACTTCTTTTGGAAACAGTCATTGACAAATGTCAACTCCTTGATTTCCAAAAGGGCGTGCGCTACTTCGACAAGTGGTCATTGAGCGTGTCGAAATGCTCAGCACAGCGCTTGCTATTGGACTCTATAGCTCAGACATACAACTTTCGAAGAAGATATATTTGGACGCAAAATCAAACTCAAAATAAAGGTAGGAACGGAATTTTAAAAACGCTTTTGCTGATCTGATTATTTTGAAAACATTTAAGTTGATATAAAGCTAAGGATTTTGGTTGAACTAAATGTTTCTTTAATCACGAAGTTGCACGAAATGAAGATATGCTTTACTTGGTGTAATCCATGAGCTTTAGCTGGAAGCAAGTTGTCAAGTTCAAGCCTTGAATACTTCTCAGTGCCAGCGGCACGACAGTTATTTTAACCCAGGAATTTATTCCTGGGCTAAAAATAAGCTATCTTTCAGAAGTGCCAGAGGCACTACCGTTTTTACGGAATAATTATTTGTAAGGGTTATCACTTTACAACATCAAAAATCTGTAAACCGAATGACGGTTTACTAGAAACAATTTATACTTAACGAAAAATCTTACCCTTACTAAAATAACGAATAAATGAATCTTGATATTCACTCAATATCCGAAAAGAAACCCGGAAAAAAATGGCAAAAACTTTTTCAGAAACACTGGCCGGCATACAAAGGCTGGTATTTATCGAAAATGAATGCCAATAGTCCCGACTTAAAAACCTGCCGGGCTCAGTTGAAAAAGTACATGCCCGAGTTTTATCCCACCTATCTCCACCTTTGCAAATTGGCGGGGCCAGATCCGGTGGCACATCGTTTTCTTACCGGCTATCAACCACCAGCTTACATAAGCGGATGCGCTCAGATAGTAAGCGAAAAAGAAGCACAATTGGTGCGCAATTACGATTTTGATCCGAACCTTAGTGAAGGCACTTTGCTGCAATCTGCCTGGAATGGCCGCAGCGTAATAGCCATGGGCGATTGCCTTATTGGCGTGGTAGATGGAATGAACGACAGCGGACTGGTAGTTTCGCTAACCTTTGGCGGCCGAAAAGTGGTTGGCGTTGGATTTGGAATTCCATTTATCCTTCGCTACGTGATGGAATATTGCACAACTTTGACAGAAGCCGTAGCGGCTCTTGAGCGTATACCTTCGCACATGAGTTACAACATTATGTTGATGAATAAGCAGGGCGAGCACAATTTGGTACAACTGGCGCCAGATCGCGCACCGGTAGTCACCGACCTCAGTGCTTCTACCAACCACCAAGGAGTGGTAGATTGGCCAGAGCATGCGGCATTTACAAAGACTATTGAGCGTGAGCTTTATTTGCATGAAATGCTGGCTCAAGACGAACGCACAAGCGAGCAAATTGCGGACGCATTTCTAAAAGCTCCGCTCTTTAACAGAAAATATAGCCAGGGTTTTGGAACCATTTACACGGCAGTGTACCAACCCAAAGAAGGCGCTATGGAATTGAGATGGCCAGGTATCAGGCTGCGTCAAACTTTTGACAATTTTCAGGAAGGCGTTACAGCTGTAAGCTATAGCGAAAGAATTGAAGTTTCGACCACCAACGCAATTCCAGCCGATCAGCTTCAAGCCGATTACACTGGAGCTGTGGAGAACTACTGGACGGAATACGGACGCTCATGGGCCAACCACGAACACAATGCAGAGTCTCTTCATTCAATCTCGGCGAGAATTCAAGAACTGCTAGCGCAAATGGATAGTGTTTCAAAAGCTGGCGAAACCTACCCGTGGCAAGAAGTAGCTGACGCGTGGATAAAGGTGGGGAGTGAAAAAGTTTAACTACTCAAATAGTTAAAAGCATTTAGCTAATACTTCTAACAAATGGCCGCATCCACCTACCCAAAAACCATATAAAACAAAACAAAAAGCTTCAAAAGAAATTCTTTCGGAGCCTTTTGTTTTGAAAATTAATAGTATCTAATAAAGGAAGAAGCTATAATCATTAAATAAATTTGTTTTTCGATTTATTCAGGCGATCATCGTGATTCATGTTGCATTTCCCGCTGCTCATCAGTCTCGAGGATGGCATACTCATAATTATCAGACCAACCAGATTTCAATGGCAAAACTTTTCGGCCCCTTCCTTCTCTTTTCATTCCTACTTTTTCAAGTAACCTAATTGATCCAACATTATTTACTGCACATCCGGCCTCAATTCTGTGTAAGTTGAGTTTTTCAAACCCAAAGTCAATAATCGCAGCCAAAACCTCGGTGGCATATCCTTTATTCCAATGAGCGATATGAATCTTATACCAAACTTCTCCCCTGCGGTATTTATTGTGCGAAAGTTTAAACCCAAATAAACCAATGAAATTTTTACTCAACTTATCCTCAATGGCAAAAGTATAATTCTTGCTTTCAGCCGATTTATTTTATTCAATCCAAGGAACTATTTTAGATTTAGTTTCGGCTATGTTATTTGGAATTCCTAAAGCATAAAACTCATCCGTTTCCGGCAAGGACTGAAGATTGTGAATGACTTCTAAATCTGATAGTTCAATCAATCTCAACACCGTTCTTCCGGTTTCTATTTTTATTTCGCTCATAATAATCTGTACATTGAATAATTTCTGGACCATTCAATCGTCTTACCCGGCTTAAGAAATATTTTGAAGAATAACTCGGGGCTAATCACGTGCCGCCATCCCCATACATTCACTTTGCTAGATTGAAAACTCGTGGTTTCGCGAATTCCTATTTTAGTTGACAGGTGCGATAGCTTCCACCCCACATCAACATTTTCTCCGCCGGTAAGATTACTGAAAAAGAATTCCTTTTCGGGCACGCCATTAAATTTGATTGAATTATCGCCTATAATTACTTTCGATTCGGGATTAACTTTTTCCACAAATAGTTCTGGTTTTAATGCAAACGGAAAATTCAGCACATAATCTGATCCGATAGGCTCATGATTTAGAGCCAAAAAATTGTGCACATACTCATCGGTGCGAATATCCCTTTCACCGGTATTCTCCAAAAAGTACGCTATGCCAAAACTGCTTTCCTGAAGTTCGATTTTCTTTCTCAGCGAGTAAGCGTATCCATTTACCGATTCTGATTTGCAGGTAATCACAATTCGATTGTCTTCAGCAATAGTCTGAAAATTGGCGGGCTTGATTTCATAGTGTTTCATAAAATTGTATTTACTATCCACTTTCTTGCACACCCCCACCCCTATTTTATGAAACCAACCACCAATTGCGGCTTCTTCAAAACCCAGCGCGGTGTCGATTCCAAATTCATTGTAAAATCCTTTTCCAAGAATATTTTCGTTTGCAACATCTGTCCTTTCAATACCTGCCAATCGAACATTCTGAAATTTCAGGCTCACAATCTTTCCTGTCCAGTCAAATCGCGCGAGGCAGTAATTTTCAAATGGCAGGTCAATTAGAATTTCTAAATTCTTGTTTTTGAGGATGTGTGGCATAGTGGTAGCATGATTTGAAAGTCTCCATCCGTGAGGCAAGCAGCATAAGAGACAACTATGTATTTCTTGTGAATCATTAAAACGTCATTTTTTGTTAGTCCCATATTTTCAGGAAGAGTAAATTTCCGACTGCTTCAAACCTGCCAAATTACCAGGGAGTAGAAGCAGGCTACAACCCTTTAGAAGTGCACTATATCCGATATTGAATTTAGACAATGTTACTTGTTGGCATTCCGTCTTCATTCACTTTTCTATAATAAATTTCCCAGTTGCCCACTTGTCTCCACTTTGTAAGATTATAAAATAAAGGCCATTTGATAAAGAAACGGTTTCTATACTTAAGTTTCTACTAGTAATGTTTGAAAGACTTTTTTCCATCTTTGTTAGTTTATATGTCTTGCATTCGCTTAAAGATACAGCCAAATATTAGCATAGTGTTGTGTTCCGAAGCAACTAGTATCAATTTAAATTAATGTTTACCTATTGCAAGATATTCATTTTTAGATGTTCTAAGTGGATTATGGCTTTTAGATTGTTACCTGCGGGTTTATTTTTCATCTCTTTTTTTACGTAAAACCACAATTTCCTACACCAATTCAGATAATGCGAATTTTGGATTTTCAGCGCGTAAGTTTTCGCACACCTTATTCCTTTCCTTTTCAGTTGATTTCTTTCCGTATACCGAAACTATTGTAAGTCAAATTGATTTTGCCACCCAACCACCAACAACATTCTTCTTCTCAAGAAAGAACTTCGGTTGGAAAATAATTAAGTATCAAGACTATCCCCTCTCCAAATTCCTAATTTGAATAATCTGCGCAGCAATACTCACCGCAATTTCTTCTGGAGTTTGACTTTTTATGGACAAACCAATAGGCGCGTAAATCACGTCCAACTCTTCCTGTGTGTAGCCTTCTTTCAATAAAGCCTTCCACATCGTTTCTAGTTTTGCTACGCTGCCTAAAACGCCGATGAATTTATACTTATTCCTAATAAGCTGACTTAAAACCAATTTATCATCCGTATATTTATTGGTCATAATTGCGACATAACTAGAATTTCCTTGTGGGATGTAATCAGCGATATTCTTGTAATTCACAACCGATTTTTGATGTGCGAAATTGTTGTTTTCTAGCGTATTTAAGTTTTCTCGATTATCAAAAACGACCACATAAAAACCAAGGTTTACAAATGTTTCTGAAACAGCTACCCCAACGTGACCACCACCAACAATATACAGCGTTTCTCTAAAACCAATATGCTCTTCAAAAAACCAATCTAGTTCTGAATTGATTTGATATTCAAACTGATTTCCAGACAGCTTATTCAAAAAATCAAAAGAATCCGGCGACAGTCTCAGCGTTCCCTTTTCTCCATTTTTTAAGCAGGAAACAATACTTGCTATGACAGGAATATTCCCAGAATCCAAACAATGAAATGCAACTGTTTGCTCTCCGGAACAAATCATTCCAGAACCATCCTTAATGTTTCTTTTGTGAATTTGTTTTTTTATAAACGTCGGTTGATTTTTTTCTTGTAAAAGCTCTTTTGCTTTTGTTACTAAAGCAAACTCCATTACGCCACCACCAACTGAACCAAAGATAAATCCATCTTGAGCAACCAACATCTTAAAACCTTTGCGCCCGGGAGAACTTCCGAAATTTTCAATTACGGTTAAGACATATAGCTTTTGATTGTCTTGAAGTTTATCTAATATGTGTTGCCAGAAAATCATTGAAAGATAGTTTCACTTAATGCGTAATAAACAGCCATGATTGCCGAAAAAATAGCACTTGCAATAAACCGCCAATCGAGCTTTACTTTATTCTGAATCAAATAATTAGCAAGAAACGAAATTGGAATATTTAATAAAAATGACCAAAATGCAATACGCAATAAGTTGCCGTTGATTTGCGCGTAATTTCCGGAGAATAATTTAATGAAAGCCAAATGTCTAAAAATCCATATTGGATTAAAATATGCTATCGCCAATCCTGTTTTTGCCAAGGTTTTTTTAATTCCACTTAAAGAAAGGGTTCGCTTCTCAATCCATGCAAAGTAATTTGGAATTTCAAATGCATAAAGCGTTGCACCAACTAACATGATTCCCACTAATCGATAAATAGAAAATTCGTGCAATAAAAAAGCGGCAATGGTATCTCCGGCACTATAAATAATAGCACCACGAAGTATGTTTTGTTTTGTGAATTGAAGTTTGATTGCCTTATTTCTCGTATAATCCCATCAACACTTTCTCTGGCGTAAAAGGTGCATGGAATTTTAATTTATAATTTGGATTGAATGCCTTTACAGCTTTCTGAATGGCGAAATATGTACCTATTCCATACATCAAAGGCGGTTCACCTGTAGCTTTTGATTTCTTAATGGCCCATTCACTACCTTCTGTTTCCAACGGAATGGTTTCGACCGTTTTTGGAGCAGAAAAAATATCTGGAATTTTATAAGTCGATAAGGCATTCGACAATAAACGTCCATCCTTGCCATAAGCAATTTCTTCCATCGTCATCCAACCAATTCCTTGCGCTAAACCACCTTCAATTTGACCCATGTCAACTGCGTAATTCATAGATTTTCCAAAATCGTGTACCATTTTTACAGCATCAATTTCATACGTGCCTCGCAAACAATCAACCGTTACAGTTGTGATTGCCGTTCCGTACACATGATACGCAAATGGATGCCCTTTCTCTTTGGTTTTATCAAAATGAATGATGGGTGTTGCGTAATGTGCATTCTCTGATAGCGCAACACGTTGAGCCATCGCTTGGGTAATGAGTTCTTCCCAAGAAAGGGCTGTTTTCTCAGCATCTAAGTAAACAAAATCTTCCTGAAAAGAAATGTTTTTTTCTTCGGATGAAAGCATTTTGGCAGCTACTTTGCGTAAGCGGTCAATTAAGGATTTGCACGCCATTTCCACTGCTTTCCCATTCAAATCGGCAGTAGAGCTTGCAGCAGAAGGAGAAGTATTGGCAACACGAGTTGTATTGGTCGTTTCTATTTTAACTCTATTTGCGGAAACGCCCAAAACGGATTGAGCCACCTGCAGCATTTTTGTATTTACACCTTGCCCCATTTCCACTGCTCCGGTAGAAACTCCTACACTTCCGTCCAAATAAATATGAATCAAGGCCCGCGCATGATTCATTTGTGTATTTGTAAATGAAATTCCGAAAGTAATCGGCATCAACGAAATCCCTTTTGTAAAGCGTTTATTTTCTTGATTGAAAGCGAAAACCTCGTCCTCTAATTTTTCAAATTGAAATTTTTCTTTAGCAGAAAACCAGGTGTTTTTAGCTTCTACTTGCGTTGCAATTTGACCATAAGAAAATTCATCATTTTCGGCCAATAAATTCTCTTCCTGAATTTGTCTTCTGTCTATTCCTATTTTATCAGCTACAGCTGAAATGGCACTTTCAATAACAAACATTCCCTGCGGGCCACCAAACCCGCGAAAGGCAGTATTGGGAGGCAAATTGGTTTTACAACTATAAACGGTGGTGCTCACATTGGGAATAAAATAACTGTTGCATGCATGAAATAGTGTTCGCTCTGCAATAGCCGGAGATAAATCTGCAGCAGCACCGGAATTTTGTAAGAACTCAACTTCAAAAGCTTTAATTTTTAAATCTTTTGTCAAGCCAATTTTATAGAAAGAAGAATACGGATGGCGCTTACCTGTCATGCGCAAATCGTCGTGCCGGTTGAGCATAAATTTCACCGGACGGTTTAGATATTGTACTGCCACAGCTGCCATTACAGCCCAAGGTGTTGCCTGATCTTCCTTGCCACCAAAACCACCACCCAATCGAATGACATCTACTTCAATTTTATGCATTGGAACGCCCAAAACTCTAGCGGCTGTTTTTTGAACAGCAGTTGGACCTTGTGTAGATGAAGTCAATTTGATACTGCCATTTTCTTGTGGAACGGCATAACATCCCTGGGTTTCTAAATATAAGTGTTCCTGACCATTTGAAAATGTTTCCCCTTCAAAAACATACTCACAATCAGCGAATGTTTTTGCGGAATCGCCCAATTTAAAAGAACGCGGTGCATTGATAAAACTCCCCTTTTCTTTGGCTTCTTTGGCCGTTGTAATTACAGGTAATTCTTCAATATCAATCGTAATTAGAGCCCGTGCTTTTTTAGCAATGGCTTCAGTTTCGGCAACAATAAAAGCAATGGGTTGACCCCAAAAATGGACTTCATCTTCTGCCCATAGCGGCTCATCTTGAATGATTCCGCCGATTTGATTTTCGCCTAAAATATCTTTGTATGTAAAAATTTTGATGACGCCTTTTAATGCCTCCGCTTTGGAATAATCTACCGATTTTATTTTCCCATGCGCTTTAGGCGAATCGAAGCACAATCCGAATAAAACATCTTGTCGCAGCATTAAATCGTCAACATAAAGCGACTCGCCTCGAACGTGTGTAAAGCTGTCAATATTCTTCATTGCCCGATCAGTTTATTTAGTTCAATTTCACTTGGAAACAATTCGATGAAATGCGCATAAAACAACTGTCTTGCCAATAAGCGCTTGTATTCTGATGCACCACGCACATCGCTAATCGGAGAAATTTCTGATTGTAAAACCGCTTCAGCTTTTTTTACCGTTTCGGCGTTTAAAGCCTTTCCGACTAAAAATTCGCTTGTTTTATGTAAGTATTTTGGAATTTCGGCGGCTCCACCTACTGCGAAGTGAGCATCAGTCACTATATTGTTTTTTACAGAAAGTCTTCCAGCTGAATTTACACTGGCAATATCTAAGTGCGTACGCTTACTTACCTTTTCAAAATTGAAAGATTCATTCGCATCTAAAACTTTAAAAGAAAGAGATTTTAGAATCTCATCTTCCTGTAAATCAAATACTTTATATTTTTGGTGAAATTCTTGAAACGGAATGTGTCTTTCGGTTCCATCTTCTTTTTGAATCGTCAAAGTAGAATTCAAGGCTAAAAAGAAAATAGACATATCACCAATTGGAGATGCATTTACAAAGTTTCCACCAAGGGTTCCCATATTTCTAATAGGTTCGGAAGAGATAAGCTTCATGAACTTTTTCAGCTTCAGAAATAACGCTTGTAATTCGGTGCTGTTCGCAATTTCTGTAACAGTGGTATTTGCTCCTAGTGTGCATACACCTTCTGAAAATAAAATGCCTTTTAGTTCTTTTTTGTCTGCTAATAGTTCGACATTCTCATCAGCCAGTTTATCAGCGTGGCGAACATATAAATCCGTTCCATTGGCAACTTTTACTCTGTTTGAAGATTCTATCTCCGAATGCTGCGTTTTGAGTTGTTTTAATCTTTCGGCGATCGTTTCAAAATAATTTGGAATAAAACCTTCTTTAATGAGCCAGTCTATTTGATGATTATTATCTCTTTGCTGCAATTTTTCTTCGATTTCAAAACCAGCCTTTTCAATAGACTTATAGCCAGTACATCTACAAATATTCCCGCTTATCGCATCATTGCAAGTCGTGTTAATCTTATTTTCTAAAGCGAAACCGGTCATAGAAACCACAAAACCAGGCGTACAAAAACCACATTGGGTTGCGAAATTGTCGACCATAGCCTTTTGAACGGTGTTCAGTTCTTTGGGTAGATTAATTCCTTCTACGGTAACAATATGTTTTCCATTGGCATTTCCCAAAGGAGAAATACAACAGGTAATGCTTTGATAAGCAACGCTGTTGTCGACCAATTCACCAACCAAAACAGTACAAGCGCCACAGTCGCCTTCGCGGCAGCCGATTTTTGTGCCTTTTAATTGTTGAAAATCCCGAATAAAATCGAGTAATGTAATACCCGCACCAGCGGATGTTTTAATAATCTGATTGTTAAGTATAAAATCTATCATATAGAACAAGCAAGATAAAAAAAATGAGTGGAGTGATGAGATTTGTTTTTTCGAGTAATAAACGAAGAGAGTAATACGATTTGAATTTATTAAATAAGGTTTTGAGCGATAGGTTATAGGTTTCTCAAGTTTTATTTCCGAAAGAATAGAAATTTCTATTTTCGGACTCATTGTTTTTTTATGGTTGGCCACAAAAAGGATCGCAATCAGCAGCTGGTTATTAAACGCTTAAATAAGTTTAGGTGGCGCTTTTTCAAATTTTAAACCTTGCCGAAAACAAAAAAACCTATCAATTATGACAGGCTTTTTCTAATCAATATGTTCAAAGAGATAAATTAAAGTACTTTGACATTTATTGCATTCAATCCTTTTGGACTTTCTTCTACATCGTAGCTTACTTTGTCACCTTCATTGATTTCATCTTCTAGTCCATTTGCATGTACAAATACATCTTTGTTGCCATCATCAGGAGTGATGAATCCAAATCCTTTTGAATTATTGAAAAACTTTACTGTTCCGTTACTCATATTATAAGGTATAAATTAAATTATCTATAAATGTAAGGTTTTATCATAGTTCTCACTAATATCTTGGTAAGAATTTAATTATCATATTATTGTTGATTGTTTTTTTTCTAATATTAGAGTATCGAAAGCTCGGGAAGTCGATATAATATTTCATGGCCAGCTCTAGATATGAATCGGCTAAAGCTATTGCCTAAATTGCAAAATCAAAAATTGTGAAATACATAGAAATACATAAAAAATAGCACTTGTGCAGCGTAAAGATGTAACGAAATGGCAAGATCACCAGCTATTTTGAAAGCCTGAAATAAGAATTGCAGTACCAGAGCGACACCAAACCATGCAATGTAATTTTGCAAAGGTGCGTGACCAATATCCCAAATCCAAAAATCAAAAACAGGAGCAGATGTTTCCATAAAAAAATCTAGAAAAACCATAAGTATCGAAGCGATAATAATGCGAAGCCATATTTTACTTGTCAGCGCTGCGCTTATTGCCCCTGTAATGAGCACTAAAATTGTCCAATTGACGCCGATCATCAGCGGAATCTCATCTAGCTTTGAACCTAGGTTTGCTCCATAATGATATTTTCCAAAAATTATTCCATAGTGAACACCAATCCATTCTACCAAAAATCCACAACAAAAGATTATACCAGCTAATAACCAATATTTCAATTTCTTAATCGGAAAGTAGATGATGAGCGCTACGAGCATTAACGTTAGGGTTAAAGGAGTTTTAGAGATAAACCAGTCTTTAAAACCTACTGTAACGCCTATTACAGCTGCAATGTGAAATACCCAGAGTGTAGCTATCGCAATAGCTTTATGGTTATCATCTATGAAATTTACGGTTAGAGCTCTCATGGTTTGGTACATAAATCGGCAGTAATTTTTGCTGACAATAAGCAAAGTGGAATTCCGCCTCCGGGGTGAACAGAGCCACCGCAAAAGAATACGTTTTTATAAGCTGAAGAAAAGTTGGCATGCCGCAGAAAAGCAGAAAATTTTGAATTGCTTGATGTGCCGTATAACGATCCACGGTGCGATCCTGTTTTAGTCTCAATCCCAATTGGATCTAACACCTGTTCACTATCTATCAGGTCTTCGATTTTTATTTTTAAGACGGTATTTATTTTCGTGATAATGGACAGTCGTGCTTTGGCAATCAAGCTTTTCCAATCCTGTCCAAAATTTGCAGGAGCATTGACCATAACAAACCAGTTTTCACACCCTTCAGGCGCGTCTGATTCATCTTCTTTGCTCGTGATGTTTATATAAACCGTCAAATCATCAGCGAGTATTTTTTCTTCAAATATCTTATTAAACTCTTCTTGATAATCTTTGGAAAACAGAATATTATGAAGGTCTAATTCCGAAGATTCTCTATGAACTCCCCAGTAAAAGATGATAGCAGAACTCGACCGTTCTTGCTGTAATATTTTTTTTGGTTGTTTTTCTTCATTTAGTAAATTCTGATACGTACCAAAAATATCCATGTTTGAGATTACTAAATCGGCTTTATAGATGGCTTTTGCAGTTGTAATTCCTTCTGCGACTTTATCCGTAATATTAATAGCTGTAACAGGTTCATCGAAATGAAAGGATACACCTACATCTTTGGCCAGTCGGTATAAACTTTGTGAAATTTCATGCATGCCACCCTTCGGGTAAAAAGTCCCATAATGCATTTCTAAATGCGGTATCATAGACATAATACCAGGCGTTTTATAGGGTGATGATCCATTATAAGTAGCATACCTATTAAAGAGTTGGCGCAATTTTGGATTATCAAAATACTGGCGATTTACTTGATCTAGATTCTTATTAATATGAAGCTTACCAACTTGGATAAGTGACTTTAATGTACTGAACGAGAGATAGGTGCTCCATTTATGCAATGACTTCCTAAGAAATATATTTTCCGTTAAATCGTATTTCTCTTTACTCCCGGTTAGGTAATTTCTCAATACTTCGTGTGATGTATTAAATTCAATTGCAGCGCTATTGATAAATTCACCTTGGTTCGCTGGAGCCGAAAATCGCTTGCCGTCATCCCAGAAGTAGTTACAAACCACATCTTTTCTTGAATAATTAAAATAATCTTTGGGGTTCTTGTTGTGAAGGATGAAAAGCTCATCAACTAATTGCGGCATCGTAAATAAAGAAGGCCCCATATCGTACCGATAACCTTTATTAGTAAACGCATGAATTTTACCACCAGCATAACTGTTGGATTCAAAAACACTTACTTCGTATCCGTTTTTATTGAGTCTTAACGCAGTGGCAATACCTGCAATACCGGAGCCAATAACAATAGCCTTCTTCATGTTAAGCATTCGATGAAAATAACTCTTTTCTTGGAGATTTGTTCATGCTATTTCTAAATAGTTTGCCGTGGGTTTTGCATGACTTCATTCAAGTTTTAATAGAGATATAGCAGATTAAATATTGGCATACTGTTCTATTTCGTTTTGTAATACGAATATAGTCTGAATTGAATCCTACCTAATTTACTATTCTTGGGCAACAAAACAACTCGCGTATTGAGCTGTTTTAATTTGAGAAAACATCATACGATAAAAAAACATCTTTTGAGACGTTTAAATTATCAGTAATATTGAAGATGAGTCAACAAATCACGACTATTTCCTTTTTCAAATTTTCTTCTTTCAGCAACAAGGCCTGGGGTTTTAAAATGATGCAGTTTGCCCACAAAGATCTAGCTGATGTGAAGGGTTTAACGTTTTATCGCCTTTTGGGCAGTGGAAAAGGAAAGGGTTTTAATCCTTTGCCTGACTGGTCAGTTTACAGCCTACTTCAAGTATGGAAATCTGAAGAAGCTGCCCATACTTTTTTCACTTCTTCTGACTTGATTCAGCAATACGCCGACCACACTAGTGAGTTGTTTACACTTTACATGAAAAACATTTCAGCAGGTGGGACGTGGGTTGGCAAAAACCCTTTTGAGAAAGGGGCAGATTTGAATCCTAATTTACCTATTGCTGTAATTACCAGAGCGACCATTAAATGGAATTGGCTCATTCAGTTTTGGAAGTATGTTCCTACTTCACAAGAAGCATTAGACGGAAATGAAGGTTTAATATATACCAAAGGAGTCGGAGAAGTTCCCATAGTTCAAATGGCCACATTTAGCTTATGGAAAGACTTTGAATCAGTAAAACAGTTTGCCTACAAAAGCAAACAACATATAGAAGCTATCAGAAGAACGCGCAAGAACGAATGGTATAAAGAAGAGCTATTTTCAAGATTTCAACCGTATAAATCTACTGGCACTTGGGAAGGGAAAGACCTCCTCGTTTTTTAAGAAATGCTACTGTGGTGTGGCAAGAACTGTCATAATGCCAAGAGAAGATTTTTTTTCCATCAGCTTTTTTGGCGTAAACAGAACCATTCCAAGCACAAATTCCCAAAATTCGTTCGCCATATTTTTATCCCAATTGATTCCTTTTTGTTCCATCTCGCTCATCCAGTAGAGCAAATATGGATCCATGGTGCCGTAAGTAAGTAGTTTTGAAACTTTCCATCCACTTTTTTGAAGCAGTAGCTCTACATTATCGGGAGAGAACAAAGAAATATGGCGAGGTGTATGCCAACCTGCCCAGTGTTTACCATATTTTTTTCTGCTTGCTGAATCGAAATTGGGAATTTCGATGATGAGTTTAGTAGTTGGTTTCGAAATAGATTTTAAATAACACAGGTTTTTAAGCGGAGTGTAATCATGCTCTAAATAATGCCACATAGTAATTACATCTGGATGCAGGCTGCCCGGTAAGTCTTTAATTTCTGCCACTTGTAAATCTAGCCCTTCGAAATGAGCAGATTGATCTTTCCACCCCTCATCGCTAAAGTCGATACCCAAGGTTTTGCAATTCAACTCTTGCTTACAAGCTTTTAAAAAACTTGGTAGCCCACAGCCAACATCCAGAATCAAAGATTCTGATGAAATCGTGTGAGCCGCTTTTACCCTGTTGACCCGTTTCAAATCCAATTTTTGCTGGCTGTTCTCTACCAATTTCTCAAACTTCCCCCACGCTTTTGCGCCTCTATAAGGTAAGTAATGAGAGGTATAATAATTTTTTAGTTGATCTAGCGGTACTCTCGGATTTAAAAAAACCAACTTACATTCAGCACATTGGTCAAAATTGAACAACTCTTTATTCGAATGCATCTGAGCTGTTGTCTTAATAAAAAATCCAATAGATGTGGCATTACAAATAGGACATTGAGTAAGTTGAATCATTGGGTAGTTTATATTTAAATGATGACCAAATTGGTGAAAAATAAAGATCTAGTATATCAGAAATCAAACAATTCACCTAAAGATGATTAAATCTAAAAATATATGCCAAACGAAGAGCTCACTCCGCAAATCCTATTAATTTCGTTCAGGTTTGTACCCATCCCATTTACTATTATTGGCTCTGAAGATTTTCCTGCTTTTTATTAAAGAAAACTTGATTAAACAATACCCTGAATTATCCAAATCAATAAACAAATTTTTAACCTATTTATGCGGAAATAACTGCGCAGGACGCTATAAATGTTTAGTGATTTTTGAACTCATTGGTTTTGTGATTGAAAAATAGTAATCAACGAGATTCCCACTACCATCTACCAAATATTTTTGAAAATTCCATTTTACACTAGAATTCTTTTTACCATTCAAGTCTTTAGATGTGAGCCAATTATATAATGGGTGTTGGTTGATCCCCTTAACAGAAAGCTTTTCCGTTAGCAAGAATGTAACCCCAAAATTCAGCTCGCAAAATTCTTGAATTTGAGAAGCATCTCCGGGCTCTTGCTTGCCAAATTGATTACAAGGCGACCCTATAACAACCAATTTTTCTGGATATGCGTCACTCAATTTTTGCAAGTCTTTATATTGACTTGTAAAACCGCATTCTGAAGCCACATTTACAAATAAAACATGTTTGCCTTTTAGATCAGAAAGCTCAATAGGGTTGCCGTCAAGAGCATTTATAGCAATATTGTAAATAGAAGTACTTACCGCCTTCTCTTTTTTATTGTTTGTAGCTTTTGCTTCGTTAATAATTTTCATTTGTTTTATTTTGAAAGATATGATACCACAATCTACTTAAACTATTTTTTCAGGAAATGACACTGCGCTGTTTGTTGATAAAAATTCAACAGTGACTGTCCCTTCATCACGTTTTAGGAAGGAATTTATAACCTTGTAGTTCCATTGTATTCTCAAATAATTTTTAATCGCGCAATAAGCTCGAAGCAAGCTGAGGGGTATGTAGCAATTGGCTACATGTCACATCTAAAGTCTTTACTTTAACTGTGAAAGTAATTTATTGTTTTAAATAGTTTTGTAATTCGGCAATTTTGTGTGGCCGGTTAAATACACCGCCATAATAAGAGGTAACTGTAGCAGAGGTATCATCTTTAACTCCTCGTGAAGAAACACATAAATGCTTGGCATCGATTATCACGGCAATATCTTCTGTATTTAACACATCCTTTAGCTCCATCGCTATTTGATTTGTTAAGCGCTCTTGAACTTGTGGGCGTTTAGCATAATACTGTACAATTCTATTGAGCTTAGAAAGGCCAATAACTTTTCCGGAAGACACATAAGCTATGTGAGCCTTACCAATTATTGGAACGAAGTGATGTTCGCAATTAGAGTAAAAGGTAATATTCTTTTCAACCAACATTTGGTTGTACTGATATTTATTTTCAAAAAGTGCAATTTTGGGCTTATTATCAGGATTGAGTCCAGAGAAAATTTCTTCAATATACATTTTGGCGACCCTATCAGGTGTGCCTTTTAAAGAATCATCTGTAAGATCCAGTCCCATAACATCCATTATCTGAGAAAATAAATCAGAGATTCTCTCCTTCTTTTCAACATCAGACATTATAAATGCGTCGGCTTTCATAGGAGTTTCTAAGCCGGTGTAAATATGCTCATCTCCTATCTCATCAATGGAAAAGTCACTGAATTTGTTGCCATTCATTGGCGCTGGATTTGCTGTTTTCAATTTCATCTATTTTACTGTGTAGGGATATATAGTCCGTTATTGAAGCTTTCTAGAACTGTATATTCTGCGAATATTGTTTCTATACTTCTTGAACAAATTTACCATTTTTGTTTAACACTTTTGTAAAATCCATAAACAAAATTGACATATTAATATAAGCTTTATCTATGAGGCTGGTCTATATATGGAGATGTCTATAAAATGATGTATTACAATGGATTTGTATTACTAGCGTCATAAAAACCTAATAATCAGACAGTAGGACGTCTAAATCACTTGAAGGCCATAAGCTTATTGACATTTCTGATTGCAGAAGACATGCAACAAGACTTATAGTCCGTTCGCTTAAAGAATATTCCTGCTATACGCCTCTAAAAGTTACTATACAGTTTATAAAGAACATATCGTATCCTTATTTTTTTAGCATAATCCCCTAATGATCTTCATTTTTTAGCAATAGAAAGCTGCTGTAATCTCGTAGCTTTCTATAATTTTGCTTCGAAGCAAAGGCATTAGTATTTTTGTTTATTTTTATAGGCTCATTATTAAACAACGATTAAGACGATAAAATTGGCCTATAGCTAACTTTTCTATTCTTTAGTAAAAAATACGCCTATGAATAAGCAAGACTATAAAATACATATCATTGGCGCTGGAGTGAGCGGACTAATAGCCGCCAAAGTTTTAGAAGATAATGGCTATAGTGCTGTTATTATTGAAGCAACCGATCGCGCAGGAGGAAGAGTAAAAACAGATATTATAGATGGCTATCAATTAGACCGTGGCTTTCAAGTATTGCTAACGGCCTACCCCGCAGCTCAGAAATATCTTGATTTGGAATCTTTAGATTTACAAGAATTCATTCCTGGAGCTTCCATTTTTAAAAAGGGCAAACAAACCATAATAGGTGACCCCTTGAGAGATGCATCTTTGTTACTTCCCACATTGTTTTCCGGAATAGGAACTTTTTCGGATAAGCTCAAAATATTGAAGCTGAATAACAGACTAAAGAAAAAAAATCTGTCTGATATATTTGCCGATAAGGAAGCATCTACATTATCTTATTTGAAGGGTCTTGGCTTTTCAGCCGAAATGATAAATGATTTCTTTAAGCCATTCTTTAGTGGTATTTTTCTTGAAAACAAATTGGATACATCCAGCAGAATGTTTGAGTTTGTTTACAAAATGTTTGGAGAAGGATACGCAACTTTGCCAAAAGCTGGAATTGAAGCGATTCCAAAGCAACTGTCACAAAACTTAAAGAGCACTATCTTCAAATTCAATACGAAAGTAGCATCTTTAAAAGATGGGGAAGTAACCTTGGATGACAATACAAAATTAGAAAATCATTTTACCATTGTAGCAACAGATGCAAGCCATCTGATTTCCAATGTGAAAAATCAAACAACTCGATGGAAATCTTGTGATACCTTATATTTTACAGCTGAAAGCAGAATTATTAGAAAACCATTAATAGGTCTCATTCCTAAAAACGGAGCCTTAATAAATAATATTTTTTATCATACAAGTCTTGGCACCACTACAACGCCAAATAAAGAATTGCTTTCGGTAACGGTAATAGATAATCAAAACCTATCAAATGAAATGCTCATTGAGCGGGTGAAAGAAGAATTAAAAGAGCATTGTAGCATCCATTCTTGTGAGTTTATAAAGCTTTACAATATACCAATGGCCTTGCCCCAATTAAGTGATTTAAAATACGAAATACCACCGTCTGAAACACGTTTAACTTCTAGCATATTCTTAGCAGGCGACACACAGTTAAATGGCTCCTTAAATGCGGCCATGATTTCTGGAGAAAGAGCTGCACAAGCGGTAATAGAGACAATATCAGGTAAGTTTTTTTCGGAAAGTATGACATCTAAAAACAGTTAATCTACTACCTCATATTTTTGCAGTAATTCTAAAGTAGTATACTCTAATGCGCTCTGATGTGTTGCTTCAAGAACCACAAATGGAGCTTTACCGGCGCGCTCTGCTTCAAGCCATCTGGATATACACAAACACCACTTTTGACCCGGTTTTAAGCCTGGAAAGTTCCAATGCGGTACAGGAGTAGAAAGGTCATTTCCACAAGATTTAGTGAAATCTAAAAATTCTTGAGTTAAAACAACACACAATATGTGAGTTCCAGAATCTTCACTTATAGTTCTACACAATCCATCCCGGAAATATCCTGTTACAGGATTATTACAACAAGATTTTAGAGATGTTCCCAGAATGTTTAATTCAATGTCATTTAGCATACTTATATACCTGAATCAGGATCTTATTTAATTGATTATCAATTGTACTTTTTCTAACGGCTAGCCGCTTTATTTAACCCAGCTTATAGAGACCTTATTTTGAACTATCCACTGCAACTGCTTATGGTCAGCTAATTTACTTACGCCAAAAAAAAGTACGCCCTTAAAGCCTCCACCGGAATTCCCGACGTTCAAGTATAGTCGCTTTACCACATTTTGTTTTTGTTGGCTGATCCTTTTGGTATCTGCTGTATGGAGCCCCAATGTTCAACAATTTTTCCATTCACATCAAACCTAAAAAAGTCCATTGTAACATATTCATCATTGCCAGGCTAAACTTGATGGGTATGAAAAGCGACTAAATCATTTTCGGAGATTGCTTGTACAAATTCGATTGACTTGTTGGGATATTCGGTCTGCATTCGCTCAAAATATTCAATAAAACCCTCAATCCCGTTTTTCACAGCGAGATTATGTTGGATATATTCGTCACCCACATACAGTGCCGTTGCCTTTGGATAACTCGGTTCAATTGGTGCCACCTATTTCGATCCATCAGTGTCAGTGATTTCGGTTCAAACAGTGCCAGTACTGCTCTGATTGGCCTAAACGGTTTTACTTACTCGATAATCAGTAATAAGCCAAGTCAGAAATACTACTACAGCAACTCCGAGATAAAAGTTTCTTGCAAAATCTCCTTCTTTGTTGCCTAAGAAAAAGGCAACTCCAAATAGGACTATTGAGACAATTAATTCAATCCATCCATGAATTTTGAAGGGAATAACTTTAATAAGACCCAGTTCAAATCTGGTCAACACAGTTAAGCCTAGATGGATTCCGGCCAAAGCATAAGTGAAAATACTGGTTATTTCAGGAAGATTAAAAAAAGTGGGAGATATCGCTAAAAAAACTACTACTATGTAGTCAATAATTCCGTGTGACTTTGATGTTATTTTCATTGTATCAGTGTTTTAAGTTATTCTGTTTTGCTTACCGCAAACCTCCGTATAAACCACACTCCACAAACTTCAATATCGGTTAAACTGACAATGGCAGAGCTCGAATTCGGATTCTTCAGATATAACTATTTCAATTCATGACCAACTAAACGAAGCTAGCTGATAATCGTAAACCCGGTGAAGTACGAATGAAAACGCATTATAGATTTGTCGAATCCTAAGATTGTGGTATTCGTTGATTTGGTACCCCCAGTAGAAAGGCATTCCCCGAAAGGGGTACCTAAAATATTACATTCAAAAAAAATGCATTTCTAAAGCCTACCTTTATCAGCTAAAATAAATCCATTTTATGTCTTTTAAATCTTTAGGATTAGCTCCATATATTTTAAAATCAATTGCCAATCAGGATTATAAACAACCGACTGTAATTCAGGAGAAGGCTATACCCGTTATTTTGCAAGGGAAAGATGTATTGGGAATAGCTCCTACAGGTTCGGGGAAAACGGCCGCTTATGCCCTGCCAATTATTCAAAGCCTGGATGGCCATACCACCACTAAGAATAGACATATTAATGTATTGGTATTGGTTCCCACACGGGAATTGGCTATACAAGTGGAAGAAGTATTTCGTTCCTTTTCGCAAGAACTCCCATTTCGTTTTAAATCGATGGCTGTGCACGGCGGGGTTTCTATAAATCCGCAAATGATGGGTATGCAGCATCTCAATGTTTTGGTGGCAACTCCCGGGCGTTTATTAGAACTTAAGGAATCTAATGCGGTACATTTTAGCCAGCTCTCTACGCTGGTACTTGATGAAGCAGATAAGATGTTAAATCTCGGTTTTAAAAAGGAGATGGATCAGATTTTTGCGCTATTACCTTCCAAACGTCAAAACCTATTGTTCTCCGCAACTTTAAGTCCGGAAGTAGATGCAATAAAAGGGTTTTTATTACAAAACCCGGTAGTTGTTAAGGTAGAAGCAGAAAGGGTTATGGTTGAATTAATCAACCAGCTTGGCTATTTTGTCACTGCCGAGAAGAAAGGGCCGCTGCTTCGGCATTTAATCAAAACCAACGACTGGAAACAAGTATTGGTGTTTACATCATCGGTTTATCAGGCCGACCTGGTAGCAGATAAATTGCGAAATAACGGTATAGATGCCCAGGCAATACACAGTAAGCGGAGTCAGGGCAGCAGGACAGATTCTTTAACCAAATTTGTAAATGGAAAATTACGGGTGTTGGTTTCTACCGATTTGCTTTCACGTGGAATAGACATTGCCTTTTTGCCGCATGTAATTAATTATGAATTGCCCAGATCTCCCAAAGATTTCATACACCGAATAGGAAGAACAGGCCGAGCCGAAAACCCAGGTGATGCCATTACTTTTGTAACTGAAGAGGATAAACATCACTTTAAAGTCATTCAAAAGAAAATGAAACGGGCGGTGGACATGATTGATTCTGAAAATTTGGAGTTTTGAGTGGTTGTTTTGAGATGGGAGGCAGCAATTACAATATACGCAACATTAATGGAGTAAGTAGATTGTGTATTGTTCTCTCGTGTTTTGTTTTTCTTTATAGCGTTCGGGAGGTATACTTTTTTACAAGTTTTTGTAATTGAGATATAAGTGCGACTTGCAAGTGTGTATGACTAATTGCTTGTCATATTTTTTCTATCAATTCGGTTTTAATCAATTCGTATGCTTTTGCTTGATCATATTCAATGCCTGGTCTCAATAAGGCAAAGATGTCTCCTTCAAAATCTGGGTCTTTGAGTTTCTCCTCCATATTGCGGAGAAATTGATTTTGCGTATGAGGTTTGTCAACCGAAAATGCCATGTATTCTTGGTAGCATTTGATCAATGTTCCAGTATCCAAGTCCAGGTTGGTCAAGGCATGGTACAAGTCAAATAAGTCACGACCCTTTTTTCGTTGATAAAGTGCCCGCAATTTTGTGCCCAGCATTTCTTCCACTTCAAATGCCGTGAGTTTACAAAAACCGTTTGTCCAGCTGTTCTCAATTTTATGTTCAATCTCTTTGTAACCCAATACGGTAAAGTGCTCCCTACAATTTATCTCAATCTTAAGTCTCAAGTTTACAACAGGTGGAATTTCGGACTCAAAACGGTAAACCAAAGTATTGTTATTCGCTTTTTGTTTTACGACAGGTTTACCTAAGAAATCAAGTTGTTTTCTTACAACAGAAATAGTGTCTTTAATAGGTTTCGCTCTAATCTGGACTAAGTCGATATCTTCGGAATATCTCACCTGCGGTTTTAAGAATATTTTGTGCAAGGCAGTTCCTCCTCTAAAGGCCAAGCGCTCTTTTAAGAATGGATCGGAGAACAATTCCATCATCGCTTTTTCAATAACAAGATCTTGTTCCACTTGGGCATTTTCTAGCCAATGTGCAAATTCTTTGCATTCGTCTATATATCGCCTTGGCAGCATTAGAAATCGAGTTCTGTATTGATTATTACATTCCATTTGGAGTTCAACTCTCCGTCTCTATTCTTATGTGACAATGAAATTGGGATTTCGCGTAAAGACTTTTCCTCTATTTTATTATAGAGGATAAATGACAAATTTTTACTACCCAATTGCTCCAGTAAGTAACCCAATCTTTGGATGTCGGGTGCTTTTTGATTTCTAGCAGTTCTATCGAGCTCGGCAGGCTTAATGTTTTCCACCAAATCTTCAAGTATAGGGATTACACGATTGAGACCACCGATTTTCTTATGGTAACGTACAAGGTCGAATGCAGTAAGCGAAGGAGATGATACCTGGATATATCCGGTTTCAGTTATCTTTTCAACGATGTCCTCCGATCGCCATTTGCTCTTCACATAAAAATGTAGATCAAGCTTCTTGTTTTTGATTCTTCTTAAGGGTGGTTTATTAATCATTACCTGAAACTGCATCGGCTGTTGATGCCCTGCACCATGAAGTGCTGCGGCAGACAACAATCCTATGTAATACTCTCGCTGCAAAAACTCCATGAGATCTCCGATAAACAGGGTTGGCGGAATCATACCTCTTTCTAAATATTGAGGAGGCAGAATTACATAGAATTCTTTTCTCACCTGAGCAAGCAAGTTTTTGGACTTTAGCCGAAAGGTGTTCTGGAGAATTGCCTTTTCAGAAGAGTCGAATTTGCTCGTTAATTCATTTAATGTCAAAGTGTATCGACCCTTCGATTGTACTTTGCGCAAATAGTTTTCAATGGAGTTATATGTTTTTTGTAAGCTCATTAATTAGTTTGCACAAAGCTACACATAATGTAGTTAATCGCAAACAAATAAAGGGATGCTTATACGGGCGATTTTGAAATTTAAGGCCTTATGATTTAGGCACAGTCCAACAGAAAACCCCGGCGACGCCATTACTTTTGTAACTGAAGAGGACAAACATCACTTTAAAGTCATTCAAAAGAAAATGAAACGGGCGGTGGATATGATGGATTCTGAAAATTTGGAGTTTTGAGTGGTTGTTTTGAGACGGGTAGCAACTGTTTCAGTTAGAGAGATTAAAAAATGAACTATTCCAGCACATTTATTTAACCTCCATTTCTTTAAACATCTTTTTGAGTGCCCCAATGGCTCCATCTCTCACAGTTAAATCAGGACTTGGCATGTTTCCATAAGTATTGCCATTCTGTGTATTATGCCTGGTATGAATAATCAGTTCACCCTTTGAGTCATAATACTGCAATTCCACCTCGGTATCCTGACTTTGACCCATGGGAATAAATAAGGTGTAGTAATCAACAAATATATACCTCAATCTGCCAACCAGTATTCCATCTAAAGAATCTCTTTCACATAATTCTATAATCACACCTTTGTCCACATTCAAAAAGTCGTCAAATTGCGGAATGGTGACTTCAACACGTGCAATATGCTTTTCTTTTAAAAACCCGCCAACTGCCCATCCATAATATTTCCCGGTGGAACCAACTATCTGATTTAATATATCCTCTCTTAAAAGTTGACTGACACCAATTCTTGAGGGTTCAAATGTAATTGGTCGGTCAGTCTTATACAATGTTTTGCTTCCAAAAGCAGCGCACTGGGTCAATAGGATGATTAATCCGAAATAACTAAGTAATCTGACAAGTACTTTCATTTAACTATATCCTGTAAATACGCACCGAGTAGATCCTCTAAATTCTCATGTCCGTGCAGTTGGTCATACCGAATATCTTGCGTGTAAAGTTGCGCCTTTTGTTGTTCAGAAAGCTTAAGATTAAAAACAAACGCTTTGTAATCTTCATCCAGAAGTCCTGTGGGATTTACAACCAGCAAAGTGCTCGAAACAATTTCGGCAGTTGCTACCGCCTTAATTTCATTGAGGGCATGAATAATTTCGGGAGCAAAAACCCCTAGTGAGGTTTCGTAAAATTCCGTAAAACCACCATGTGTTACCGCCTGATTTAATTTCACGATCACGTAAACCATCTTTTCAGGCACAGGTAGTTCTTGAACAGCGGAATACCACTGCGACCAACTTTCAGCTTCAAAGTCAGCGTCCTCCAGGTTTTGGTCGGCTGTACTGTAGATGCGACTTATTAAAGCTCTATTTGAAATGTTTTCCATTATTTTTTAGTTCAATTGTTGCAACGACAAAGTTATGGCACTCATCCTCTAAATATTTTGATTTGCCATGCCTTCAGCCCTTGCGAAATTATCAGGGAAGTACGGGCATACTAAAAAAGTTCTCCGAATTTTCTTTTCTACTTTGCGGAAATTTTGAATTTCAGTTCGTTTTTAACCTTTTTATATTCATCCATCCTCTTCTCATCATTTCTCTTTATTTCTTCTTCTAATTTCCTTGAATGCAGCTTATACCAATAAGTAGCCGGTATCATTTTCCCACTGTGCTGTTCTAGTCTATACATCAAGTCGATATTCGGATTTTCTCTATCATTAAGTATTCTACTAAGCTTTGTTTTA
The DNA here is from genome assembly GCF_010686655.1 of Cryomorpha ignava. Lineage (GTDB taxonomy): Bacteria > Bacteroidota > Bacteroidia > Flavobacteriales_D > Cryomorphaceae > Cryomorpha > Cryomorpha ignava. The sequence goes on along the minus strand of NZ_JAAGVY010000002.1, from coordinate 201,841 downwards.
TGAATATCTATATCTGAAGCAAAGTTTGCCATATTTCGGTTTAGCAAACTTATATACTTTCTTAGTTGATTAGAAAAGGAATATTCATCAATGAAGAAATTTTGATTAAAATAGTCTTTCATCAAGTATTTCGTCCTTAATAGTTCTCCATGCAGCACCTGTTCATCTGACATATTCTTTAATAGCTCAAACCTGTGTTTTCTAAATTCTTTATCAGCTACAGCTTGTTCATCAACGGTCATGGTGCTTCTAAAGACAAAGCTTTCTGCAATTTCTTCATCCGTATATTTCTTCCTTAAATCTTCGTATGTAGGTTCTTTATACTTACTCATCTTTCAAATGTTTTTCTACTAGATTTTGTGATGTAACTCCATCTATGCCCAAATAGCGACCGTATTGACGAAAGCCATATTTATCTTGGTAATGATCAATCAATTTTGTTTTAGGTGTTAAAGAAACAAATCCATAATAGCCTCTTTTTATTGCGATTTCTGCCGCAAATGCGATAAGGCATGCAGCTATATTATCAATCCCATTATTCTTACCTCGCTGCCGCTCATTTGTTTCTAATAAATTTATATGAATTCTGTATTCATCCTTCCGATCAATCAATGACATCAATCCTAGTATTTCTGTCTTTTCAGAAACAAGCTGCATTTTATAAACATCATTTGTTTCTTCAAATTGCCAGTCAAAGGAAAAATTCTTATCCCTCTTTATTCTATTGAAATCTTCTTTTGATACTTCAGAAATTGCGGCGTCCAATTCATTATCTGATGGAAGGTGCTTTAATTTCATATATCCCTTTGAAATAATACAAATATACAAAACATAGTTTATCAATTTAATAAACTGATATTATTTACCTCGTCACTTATTAATTGATACCTAAAAGGTTCACATAACAGTCAACCTGCAGATTATGAAGATGCTTGCTAAGCGCGGGCTTTTGACAGAATTGAATAAGTGCAATTGCGCTTATTTCATGAATGGGGTTATTCCACATGCTACAGTAATAGTCATTATTTTTGAGGTTTGTGCGGATTTTGTGATCCGATTTCGGGCATAGCCGCGAGGCATTGACTTTATGCGAGGTATCAATTTTAGTAATGGGAAAAGGAAGATTTTAATCCAAATAGAATTTGCGAACTAGCGTCGTGTTGTCGGTACGGATTTCAAAGAGGTAAATTCCCGATTGGAGATAGCCAAGGTGAATCTCATTTGAAACCATGGCTATGGTTGTTCGCACTATTTGCCCCGTGACAGTCATCACGCGAATGGATCTCACTTTTTCGTAAGCGGATATGTTCAGATTTCCAGTCTTAGCATCGTAATAAACATCTCCCAAGTCGGTGATTTCGTTGATGGAAAGCGCTAACTGGCAAGCTTGTACTTTTTCGTAGATCTGTTGAGTTGTTGCGGAAGTAGAAATCCTTTCGACAATTTTATTGGGACAAATTTTATAGACAACCGGGTAGCCTACCACATTGTAATCATCAAATACACCGCGGTCTGGATCTTCCACATTAAAGATCGGGAAGGGTGTTCCTTCTAACCAATTTCCTTGGGTTACCCATGCCGGACCTACTCCGATGAAGGCGTCGTGACCGTTCCATTGGTCGTGTTCCAAGGTCAGTACCATCACTTCATTTGTGCCATCTGGTCCGTATGTATTGTATAGGTTTTTCAGGGTGTGTGTTTGGTGATATGCCCAGCAATTAGGACAATGCGCTGCGAATATCTCAACAATAACGGTTATATCTGCATCCAGGTATGAATATAAATTATGCTCTATTCCATTATAATCCGTGAGGGTGAAATCGGGTGCCGTGCTGCCATCAGCGAGTTGAGCGTATACTCCAAAGTGAAGAAGGAGGGAAAAGGCTATCAATAATTTCTTCAACATGGTAGAAAGGTAGTTTGAATATCCTGGCTATCCCAATCTAGGAATGGTAAATTATGGATGTACTTGTATTCTTAAAAGGCATAGCAAGTCATTTTGGGAAGCCATGCTTAGCCGGAGCAGATATGGGCCACATGCCGTGATGCGTGCTGGCAATACTTGAATTAATTTAAACGATTCGTCATACCCCGACAGAGCATCAAATTATTCACTTTCCTTGAATGAAGCATGAATGACTCCGATTTTCCATGCGTTTACAGTCAGGTCACTTCATACGCTTTTGATTGGGAATGCTAACGGCAAATGTATCGTACGTATCCCGGTGGTTATGGACTATCCAAAATATTACCAGTTGTTTTACTTTAATTTTTCGAATATTAATTGAGTCATTGTAGCTTGATAAACTATTATCGTGATGTTACAGATTTAGCAACAGCCTATCTGGCACCATCGTAGCGTGTTATCTATCGGAATCGGATTATTGGGTATTCACTAATTCGTCAGGAGAAATAATTTCAATTTGAGATCTCTCAAACCCTTTTCTGTCCCTTGTGACAATGAAATTTATTTTTCCGATTTTTTTAGCACATCCAATTTGAGCCGCATCTTCAAGATCGGCAGTACTCGAATTTAAAGCATTAAGCAAATCTAACTTATTTAGATCTTGCACTGTAACTCTATTGAGAATCGTTCGAATTGCCTTATTAGCAAGTTTAGAATTCACGTTTTTTTCAATTATGTAAAAAGAAGTTATTATTGAATTTGAAGAAGTATAAAGATTCCACCTCGACCTGTTTGATTTATGAAATATTTCAAAAGCCGCATTCGAAAACGGCAGCCTATCCGCAAGTAAATCAATAATCACATTCGTATCTATAAATAGATTATTCTCAGCCATGTTTTTGGATTCTGATTTTGTTCATTTCCTTTTTTGGGTCAAAATCTTTTGGCAAAGTAATTATGCCACGAATTGAATCAAGCTCCTTATCACCGTATTCTGCGTTGTTAGAAGTGATTTTGTCTAAATACGATTCAATAACTTGAGAGAGACTTTGATTGTTTTTTCGCGCATATTGTTTAGCTCTTTCAATAACGGATTTTTTCAAAGATAATGTCAGCTTGGTATTCATACGTAAATATTTATTCAAATATACGTATTGCTGGTGACTTATCAAATTCTGGTAGATTATGCAACTGTATGGTGTGGATCCCACAGGTTATACACTCTATACCTCAGGCCCTGGCTTTTTATTCATTTCTCGAATTTATTTCTGTTTTTTCTTCAATTGCTGGTAATAATTCAATAAGAGCAACTATTTAAACTTATTACTCATACGGACTTAAAATAGTAGATATCAAACCCATCTGCTCAACTGTTTCGTTTTAACAAGTATAAGAAAATTAAGGCGGAGGTAACCCAACTCCTTCCGGAATGCGTGCATGGGATTTTATAGGTTGATAGCAAAGATGAATTTAGAAACATAAAGACTCAAACAAAATCGACAAAACCCAACTCCCCCTCAATACTTCAATTCCAAATCAAGTTGTCGTCCTTCTTCTGCAGCTTTGTTATCTAATTTTGTTCCCACCGCCACTCCGATTGCCAGGCCAATGGGCAATCCTATTCCGATAAAAGCCATATTGCCAAGGCTTGCGCCAAAAGCCACTCCAAGTGGAATGCCAAAGGCTGCCATACCAATGGCCAACCACGTGTTGCGGTGGTGATTCCTGGTGACAAGTTTTACTTCTTTTTCGAGTAGTTTGATGATCCGTGTTTGATTCTGCCGAATGTGGTTTCTCAAATCCTTACCCGAGTCTGTGGTGGTGTTTAGGTCTTCAATTTCTTTGTTGATCGCGAGAGCCACTTCATTTGGTATCTCCTTAGCATTAAGCTCACTGATGAGTTTGCCAAACTGGATATAGGCGCTTTCCAGCTTGTCGTTAGCTTTCAGATCGGGTCTTTGTCTTAGTTCTGTTAGTTTCAATAGATGGATGTTTGGGACTGTAAGGTAGTGCTTTTAGAAGAAGTGGATGTAGACGACGGCCCTTTTTGGGGGGCGGATTAAAGGAAAATGCGGCGGAGCGGGTACGCACTATGCAGAGTTTTGGCAACGGCTTTTATTTCGACAATGCCTTAATAATCCGCTCTTCATTTATTACAATATCTCGAAATAAAACGTGTGGGAATTCCTGATATTTAGAAGCCTTAAATGCCTCAAATATTTTAGAAAGCGTTGCCGCTGTCAAGAGAGACAAATTCATTTCAGTATCCATTTCACAATCATAAACAAAATCATCACTAAATTCAGGTGAAACAAGTAGTATCTTGACTATTCTTAAATCATTTTTAAGTGCCAATTTCTGGTATGATTTTAATTGTCTTGATACCGAACTAAACTTATTGTATCCCCTTTCTTTGCTTGTTTTACACTCTATGATTATGACTTCATTATTCCCCAAGTTCAACAGGATATCGATCATATCCTTGCTTGTGTTTAACTCATTTTTAAGCTTTTCATCTACATCAAAACCTAAGCCTTTGAAAATGACTTTGGTAAGCTCTTCAAACTTCAAACCTAACTCACTTTCCTTAACCGAAATTCCATTTTCTTTCAGCAAGTTTAAGTTGCGATACCCAACGTTGGCATAGTTTTCCAAATAAAGATTTTCAACATCCTTGTAATGATCAAGAATATTTAAGATATCATCTCCACGCTGTTTAATACCATTGTCTTTCGTGAATTTAGATAAATCTGGCTTGGCAATTAAATCTAAAATATCTCTAGGCTTTATGTTATAGTCAAGGAGATAATCTGCACTTAGCACATATTCATCTTGCAACTCAAATTGTTCCTTGAGTTCCTTATTGAGTTTTGGAAGTGATTGATTGAGTTCCGCGAGCATTTTATCAAATCCATCAATAGATATTCCAACCTTTTCGTCCTTTTCGACGTTTTCAAAATGGTCAATTAAACTTTTGATTTTGTCTTCAATAGTGCTGCCTTTCAGATTCGGAATATTTAAACCTTTCTCACATAGCTCATTTAGATTTTTTTTCTTTTCGGTTAGATTTGTTCCTTCCTTGTATATTTCATCTTTGAGTAAATCTGTGAACGAGATGCCCTGCTTAATTATCTCCTCTATTTTTTGAGAAGCATTTAATTTTCTGTCAATGTTATGTTCTTTGGATATTTGATTAATTATTGGTTCTCTCAATAATTTCAATGTTCGCCTATAAAATTTTTCGGCCACTTCTTTTTGTCTGACTTTTCTTAGAAGTCTTACCATTTCATCAGCGACGTAGATTGTATTTTCCTTTTTCGAGTAAAATACGACTCCGATATTCTTTAAGTTGTTTATTACATCTTGAATATCAGTTTTTTTGATTGGTAAAATAGAATAGTTAATCAATTTGATATCCTCTTGGGAAAGTCCAAGTTGTTTTGATAAGGTTAATATAATCGACAACTCATCAGAAGTAATTTTGGCATCACGATTATTAGTAATATCGTTCGTATAGGCGGTAGATAAGCAAGCCTTATATACTCGGTAATCCCGTTTTTTGGATTCACTTAGTTCTGATTTTTCATTTTCTAATTCTGCGGTCAAAGTTTTGATCTTTCCTTTTAGATTCTTGATTTCTGTATCATACAATCTTGAAAACCAATCTTGTCTCATCAAGCAATTTCCGTCTCGAATTATAATGTCAATTAATATGTCCAATTGCGAGTTGGCCTCTTGGAATTCACATTTTAAATGTTCTGTAAATTCTGTTGAAATCAACGTGAAAATATTAGAAATATTAAGGCTGTCAACAGATTTCAATCCTTTATCTGACGAACTTAAGATTTTCTCAATTTCCTTTGAATTCTTAGGGTTTTTGGAAATGATGTGATCAATTATTTTTATAAAAGAATTCTTCTCTAATGACCCAAGTTTATCTAGTATCTTTTCTAATTTCATCTGTTTCTCTTTTAGTTCGGTTGTTTTTTCGGTTAGTTGCCAAAAAACTGGAACATCACTATTTTTATCTTTATCCGCTTGTATAGCAGGGCAAAAGACGTTGGCAAGTCTCCTTTCGTATGTAGGATTACGTGTTGAATTTCTCGATCTTCAATCATCAATTCCCTGTTCTTCCGATAAATATAGCATTTAAAAGAAAATATTAATAGCCGTCTCAAAAAAAGTCGAACCCTAACCTGCGTATAAAGAAATAAAAACCAACGAAAAACGACAATATTGACATGGTTTACGGAAGGACTAAATTCCCATTTTATAGAAGTAATTATGTTTTATCATTACCAAAAAGTATACGAATTAAAAACATCGACATAGGCAGCCACAGACAAATTACCAAGCCCCGTAGGTCAAAAATAAGGGTGGACAATAAAGCTATTACCAAGAACAAAAAAACTAAAAGTATCATTTTCCTATTATCCTTTCGTTCTATTTTAGAATATCTATCCAACAATCGACTAGTTATCAATGCACTTGACCCTACGAATACGATTCCAGCGGTTGCTATGAAAGCTGTGTTTTTACCATATTCTTCAGCTGCCATATAATATATGATCGGAATCAAAATAATCATAAGCAGCTAATAACTTGTGTTTTGATGTCACTTTTCAAATACATTCTAACGTTTTGCTAAAAAGCGCAGCACGGTTAGATAGGCTCGATTTAAATTTTTAGCGCTCCTTAAAAAATACTTTTATACTTTTTTAAATAAAACTCTTCTACCCTTTTCATAGTTATCATACTGGCTCTTTTCAATTTTTAAAGCATCATCATGTTTCCTCTTTAATAGTTTCTGAACATAGGCTGGAGTATCGGCATCTGAAAAAGGGTGGACGGTATTACCAACTAAAAAATGTCTGCTACCCTCCTCATATTTGATAAGCCTTCCTTTCTCTAAATATTTTTTAACGTCATCCTTAGAAGCTGAAACGACTATATCAGAATATTTTGCTTCTAAATCAATGAGCAATATCTTGAACATATTGCTAAAATCCTTATGCTCCTGAAATTTATTAATGTTTGGAATAAAACTGTATGGTAGGTCTATTTGCTTATGAATAAACCCTTTTAGTTTATCTATTAAGCCACTTTCAACAATTGGTATTATTTCTTTGTCTTTGGCCTTAGCATATCCAATTTCCTGATTAATCCATTGGGTTTTAATTGATTTTTTCGTCAGGATGGGAATAACTACTTCGGCAGATGTTATTCCATTAGTAACTTTTTCAGAAAGAGGCATAAGTGGTTCACGATTTTTCGCAATTATTAAAGGTGTGAAGATCTTATTATGCGTTAGAATGGTATTGATCAGTTCCACTTTTTCTGAATCACAGTTTGAATAACTTATAAATAATTTATGTCGCATAGCTCTGGGTGGTTCTTATTCTATATTCGAGATTCTTTTTATCGAGTAATTTCCTAATGCTTACCAATTAATAAAAATTTTGACAAACAAAAGGATGAAGGAGATACAAAAGCCAATTTAAAATATACCACGTGAGCATTTCGTTATGTAAATAGCTATTGAATTTCTCAATCTCCATAAAGCTAAATTAGCGATTAAATGAAAAAAAAGGGGGTATTAGGTCAAAAAAAACTCTCAATCACCACCCAGAAACCAAATAATCCTTCAAAAACTTGCCTCACCAATGTTTCCTGGTGTTATTCCCATTAAAAATCATATCCAACAATCTGGCAGCTCCTACTCTCCCAATCGTAAGGATTCAATCACAATCTCTCTCAACTGTTCGGTGTATATCATTTACGCGAATTCCGGTTTAAAAAAAACAATGCGCCGAAAGCCACTAATATACATGTTGAAGCAACAATGATTTCAGTAGTGCCTAAATTTCCGGTTTCCATCCAAAGAAAAATAAATACAAAGGGTATTACCCCGAGTAGAGGCAACCAAGGTTTAATTTCAGACTTTTTGTTTGGCGGTTTCATTAGCTTGGGAAGGTAACGGTTGCAATAAACTATGTTTCTTGCGCAGTTTCGGAGAACGAGACGAGAAATTTCTTCAGCATCGCTTCTTACTTTTCATGCACTTTTTCGATTTCATTCGTAATCTGGAAGGAAAGGGAATAAAGTCTTATAAGATTAAATTCTAAGTCAATTTCTTTATTCTCAATTTCTAAATCCGGGTACAGTCCGTACTTAGCTATTCCATCTATTGTTTGAATGAGGTCTTTCAATTTTTATTACATCTGCCCTTTAGTTCGCACTTGGAATACGCTTCAAAGCTTCAAGCGTAAACTCCCAAAATTTTTGTACCGAACTTATTTGAACTTTCTCATCGGGTGAATGCGCGCCGCGGATATTCGGCCCGAATGAAATCATTTCCATCTCCGGATAGTTGGTTCCCAGAATTCCACATTCCAAACCTGCATGACACGCCAAAACATTTGGCTGGTCATCGTACATTTCTACATATAGGTCTGTCATTAAGTCAACAATGCTCGAATCTGGCATGGGTGTCCAGCCAGGGTAATCTCCGGAAAGTTCAACAGTGGCTTGCATATTGATAAAGTTGGCTGTGATGGCTTGAGCCAAATCATCTTTTTCAGAATCTACCGAACTGCGTGTTAAGCAAAGCACTTTTATTTCACCATTGCCTACCAGCACCCTTGCCACGTTATTACTAGTTTGTACCATATCCGGTATATCCGGACTCATCCGGTAAACGCCATTTGGACAAGCATAAAGCGCAGAAAGGATTTGCTTTTGGGCTGCCAAGTCCATCACCTTGGCCGGCATGTCAGCTGAAACCACATCGAGGTTCAATCCAGCTTCCATCACAAGGTATTCTTGTTGAATAACGACAATGGTTTTCTTTATAAAAGCTTCAAAATCGGTGGCTTCTTTTTCATTCACAACCACCGTAGCAGTGGCTTCACGTGGAATGGCATTGCGCAAACCACCGCCATCAAAACTGGCGAGATGGATGTCAAATTTGGCATCAGCCACCCACAAGATGCGGTTCAGCAATTTGTTGGCATTCCCTAATCCCTTGTTTATGTCCATCCCACTATGGCCGCCATTCAGGCCATTCATAGTTAGTTGATAGGCCGTGTGGGCTGGTGGTGTATCTATTTCGGTGTAGGCTTTTGTAACCGTAACATCTACCCCACCTGCACAGCCGATGCTTAATTCATCATCGTCTTCGGTATCTAGATTCAGAAGGTATTTCCCTGTCAGCTCACCACCTTGCAAGCCCAAAGCGCCGGTCATCCCGGTTTCTTCATCTATTGTAAACAAGACTTCCATCGCAGGGTGATCAATATCTGTGCTGGCCAATATCGCCATAATGGTGGCAACACCTATTCCATTGTCAGCGCCCAGGGTTGTGCCATCGGCCTTTACCCAGTCTCCATCTATGTACATCTTGATGCCTTCGGTATCAAAATCAAATTGGGTGGCATTGTTCTTTTGGTGCACCATATCTAAGTGACTTTGCATCACGATGGGCGCACGGTCTTCCATTCCGGCACTAGCAGGTTTGGTAATGATTACATTCCCAACGGGATCCATGCGTGTAGGTAAACCCAGACTTTCTCCAAACGACATCATAAACGCCTTAACACGCTCCTCTTTTTTACTCGGGCGCGGAACTGCATTTAAATCTGCAAAATGATTCCACAGTGATTTAGGTTCTATATTGCGTATTGAATTGCTCATGGGCTTCGTTTTTTTGGAATACAAATTTACTATTCCTTAGCAAATGAAGGGTGAAATTAGCGACAGAAGGCTTTGATTTATATGTTTAATGGATCAATAAACTCATTTTAAGCTATTGGTCGATGGGATTGCTGGCTTGCGAAACGCTTGATAAAAAGATATTTATAGGTGGCACAACAGATTCTATATTTCCTGATAATGAGAATTGGGTAGGTCGTCAATCAAGGGTACTTTTACTGAAGCTAACAATCGTTTGAATTGAGCATGCGGTTTGAATTATTAATCTTTTGTGGTAGAGCGGCATGTGTATGATGCGTAGGGCAGGATTTCGAAGCAAATCCTTTCAATTCACCGTAAGGCTCATTCCTTGTATGATATTCATCTTTAGACGTTCACCCTGCATTACGATTATATAATGTTGTGTGGTCGGCTTTTATTTTTTATTCACCCACTTGCTTTTGGATTTCAAATATGCTTTGAGTTCTTCGAAAGTCATATTCGAGATTTCTATGGCAATCCTTTCCTTTTCAACCCTAAAAAAAGCTACTGTATCAAAATCTTTAGTTGTCGTCTTCATGTCTTATAATTTCTTTCGGTGACCTGATGTCTAATTGTTGATGTCCCTCTCTGATGTTGATGGAATTGTAACCTCTGATTCTGAAAAAATTCACGATATGCTTAAAATTCCAACTTACGAGAATATCCGCTTTATTTATTGTAGCAGTAGCAATATGTAAACAGTCATCAAGGCTGGTCGTCCCTACAACTTTTGCTTGTAAAACATGTTCGCAAGTTCTCTGCTGGTAGAAGTCAATTCAACTTTTTCCGCGTTGGCAGTCAGAACTTTTTGAAAATGCTTTTTAACTTTTTCTGGTGCGTTTTCAAGTTCCGGCAATTGTCAATTCCGAATACAAGCATACAATTTCCCCAAGCTCGACCATTTCAAAGAGCTGTTTAGTTTCTTTTTCAAATTCTATGTCATAAATACCCCCAAAAACTGACGTGTCAAAATACAACCTTGGTTTCATAAGGTAAAGTTACTGATTATTTGCCGTTTTGGGTCGGAGTGTTTTTTAGCTGACACACAACGATACTGTATGGTGCGTATCCCGAAGAGTATGCACTATACAGAGTGTTGCAGTGCGTGTTTTTATTATTTTTCATTGTCACGAATATTGTCGCGAGCTTGTTTAACTATGTCTTGATAGTTTGTCTTTAAGGATGCTACCATTTCTTTTTCAAGCATGGACTCAATGTCCCACAATACTCGTTGTTCAGCTTGGTCATCAAATGGGACATTATTGTCTTGACTGTTGAAACGAGTCAGGTAGTCGTAGAGCACTACTGCTTCGTCTTGCGTCAGGGCGATAATAACCTTCTTGTCAGTCATTTTCGTCTCTGTTCTTTAAGTACTGTCGAAATTTAAGCATTTTGAATCCTGGCAAAAGTGTGAATACGGCTCCAAGGACTCCTGCAAATAACCAAAGCGTCTGCGATCCTGGTCGTTTACTACCCAATCGGTGAAAAAGTATTGCTGTCATAAGCACGATAAGTCTAATAACAAATGGAATTGTCAACTTTCTCCAAGTTTTTCTGATCTCTCTATCGTTCATTTTTTAATGCGCTGCAACAATTCAATAAACGCAACTAGTTAACTATATCCGTCAATATCAGGAGATAAGTGCAACTGTTGCGCTTATTTAGCATATGGGAATACCTGATGAATTCCGAAATATTATTCACCGAACCCCAATCCTACCGCTAAATATAGCACTTTAATAAAATCCATAATATTTCTACAACGGTTTTTAACTTCTCAATTATTGGAAACTGCAAATAACAGTAAAACAAGATGAATTCTTATCACTCCAAATTTCCATGAAGCCGGTAATCTTTCATCTCGAACCCATCACCACCCAGTAACCTTATAATCCTTCAAAAATTTCCCACACCAATGTTTTCCGGAATTAATGCCATCAAAAAGCGGATCCAGCACTCTGGCGGCGCCGTCAACAATATCTAAAGGCGGTTGGAAATCATGAATTTCTTCTTTGCTTTTTGCCAGCTCAATCGGATCTTCATCGGTTACCCATCCTGTATCTACTGCATTGGTATAAATTCCATATTTGGCAAAATCTGCAGCAGATGTAAGCGTCATCATGTTTAGTGCAGCCTTGGCCATATTGGTATGCGGATGGCGCGATTCTTTGTGGTATTTATGAAATTTGCCTTCCATGGCAGAAACATTGATGATGTGCTTCATTCCTGTGTTTTCCTTTTTCATCACGTTTACCAGGCGATTGCACAGCACAAATGGAGCCACCGAATTAACGAGCTGCACTTCCAGCATTTCATTGGTATGAATCTCTCCTAATTTTAATCGCCAGCTATTCGTCTTCCGCAAATCAACTTGTTGCAAGTCGGCATCCATTTTACCAGTTGGAAAAACTTCTTCTGTTGTCAGCGATTGATCAATGGTATAAGCTATTTGAGATAATTTTGCGGAAGCAGTTAAACCAATACCCACTTGCTTTCCATGCCAGCTAACCGGCAAGTTCTTGTTCTGATCTACTACCAGTGCGCTGATGGCTTCGATTTCTTGCAGACACGCTTCATGATCTGATAAAACAGTTCTTACCATGGGAGGCAATTCAGAAAAGGCGCGCTCCTCATTTGCCAATAGGTGCTGATAGAAACCGGCAGGACGCCTAACCGTCTGTGCTGCATTATTGATCAGCACATCCAATCTATCGTATTGCTGCTCTATGAAATTGCAAAATATCTCTACGCTGGGAATATGCCTTAAATCCAACCCATGAATTTTAAGACGATGCCCCCATGTTTCAAAATCAGGTTCTTTGGCATAACGCAAGGCAGAATCCACCGGAAATCTGGTTGTTGCAATTACAGTAGCTCCGGCGCGCAATAGCATCAGGGTAATGTGATAGCCTATTTTAAGGCGAGAGCCGGTAACCAGAGCAACCTGTCCGGTAAGATCGGCTGTTTGAAAACGCTTGGCATAGTTAAAGTCGGCACAAGATGAACACATGGTGTCATAAAAGTGATGCAAGGTTGTAAACATCTCCTTACACACATAACATTCGCGAGGAGATACAGATTTTACAACAGGCCTTTCTCGCGCACCATCAAGCGTGAGCATTTTTGGTGCAATAAATACAGCCGCTTCTCTGGCACGTCGTATTCCGGTTTTATTGCGGGAATGTTTATCGTCTTGAGCAGATTGTCGTTTAGCTTTCTTTCTGGCACCTTTTATCCGTTTCTTTAATTCATCTTTTTGCGGACGTGAAAGTCGTCCGGCTTGAGTAAGAAGTTCAATTCTTTGCTCTATCGGAATATCAAATATTTGATCAGTGTCGTTATTTAATGCTTCTAAAATGGATATACATTGATCAATTTGATCTTTGCTTAATTTACCTTTTTCTTTGTTGGGGGTCATTTCATTTATTGCTGTAGTGATTCTGGCTGATGGCGGCGAGTATAGGCTTATGGCAACCGTTCAGTCTGCATTATGGCTTATACAACATTCTGTATTTCATTTTACCAATTCGTATTCGCCGATTAGCACTACGGCTGGGATTCCTAATAGTTTATTGATTTGCCTAATCATTTTGAGTGTCAATCTCCTTTTCTTATTCAGAATTTCTGAAGCTTTGCTTTTACCACCAACTATTTTCGCAAAATCTTTACTTATCATGTTATTTTGCTCCATTTTAAATTTAATCACTTCAATAGGATCTGGGTCTGGAAATGCAAGCTCTGTTTCTAATTCATAGTTCTCTATCAGCATTGTAAGTAGCTCTGCTTCTTTAAATGTTGAATCCACAGGTTTAGAATCGAATATTATCTCTAATCTTTCTAAAGCCGCTTCGTATTCTTCTTCAGTTGAAATTATTGTCCAGTTCATATTTCTAATGCATTTATAGCGTCATATTCACTATGAGTTCTGATGAATCTTATCCAAATCGTTTTTAAATCAAAATTTGCTTTAACCACCAAGCGATATTTGTTCCCTTTGATGTTGAAAATATATCGACTCCTACCTATTGCCCTTCCATTGGGAAATGCCGCTAAGAATTCTTCCGAAGATTGGTATTTTGATAATTTGACTTCCTTATACCAACCCAATAACTGATTTTCACAGTCTTCATGTTTTAGCCAGAATTCTCTTAAAGTTTTCTTCGATAGTACTCTCACTACGCAAAGATAGGGAATAGAGTTCTATTTTTGGGAACTATTTGACTTTTTAATTCCGAATGTACTCATCGCTGTTTTTCGTTTTTAAATCAGCTATTCTAACTTGCTTGAAGTTCTGTTCTACTTAATTCATCACCAATTTGTCTAATAGTGCTTTCTATTCGACCGACTTGAGCCATGCTTGGAAATTTTAACCCTTTTAAATACTGTCTAAGCAAACTGGCATTCATACCTATTCGCTCTGCAAGAGTTGAGACATTAATGTAGCTTTTAGCTTTAAAAAATTCTTGAATATCTATAACAAGTTCAAAATCATAATTTGGCGTTTTTTTGTTTGTGGTTTCGTAGTACAGATCAATCGCCTCCTTTATATTGACTTTCAAATCTTAACAGATTCTCCTTGAGAAAACACAGAGTCGAGCTTATCGATTCGCCCCCAAAATCCGTCTTTGTTCTTTTCTATTATCAGTTTATAGGTTATCATTTTAATCCAGCTTTTTTAAGAATACTAATCGCCGTTCCTGTAGGAACTTCCTTCCCTCGATAATCCCGCATGACAATTACCTGCTCTTCACCTTCCTACTCTTTGTCATTTAGTCATAATGAAATCTGCATTTTATAATGTGAATTTCATCTTCGTTTACCTGATAAATTAACCTATGTTCCTCATCGATCCTTCTCGACCAATAACCCCGATAGTTGTGCTTTAGAGGTTCGGGTTTTCCAATACCTTCGTATGGTTGTCTTGAAATGTCCTTGATCAAAGCATTTATTCGCTTGACCACTTTCTTATCGACTTTTTGCCAATACAAATAATCTTCCCATGATTCATCAACGAAACTGTATTTCATTAGTCTATTAAGTCCTTACTAAATGAATCACCCTTTTTGAATTTCGCTATTGCGGAATCAAGTCTTGCTTTGTTTTTTTCGGATGAGAGCTCATGTTGAGTAGTCATTAACGAATTATATTCGTCGAGAGATATTACCACCACACCAGAATCTTTTCCGCGGTTAATGATTAACGTTTCAAAGTTCTCTGTTACTCTCTTTAAATACTTTTTAATGTCCTTTCTGAAATCTGAAATTGTAGTTGTAATCATAGGTTTGAATTTATATGTACAAAATTACGTACAAATGAAATACAAAGCAAATTGGAATTAGCCAGATTTTGGGATGCTCAAAACTCGCTCATTTCACTTGAAGCCATTATTCTACATTATTCAGTCAGCGACAATGCATCGGCACCACTTTCAAACTCTAATTTGATAAAGGATGAGACATGAAATTTTGAATAAGTCGTGGGGGGACTCCCTTTCGATTTTATGAGTCCGTACGGAAGGGTCGGGGCGCGAGAGGTATTTGATTATCAAATTTTTAAAGCGATAAAATCTTAAAAGCTAAATTTGCACATACAATTTCACATACAATTTCTAAAGAGAATACTACAGAGATGGAACGAAGAATTGATGTAAATCTAAAAGCGCGGCAAGCTTTTGATTAAAGAGCATTTACCAAGGTCAAATTTCAATGTTCTATCAAAGCCTTCTCAAAAGTAATCTACCTACTAAAAAAAGCAACACTACCCCCTACCCAATCCTTATCTTTATTGTACCTCACACCAACCATCTCACCTTTGCTGATACGCACTAAATTATTCACAATCCGCACTTCAGCTTTTTCAGATTCCCAAAGCATTAGCATTCTGATTTCGCATTTAGCCGGCCCGGTAGGTGTATCTATTACAGGTGCATAAGTCACTTTCTTCTGAAGAATAAAATTCTCTTTATCAGTTATTGCATCCAGATCGGCTTTGGTCACATTCAGTTTCACGCCGCTGCCGGCAAATGAATACAACGGCTTGAGTACATAGTTTTCAAGATCGTCGGGATAGGCTTTAAGGGCATTGAGATAAAAACATTCGGGCACATATTTGTTCTTAAAAAGGGGCATTGTGTATTTGCTTATCCGAAAAAACCAGTTGGGATGCCCTACCCATTCCACATCTACCTCATCTTTAAAATAAAACTCCCTTTTTAAATCGTCGCGGGCATTTAGCTCATCAAAAATTACCCGATTATAAATTCGCTTTATCGGCACTTCCTTGCCTGCATCATCAAGATAAAAGAGGTTCTTACCCCGCTTTTTCATATTGCTAATACAAAGCACTTTGATACCTAAATGATGTTGTGCTCCGTAAAAATCTATAGAGGTAACTTGTTTTTCGGGTTCAATTTCAAGCAAAACAACATTTTTCGGATCAAAATCACCAACAATGATTTCGTGAAGCAGATTGATGTACGCTTTTGAATCGAGCCCATCAAAATGAACTGTTAAGCCCTTGGGAATATCAAAAAACTTAGAGTACGCATTGTAAAGCAAATCCTGAAAAAAGTATAGTGACGGAAATCCCTGTACCTCAATGAGCTGTGGTATAAGTTCGCCATTGGCATCTTTGCAAATTCCAAAATCCATTTGAAGAAAACGGGTGTGATAGTCTTCATTGGGCACCTGTAAAGACGGGTGTTTAATGGCATCTTTTGTAAGTTCCTTAAAATCTGTCTGCGTAATTACTTTATTGATTTCGGTGCAGGCCTCGAGCAATTGCTGCTTTAAGCTGTCCGGAATAAAAATTGGCGTTTCGGCAATTCTAAAATTGGTTTTATGATTCCACACCCTGTCGATATACGCTTTCATATCGGCATACTTCTCTGGAGTAAAGCCATCATTATAGGCCTTTCTAATCTCTTTTATCATCTTAAAACTGTACTTTTTCCTTGGTGTTCAATTTTTTAATCGAATCTTTTAAAAATGATGGAATGATAGATGCCCTCGTACGCTCTATTCGCTCGGGTTGCTCAAGGCTCTTCATCATGGCGGTATATTTTCGCAAACTGTAATTCTTCAAAATAACTTCTTTATTCTCATCTTTCGAAAAATGGAGAAGCATACCGTCCGGATCGGCCTCTGGATGATACTGTGTGCCAACCATTTCGTTGCTAAAGCGAACAGCCATTATAGCCCTTTCGTACTCCAAATGAGTGCGTATTTTTTCAATTGAAAGAATCGTAGCACCGTGATCTTTAAACACTTTCATCTTTGGCTGAATTAACTGCCAGTCGCGACTATCAACCACATAATACGGATCATTTAATTCTGCAAGCAAGCTGTCCTTGCGGCCGGCAGCCGTTTTGTGACATGGGTATATTCCAAATGAAGTAACTACCCGGCGCGTTATTTCGCCTAGCTCAAAGTGGGCACAAGCCATTTGAAAGGAATGACAAATAAAGAAAACGTACTTTTTATCTTGCGGATAAATGGCAGCTCTATTGTGACTCCAAAGCGAGTCGATGAGATTATTCCAGTTTTTATCCCAGATTCCATCACCCTCGTTCGGATTTCCCGGACCACCGGAAGAGAGATAAATATCGAAATCAGTACCCGGAATTTCGTGTTTTCCGCGTACGTCAAATTCTGTATATTCTATTTCGTTGTTAAACTCATCGAGAATTTCGCGAATAGCACGCATTCCCTGGTTTGGCAATCCATCGTACAAATTGAGCAACGCCAACCGTCTTTTCATCATATTCCGTATTTCGTTTCTTCAATTACAAAATCTACCACTTTCAGTAAATCTCCCGTTTCTTCATACACATTTAGCTGCCTATCAGCCCCAGTGCCGGTTTTAATCATTTGCTCTATGTAGCTTAAATGCTTTCGCGAATTAAGCGACACGGACACATCATCTACAAAATCAAGCATTTCCATTATCAAATCCTTACACGGCACCTCGGTTTCCTTTCCGAAATCTATTAATTTTCCGTGAATTCCATATCTACCGGCGCGCCATTTATTTTCATTAATCAGCATACGGCGGTATGAGTTAAAGCTAAGATTTGCCTCGCGCAATTTATGCAGCTTGGCCACCAATGCCTGCACCAAAGCAGCAATGGCTATGGTTTCATCTGCACGTAGCATTACATCACACACCCGCACTTCTACTGTAGGGTATATGGGGTGCACGCGAATATCCCACCATATTTTCTTGGCACTGTCTATACACTTGGTTTTCACCAATAAATCTACATAGCCATCGTATTCGGCCAGCGTTTCAAAATGATCTGGAATTCCGGTGCGCGGAAACTTGTCAAAAACGCGCGACCTGAAAGATCTAAAACCTGTATTTCGGCCTTCCCAAAACGGTGAGTTTGACGACAAAGCATATAAATGAGGCAGAAAATACCGCATGGCATTGGCCATTTGAAGCGCCACGTGCCTGTCGGGAATTCCTACATGCACATGCATTCCAAAAATAAGGTTGCTCCTTGCGGCATCTTGCAGCTCGGTAATAATCTCGTCGTACCGCGGATTGGCAGTAATGCGCTGTGTATGCCAGGTAGAAAAAGGATGCGTTCCGGCAGCACCTATCGCAAAGCCAAGCTCATCTGCCATTCCGCACACGGTACGGCGCAGCATTTTAATCTGGTCTTCAGCTTCGCTGATATCGCGACAAATTGAAGTATCAACTTCTACCTGAGATTCGTGCAGCTCTGCCTTAACTCTATCGGGCAAAAGCGCCTCTCCGCGACTCACCAATTGTTGATCGTGCGATATCAATTCGCGGGTTTCAGGATTTATTACCTGATACTCCTCTTCTATTCCCAGTGTAAATTCCATCAGAATTCAAGATCGGCTTTCGCCTTATTTCTTATCTGTCTTATTCTTAGCTTCTTTCGATGCCGGTTTCTTAGCTGTGGTCTTCTTAGCACCGCCGGTTTTTCCACCTACTTTTTTAGCTGCAGTCTTTTTAGCAGTAGCAGGTTTTTTGGCAGTTGCTTTTTTAATTGCTTCAGCCCTCGTTGGCTTTTCCGTGCCCATCTCTTTATCTACCATGCGTTTAGGAGCTTCGGTAGCTTTTGCGGTCATCTTTCGTTTTACGGGTACGCCTTTTGGCTTTGGCCCTGGCTTAGAGGGTGCCGGCTTGGCTGTTTTGGGTTTCGCTTCCGCGGATGTTGACTTTGGGGCAGACTCCTTTTTAACAGCAGGTTTTGCGGCTGCTTTAGGGCCAGCTTTCGGAGCAGATTCCTTTTTAGCGGCAGGTTTTGCGGCAGCTTTCGGAGCTGATTTTTTAGCAGTAGACTTTGCGTTCTTTTTCGCGGAAGCGCCACCTTTTGCCGGTGCAGAAACTTGATTTTTTATAAACGAACCCCAAGTAAGATTCATCTGACCCGGTTTTTGAGCTTTCGCTCTTTCAATGGCCATATTTGCTGAATGCTCAACGATCCATTCAAAATTTTCCTCACCTACAGAATTCACATCAGCATCGGGCGCCGGATTGCAGAAATCAATCGCGTATGGAATGCCATCGCGCACTGCAAATTCAACGGTATTAAAATCATAACCAAGCGCTTTATTTAATTTTATAACACCCTGACGCACCTTGTCTAAAAGGGCTTTCTGCATCGGTGGTCCGTCTTTTACATAGCGTAAGTGATGCGGATTGCGCGGCTCGTATTGCATAATGTGCACATCATTCCCACCAAGGCAATAGCATCTGAAATATTCTTTAAAATCTATTTCTTCCTGAAGCATCATTACCAACTGATCGGTTTCTGAATGCTTATTAAACAAGTCTTGCGCATCTTTTACCTGATACACACTTTTCCAGCCACCACCGGCGTGGGGTTTCATGTAAGCGGGAAATCCGATGTACTCAAAAATCCCTTTCCAATCCATTGGAAATTTAAGATTGCGAAATGAGTTTTCAGTGGTATCGGCAGGACGACCATGCGATGGCAAAATAACCGTTTTTGGTACAGCTACACCCACGTGCATAGCAAGAGCGTTGTTAAAAAACTTTTCGTCAGCACTCCACCAAAATGGATTGTTGATTACGGCTGCACCGCCAATAGCTGCATTTTTAAGATACGCTCTGTAAAAAGGAACGTCTTGCGAAATACGATCTACAATTACTGCATAATCGGTAGGTTCGCCTTGAGCAACTTTTTCAATAGATACGGCTTCAGCCATAATTCCATTGATCTTTTTCTCATTAATACGTTCTATAAAAGCTTGGGGGAAGGTGTTTTCCTGTCCGAAGAGAATTCCTATTTTCTTCATTTTAAATGGTTTATTGTGGTAATTAATTAGTTACAAAGTTGATAAATAATGTGGAAACATCATGCGCCATAGCGGCCAATCGTGCTTGGCCCATTTGCGCTCGTCCAGCCAGTGGTCTATTCCTTTTTGGTTTAATATGGCCGAAAGCTGCAAGGTAGCATCTTTACAGATATCCCACTCACCATAACCGAGAATAATTTTCATATTTCTCAATTCGGGGTTTTCACTTCCGGGCAGGTAATCTACAGGATTGTTGAAATATACATTGCTGTCGTAATACCCATTTAGGAAAGTACGAATATCATACGAGCCGCTCATACAGAAAAGATGGCTCACCTTTTCGGGATGTTTAAAAGCAAAATTTGCGGCGTGGTAAGCGCCAAAACTCGCCCCGGCCAGGGCTACTTTTTGTATTCCATAGTCGTGACGAAGGGCGTCTACCACTTCTTCTTCAATAAATTTATCGTAAAGGATATGGTTTTTAACCCGTATGGCAGGGTGCACGCTTTTGTTGTACCAGCTGTGTTTGTCTATACTGTCAACGCAAAAAACCTTGGCTTTTCCATTGTTGATGGCATGCGCAGCTGAATCTATTAATTTAAAATCGCGTGGCTCAAAAAACCTGCCCATTGTAGTTGGAAAAACAACTACTGGGGTTCCAAAATGTCCGTAAACAAACATTTCCATTTCTTTTCCCAGAGTTGGCGAATACCAGCGTTTGTAGTCTTCCTTAATTCCGTATGACATAAAATGGGGAAAAGATTGGTCTTAAAAGCGTTAATAATGAGTTACAAAGGTAATGTTAATTGAAATAATGTAGCGCGTTTTAGTGAAAGATTGGTTGATTGGGTAATTTGCTCTATTTAAGTGGATTCATGACAGGAAAGATGCTTCATTCTAAAAAAAGATATGTTCTCTTTAAGTGCTTTGCGTAGAACCTTCGCGCACTTTGCGGTTAAAGTACAAAATTTGCGACGTAGATGGGTAATCTTCTAGTAGATGGGTAATCTTCTAGTAGAAGGGTAATCTTATAAAAGAAGAATCCTTTCGCTAAAATTGTCCGAAACACAGGCAAAGTAAACAGAAGCCATTCTATTCTTTATCCTACTTTTGCACTATGTCAAACATCAAAAACCAGCAGGAGATTCTTGAAAAATTGGGAATCAGCGCGCTAAATGAAATGCAGCACGCTGCGCAAGCCGTAATTGCCGATTCTAAAGATACAGTGATTATTTCTCCTACAGGAACGGGCAAGACTGTGGCTTTTCTGCTGCCGGTTTTAGAAATGCTAAATCCGGATCTGGATAAGGTTCAGGTCGTTATTATCGTTCCTTCGCGCGAACTGGCGCTTCAAATTGAGCAGGTAGTGCGCGATATGGGAACGGGCTTTAAAGCCAATGCTGTATATGGCGGAAGATCAGGGGCCAAAGATAAAATTGAGCTGAGCCACCCGCCCGCTATTCTCATTGCCACCCCGGGAAGGCTCGCCGACCATTTGCGCAGAGATGCTATAGATGCCGCAAGTATTGAAATCCTGATTCTAGATGAGTTTGACAAATCGCTGGAAGTGGGATTTGAAAAAGAGCTCCGCGAAATAATGGCCGCGCTGCCAAACCTCAAAAAGAAAATTCTGACTTCCGCGACTGAAAAAACAGCTATTCCTGATTTTCTGGAAATAACTACTCCGCAATATCTGCACTTTCCGGAAGAAGCAGAAAGCAAACTGACGCTTAGAGTTATTGAATCACCGGGCGACGATAAACTTGAGGGCCTTGTGAACCTCTTGAAATATCTGGGAACAGGAAATGGAATCATCTTTTGCAATTTTAAAGATTCCATTCAGGAAGTAAGCGATTTTCTGGCCGAAGCCGAAATACGCCACGCCACTTTTCACGGAAGTCTGGAGCAAAAAGAAAGAGAGCACGCTTTAATCAAATTTCGGAATGGCACGCATAGATTGCTTTTGGCGACAGACCTCGCAGCGCGCGGAATAGACGTGCCTGAACTTGATTTTATAATTCATTTTGAATTGCCGCCAAAGGCAGACGAATTTACCCACCGAAATGGACGCACGGCACGAATGCATAGCGAAGGAACTGCCTATATTTTAAAATCTGAGAAGAGATCGCTTCCCGAGTTTATTGCAAATGCTGAAACTTTTGAGATCCCATTCGCGGAAGCGCCAGCCGATACTTTATGGGAAACACTTTTTATAACCGGCGGCAGAAAAGACAAAATTTCTAAAGGCGATATCGCCGGATTGTTTTTTAAAGAAGGAAAACTGGAAAAAGGCGAGCTGGGCGAAATAGAGCTTAAGCAAGATTGCGCATACGTGGCTGTACCTCATCAAAAAGCCGAAGATATGGTGACGACACTCAATAATAGCAGGCTCAAAAAAAAGAAAGTAAGAATAAGTGTACTTGATTGATTATCTGATATTTGCATAGATCAAAACTATTGTAGCGCTATCTTGTTATACATTTTAAAGAATACAGTTATACCATGGAACGCGAAACCACAAGAAATTTAATCGGCTCGGCACTTCTAGCCGTCGGCGGATATTTACTATTTAAATCGGGAAATGCCTTACCCAAGAAACTGGCTGTAATAAAACCATTTGACAAAGAGAAATTCTTGGGAAAATGGTATGAAATTGCACGCTTAGATCATCCCTTTGAAAAAAATCTTACCAATGTTACCGCTACTTATTCCAAAAAAAGTAACGGGAAAATTGAGGTGGTGAACCGCGGGTACAACGAATTTGAGTTTAACTGGAAAGAGGCCGACGGAAAGGCTAAATTTAAAGATGATGAAAACCGGGGAGCACTTAAAGTATCATTCTTCGGACCCTTCTATGCCGGTTATAACGTAATTGAAGTAGACGAAGATTACAATCATATGCTCGTAGCTGGAGATAATTTGGATTATTTGTGGATTCTCTCTCGCAAAACCGACATTCCCGGAAAGGTTAAAGACAATTTTTTATCGAAAGCCAAAAAACTTGGATACAAAACTTCAAGACTTATTTGGGTAGAGCACAACCAGGATTAGGACGTGATTTTTAATTCAATAATTGACATTTTTAATTCCTTAGTTATTCTATTTTTGCTGACGTAAATCACACTTATGTCTGCATCTTCAAAAACCAGAGAAACCGTCTCAAATTTTATTTTATTAATCATCCGTTTGGGATCTGCTGGTTTGATGCTAACCCATGGGTGGCCAAAAGCAATGAAGCTTATTAATGGTGGAGAGATTAAATTTGCAGACCCTTTTGGTATGGGGATGACGATCTCACTGGTACTGGCCGTTTTTGCAGAAGTTATTTGTGCCACTCTTGTAGGTATAGGCCTAAAAACCAGACTAGCCACTGTACCTTTGCTTATTACGATGATTTCAGCCGCATTTATTGTACACCGCACTGATCCTATCGCCATCCAGGAAAAAGCTTTTCTTTACCTTATGATTTATTTGGTAATACTGGTAAAAGGGGCAGGTAAATTTTCGGTTGACTTTATGGTTTTTCGAAAAAAATAAATTCCGAATTTTAACCATCCAGGTCTAACACATTACATCTCAACCCAAATATGTACTGAGAAAAAAAGAGGGTATTTAGATTTAAAATTGTACTTTTAATCCTTTGCCAGTCAATTAACAACCGATGAAAATAATTGCTCTACTCATTACCTTTATTCTATTAGCCACAGCGGGATTTTCTCAATCGCTCAACATAGATGTCCCCGAACATCGATTTCGAATTGATCCCTATAATAAAATCATTGTTATTCAAAGACAAAACCTTGACGAGTACAGCGATCTATCAGGTTTTGACGAATTAGAGCTCACTTTATTAAATTTCGAGTTCACCTTTGTGGAAATTCCGGAAAGTCTAGAATTTACCGGATGGTACATTGTGAATAATGGTAGTGTAAATTACAACCTCTTTTTTACGACGTTGCCCCTTATTAAAATTCAAAGCCCTGGCAATATTCCCGACGAACCAAAAGTCCCTGCCGAGTTCTATTACGCTGATGCAGATCAGATTTTGATTGCCACCATTGGAATTGAGCGTAGAGGCGGAATTTCTCAAAGCTATCCTAAAAAAACATATGACATTGAGTTTTGGGAAGATGCCGAGACGGAAATAAGTATAGACGTTCAGTTCGGAAATATGAGAAATGACGACGACTGGATACTAGACGCCATGTACAACGAGCCTCTTCGCATTCGGTCAAAAAATGCACATCAGTTGTGGCTCGATATTCATCAACCCCATTATTTGCAAGAAAAACCAAATGCCAAATCAGGCGCAAATGTACAATACGTTGAGCTATTTCTAAATGGGCGATACAATGGAATTTATATGCTGTCTGAGCAGATTGATAGAAAGCTTTTAAAAGTCGAACATTTTGATGGTGAGATTAAAGGGGAAATTTACAAAGGAGTTTACCACGGCGATGCGAATAACTTCTGGGATCTACCTGATTTTGATAACCAGAGCCGCAATTGGGAAGGATATGAATATGAATATCCCAAAGCCCAGGATACCACGAACTGGCAAAATCTGTACGACTTTACAGATTTTGTTATAAATTCATCTGATTCAGAATTTGAAGATGTTTGGATCAAGTTTAATTATGATAATTATCTAGATTATTTCATTTTCTTAAATGTTCTCCGTGCCACAGATAATTACGGCAAAAACATTTATACCGCCAGACTAAACAGCGAAAGCCCATACTTTTACTTGCCGTGGGATCTTGATGGTTGTTTTGGTACAAAATGGAATGGAACTTATCTCACTGCTACTGACTCAATTTTAGAGAATGGGTTCATGAGCCGGGTTATAGAAAGCGATGTAAGTAATTACGCAGCAGAGGTGAGCACTCGATATTTTGAGCTTCGTGAGGGAGTCTTGCATCCCGATAGCTTAATTGGCAGGTTTAGTGAAGCGTATGAGCTGCTCAAGGCAAATAATATCTATGCGAGAGAGGCATTGGTATTTCCAAACTATCCTTACGATCAGGAAAGTTTTGACTATATAGCAAACTGGACAGAAGAGCGTATAGCCTTTCTGGATATTTATTTTGGGTATACTGTCTCTATTGATGAGATTTCAGAAAGGCAAAATTTCGTTTACCCTGTGCCTGCAACTAATTTAATTTATGTGACACATAACCTATTCTACAAAAACAAGCAATATTCAATTTACAACCTTCAGGGACAGACTGTTCAAACCGGAAATATTAGCAAGAACACTATCGATATCTCAAGCATTAGAGCCGGTTTTTATATTTTTAAAGTTGGCAATTTGACTCAAAAGATTGTTGTAGAGTAGAGTGTTATTTTTAATCAATCTAAAAATCACGAAGTTACACTCGATGCCTTAGTGGCCGCAGGAAAGGATGACCTTGAACTAGTACCTGGTATATTTGGGATCAAAATCCAAATTAGCACTATAGCTCCATTTCAATTAGTTGGAAATCGCTTTTACCTTACAATTCAAACAGAAATGTATATTTGCCAAAAAAATAGAATTGGAATACCACGCAAGCGATGCCTTTTATGAAGGTATTACCTTACGTGGCTATTCATTTCACATCTCCGATTTTGTAGAATGGAATCTGGGCTACAGGATAAAATGGACTAACAATCCAGAATAAATAAAATCTATACAATATGGCATTACAAGATGAATTTAGAGACCAAGGAAATTTTTTATTTAAACACAGAAGCTATCTTCCGGTAATTATTATTCTCGTTGGTCTCGCAGTATTCATTTTTGGCAAAATTCAGAACACAGAACCAAGTGCGTCAATGCATTCATATTCAGCATTCCTGTTTTTGGCTATTGGCTTATTTGGTCTTATAATTCGTTCTGTAGCTGTAGGATATTCCGGCGACAATACTTCGGGCAGAAATACCACCGATGGACAAATAGCCGACTCTATAAATACTACAGGCTTGTATGCTTTATGCAGGCATCCACTCTATGTCGGCAACTTCTTTATGTGGTTGGGTATTGCCTGTTTCACAGAAAATTTTTGGTTTATTATTGCTTTCGTTTTCTTTTACTGGCTTTATTACGAGCGTATTATGTACGCAGAAGAATCATATCTAATTTCTAAATACAAGGACTCTTACTTAGAATATGCTGCACATACGCCTGTATTTGTTCCAACTTTTAAATTGTGGGTAAAGCCCCAAAATACCTTTAGCTGGAAAAAAATTATAAGACAAGAAAAGTCAGGCTTGCTCTATTTATTTATGGTGATTTTGATTTTTGAGATTATTGGAAATTTGGTAAACGATCTCCCTATTTTAGAAAACAATCAGTTCTGGATTGTTGCCTTTTTTATTATGCTCTTGTGGTATATTTCTGTAAAGATTGTTCAAAAAAGCACCAATTATTTAGCAACTGATCGATAATAAAACTGTTCCCATAAAGTCTTACCAGTTACCATAATACAGAGATAGTAGGCGTTTAAATTTCGCCGAAATTCTCTCTCCCAATTTACCGCAGTTCGAATTGACATCAAAAAAGGATTGGAAACCGACAGTTTGGTAGAAATATTGTCGCCCCAATTTGACGAACGGGCTAGAATACTAAACACCAGCCAATTTGGACTGACCGATATAGCTCGTGTGGCATAACAAACGAAATGGAAAATTGACACAAGCATGAAACAGATAAGCCGCGCTGTTTGGATATTATCTTTGGTAAGCCTTTTTACCGATATGGCCAGCGAAATGCTGTACCCCATCATGCCCTTATACCTAAAGCAAATCGGGTTTTCAATCTTTCTGATTGGAATTTTGGAAGGATTTGCAGAAGCCACGGCCGGCTTAAGCAAGGGGTACTTCGGACAACGGTCGGACATTTCGGGAAAGCGCACCCCTTTTGTGCAAATGGGCTACGCACTAAGCGCCATCTCAAAACCCATGCTGGCATTATTCGTTTTTCCTGTTTGGATTTTCTTTTCGCGTACCATAGACCGCCTTGGAAAAGGAATACTTACAGGAGCCCGCGATGCCATCCTTTCGGCGGAAGCCACGCCCGCAAACAAAGCGCGTATTTTTGGTTTTCACCGCTCAATGGATACGCTCGGTGCGGTGTTTGGCCCTGCATTGGCATTGGTCTATCTCTACTATTTTCCAAATGATTACTTCCACCTGTTTATCATCGCCTTCTTGCCTGGCATGATTGCCGTCGGTGCAACTTTCTTACTAAAAAAAGATAAAAACACCCCACCGAAACAGGTTGACAAAAAGGGCTTTTTCTCGTTTCTCAATTATTGGAAAACAAGCGACAGCCATTACCGAAAACTGCTTGTGGGATTGCTTGCTTTTGCATTGGTAAACAGCTCTGACGTGTTTCTGTTATTGCAATTAAAGCAATCGGGAATGACCGATACCGCCGTAATTGGCATCTATATCTTTTACAATTTCATTTATGCGTTATGCGCGTATCCGCTGGGCATTTTGGCCGACAGGATGGGACTGAAAAACACATTTGTATTCGGACTTTGCCTTTTTGCGATCGTCTATTTCGGCTTTGCGCTAAATGATCATTTCGTGGTTTATATCGTCCTATTTGTCCTTTACGGAATATACGGTGCTGCCACGGAAGGTATTTCAAAAGCATGGATTACCAACATTTGCAAAAGCAACGAAACAGCCACGGCAGTAGGTACTTACACGGCCTTGCAAAGCATCAGTGCCATGGTAGCCAGCAGCCTTACCGGGTTTATTTGGTTTCAATACGGCTCCACTGCTGCATTTTTGTTTTCAGCAATCGCCACATCAATTGTTATTGCTTATTTTATTTCCATACCGCCGTCGCAGAAAGTCTTGAATGTTTCGCCAGCTGAAACGCTAAACCCGCAATTGTCATGAAAGATATTTTTGTTCGGTTTCGAAGTCCCATAGCGGTTGCCCTGTGTTTTATTCTGGCGGCAGAAGTTAAACTTTTCAATTGGTAGGCGAATTGCAGCTTGTAGACAAATGGAAGCCCATTATTGATAAAGCAATCTCTACCCAAAAAGTAGCACCGCAAACTGTGCAGGCTCAAAAAAATAATATAAGGCCAACACCAGTTTTAAGCTATTAATAATCAACAGATAAAATAAAGTCCGAAGAAAATTCATTCTTCGGACCTTTTATTTATTCCTTTTCCGGAATTGCATCTGGAATTATTTCTGTTCGTTAAGTGCCCAATCGTAGTCTGTAAAGCCAACATCAACACCTTGGTTTATCTGCACTTTGCTGTACTGATTTACATATTCGCGCAAGCTGGGAGCCTTATCTTTAAAATCGCCACCGTACCATTTTAAAATAGGCGATATACTGGCTTGATCTTTCGAAATTTTGTTCTGGCTCTCGTCGTTAAAAAATGTTCTGGCTTGATCGTCAAGTTGTGCATTAAGCTTTTCTGCAGTGTACGCTTCGTTTCGCAAACGCGGACAAGACATAGCGGCACAAACTACTGCAAAGTGAATTCGCTCTTCATCAAATTGCTTCCTGATTATTCCGTGCTCAATATTATTCAAATCGTAGGTTTCATCTCCTATTTTAATGAACTTCACATCCCAAGGCGTATTTACAAACGGAATGCCGCCGGCAATATCTTTAATAGATTTTACGGGGTAGTTATTCAAAATTAATTTTACCGTAAAGGCATTATAAGCGTTTATCCAGTAGGCCAGTTGCCCCGCGTCTGTCCACACATCTTCATCGGGCACGTTTACACTCAACATATCCAAATACTTGTTCAAGGCCACACTATCCTTCATCATAGCCTTATAATTTACCAGCCCTTTATCATTTACATGTTTTTTTAGTAAAGCATCCCATGCACTGTGATCTACCGGGTTTGATAAAGCGGTTTGAGAATTTGAGTCCATCATTTTTTCTGATTTCACAGATGCTTTTGCGTTATTTGTGTCACCTGTTTGGCTAGCCTGTGAGCAGCTTACTGCTGCAAATGTGAACAATAAGGCTATTAGTATGTTTTTCATAAATCTAGTTTTAATTTGATTTCGTAATGGATATACGCTCCATTTTGAAGAGTAGTTTTTAATCAATTATACAAGCTATCAAAAGCTCAAATGTTCCCGCAATATCTATAATTATTCCCACTCTTAATGAGGAAGGCCATATTATACAATTGATTGAACGACTGGAATCTTGCTCCGCACCTATTGAAATCATTATCGCAGATGGAGGAAGTACAGATAATACTATTGCTAACGCGCAACATGCCGGAGCAAAAGTTGTCAATTTAAAAAAGCCGTCTCGCCCGGCTCAGCTTAATATAGGCGCGGATATTGCTAAAGCCGATATCCTGTATTTCGTGCA
Organism: Cryomorpha ignava; assembly: GCF_010686655.1. Lineage (GTDB taxonomy): Bacteria > Bacteroidota > Bacteroidia > Flavobacteriales_D > Cryomorphaceae > Cryomorpha > Cryomorpha ignava. Next base: position 172,552 of record NZ_JAAGVY010000002.1, on the reverse strand, counting down.
TGCCGATACTTTGCCTCCCACCGATTTTGCCGAACAAATTGTAACCGCTGTTAAAAACGGCGCGCGGTTTGGCTGTTTCAGGTTTAAATTTGATAAGAATAAGGGAATGCTAAAATTCAATTCGTATTGTACACGCTTTCCCATTATGATGTTTCGCGGCGGCGATCAATCCCTTTTTATTCAGAAATCGTTGTTTGACAAGCTCGGCGGCTATGACGAATCGCACGTTGTGATGGAAGATTACGATATTATCAGAAGAGGCAAAAAACTGTCAGAGTTTACCCTCATCCAAGATGATGTGCAGGTTTCTACCCGAAAATATGAACAAAACTCATACTTGAGGGTAAATTGGGCCAATTTTATCGTTTTCTCGCTTTACTATTGCGGCGTAAGCCCCGAGAAACTGCTCAACATATATCTATATCTTATTAAGCATCCCAAAGCAGAGATGAAGTAGCATTTCTTATTCAATTAACCCCAAGTTCTTCGCGCGCTCCTCCCATTTTTTACGCGCGTACGCTTGCAAGTCGCCAATGGAATCTGTCTCATCCATTATTTCTCTTCCAAATAGCGTCTCAAACACGTCTTCCATAGAAATCAAACCACTCAAACCTCCATAATCGTCAACCGCGACTGCTATGTGAACCCGGCGTTCGTTCATTTCTTCAAAAACTTTCCGTAGTGAAAAATTTTCGGGTACTATGGTTATTTCCCGCTTTATAGATTTTAGCGATTCATCACCTTTACCTTCTATTACAGCCAGCAGCAAATCATCTTTAAGAATTGTTCCGGTTACCGTATCCTTGGAGCCGCTATAAACGGGTATTCTCGAAAATTGTAAAAACTTTTTTTGCTCAAAATACTCCGAAATCGATTGATTTTCATTGGCCATCACCATAACGATACGTGGTGTCATTACATCTTTAGCTGTAAGCTCATCAAAGCCAAGCACATTTTTTATCAAAGTGTGATCTGCTTGACCTATTTGGCCACTTTCACCTACTACATCGGTCATTGCCGCAAAATCGCGTCGGCTAAAAACACTCTTCTTATCTCCTCTATTCAGCGACTTTGTGATCAGTTTGGCAATCCATACAAAAGGTTTTAGCACAAATGTGAGTACCACAAGCGACCTTGCAGTGAAGTTTGCAAGTTCCTTCCAGTTATTGGCACCTAAAGTCTTGGGAATAATTTCAGAAAGCAGCAAGATAGCCAGAGTCATGGCCGCGGCAATAATAGATTCATAACCAAATTCAAACCCGAAAATACTGGCAGATTTAGTTCCGAAAATCGCTGCGGCTTGCGCCCCCACCCCTATCGCGCCTACAGTATGAGCAATGGTGTTAAGCGTTAATACAGCCGAAAGCGGTGTATCAATGTCGTTTTTTAGCTTTGCTAGCAAATCACCCAACCCAGGATTGTCTTGCTGTTTACTCTTTATAAAAGAAGGTGTAATGCTCAATAAAACTGCCTCCCAAATTGAGCAGAGAAATGAAAACACAATAGAAAGTAAGAAAAACGTTATTAATAATCCCATTTGCGAAATTTAAGGTTTCTGCCGAAACTAGAGCAGTTATTATGCCCTTTCGGGAAAAAATTGATGTTTATTTCATTTTCAAGAACCAAAAAGCACTACAAATCGTTAATTAGCAACGTGAAAAAGTTTTGGTTTTTTCTTATGGCCGTGCTCTTGGTTTGCCTTTCGGCAAAAGCGCAAGAAAAACCAGATTCCCTTAAAAAAAGAACAACCTTCTTTCCTTTGCCACTCATATACTACACACCCGAAACACGCTGGGCATTTGGGGGAGCAGCCTTTTTGTCCTGGCGCTTTAAAAGCGAGTCAGACAATTCACGCCCTTCTCAAATTCAGCTGGGAGGTGCCTATACACTTAACGATCAAATCCTAACCTACTCATCTTACCAGCTGTGGTGGGGCGAAGAAAAATACACGATTTTTGGAGAACTGGGGTGGTATCGCTACAATTATTACTATTTTGGTATTGGAAACAAAAACCCTGTAGATTTAGAAGAACTTTACGGAGTAAACTATCCCCGTGTGCGGGCTACTTTTTTGCGCGAAATTTTTCCGAATATTTATGCCGGAGTTCGCTTTACGGCAGATGATTTTAAAATAACCGAATTAAATCCCGAAGGTGCTCTCGAAACTCAAAATATTAACGGTTCAAATGGCGGACTTAACAGCGGAGCTGGGATGGCATTTACTTATGACACGCGCGACAATTATTTTGAATCTCACAAGGGTTGGTATGCCGAGGTTCATATCGGTGAGTTAGGTGCCTATCTCGGCAGCGATTTTGACTACACCCATTTCCAACTTGATGTAAGGCGTTTTTTCACCATTTCAGAAAATAACTTTCTTGGACTAAATTTTTATAGCGAGGCCATATATGGTGAAGCGCCATTTATTTCGCTGGCCTTATTGGGCGGCAATAAGCGTATGCGTGGATTTTATGAAGGCCGATACCGCGATAATAATTCCGCAATATTCCAAGCAGAATATAGACGCGATATTGTTGGACGGCTTGGCGCCGTGGTTTTTGGTGGTGTGGGCGCTGTTGCGGATGGCTATAAGAATATGGAGCTCACTAATTTGCGTGGCACTTATGGCGCCGGTCTCCGCATGGCACTAAATAAAGAAGATCGGATCAATATAAGGTTTGATGTGGGTATTGGAAACGGAGAAGCTGCTTATTATTTGACCATTGGAGAGGCTTTTTGATGAGATCTAAATGGGAGAGAGACCCAAAAAAAAGTTTCTTATTAAGGTTGGAGAAATCGATCTCTTCACCAATGGAGAAAATGATTTATCTACATATTATTTTCTTTAGTCGCCAATTACCTCGGCTTAAGCATCAAATAATCGGAGATTTATTTTAAACATTTTGCCACAAATCTTTGTTTCCAAGTTAATTTCGAAGTAAATTTCGTGCAATTAAAAACGACTATGAAAAGATTATACCTCTTTGCCTTGCTTCTGCTTACCCAAGCCACAGCTTTTTCTCAAGTTCTCACAATCGATATTCCCGAACATCGATTTCGAATCGATCCGTATGACCATATAATAGTGGTTCAACGTCAAAACCTTGATGAATATTCAAATCTAGCTGATTATGATGGGATTGACCTAGTTCTAAACACTTTCGAATTTCAGTTTAATGCTGTCCCCACTAGCCTTGATTATATCGATTCTTATACTGTGGCAAACGACACAGATGACTATCAACTTTTTTTTACGCAGCTGCCACTCCTTAAAATTCAAGGAGGTGTAATTTCAAGCGGAAACAAAATTCCAGCTGAATTTTCATACGCTGACGACCAGCAGATTTTGGTTGCTCCAATCGGCATTAACTTTCAAAGCTCGTATTTATCAAATAATCCCAAAAAGAGCTATTCCATTGAATTTTGGACAGAATCGGGAAGTCAAATCCCAACAAATGCCCAATTTGGCGATATGCAAAGCAACGATGACTGGGTGCTCAATTCCATGTACAACGACCCGCTTCGAATCCGAACGCTCAATGCACATAAATTATGGCTTGCCATGCACGAGCCTTCTTACCTGCAAGAAGAGCCCAATGCCTTGGCAGGTACCGATGTGCAATATGTGGAAGTTTTTGTTAGTGGTCATTATTCTGGTATTTACCTGCTTTCGCAGCAAATAGAACCAGAACTTCTCAGCCTTCGCCAAAATGATGAAGCTATAAAAGGCGAACTCTACAGAGGGAAAGAAGCCCAGGCAGCAACTTTATTTACGGGACTGCCAGATTTTAATGACACCCTGCGCTTCTGGGCCGGGCACACCATGATTTATCCTGTAGACACCATCAATTGGGAGAATCTTTACGATTTTACTGATTTTGTTTTAAATTCTGATAGTCTGGATTTTGAAAATATCTGGACAAAGTTTGACTACCAAAACTATCTTGACTACTTCATTTTCCTAAACTTAACGCGCACGGCAGATAATACCGGCAAGAATATTTACATAGCAAAATACGATAGTGCTGCCCCCTATTTTTATGTTCCAGCCCAACTCAATGGAAGTTTTGGTACAAAATGGAATGGAACGGTGGAAAATATCACCAACGATATTCTTACCAATGGATTTATGAATCGGGTGATTGATAATGATGTGAACAACTACACGGCAGATGTTAACGCGAGATGGGCAGCGCTACGTACCGGGCCGTTGACAATTACTAGTCTCATTGGCGATTTTACTGAGGCGTACAATCTGCTCATAGCAAATAATGTGTATGAACGCGAAGCGCTGGTTTTCCCAAACTATTCATTTGATCAGGCGAGCTTTGATTATACCACTGGATGGATTCAGGAACGCATCGCATTTCTCGATATCTATTTCAATTACAATCCTTTATCAGTTTCTCAATATGAGAAAACGCATTTCAGGATATATCCAAACCCGGCAGATAAAAATTTCAGAATTCAATCTGCTTACGACCTGACTAATGAAGAATTTCAAATTATTGATATTCAGGGAAAAGTGGTAAAGTCTGGATTGTACAACGGTGAAGAGATTTCTGTATCTGATATGGACGGTGGTTTTTATATTGTGAGAATTAACAATCTAAGTGAGAAAATTATTGTGCGATAATCCCGAATCGTGAAGAAAATTTGGATTTATACCGTGTGAATAGATTTTATCGATATTCAGGTAAGCAAAGTGAGAGGGTCAATCAGACCCTTTCTCTTTATCTTCGTACTTGAAAATGCCAAAAAAAGACCAAAAAAATCCCTCGGGGTCAATCTCTCCAGATTCGGACACAAAACCCAAACTAAGTTTCAAAGAACGCTTAGAAGCCTTCAAAAACCTTCCGCGCTTTTTTAAAATGATTTGGGAAACCAGTCGCTCAATGACTTTGGGTAATGTGCTGCTGCGGATTATCAAAGCAGCAATCCCCGTCGTAATGCTCTGGGTGGGAAAGTTGATTATCGATGAAATCATTTTTCAAATAGATAATCCTGCTCACGATTTCAGCATGATATGGATTTATCTGGCAATGGAATTTGGCTTGGCAATAATCAGCGATTTGATCAATCGTGGTATTACCTTATTAGATGGTCAGCTTGGCGATTTATTCAGCAATAAAACTTCGGTTAAGCTTATTCACCACGCTGCTTCACTTGATTTGCACCAATTTGAAGATAGCGAATTTTACGACAAGTTAGAACGCGCACGACGCCAAACGACAAGTCGAACGGTGCTTATGAGCCAAGTGCTTACGCAGGTTCAAGACATTATTACGATTGCCTTTTTCGCTGTTGGGATTATTGCGTTCAAACCCATTTTAATAGTGATTTTGATCATAGCCATAATCCCATCCTTTCTGGGCGAAACTCATTTTAGTGAAGCCAGCTACAGCCTTACGCGAAGCTGGACACCGCAGCGGCGCGAGCTCGATTACCTGCGCTTTATTGGTGCCAGTGATCAAACAGCCAAAGAAGTCAAGATTTTTGGCCTGGCCGGTTTTATTTCCGATCGGTTTAAAAGACTTGCAGATCAATATTATGAAGCCAACAGAAAGCTAGCAATCAAGCGCGCCTTTTGGGGATCGCTTCTCGCTATTATTGGAACGGGAGCTTATTACGGTGCTTACGTTTTCATTGCCATGGATACCGTGGAAGGTAAAATATCTGTAGGACAACTCACCTTTCTGGCAGGATCGTTTTTGCAAATGCGCAATATGCTGCAAAGCATTATGAACCGGTTTAGCCAAATAGCCGAAAGTGCGCTTTATCTTCAGGATTTGTTCGACTTCTTTGAAATTAAGCCGGATATTAGGCAAGCAGATAGCGGACTTCCAATTCCCAATCCAATCAAGCGGGGTTTTACATTTGAGAATGTTGGATTTCAATACCGCGGAAGTGAAAACTGGTCATTGCGCCATCTGTCGTTTCATTTAGATGTTGGCGAAAAGCTAGCTCTCGTTGGTGAAAACGGAGCCGGAAAAACAACACTAGTAAAATTACTTGCCAGACTATACGAACCAACAGAAGGTCGTATACTGCTCGATGGGCACGACTTGCGTGATTACAAGCTAGATGAGCTTCGGAAAAATGTGAGCATCATCTTTCAGGACTACATGAAATTTCAGCTGGAAGCCCGCGAAAACATAGCTGTTGGTGACATTGAAGGAATTGAAAATCAAGAACATATTGAAACCAGCGCAGGAAAAAGCCTGGCAGATACCGTAATAGAAAAGCTACCCGGAAAATACCAGCAAATGCTTGGAAAGCGGTTTTTGGGTGGTGTAGAATTAAGCGGTGGTGAATGGCAAAAAATTGCGCTTGCCCGCGCCTATATGGGCAATGCACAGCTCATGATACTCGATGAACCTACGAGTGCTCTTGACGCCCGTGCAGAAAACGAAGTCTTTATTCGCTTCGCCGAATTGATGCAAGGAAAAACCGCAGTGCTTATTTCCCACCGCTTTAGTACGGTTCGAATGGCTGATAGAATTCTATTTTTAGAAAATGGCCAGCTTTTGGAGCTTGGAAGCCATGAAGAATTGATGGAGCTTGATGGTAAATACGCTGGTTTGTTTAAGTTGCAGGCTAAGGGGTATGTTTGATGCAAAATGACTTATTTTATGCTTGCTAAATATTCTGCAGGTGTCATTACAGGAATCTTCGATTCTTTAAAATCTTTTCCATCTCTCGTAATAATCAAATCACAACCAGATTCAACTGCGCAAAAATATTGTAGCGCATCTTCAAAATCTTTAAATTTTGAATTTAATCCTTTTTCAATAATAAGCTCATCAATTGGCGAAATATTGCATAATACTTTAAACTTTCGCAGCTTTTCAATCGCAATTTCTATACTTTCATATTTTGTGAGAAGATAATTTACAGTTGCTAACGAGATAGGAGAAACAAACATTTCCAACTTCTTCTTATCTGAAAGGGATATCAGTTTGGCAGCTGATTGGTAAAATCCTTTCCTCTCTCCAAGGAAATCTAACATGACATTGGTATCTATGAAAACCTTAGCTTTCATTTATACTTCTTCATTAAATGTTCAGAATATTCTTTCTTATAATCTATGTCAGCTGGGATGCTCTTGCCAGAAGAAATACTTTTAACATAAGGTGAAATTTCAAAATCATCAGACTCTGACTCTGCTGTTATGGATTGAAGATAAAACTCAATTAATCGCGACAAACTGATTTTTTTGTCGGAAGCATATTGCTTTGCTTTCTCGATGATATTCTTGTTTAGTTTTAATGTAAGTTTAGTATCCATATCGCTTTCTTATACGTTCAAATATAACAAATTTATCCGTATAACATTTACTCAAGTTTTACTTACTTTAGTTATGGATCTAAATCTACATGACCTAAGTCACACTGAATAGTTTCTGTCCATACAGTCCACTACCATGCCTGTGGCTTGGTCTTCGATCTGCGTTGCACCATGCCATTGGCTTGGTCTAAAGCCTTGTATTGAAAATCGAAGATCAAGCTATTTCAGCATGACAGTCCTTTCGACTTATCTCGACTGCGCTCGATAACCAGCGCGCGATGGCCACCGCTCAAGACATCGGATCCCGACCTGGCGGGACGCCTTATTTACACCCTTACAGAAGTTTATCTTAGTCTACCACGCCGTCGCGTGGCTTTTTCAGCGGGGCACTCCCAAAAAGGTCGACGGTTGTCCATACGGAATCACTTCGATCCTGAAATCGACCCGAAAAGACGGGGTAAACTACGCGACATACGCTCTCCTTTCAGCCGAACATGCGCTCTCCTTTCAGTCGTAAGTATTTAGAACTGCGTGCGCTACTTCGACTTCGCTCAGCACAGCGCTTGCAACCGGAGGGCGGCCCGTATGGGCTATCGAACATTCTGATCCAGCCATCTTAGTGAACTTAATAAAGTTTACCCCGTTTTTCGGGGTGACCTCATTACCGGCGACCAGAGAGAGTCCGTACGGAAGGGAGTAGTTGACAGACTCCAATTAGTGTTTCACCACAAAACCAAGCCCGGCTAAACACAGTTAACGAACTATTGAAAACGCTTTTTGGTCATATTGGTTTCCATCTATCAGCGTTACAGCAAAGGAGATAACCGGAGACAGGTAAGAAACATCAATTTTCTCATTTCTGTTGATCCTTATTGCTTTCGTTAGTTTTCCATTTGCAGAATAGATCTTTAAAATTAGAAATGGCGTTGAGGCCTTTCGCTTTCACTGTATTTAGGGTTGTCGTTGGGTTTGGATAAATACTGAAGGCATTCTAGTTAGCTCAATTGGCCGAACCGGTAAAGGTAGAAATGTCAATCGCCAGAGAAGTCATGGCTGTTGAAGACTCAATTACTCCACCACCAACTTTACACTATTCATTACAGAATGTTGATACTGTGTTTGCACACGCTTTAATACTTAACAATAAAGCTAGGTCTAATCGAATTTTTGTATTTTTTACTTTATAAAACATGTTTTCAAATAAATGACACCCATTTTTATTTAAACAAAATAGTTAAAATACGCCTACTTGGTACAAATTGGAATGTTTATTCTTAAACTTTATTAAGATAAAAGTGTTCGGTGTGTAAGAGATTATTCACAAAATAGAATAATTCAATAATCACCATAAACATTAAAAAATGAAAATTATGAATACGAAAAAATTACTCACAGCAACTTTAGTTGCATTGCTATTTGCTTTTACCGCAAATGCACAGCTAGAAATTAAACCAACCGCCGGAATAAACCTAAGTAACGTAAGCACCACACCCAACGGAACAAAAACAACAGCGAAAATAGGCTACCAATTTGGTGGTTCGGTTATGTTTGGAAATCGCCTTTACCTTTCTCCTGGTATTTTTTATTTCCAACAAGTAACTCAATATGTAATAGATAATCCGGATGGTAGCACGACCGCAATCACTTCGGATGAAAAAACTGCCGGTGTAAAGATTCCGGTATTGTTAGGTTTTAGGTTCATTGATCCGGAAACTGATCCTTTGCTTAATTTTAGAGTTTTTGCCGGTCCCTCGGTGAATTTCAATACCACGAATAAGTTTTCGGATGGATTTGGCAGTGATGAAATTAAGTGGAAGAAAAATACTTGGGGTGCTCAAATAGGCGCAGGTGTTGATTTGGCTTTCCTCTTTTTGGAAGCAGGTTACGAGTTCGGCCTAAGCAGTTCATACGAAGGTGACTCTGCATCTGAAAACTTTAAGGACATCAAGCACAATTCATTCGTGCTGAACGTAGGAGCCCGCTTTGTGATTGACTGATTTAACAAAATCAAATGAATACTAAACACGCCCCATTCCGCAAGGATTCGGGGCGTGTTTATTTTTAGGTTTTTATCAAAGCGAGTTATGATGTTGGATTGGTAGATGACAACAGAAATGCTAGCCTATAACGGCGGTGCAAAAGTGAAAGATGAAAATCTGATGATCGCTATACTTTAACCGCAGATGTCTATATATATACCTTATAAACATCAAGTTACAACATATATAGGGAATTCTGATTGACTTTCTTTCATCTTCCCTTTTGTGAAAGCTCTGTATGACTTAGGTCACACAAAACAACCCCAATCCTAAGTATTTTTGAAAGAAATACGCACATCAAAAATATTATATTACCTTTGTGAGTGATTACTCACTTACTAATTTAAAACAAGAAATGACAGCCCTTGCTCCTTCTTCAAGAATCGACTTATCTGAACGGCAGTTTGAGATTATTACCGCAGCCGGTAAATTATTAACCCGCTCTGGAGTAATGGGGCTCACTATAAAGAACCTTGCGAAGGAAATGCAGTTTTCTGAAAGTGCTATTTACCGACATTTTTCAAGCAAGGAAGAAATAATTGTCTCCATGCTTTACTACTTGGCTTATGATATGGACAACCGATTTACTCAAGCAATGAACAAATCGGAAGACACCGAGACTCGGTTTCTGAAACTCTTCAGAAATCAGGCAGCCTTCTTTACCGAAAATCCATATTTCGTGATTGTGGTTTTTTCTGATGGTTTATTGGAAGAAAGCGAACGGATAAACAAGGCAATCACAAAGATAATGGAAACAAAAATTAGCCATCTCATGCCAATAATTGTCTCCGGCCAGAAAAACGGATTTCTAAAAACGGATCTAACTCCGGAAGAATTGGTACATATTATTATGGGAACTTTTAGATTATTAATGTACAAGTGGAGAATATCCAACTTTGAATTCAATCTGAAAGCCAGAAACGACAAAATGCTTCAATCTTTATTAACACTTATAAAAAAATAAAACACTATGAATCTATTAGTTAAGTATGCTTCAATTCTTTTTTTCAGCTCTGCGCTTATTTCTTGTGGAGATGGATCAAACGATCACAGCACAACAGATGCTGAAATGCACTCTGATGAAAATGTTGCTGACCATGGCGATGACCTGGATCAGAATTCTGATCTATCACTTCAATTAAACAACGGCGATAAATGGCTTGTAAATGATGAAATGAAACCGAGCGTTGAGAAAGGTGAAGAAGCACTAAACGCTCATTTGGCTTCAAAAAACGGAGATTATAAATCGCTTGCTCAGGAGTTAAAAAGTGCCGATGAAAACTTAATCTCTAGCTGTACCATGGATGGCAGAAGCCACGACGAATTGCACAAATGGCTTCACCCCCATTTAACACTGGTAAGCGATTTAGAAAATGCTGAATCACCACAGGAAGCTGACGAAGTGATTGAAAAATTAAAAACATCTTACGAAAATTACCATACCCACTTTCAATAAAAGAAATCATGAAATACTACATCTCAAAAACTATAACCGATACTACTGTAGCCAATCTGCGACCTAAAGTTGAAGAAGCCTTAAAGGCTGAAGGGTTTGGTGTATTAACAGAAATCGACATTCAGGCTGTGATGAAAAAGAAGCTTGACAAAGACTATCTGCCGCATCTCATTCTCGGTGCATGCAGTCCTGTTTATGCCGATAAGGTTCTTTCCATCGATCCACATATGAGCACGCTATTGCCGTGCAACGTTACCCTGCGCCAGTTGGAAAATGGGGATGTTGAAGTTTCGGCAGTAGCGCCACTCGTAGCGATGAATATGGTTGATACTCCTGGTATTGAAGAATCTGCACAAGAAATAAACGATAAGCTTAACAGAGCGATAGACAACGTTTAAAATGGAAGATAAACACAGTTATAAGGTATCTCTAAAATGGGATGAAGGGCGCAAAGGAATCATGGAAGCCCCAGGATTGGAGCAGAAAATTACTGTTGTAACTCCGCCCGAGTTTGACAATGGCATAGCTGGGTTCTGGTCGCCCGAGCACCTTTACACTGCTTCAGTGCTTAGCTGCTTTATGACAACCTTTTTGGCTATAGCCGAATATTCAAAATTGGAATTCCAAGATTTCGACTGTACTGCTGATGGGATTATGGAGAAAGTGGAAAAGCGGTTTCAGATGACCGAAGTTAATTTAAAAGCCACTTTGAAAATATCAGATCCAGATAAAAAAGATAAAGCCGAACGCATTTTAGAAAAATCTGAAGCTGCCTGTCTTATTTCAAATTCTATTAAGACAAAAGTGAATTTGGAATCAACCATTGTTTCATAAACGAACTATGAAAGTTTACAATAACAGTTCAAATGCCTGCCGCAAAATTTGCGGTGGGTATTTTATCAACTCAACGACGTAAAAAAATTTACCTAATGAAGTTAGTGAACGCTCACATACTGCTATCCTTAGTCATCATAATGATGGGCTATCCTTCAGAATCCACGGCTCAAACCTGGAGCCTGCAGCAATGTATTGATAAAGCCATAGTGCAAAACAGGCAGCTGCAAATAGGCCGTAACAACCAGGCCATAAGTCAGGAGCAAAGCAAGGAAGCCAGGTCGAATCTCATTCCAAAAGTCACCCTTAATGCCGATTACAAATACTTTACTGATCTGCCCTACCAGATTATGCCCACTTCTGCTTTTGGCGGACCCGAAGGGCAGTTTAAAGAAATCCAATTTGGTGTACCACATAATATTGGTGCCAATATTCAAGCAACAGTTCCACTTTACAATCCAAAAATAGTCGGGAGTATAAAAACAGCGCAGCTTGCTAATGAGCTAACTGACTTACAGTACCAAAAAACCGAAGAAGATGTCCTTTTTGAGATTTCCAATCTCTATTATAACGCCCAAATCATTCACCACCAACTTCTGTTTATTGACAGCAATCTGGTTAATGCAAATTCACTCTTGCAAAAGGTAGCATTACTCAACCAACAACTTTTAGCCCAAGGCAGCGATGTAGCCAAAATTCAACTTCAAATTGCCCAGCTCAAAACCAAAAAGAAAGCAGGAGAAAGCCAATACCAACAAATTTTGAATGCTTTAAAATTCTACATGGGGCTGCCATTGGATAAAGACCTGAAAATTGAAGAAAATATTAATCCCCAAATCATTGAAAATTATACATTAAAAAAATCGATAGATATCGCTTTAGTAAAAGCCAAGAACAAGCTTATAAAGAGCGAATTAAACACGCTACAAAATACGCGTTTATTGCCATCGCTAAACGCATTTGGAAGTTATGGTACCAGCGGTTTTGGTTATACCGAAAAGCCCAATGATTTCCTTAATTTTTACCCGATTGGTTTCGTGGGTTTGCAATTTAGCTACCCCCTATTTAATGGAATGGTAACCAAACGCCAGATGAATAGAAAAGTACTGGAAATAGACAATAACCAGATTCAATTAAATATGCTCGAAGCCCAAAATGAAATGCAACTCGAGAATGCAATCAATCAAAAAATGGTGGCCCAGGAAGCGATAGAGAATACGGATAGTCAGGTATCTCTTGCCAAAAACATTTACGAGCAAACTATTTTACAACACAGAGAAGGCACTGCCAACTTAAGCGATGTATTGCTCGCCGACAATGAATTGCGAAGCGCTCAACAGGATTACCTATCAGCGATAATCGAGTATTTGAAAGCTGATCTGGATTTAAAGAAAATAACGGGAAATTTTAGCCAAAACAAGTAAAAACAAAGGAACGATGAATTGGAAGAAAATAATAGGAATTATCATAGCCGTAGCACTTGTGGCCTTCATGATTTTTAAACTTAAAGGCAATAAGACAATTACAGAAGATAAAGTATATCACTACAGTAGTGAAGAAGTGGTGCATGTAACTACTCAAAAAGTTGCAACACAAAACATCGGAGACAGCCAATCCTTTACAGGAAACTTTGCGCCCAATCGCGAATCAAAACTAAGTGCCGAAACACAAGGCAAAGTTAAAGCTGTGTTGGTCGATGCAGGTGATATGGTTAAAAAAGGCCAGCCACTCGTTGAGCTTGACAAAACAATCTTACAACTTCAGCTTCAGTCGGCAGAAGTTACAATTGAAGGGCTTGAAGCCGATGTAAACCGCTATACCATATTGGCGGAAGCCGACGCCATACAAGGTATAAAACGCGAAAAAGCAGAGCTGGGATTAAGAGCAGCAAAGATTCAAAGATCAACCTTAATTGAGCAAATCCAAAAATCGACTGTAAAAGCCCCTTTTGACGGTATAATAACCGCTAAAATGACCGAAGAAGGTGGGTTTGCTCCTCCGGGAGTTCCCTTGCTGCAACTCACAGATATTGCTACTTTAAAATTTACAGCAAACGTTTCGGAAAATGATTTGTCAACATTTAAAATCAACCAAAAGCAGAAGATTATTGCGGACGCTTACCCGAATATAAGCATGGAAGGAATTACTACGCTTATTGGCAGCAAAGCCAATATGGGAAATACTTTTCCAGTACAATTTACTGTAAGAAACACCCCCGATTTAAGCATAAAAGCCGGCATGTTTGGCCGATTGAATTACCAAAGCTCTCAATCTGAAAAGGCCATTATTATCCCATCATCTGCCATTCAGGAAAATGATGGCAAAACCCAGGTATATGTTTCCGACAAGGGTAAAGCGGCGTTGCGAAATGTAGAGATGGGGCAACGCATTGGCGATAAAGTAATAATAACCAAGGGATTAAATATTGGCGACATTTTGATAACCCGTGGTTTTGTAAATCTTTTTGATGGAGCAAATACCGCTTCCGCAGATTAGAACTGTGCAAAAATCTACAATAAGCATTGAACCATTGAAAAAACAAGCATTGTGAATATTACAGAAATATCCATTAATCGTCCTTCGCTCATCATCGTTCTATTCAGCGTTTTTGCAGTTTTGGGAATTATCGGCTTCAACAATTTAAGCTACGAGCTCATGCCTGATTTTAATCAGCCGGTAATCGTTATCAAAACCGTTTATCCCGGTGCCGAGCCCAGCGAAGTAGAAACATCGGTATCTGAAAAAATTGAAGACGCGCTTTCAAACTTGGAAGGTGTTGATTATTTGATTACCAAATCATTGCCAAATGCGTCGGTGATTATTGCCAACCTTGATTACGGCACCGATCTCGATAAAGCCATGCAGGAAGCCCAGCGGTATATCGACAATATTAGCAAGGATTTGCCAGCAGATGTGCTTAGTCCCGAAATGAGCAAAGTCTCTCCAAACGACTTGCCCATTATGTCGATTAGCGCAACGAGCAATTTGCCACAAACGGAGTTTTATCAGCGGATGAAAGACGAGTTTCTTCCACAGGTAAAACAGATTAAAGGAGTGGCAGAAATCACATTGCTCGGCGGCGAAGAGCGCGAGATTCAGGTAAACATCGACCCGGAGAAACTTAGCTATTACCACATTTCGATGCCCCAGGTTGTTGAAGCGATTAATCGATCGGGAATAGACATTCCGGCCGGTGCTGTGCGAAGTGACACAGAGAGCAAGGCGGTTCGGCTCGTTGGCAAATTTAACACGGTTGGCGATATTGAAAATGTGCAAGTGGCTATGCCCGATCCGGGCAGCGCTATATACGTAAGAGATTTGGCAGAAGTGGTTGATGGCATAAAAGAAACCACTTCGGTAAGCCGATACAACGGTAAAAACGGCATTGGTATGTTGCTCAAAAAACAAGGCGATGCCAATGCTGTAGATGTTTCAAACGCGGTAAGATTGGCTTTTGAGCGAATTGAAAAACAAAATTCAGAATCGGGAATTGCCTTCGTAATAGCCGATGATAGCACCGACAATACCAAAGCCGCAGTAAACTCGGTGGTTATAGATCTTATTTTGGCTGTAGTTTTAGTTTCGCTGGTAATGCTGCTGTTTTTGCGCAGCATCAGAAATGCGCTTATTGTTATTGTAGCCATTCCTACATCATTGATTACCGCTTTTGCTGTAATGTGGTTGTTGGGATATACGCTAAACCTGATGACCCTTCTCGCCATGTCGCTCATTATCGGTATTTTAGTTGATGATGCGACCGTAGTTTTGGAGAATATTCAGCGCCATATTGATATGGGCAAGGAAAAAAGGAAAGCATCGCTGGATGGCAGGATGGAGATTGGATTCTCTGCCGTTTCCATCACGCTGGTCGATGTGGTTGTATTTCTTCCCATCCTGTTCCTGCAAGTATTCGTAGCCGATATGCTCATGCAATTTTCGGTGGTTGTTATCACTTCTACACTCACCAGTCTACTGGTAGGATTTACGCTTACACCCTGGCTGGCTTCGCGAATAGGTAAAAAAGAAGATTTAAGGCCAACCAATTTCTTCAACCGATTTTTATTGTGGTTTGAAAAACAACTCGATGACTTCACAGAATGGTATGGCCGAATACTGAATTGGGTACTTGCGCACAAGCTCATTTTCACGGGTATTGTGCTTTTGCTTTTCGTCTTTACCGGAGCCATGATGAAGCAGGGGATTATTGGGAAAGAGCTTATTGCCACAGGCGATCAAGGAAAATTTAAAATGACGCTTGAGTTTGATAAGTCCACAGCCATCCAACAAAACAATCTCATTTCAAATCAAGTAGAAGCCTATATTTTGGAGCAGCCAGAAATAGAAACACTTTTCAGCAATGTTGGCGGCCCGAGCACGGGAATAGGAAGCATGGGCGTAGGCTCGCCTTACATCACCGAGCTTACCATCCAACTCAAGCCAAAAAAAGAGCGAAATAAGATATCGACTGAAGCTTATATGCAGAACCTTAGGGAAGAACTGCGGGCTAAATTTCCAGCCATTAATTATTCCATTTACGCCCTTGGTCTCATTCCCCGATCTGCCCCTATCGAAATCACTTTTAGCGGAAGCGATGCCGATGAAGTTATGCTTACTGCCAGACATTTGCGCGGTGTAATCGAAACATTTCCCGGTGCCGATAATGTCCGCCTTTCGGTTGAGAAAGGAAGTCCGGAATACAAAGTAGTTCCCGATAAGGACAAAATGCAGCGTCTGGGTTTGAACACCGCATACGTGGGCATGAACTTGCGGACTGCCTATACTGGAAACGACGATGCATCAATAACACAGGAAGGTGTAGAATATCCTGTGCGGATCCAGCTCGATAAATTTGACCGCAAAAATTACGATGACTTGTATAATCTGCCACTTATCAATCCGATGGGCATGTCTGTAAAACTTGCCGACTTTGCCAAGGTTATTCCCGATAATTCCCCTTCACTTTTAGAGCGTAAAGACCGGCAGCCTGCGGTAACGCTCACAGCCGATGCGCTGGGTCGACCTTCGGGAACACTTGCAGACCAAGTCGTGGCGTATGTTAATGATAATCCCCTTCCGGGAAATATGCAGATGACCTGGGGGAGCGATATCAAACGGCAAAATGACAGCTTTGGGGCTTTGGGCTCTGTATTGATGATTTCGTTTTTACTCATTTATCTCATTCTCGTAGCGCTTTACGACAGCTATATTTATCCGTTTGTTGTGCTATTCTCAATACCGGTAGCTGCAATTGGCGCTTTTCTCGCGTTGAATTTATCACTAAACAATTTGAGCCTATTTGCTCTTTTGGGATTGATTATGCTTATGGGTCTGGTGACCAAGAATGCTATTTTGATTGTCGATTTCACCAACCAGCTAAAAGCTGAAGGCAAGCACTTTAAAGAAGCATTGCTTATTGCTGGCAAGGGCAGAATGCGCCCCATTTTGATGACCACTTTATCAATGGTTTTTGGGATGCTTCCAATTGCACTTGCTACGGGTACGGCCGCTGAATGGAAAAACGGACTCGCCTGGGTTATTATTGGCGGATTACTTTCGTCGCTTATTCTTACGGTGTTTTTGGTTCCTGTAGTTTATTACGCTGTTGATGCGGTTAAGGAGAAATTTGGGAAGAAGGAGAAGTCCGCTATTAATGAATATTCGACAGTACTTGAGAATGGTTGAATAATCTGAACGAATGCTTCCATTTTTATCAATACTTGTGTTACCGACATCCTACTTTCGATAACAATGCACGCATTTTAGCTACTCCTTCAATATGAAAACTTAACCCAGTAAATTCATAGGAATTACGCCCTACCATACGGTCTCCCTCCGGTCGTCGGTTGTGATATCGTTTCACTAAGTATTTCGTCTGCGGCTGACGATTTTTAAAATTTTCATTATCAATTAGTTACCTATATGTTCACGAAACCAATAATCTTTTCGATACCCAAAAGTGGGTGTCCAAAATTTTAAAAATGTTAGGGTCAACCCTAACATAACTACCTGTAATAAATATATTTACAGATAGTTATCGTCATTATTCATGATTTCGTCATGAATAATTCGGGTTAACTCTCACAGACAGCTCAACGCAATATGTAAACATCTGATTAATTGGTCGTTAACACGCATTCAGCAAATTAAACTTCGCCCTTTCAATTTGGTGTTACTCCACTTCTTTTGATGATTCACCCGTTTTTATTTTCCAATACCCACCGAGTTTCGGCCCTACACGTTCTATAAAGCCTGCAGACCGTAATTTCTCTATTTCACGCTCTATTGTTCTTTGCGATTTATTTATTTCATTCGCTATTCTCTCGGCGGATATATGCGGATTTGATGCTAAAATCAAAAATACGGCATCTGCATTCTTTCCGACAACTTCCCGAATTCTTTCCGACATCGTTCCGACATCAATCCGACATCTTTCCGACATCTTTCCATCATTCTCGGCCTGTTCACTGGAAACGGCTTTGGGTTTGGTGTACAATTTTAAAATAATTGAGTCAAAATCGAGTACGTATTCTGGTGCCGATTTATTGTAAGAATACCAATTTGATTCTATTTTATCAAAGCCGTAACCGGCATTTTCTGCCAATTTCACCATCCTGAAAAGTTTCGCCAAGACGGGATTTCTCGGAATTGACAAGTCTTTCAATTTCAATTCTTCGAGTGGTTTTGGCAATCCGCCCGGATTATAAAATTCAATGTGATTGGAAAAAATACGAATACGCGAATGAGCCGGCGAAAAATAATCCGCGTGCATCAACATATTAATCAGAGCTTCTCTAACGGCTTTTAATCCTGGAGAAAGTTCTTCCCCAAACCCCTCGGTAGAAAGCTTAAACTCCACATCTACTTCTGTTCTGAGTCTTTTAAAACAAGCGAAATAGCACTCCCAAAGATTTTCATACTCATCTTCATTCAAGCGATAGGTATAGCGAGATAGTGCATTCCTGTATGAAGTCCCAGGAATTTGCAATAGATCAATACGGAAATCGGGGAAAAATCGCTCTAATTCTTCGCGTTTACCAAAGAATAGTAAACCACCAAAAGTACAATTACCCGTTTCGGTGTCGAGTACGCGTAACTTGGTAAGAAATTCAGATTCTTCAAACCGATTATAGCTTACATCCGGATTAAAACGCGCCATATAATCACGGTATTCCTTTACAGATTTTATTTTGAGATTAGTTATGGATGAACGCGGAACTATCTCCGATGATTTAGTGCCAAAAGTCTGTTCTCGGTACATGGCATCAATTTCTTCGGATGTTGCTTTTTGGTCAGCACTCCCCCTTCTTATAAAAGTGTTTGATTGCGTATTATAGTAGATCGGCTTTTTGTCCGAAGCCGGAATGTAAAAAGCAATAACAGTTTTATCATCAAATACATGCTTAACCGATATTGCGTTCGTCGCTGCATTAAATTTTTGCTTGCTGCGAAGAGTTGCGAGAAAATCCTGTTCAATTTTTTCAGGATTCCTTACTCCCTGAATTTCAAATTTTCTGCCAATTTGCTTCACGCCAAATACGAGCCATCCACCCGACGTATTGGCAAAAGCACTTACTGTACTCCAGGCAGATTTAGGGAGTTCAGCCTTCGCTTCTTTCACTTCAAAATCTTCCCACTCCAGGTCGTTTATTTTATGGATAAGCTCGCCTTTCGTCATTACATCGTAGTTTTTTGGATCTGAGCGCAATTGCCTTGCACTCCTTAATCAGCTTAGGAATATGGTAAGACTTTTGAGTATTACCGGCTCTATGAGATTTTATCTTTCTTAAAGCTAAGCCATAAATATATACAAATTGGAATTATTATAAGATCTTATTGGTTATAACGACTCGAGAATCAATCACCTGTGAAAGAAAATAGTTTCACCCATCTACTCCAGACCCAATAAACGCTTCCTGCTCAAGTCCTTTTTTATACTTGTGAATTAAATCAATCAAAACCTGCAATCTTATATCCGTAGTTTTCATCGTTTTATACCGCCCGTATTGCTTATTGTACAAATCTCGGTTACCATTTACTGAAAGTCGCTTTTCAATATCATCGGGAATTCTTTAACTCTTAAAATTTTGGTTTAGACTACTTTATTCATTTTCTAATTTCTTGATCGTTGTATTTTCCACCAGTGATTTTATTTGTGTAATTGCCAATGAATTGAGCTGTATCAATCGCTCCTTTTGTGATACGTTTTGATGAATAAGCATTGCGTTTATGCTTTCAAGATTAGACAAAACAACCAATTGCTGAATAGTTGCAAAATCCCTTATATTTCCTTTTTCATTAGGATTCTCGTCCCGCCACTGCTTTGCTGTTTTTCCAAACAGTGCCATATTAAGCACATCAGCCTCATTGGCATAAATAATAGAAGTTTGTTTGCTACTTAATGTTATGGGAATAAGTTTTGCTTTAATAGCATCCGTATGAATTTTGTAGTTTACTTTGGCAAGTATTCTTTGAAAATTCCACTGTAGTTTAAGCCTATCACTTTCAACTTCTTTTAATCGTTGAAACTCTTTTATCAAATAGAGTTTGAAAGCGGAACTAACCTAAGGCGCAAATTCAAAAGCAATATTCTTATGGGCATAAGTGCCTCCATTTTTGCCTTGTTTTGATATAATTCCGATGGCATTTGTATTTTCAATCCACTTACTGGGAGATAAAGTAAAAGCATTGGATCCCGCTTCATTTTTAAAGGAGTCGAATTCGACCCCTTTAAAACTTGTATTGTTTATTTGTTCCCAAAGTCCTAAAAATTCAATGGTAGATTTAGAACGCATCCAGTTTTTTACTACATCTTTAGGCTCATTTGCATTTTTGTTTCTTGCAATGGCAGTCAATGAAATATAATCGCCAAAATTACTTTTAAAGGTTTTTATCGTAAATCCCTGAACAATTATTTCTACATTTTTTTTCATCTTTCAATTTCTTAATATATCATATTCGCCACTCTATTTCTTCACGTTTATCTAAGAGTAGCCACCAAAAGTACAATTACCAGTTTTGGTGTCGCGCACACGTAAAGTTGCAAGAAATTCAGATTCTTCAACTTGAGAAATCATCACCAGTGAGAAAAATTAGTTTCACCTATCCATTCCATTCCCAATAAACGCTTCCTGCTCCAGCCCTTTCTTGTTGGCATGAATCAAATCAATCAAAGCCTGCAAGCGTGTATCCGATGATTTTAAAGTATTATACTTTACATATTGCTTATTATACAAATCGCGATTACCTTTTTCAGCAATTCGCTTTTCGATATCATCAGGAATAAAAAAAGATGCCTTCTCGCCCAACTTTTTCGAATATTCATTTTCAAAAATTGAGATTCCAGCCAGGTCAAAATCTCCAAAATGCAAATAGGAATTAGGAATCGTGCTTAGCCAATTAACCAAATCGTTGGTTTGCGGGTAGCGGCTTAAAAAAAGCTTTTCTCCTTTCGGGAAAAGGGCGTCTTGTAGCTCTATAAATCTGAAATTTTCGGGATTTTCCATGCCAATTATCAGCACTTTTTTATCAATCTCAAAATTCTCGTAATCGTGAATAAATGTGAAGGTTCCGGGTCGCGGTTCAATTACAATTTCTTTGCCGTGAAGTTTGGCCTTTATGGGTTTGATTACATTGACTAAAAAGCCTTTGAATGTTCTGCTGGTTCGCAATTTGGTGTTTGACGCCATTTGCTGGGCTTCCCTTCCCGAGATTTCTATCTGCTGCAACATTTCCACATAAGCTTCAAGATTTTCTATCTGATACCGGTTGCGCAAATAATTCGCAAGTCCCGCTTCAGAATTGAGCCGCACCCGTGTTTTTGTACGTCCAATTCGTTGAATTGCCACAATGCCTTCTTGTTCCAGTTTCGCAAGCTGAATTTTATTAAAACTACTTCCGGTTAGCATTTCGCCATTTTCGAGAATCAGCAATTTCTTGGCTATTGCCAATGAGAGATTATTCATCAGGCAGGTTTTCTGTTTGTTGCGTTTCTGTCGGTTGTCTCACGGTAATAAGCCTGCGCACTTGGGTTTGACTTTTCTTGTCTTTCCGCAATTCATAAATATGCCGATACGCCATAGCATCCTGCTCAACGGGCGATCCATTGATCAACAGGATGTTGCGATCATTTGCAAATTTCAATATTCCACGCACATTTGTTGGGTGCAGCCTTCCCACTTCGTCCATCATGCAATGCAGGCGGAAATCTTTGAATTTTCGTGAAGCACTGTTTTTGAATACGTTGAGTAACAGAATATTGATCATTGCTTTTACCAACACATCTGTTCCTTCCGAGCCTACATTCGATAGTTTTTCGACCCATCCGCTGTCGTTTTCGTTTTCTACTACTCTAAACCGCAGCTCGAAAGCATCGGAAAGTAAAATTCGGTCGCGTTTCGATTCCAGAATATCACGATTCAGTTGATTTAGAAATTCTACTGCGCGTTTATTGTTTGCGTCGCCATTTTGAGCATTGAACAAATTGTGTTCGCCCAGCGAATGGCCTTGCTCCTGCTCGTATTCACGTATCCGCTTTAGCGTATTCACAACCCTACTTGCACTATCTTCCAATCGCAATTCCATAGATTGGATTACACCCACAAAGTTCCGCTCTCGAAAATCGCGGTTGATATTGGAAACCACTTTTTGAATATCGCCTTCACGGCTAATCAGATCGCCGGTTTCCCTGCTTACCGAACTCAATATGGATGCGAACCTGCGCTCCACTCTTTGCTGGTATTCTGCAATTTTGTTTTCGTCGATAAACTCCTTGAGATTGGCGGCAAAAGCCATGTAATCCTGCAAATCAGATAGCGACGTAGGGAAATGAAAAAGATTGGCATCCGAAAAGCGATTTAAAAACCGGTTGATCGTGTCGCGAAGATTTTCCTTTAAGCTGTTTAAGCTTAGGCTAATGTCGCGAATTTCATCTATCAGTTTTCGGATGGCATACGGATCGCCCGCTTTATCGCCGGCTTCCATCCATGTTTCGATGTCCTTGAACAGGTCGCTTTTTGAAAATTGCTCAAGTTCATCAAAGCCATCTTTTAACTTTCTGATTTTCTCTTCAATTAATTTGATGTCATTTGAAAGTTCAGCGAGCTCTTTTCTGTGTTCTTTTTCAAGTTCATCAAGACGACCTTCCGCATTTTCGAGCTTTCCGTTTTCTTTATCACGTTCCTTCTTAAATTCCGGGATTCTATCAAACAATTCGCGTTTGTCTTTGCGGTATTCAATAACCAATTCCTGATTTTCGGAAATAAATTGCAATTCTAAAATTACTTTTTGCAATTCAGCATCAATGGCGTTCAATCTGGCCGTATCTGCACCAGCATCTTTCAATTTTGCATTTTGCTGTTTTAACAGTTCGGCTATTCGTCTTTTTATTTCGTTTTTCTTTACAGAAAATATTCTCTCAATTTCTTCTTGCTTCTCATCTCTGGTTTGTGCAAATGCCTTGACAAGCTTGGCAAAAGATTTTTCGAGCTTTTCTATCTCATCCTTAATAGCGTTTTTCTCTGCCGCAACTTGACTTAAAACCAATTTCACCTTTGCGTTTGCGGCTTCAATTTCGGTTTCAACTTTTGCAAGTGCGGTATCTTTTTCAGTGTTAGCCTTTTGTTCCAGCTCTTCCAGAAGCAAGTTCTTTTTCTCAATTTGGGTTTGGCTTTGCTGCTTTTCGAGTTCCCATTTTTGGGTTGCGTCTTTATGCTCCCTTATTTTTGGGCGAAATCTTTTCGTGAGCTTGTCTAAATCAGCAATATGCTCTACATCGAGTCGAGCCAATCCTTTTCGTGACTTTTCGAGTGCTTCCGTCAGCTTTTTCTTTTCCAATTCATATTGCTCCAGCGTTTTAGCTGTCACATCAACGTGTTGCAGTTTTAATTCCAGTCCAAAAAATAAATCGCTAATTTTCTTTAGCTCGGGTTGCAAATCTTCATTAAAGAGAATGTCTTCACGGGCTATTCTGCCAATAGTTTCCTGCCAATCAGGGTAGTGCTCTTGCAAATACCCGTACAAGGCATTTTTATATCCGTCGAGTTTTGCTTGCGTTGACGCCAATTGGTTTTGAAGCGAATTAATCTCATCATCCAATTTTACTTTATGCACTTCTTTCGCTGTTACTAACCGCTCTTCTTCACGCTCCCATTCCCCTTTCAATGTCCGTATTTTTTCTTTGTGAAGTTCTATTTTCCCTTCTGCTTCGTCAGCTTTTTTATCCGCCTGAAAAATTTCTTTTTTTAAGTTTTGAATTTCATCGGCATACCAAACTTTTGCTTTTAAGCCGCTTCGTTTTTCGCGAATTTTTGTCAGCGCTTCATTTTCGACATCAAGCTGTTTATGAATTAGTTCCAGCTTTTCATCAAGAGAATTCTGCAGCTCGCTAATCTGACTTTCCCTTAGATTATTTTGTTTTTCCTTTTCGTTTTGAAACTCTTGATTGGTCAGGTTCCCAGCTTTTTCCTGCTCATTTACAAGTTGATCAAGACCATTATCAAGTTGCTGCTTGCGAACTTGAAAAGCCTGCTCAATACTCTCAAATTTTGCCGTAAGCGAACTGCGTTCTTCACCCAGTCGCTTTTCGGTATTTAACCATTCATCTTGTTTGGAAACCCTATTTAGAATTTCTGTAATTCCTTTCTCATTATATTCCCGCTCTTTTTTCTGTGCTTCGCGAATTTTGGCTTCAACACTTTTTATGCTTCCCCTGATTAGCGAAACCTGATTTGCCTGCCGTTTCTCTTTTTCGTCAGACTTCTTCTGCTTTTCGTTCTTTTCGCGAAAAGCAATTTCCAGTTTCGTTTTTTGACTTTGCGCTTCTTTTTCGGCTTGTTTTACTGCATTTCCAAGTTGTGCCGCACTCATGGCTTGTGCCGCTTGCCGCTCATTAATCTGATTGAAATACGCAATTATCTTTTCGGCTTGATCTTGCGTTTTAACTTGCGTAAAATTTTGAATATCAACATATTCCTTTTCAAAATCATGCAGGTGATGGCGATATGTCATCAAATCAATCACCAACTCTTCTTCGCTAAGCGAATGGATAATAGTCTCCTTGATAAACCCGGCTTCGAGCTTGGTATTCAAAAATACATTGGTGATAGTTCTGGGAATATTCTGATACTGTTTGCTCTCAAGCAGCGCATACTTTCGATTGGCTGCATTTACGGCAGGATTCCCATAAATAATATCGCGGTAATCCATCAATCTGTCCACACGGTTTGAAGAATCTATTCCGAGTTTATCTAACTGCTGTCGTATGTCGCCCCATTTTTCCAGTGCCTGATTATCGCGCAATATCCATTCGGGATTGTACGCCGAGTCGATAAACCGGAAAACCACTCCAGCGCCGCTGCGCATTACCAAAACGGTAAAAGAGCCGGTTTCACGCTCCACTTCGTAAAGAATATACGAGTTGGTATTTGGGAAATAGTATTCTGCAAAAATTTTCTTCTCGCGGGGAATGCCCAGCTTTTGTGTGTCTCCATTGTAGAAAAACAGGATAGCGCGCAGCAAGGTACTTTTTCCAACGCCCTGCGTTCCGATAAAATGCACATTGCCATCGAGCAAAACTTCCTGGTAGCGAATGGTCGCCGAATTTATAAAAACTATTTTATTGAGTTGACGCATGGATTGGTTTATAGTCTGCTAAGTTCGTTTTCTAATTCTTCTACTGTGGGCATATTTTGCCTAATCGTTTTCGGCAATTCACTAAATGTAAATTCACTTATTCCCATTGGCTTGTTCATGTCTTGCAGCGTGTACTCTACATCTAAACTATCTTTGGACTTGCACAGAATAATGCCAATACTTGGGTTTTCTTTTTCCGTTTTCAAAAGATTGTCTATTGCAGAAAGGTAGTAATTCATTTTACCAGCATGCTCGGGTTCAAACTCACCCATTTTAATATCTATTACCACATAACAATGCATTTTAATGTGGTAAAATAAAAGGTCAAGTCTGCGCTCCTTATTTCCCACTTGTAAGGGGTATTGTCTGCCTACAAAAGCGAAACCTTTACCCAGTTCCAATAAAAATTGGGTAATATTTTCTGTTAAATTTCGTTCTAAGTCAAGTTCTTGCACATTCGTTTCCAGCGTCAAAAAATCAAATTTATAAGGATCTTTCAGAGTTTCTTGAGCAAGGTTGCTTTGCGGTTTTGGTAGTGTTAGTTCAAAATTGTTCTGTGCCTTTCCTTGTCTTTCAATCAAATTTGACTCCAGCTGTATTTCTAAAACATTTCTACTCCAATTGTTATGTATAGTATGTTGAATATAGAATATTGCTTCTGTTAAAGTGCTGCATTTACTCATGATAGCTACGTGATGTCTCCAAGGAATTTTACACAAAATACTATCTGCTGGCAATTGTCCACCAGCTTGGTGGACTAATTGGATATTTTCTCGAATATCCGTATTCTTTATTTGTTCATTAGTTGGTTGAACCATGTCTTGATGCTTGTAAAACGAATAAAACTTGCGCATGGCAAACAAATTCGTTCTTGAAAAGCCATGGGTATCGGGTAATTCTCTTTTTAAATCTTTAGCCATTTGCTCTACTATTTTGCTACCCCACGCAAAGGCTTCTTGTTTCTCAACTATGCTTTTTCCAATATCCCAATACAAACGTAATAGCTCTTCATTTACAGCAATACTTGCTTTAAGCTGTGCTGATTTAATTTTTTGTTTCAGATATTCAATCCAGTCAGTATAGGCCTTCTCCATCATATGTGTTTATTTGGTATTTTCGAATTCTCCAGTCAGCAACTGGAGAATGTTTATGTTGGTTGCTTCGTCAGAAATGGCGGTCAGCGACCGCCAAATTGATGTTACTTCCAAAATGGCGGACAGCGACCGCCACATTTGCGGATAGGCAAGATAAAACTGTCGAAATTCTCTCAAACGTCTTTGATTTATCACAAAATCATTCTGATCGGTTAGATTCTCTTCAATAGCTTTGAGCAAATTTTCTCCATACTTTGCTCTGTCTTCGCCATTCTGCTCATACTCCACAATATAAAAACCAATAAGCCAAGTACGAGCAGTCAGCAACCTATTCAGTGTCCGTCCATAATGTACGCTACCAGCGTTGCAATTGTATTGAAAACAGTCATTGACAAATGTCAACTCCTTGTTTTTCAATACTGCTTGCGCCTTGGTATCCAACTTTCTGATCCAGACACTATTTAAACCATTAACCGCTTCGGCTTGCAAATACGAATGCGTTTCAGAAATAACAGATATGAGATTTGTGAACTTCATCTTTTAGCTTTTTTCTGCTTTAATATCCGTTTCATCTTCAGTAACATCGAGCGCAAGAATCAATTGCTCCATATAATGCAAAGCCGCCGTCACTTTCCAGGTATCGTTAAAATCATCTATTTTCTCAATAAAACCTTCACGCTCCATGCGTGTAAGAATCTTTTCAATCTGGTCTCGGGCAGATACGCCTTTCCCCTTGTCAATATCGTTCAGTTTGTTTCGCAATAGCCCGTTTACCCGCACTTCTTCAACTACTTGGGTGGAATAAAACCGAAATCCGGGAGCAAATCCGGTATTAAACGTTTTGAAAAAATCCAAAATATCTATCCATTTATAAGCCGTTTCAATTTTGCGACTCATTGTGGCTTTGTCTTCCTTTCGGGAAAAATAGAAATAATCGTCGCCCTGCTCCAACTGAAAACCAATCTGTACAAAGTAGCTTTTTAACTGGTCGCTGTGTTCATCAATAATCGTGTAAAGCTCGCGTTGTTCGGAGTCGTTACTATTGGAATTTACGAAATAGCCTTTACTAAGAATCTCAAAAATTCGGGTGGTTTGTCTGGGTAGGTCTTGCATCTTTTCTTGGTTTAGTTAGGCTGGATAGGCCATCGCATATTCAACACCATTTTTTAAAGCATAATTTTCCGAAACATCAATTTCATTGGGAAACAAAGCCACCAAGCGGCAATACAAGGTAAGCCTGGCGTCAAAATCCATATTTCCCGGCAAGGGGTACTGAAGCAAAAAATCCAAAAGCTCGCGTCCCGAAGCCAAAAAGCTATTCTTCACTTCATCAATATTTACAAAAGCACTTTCATCTTTTTCAGCTTCCAGCTCACCGGCAGTAAATGCATCTGCAACTTGCCTTTTTAATTGTGCTTTCTGCTTTTTGTTAGCCAAAACAGCAGCAATAATTTCACGTGCAGAATCGGTTTGCAGCTCACGAATTGAAAGCTTGAGCGGATAGGTCGGACGTTTTTCAAATATCAAATCATGACGTCTATCGAGAACTTGTGTAATATTCGATTTTTCTTTCAGTTCAAACTGGTCTTTCAAGAATTTCACCTTTCTAAGCCGCTCAACGAGAAGAGATTGCTGACGAACAAGATTCAGATAATTGATTATTTGCCGCTGTATTTCAATCAATTGGTGGCGGGTATCACTAAACGTACTTCGCAATTGCCACTTTATTCTATTCAGCTCTTCGTCGGTAGCGCGAATAAAAAAGAGCTTTTCTTTCTCAAAGCATAAATCTTCAACCACAGCAATCAACTTTTCAATATCGCCAGCTTTTTGATCATAGCGTTCCAGCTTGGCAATTTTGATCTTGTAGTTTGGTTCGGTTTTGTAAGTATCTTCAATATTGCGGCGCAAATCGAGTGTATTGCGCCATATATTTTTGTAGAGCTTCCGCAAATCGCTTTTTACTTTCCGCAAATATTGATGCTTTCGCGAAGAGCTGTTTTCATTGAGAAAATAAGTGATATTGCTTTGGATGCTCTCCACACTTTCCTGAATATAAGCGGTACTCACTTCAATATTCACTTCCAGAATTTGCTCAAAAAATTCTTGAAACTGCTCGTCCAATTCCAAGAATTCACCATTTTGTTGAACCAGTCCGTGCTCAATCAAAAACGCCAATCTGTCTGGTCGGCCATCCAGCAAATCCATCGCATCTTCATAGCGAATACTCACATTTCGCCGAGCAAATAGAGCCGAGAAAAACGCCTCGTTATTTGCCAGAGCGCGAATAAAATCTTTTAAGGTGCGGAAAGCCTGCATTCGAAGTGACTTTAAAAAGCCAAAATAGGGAAAAAACTGGAATGGAATATGGTGTTGTGATAAGCTTTTAGCTGCAAGGTGAAGCCGCAAGATGCGTAAGAAGCCCAAAATAGCGGGCCACTTCATCACAACGACAAATGAAAAGCCTTAAGATTTGGTTATCTTTCATTAAGAGTTGTAAATTAAAACTGAGCACAAAACTTGTCAAAACATATTTCGGACATTTTTATCCCTGATAAAAATCGCGTATCTTTGCAGAAACAATACAACTACCGCAAGGGATAGATAGATTATGACAAACAATCACTCATTCAACTCAGACTTAACATACAACGATGCAAAAGTTCGGACAGAAGTAATACTTGAAACTTCCTTCACGAAAGAAATACGCATATTGCTCAAAAAAGGTCAGGCCATGCGAGAGCATAAAGCACCCTTCCCTATTATTGTGCATTTGCTGGAAGGCAGCATTGATTTTGGCATTGAGGGCGAAACACATAAATTGACAAAAGGAGCCATTCTTACCCTTTCGGGAAATGTTCCACACGACCTGCTGGCACACGAGGACAGCGTTGTACGACTTTCACTTTCTAAACTCGATAAGCCTGAGCGCGTAGAAGATGTAGCTCAAAAATCTTGAAAATGAAAACAATTGATAGTCGCGATGACGTAAGCTTGCTGGTAAATACCTTTTACGTAAAAATTCGTAAAGACAAGCTTCTCGGACCCATTTTTAATGGGAGTATTCCAGATGATCATTGGCCTTTACACTTAGAAAAACTGACTGATTTTTGGGAAACAAATCTCTTTGGGGTTGTTAAGTTCAAAGGAAATCCTCCGGCCGCCCATCAACGTATGGACGAGAAGGAAGGCCATACAATTAGCCAGGCTCACTTTGGGAAATGGCTACAGCTTTGGTATGAAACGCTGGATCAACTCTTTGAGGGAGAACGGGCAGAAAAGGCAAAAGCAGCCGCAAGGCGTATGTCAACAGGTTTATTTTTAGCGATTTGGCACAAGCGCCCCGAATAAATGAAGGCAAAAAAATAAGTTGAATCAAATTAAAAATGGTACGAAAGAGCAAGTATGCGAATTCACAGAGCTATAGCACAATCAACCAAGAATGACATATTAAACATTGCTGCAAAGCAGATCCAAAATAGGTATAGAGCGAAGCTAAAGCGCCAGGGTTGGATAGTGATAAAATCAATTTATCATAGCAACATCCATCATATTAATTGAATAAATAATAGCCACTTAAATTGAGTGGCTATTATTTTTTATTCTATTCTACTTGCGATTTATTGCAATCCATTTTCCAGTTTATGGATGGCTTTCAGCGTTTTAAGAATTGAGTCTGGGGTTACCGATATTGTGTCTATCCCTTCATTAACCAAAAACTCGGCAAAGTCAGGAAAGTCAGAAGGCCCCTGCCCACATATTCCTACTTTCACACCTTTGGCTTTTGCCGTTTTTATCAACATGCTAATCATGGTTTTCACCGCTCTGTTTCGTTCGTCATAGAGATGAGCAACCAGACTTGAATCACGATCAAGCCCCAGCGTAAGTTGAGTTAAATCGTTTGATCCTATAGAGAAACCATCAATATGGTCAGCAAATTCATCAGCGAGTAAAATATTGGATGGAAGCTCGGCCATAAGGAAAACTTTCAATCCATTTTCGCCCCGTGTCAAGCCAAATTCTGCCATGGTAGCGAGGACACGCTGCATTTCTTCCGGCGTTCGGCAAAAAGGAATCATCACAATTACATTTTCGAGGCCCATTTCTTGGCGCACTTTTTTTATTGCAGCGCACTCCATCCCAAAAGCTTCTTTGTATTCTTTTGAATAGTAACGAGATGCACCACGCCAACCTATCATTGGGTTTTCTTCATTGGGCTCAAAATAGCTGCCGCCCAAAAGATTCATGTACTCATTTGATTTAAAATCGGAGAAACGAACAATAACATCCTTTGGATAAAAAGCTGCCGCAATTCGTCCAATACCATAAGAAAGCTTTTTGATAAAGAAATCACGTTCATCCTCAAAACCATGCGCAAGCGTTGCAATTTTCTTACTTAATTTCTCATCGCCCAGCGTTTTGTGATTGAGCAATGCCAGAGGGTGTGCTTTGATATAATTATTGATGATAAACTCTTCTCTTGCAAGTCCAACTCCTGCGCTGGGTATGCGCGAAAATTTAAAAGCCAGATCTGGCGACGCCACATTCATCATTATAGGCGTTTTCGTTACCGGAAGGTCATCAAGCATAGTTTCCGTTTTGGAAAAACTAATCTTCCCTTTATAAACCTTTCCTACTTCACCTTCGGCGCAAGACACTGTAAGCTCTTGCCCATTTTCAAACTTTTTACTGGCATTGCCGGTACCAACTATCGCTGGGATCCCCATTTCTCGTGCTACAATGGCCGCATGACAGGTACGACCACCCTTGTCGGTAATTATCGCAGATGCCTTTTTCATAATTGGCTCCCAGTCCGGGTCGGTCATTTCGGTAACAAGTACTTCGCCCTCTTTAAAAGATTCTTCATCCTCACTCCCATCTCTGCCGTCAAGCGTAAAAAGCTTATGCACTTTTCCTGCACCAATTCT
The DNA here is from genome assembly GCF_010686655.1 of Cryomorpha ignava. GTDB lineage: Bacteria > Bacteroidota > Bacteroidia > Flavobacteriales_D > Cryomorphaceae > Cryomorpha > Cryomorpha ignava. Next base: position 141,285 of record NZ_JAAGVY010000002.1, on the reverse strand, counting down.
ATCGCCAACTGCAATACCCTCCATGAGTAGCTTGTCATCACCTGGAGTTTCGTCGAGCTGATACTCCAAAACCCTACCTGTTTCGATCTGCGAATGAATGGTTTCCGGTCTTGCCTGCACAATATACAATTGATGGTTTAGGCCGTCCAAAGCCCATTCTACATCCATTGGAGTCCATACACCGCGTTTCTGAGTATAGTAATCTTCAATTTCGACAACCCATCTGGCGAGCTGTAAAATCTGATCTTCGGTAATACAAAAGCTTTCACTTAGCTTTTTATCTACCGGAACGCGCTTCACCAATTCCGTGAGCGTAGTACCATAGACCATTTTATGGTGCTTCTGACCCATTTTCTTTTCGATTATGGGATTTAGATTTTTGTCTTTTAACTTTGGTTTATAAACGATAAACTCATCAGGAGAAATTTCTCCCTGCACAATGAGCTCCCCAAGACCGTAAGCACCATTAATGATCACTGCATCGCGAAAACCACTTTCGGTATCAATCGAAAAAGCCACACCGGATGCACCTAAATCAGATCGAACCATTTTTTGCACACCAACAGAAAGGCGTACTGCACTGTGATCGAATCCGCGTTCCTGGCGGTAAGATATTGCCCGGTCATTGTACAAAGACGCAAAGCAACTCTTAACAGAAACGAGCAATGATTGTGTTCCACGAACATTCAAAAATGTTTCCTGTTGACCGGCAAATGAAGCGTCTGGTAAATCTTCGGCTGTAGCCGATGAGCGCACGGCAACGTCAGTACCCTCATTGCCATACTTTTCAGAAAGAGCAATGTATTTTTCTCTAATTTCCTGCTGCAATTCAGGAGAGAACACCCCGTCTGCAACCATTCGCCTAATATTTGATCCCGCCCTTCTTAACGAAACAATATCTGAATGATCGAGATTGTCGAGCACTTTATCAATTCGCCCCCGCAAATCATTGTGTTCTATATAACTATTAAAAGCGTGAACAGTAATTACGAATCCGCCAGGTACTGAAATCCCGCGATTTGAAAGGTTCTGTATCATCTCGCCTAGGGAAGCGTTCTTACCACCCACAGTGTCGAGCATGGAAAGATCTACTTCATTGAGATCAACTATAAATGGGTTTTGGTTCATCGAGTTTTTATGTTTTGTTTAAAATTTGAATAAATCTTAAATTTTTTACAAATTGATTTTAAGCAGGTTACAAAAGTAATAGCGTTTTAAATGTATGCGGAAATATACAAAGATAGATTGCAAGTCAAGTGGGCTCTTGACACGAGTTTTACATAAATGATCAACAATGGTAATGAATAACATAAGCCTTTTAATCTACTAATTTATTGACACTTTTCTCCCTAAATTTATTTTAACATCAGCTCGTGATTGATATCGAAAATAAATTTAACTCCGTTTCAGCGCTCTAATGGTAAGAAATCGTAAAGTGTCTCTTCAGATTTTAGCATTGAGAAAACTATTTTATTTTAAAATCACATCCACAGGTAAAGCATTATGACTACTTTTTAAGAAATGGTATGGGGAAGTATAATCTACAAGGGAAACAGCTATCTATATTTTTCTTGATTGATTGGGAAATTTTTGAATTAACCATTTTAGAATGTCTAGTTGATCATTTGCTGATGCTCTTCTCACTTGCGCAATCAATTTTATAGTACTAGGTCTATTCAAGGTCAGATTAGAGGCTCCTTCATTACATAGCGAGCAAATTGCTCTTAAATTATTTGCTTCATCCATTCCACCCATTGATTTATCAACTATATGGCCAATATGCAAACGAGTCTTTCTGTTATTGTCGTATGGATGTGGTTCACCCTCCGCAACTCCGCACATTTGGCAGGTGAATCCATTTCTATCCAACACAAATGCTCTTGTTTCTTTGGAAATACCTCGCTCAAATGCTGGTAAAGGTTTCGAAGTAACCAAAATATATTGTCCAGGTTTCAAATCGCTTCGATCATTATGGGTAAGAATGTTCAAACCTTCTTCGTTTCTCAATTCACGAATTCGTCTCGCCCACTCACTAATACCAGCAACTTCTCTTAACTCATCAGAATTCAGAATTTTTCCAATATTGTTCAAGAAATACTCTCGAAGTTTAGTTCGAGCACCTTTTCTCTTTTGTGCGACCATTCATTTTTATTTTCTTTATTTAGAGCTGAAATAATTTGAATTCCAATATGTTTAGCAACTGGCGGCGGAAAAGCGTTACCGACTTGTCGGTACGCTGCAGTTTTACGTCCAATAAATCTCCAGCTTGCGGGAAAACCCTGAACAAGGGCAGCCATCTGAACGGTCAACCTAGGAGGGCCATCAAAATCTTCTTGTGGGGCACTATCAGCTAAACTAGAACCATTAACTCCTAGTTTCGCCCAGGCTTTTCTTGCCCTTGAAGGGCCAAGATCAGGGCCTCCATGTTTTTTTGAGCCACCAACTAATGTAGGTGCAATACTATTAGCTGTGTTTTTCCAATTGTTAGAAAGCTTCCATTTATTGGCAGACATTTCCTCGTGTAACAATTCGCCCACTGAAACTGGCAATTTATTAAGTTTCTGCGGCCATTGAAAATAATCAATATACTCCTGCTTAAACGCAACATATACAGCACGAGGTCTAAGTTGAGAAACACCAAAGTCCGATGAGTACAACAATTGCCATCTCCCTCTATAACCCAATTTATAAAATTGATTATCAATATTATACCTATAATTATCGAATTTTTTACTTAGTAAGCCTTTTACATTCTCAATAAGAATAGCTTTAGGATCACATTCTTTTGCCAACCTTATCATTTGAGGAAATAAATCACGCTCATCGTCTTCTCCTTCCTGTTTTCCGGCAATTGAAAAAGGAGGACAAGGAACCCCACCGGCAAGTAAATCAATATTTTTTAGATCCTCTGCGCTAAACAGCTTGACATCCAATTCAACCACATTCCAATCAGGCCTATTAAATTTCAACGTTTCACATGCGAGTTTTTCAATTTCAACTAAACAACTGTGATCAAAGCCAGCATCCTCTAAGCCAAGTGCCTGACCTCCCGCACCAGCACAAATTTCTAAAACCTTATATTTTCTCTGTGTCATTATGTTCAAACATAGTATTATATTTTCACTTAACCACTAATCCCTTTTTGGGTTGAAATTATAAGTTTGACTTCAATTGCTGTACCTCATTTCTTAAGTAGCTACCCCTTGAAAAAGAATCAAGCTCAGTAGAATCTATGGTTTGGAAGAAATAATTCTGCCTCAATTAAATTTCGGGATTTATTTCGGTATCGGACGTGATTCTCCTCACTCACATTAATAAGAAATCTAAACTACAATTTCGTATGATGTAGCGACAAATTATTCACTTGCCACTATATGGCGATCACCATTTTCCTTTTTGCCAGCCTCAATTTTCTCCTCCACATCTTCCTTATCACCGGGCTCCTTCTCTTCTATTTCATCTTCTTGCGAGTGGCTAATCTTATCTATATAAAAACTACAGAACATGGGAAAGTGATCTGATCCGATAGCACTCAGTCTTTTAAAATCTTCGATATAAATATGACTTGAATGAAAGAGCAAATCTATGGGGACACGTAGAAACTTATATTTTGCATGAAAAGTAGAGACAAGTCCATAGCCAAGACGAGGGTCAATGAGTCCTGACGTTCTATGAAACAATTTGGACGATCGTGCCCATGCTACATTGTTGAAATCACCTGCCACAATTATGGGTTGATCTAGTTTGTCAATGCGCTTAGCCACTGAAAGTAAATCTCCATCACGTTCCTTTGACGTTTGTTCTTCGCTTGGGCTGGGCGGGGGCGGGTGTACTCCGAAAAAAGTAAAATCGGTATCATCTTTCAGTTTCAAGTCAATCTCAAAACTGGGTATATCATCTGAAACAAAAGTATGGGTTTTGGCATTTACGATTTCATGCTTGGAATAAAAATGCATTCCATATGTATTTTCCAGCGTGTGTTTATGATGATAAGGATAGTCGTTTTCAATTACACAAAGCTGTTTTTCCCAGTCGCTATTAGATTCCACCGTGAAAACGATATCTGGCTTTTGCTCCGCTATTAGGTTTATGAGCAAGTGATAATCTGTATTAAATTGATAAACATTTACCGAAAGAATGGACATCAACTTTGAAGAATTTTCCGTTTTTGATCGAGACTTTTTGTTGTAGAGAGGTGTATATGGAAATAGCAACCACATGTTTTGGACTATCACCAGAATAATTAAGGCTTGAATGATGTAAAAAACTGTGTCAGCATCACTTATCAAAGCCCACCCGAATATAGAAACAAGTAACTCTAATATAAGCAGTTGAATACGTCCAAAATCCCAAGCTCTAAAAGCCCAATGCTGATTTGGGACAATGGGCAGCAGGTTTAAAATGATCAAAATGCTTGCAAGCGTGTAAAAAATAATCGTAGTCATAAAGTGATAGTGAGCTGGCGATAAATATAAAACTCTTTAGATTAGAAATAAAACTTTGTTTGAATACTGAAAATGCAAAATCTACTATCTTTATGCGATGGCAATAAAACAGGATATAAGGCTAGCTGTAGATGCTGTGATATTTTCTTTTGCAGCTAACATCAAAAAAGTGCTTCTTGTGCAGCGCAAGAATGATCCTTTCAAAGGGCAGTGGGTATTCCCCGGAGGGTTTGTAGATGATGGCGAAAATCTGGAAACAGCCGCCATCAGAGAATTAGAGGAAGAAACATCTCTGAGGATGGAAAACCTCTCACAATTAAAAGCGTATGGCGATCCTGGGCGTGATCCACGCGGACATACGGTAACTGTTGCATTTATAGGACAAGTGAATGCTGATGCTGTAAAAACTAAAGCTGCTTCAGATGCGGAGGCTGCAAAATGGTTTGACCTGAATGATTTACCCCAATTAGGTTTCGATCATTCCGAGATTCTAAAAGATGCGATAAAATTTTTCAAAAAATAAGATTAAACCAATTGCCGATTTACGCAGAGCACTTTTATTCCATCTTCATTTAGCAAAATGGCCTCTTTATCAAGCTTTCCAAAATGCCTGAATCGTTCGGCGATTTCGGCAGCTATGGCTATCATTTCTATTTTCTCTGACAGAATATATTCCAATGTTTGAGCTGCCATCCCCGTTTGATGCGGCTTTGCCTGAACTTCTACATATTTCCACTTCACATTTCTTGCTTCGAGCAATTCCCTGGCATTGTCCATATTTACCATCGAAGCATTATCAACGGGAAAGTTGGCGTTTTCTATAGCAAATAGCGTTATCTCACCATCCGGCGCAAGCAATTCGCAGGCGCGCTCTACCTGAATAAGATAAGCTGGCTGTGAACTAGCAGGGACAAGCACTTTTCTGAAACCGCTTCGCATGATTGAACAAGTTTTGCCAAGAACCAAAGAAGGTGCTGGAACTTCGCGCACAAGTTTGTGGATTGCGCTACCAAAGAGGCGCAAATGAATTCCATCTCTACCGTGCGTACCAACCACAATAAGGTCAGGCTTTAATCGCGTTACAACGGATTTTGCAGTTTCAAAAAGTTCGCCTTCAACAATTACCGAATCTAATTTGACACCCTTTTTTTGAGCAGTTTCAATAAACGGCTTCAATTTTAATTCTACAGCCGCCTGTATTTCTTTAGTAAGATTGGCTACAATATGGCAAATGCTGATTTTGGAACCTTTATATTCAGCTATAGCCAATGCCTGATTAAACGCAAGAATAGACGTTTCGGAAAAATCAACAAATACAAATAAGTGGTTCATGATGAAGCGCAAGATAAGAGTAAAAAAGAATCCTTCTCAATTTTTTATTTCTCGAAATTACTTCATTCAATCAAGATTACAAGCAGTATTTAGGATATATCCTGATATTAGGCATGTTGCTAATCATATAGAAGAGATAGTACTACGCGAATATTTAACTTTAAATCTCGACTAATACTCCTTAATCTTCAAAAGTTTAATTAAATTCCAGGGCAGATAGCCTGTTCAAGATAAGCGTTTTATAAAACAAAAGCCCGATCTATAAGACCGGGCTTTAAACTTAACAAAAATAAAGGTTAAAAAGCATTTTCATTCTTTTTCAATGTCTGAATCATTGTTAGAAATACAATTTTTATATCGAGCAAAAAGCTCCAGTTTTCCATGTACCACAGGTCAGCTTTAACCCGCTTGGTCATAGATTCGGTTTCTTTTGTTTCTCCACGAAGACCATTTACCTGCGCCCAGCCGGTAATGCCGGGGTTAACAAACTGTCGCACCATAAAGTCTTCTATTACATTTGAATAATCTTCAGTGTGCTTAAGCATGTGCGGGCGCGGCCCTACAATAGACATATCACCAAGAAGAACATTAATGAATTGCGGAAACTCATCGAGGCTACTTTTTCTCAAAAAAGCACCTACGCGAGTAATCCTTTTATCATTTTTACTTGCCTGTACTGAGTCAGAGTCGTTATTCACATACATACTTCTAAACTTCAAGCAGAAGAATGGCTTATTGTCCTTACCAGAACGTAACTGACGAAAAAACACAGGTCCGCGAGAATCTATTTTAATGGCAATGGCAATAAGTGGAACGAGCCAGCTAAGTATAAAAACAGTTGTAAAAGCCGCAAATACAAAATCAAATATTTTCTTGATTATCTCATTTACTTTTACCTGAAGTGGCTCTCTTCGATGAGATATAATAGGCAATGCACCATAGTACTCTATCATTACATTTTTGTCCATAAATGCGGAAAGATCCGGCACAAATCTAAATCTGATTAAATTTTGGTCAGCCTCCTGCATTAATCTTTTCACCAATTCTTTTTTATCAGAAGAAAGGGCGCTAAATATTTCGGAAATACCATTTTTGGCAGCATAAGCAACTGACTGCTCAAGCTTACCCAGGTATTTGAATTCTGTAGATAGATCGGCACATGGCTTATCACTAAAGTACCCTTGCACTACATAGCCCGAATTGGTATTATCTAAAAAATGGTCATAAAGTTCTCTACATGATTCGCCTGTTCCCAAAATGACAATTTTTTTGTAATCTACCCAAAATCGACGCTGCGACTTCCGTACAGATAAAAACAGAATCTTATTTGCAAGAATGATAAGAGAAAACACCAATAAAAATGGTATTACAAACTCAAGTGATATCAGAAGATTTGGGGTAACCAGATTCAAAAACAAAGGAGCCAGAGAAAAAGTTACAAGCGCCCAAATAGTTTTTTTCAAAAATGGGACGGCCTCTGTTTTTAATACACGTTCGTAAAGTTTGCTTTGTGTTGAAGCAAAAAACCATAGCAGATTTACAATGAGGAGATGAAACCCCAGATTGCTTACTAAAGATGTCTCCATGGCATTTGGAGAAATAATGAGCAGCCCTGTAAGGAGCAGAATATTTAGCAGAAAGTAGTCAACTGCTGCATTAAGCAGTTTAAAAAAGGTAGCGTAGCGATATTCCATAAAGCATCTTAATTTGGCCTCAACAAACCAAAGTGTGGTTGTGCAAAGGTTGTTAAACCCTGATCGTTTTGTGTAATGCCTAGATTAACTTTGCACTACGTACCGGTTAAGTCAAAACGACCGGATTGTTACTGTTTCGTTTTTATTATTTCAAATTGAATCTTTCGACGAACAGGGACAAATATAAGACAAAATACCCATATTGTCCAATATATTTCATAAAACTTGTAATTTTTTTTTGAAACATGAATTTGTAATTCGTCACAACAACTTGCCAAAAAGCTTGCCCAAATAATTTTAAAAGGAAAAGCATGCCTGCGTTTGATTATACTTGAGGCTCATAAAACGCTGAAATATTGAGTATTAACTGCCTATAAATCTTTGTTAACGAAATATTTTTTCACCAACCCATTAGGATAGAAAAGCATGATCCGTCGACAAACTAAGTTAATTGTAGGATAAATTCCACACTTCAGAGTTCTCAGCATTCCCCAATTCTAAACTATTTAATTCTGAAACAGCGCAAAGAAGTTCATGTTGCATTATTTTAGATAAATATGATCACATTCAGAGCATATCACCTTTAAACCTGCTCATTATCTCATTTTTATCGAGGAATTGCTCGGCATAGCTTCTCGCTTTTTCTCTGATTAGGCGGTTTTTTTCTTTTTCGCGCAATGCCATCCGGATAGAGAGGTTTAATGCTTCTTGATTTTCTGCTGGAACTACCATCCCCACTCCATGATTTTTTACAATTGAATGGAGCCCTGAATTTTCATTTGCTGTAATTAAGGCAAGCCCACCAACAGCAAGAATTGAGGTAAGCTTTGATGGCATCATCAAATCGCTGGCGTCGGCTTTCTGAATGACCAGGTGCACATCTGCAAGATTCAAAAAATCATTAAACTTTTCTAATGGCTGAAGTGGAAAAAAGAAAGTATTATTAAGCTTAAGTTCTGATGCCGTTTTTTCGAGCGCCGACTTATAAGGCCCCTGTCCGCAAATTATAAATTTAATATCTGCCTCTTCACGCAGAAAATCAGCAGCCGACAAAATTGCATCGAGGCCTTGCTTCTGACCTATAGCTCCTGAATATAAAACAATTTCATCTTTGTCCTCAAAGCCATACTCCTTTTTGATTTCGGTCTTATTATGAATAGGATGAAATGTTTTGATATCAGCCCAGTTGGGAAAGAAATATATTTCGCGATTACTCTTATGCCGCAGCTTCAGCGTCATTCCGTCAGAAATACTGCTAATTATATCTGCCTTTCTAAAAATAAAATTCTCTATTCCGAATAAGGTCTTGATTAGAAATTTGGATTTTATCATACCGAGGTCGCGTGCGGCTTCTATTTGCATATCTTGAATATGGTAGATAAATTTTGAACGCTTAAAAAATTTATACAATACAGCCGGAAGCCCTATTAAAAATGAAGGTGCCACGGCCATTACCAAATCTTTCTTTTTTTTAAAAAGGAGATAAACTAAAGGAAATGCAGAAGTAAAAAGAAATGTAAAATCAAGAACAATACGTTTTAATCCCGAAGGGTTTGAGGGGACGTATATGGGGCATCTGATAATTTTAATACTTCCACCAGAATCAAAATTCTGCTTTTCAATTTTATACCAAAATCTGTTTTTTCTATAAGGTTCCTGCACCTTCCAATAAGGATAATATGGGTAAGTGGTGAGTACAGTGCATTCGCAACCACTATTAGCGAGCCATTCAATCATTTCGCCGCTATATTTCCCAATTCCGGTTGGCTCAGGAAAAAAATTGTAACCAAGCAATAAAACGCGCTTTCTCAATTAGTAAAATGTGTTTTTTGGATTCAGCGCAGCTATTGCACTCGCTGGGACTGAAGTGACTTTCGTTTATTAATTATGCGTTTATACGACTTCTTAAAAAGCAATTCCATTACACCATTTTTAAAACAACGCATGGACCACGAAAGGGAGTTGAATTTCTTATTTCTAGTAAATTGTTTAAATGCTTTCACTGACACCTTAAAATGGCGCAATGGTACATGTTTGATATAATAATAACGAATACTTCTATCAATTAAAAGATTTAGCGTAGGATTATCGGTTTGGTAAAAGTCCCACTTACGTCTAAAAAACCCATGGGTAGAACGATAAGCCGGGGCATGTGCCAGATTGTTTAATGTTTGTCTTTTTGTGTAGAGATATTTAGGTAAATAATGTACCTCAGCAAGCAAACTCATCTTACAAAACATATCGGTGTCTTCATGAGATTTGAGTTCGTATCCATTTGTCTTTACAAAAACAGATCTTCTATAAGTACCAAATGGCCCAGCTCCAGTGCTTGCAAAGAAAGCTACAAATGGTGTTTTAACTATTTTTAAAGGTAGATCGCGCGGAAAACCAAAAAAGGAGGAAGGAGAAAATCTACTTCGATGACCTTTTCCCAGGTAATTTCCATCGTTATCAATTTCTTCAAACTGGCAAGCAACCAGCCCAACATTCAAATGTGTATCTAAATATTCAACCATTGTAGAGAGATATGATGGGTGGAGCATATCGTCGCCGTCAAGAAAATGGACATAATCAATATGATCAGGAAGCTTAGAGAAACCCAAATTTCTCCCGGCTGCGGGGCCCTCATTTGTTTTTTTGAAGGCAGAAAAGCGAGGGTCGCCGGCAACTAAACGCTGCATGATTTCAAAAGTTGAATCCGTACTCCCATTATCGATCATCACACAGATCCAATCTGTGAATTCCTGATCTACAACAGATTGAAAAGCATCTATTATATGCTTTTCATTATTGTACGTTATAATAACAACTCCGATCATTGGTTTTGGTTAAATTAATCTATTTTCTTCTTTTTGTTTCAATTCTCTGAGACGACAGTAAATCTGCGTAAAATAAGACATTTTTAGAATAGCGAAGGCAAATCCACGCGATCCATCTCTGAAACCACCCATAAATATATAACTTCCAATAAAAAATAACGGACCAATCCAAATCGAATGAATCATCCGGTACTTTATACGCTGTTTCCATGTAAATTGGTTACTCAAATCAGCGTCATTCAAAATTTGTGAAAATCTGGCTGCTTCCCATGCTGCATATTGATTATGCTTATCCACATAGCTGTCAATCCCTCTAAAATCGCGGTGGTCTATTTTACTTTTAATATTGGAGATTTTACCTTTTAAAATAGGATGTTCATGAATCTCCATATCCATCTTACTCCATTGATTTTCATCAATTTTCTCATACTCACCCGCTCCCACTCTAAATAGCGCGAGTTTGGTAAGCGGATATCCGCCTTTTAACTTTTTACCGAGAAAGTAAATTGAATAATTGAGCCAAAAACCATAAATCCCATTTTTATCAGAATTTGCCGTGAGGGCATCTTTTAAATCTGCTTTAAAATCAGCAGTCAGATATTCATCGGCATCGAGAAAAAGTACCCATGTTGTTTTTGGAGTATGATTTCTCAAAAACCAGTTACGCTTTTTGGGAAATTTTCCGTCCCAGTAAAAATCAAGTACATCTGCCCCAAACTCTTTTGCAATAGCTTTGGTATTGTCTGTACTTCCGGAGTCGATAATTACAATTTTTCGCACCAATCCCCTACCAATAGCTTCCAGGCAACCACCGAGATTTTTCTCTTCATTTTTAACAGGTATAGCAATTGTGAGATCGAGCATGTTTAGAGAAAAGTTCCTTTAATGGTTCTTAAATGTTTCTATTTCTTCCTGTTTGATTCTTTCGCGTAAAGGTTTACACGGAAATCCGGAACAAATTGTCCATGCGGGCATATCATTCGTCACCACAGAGCGTGCCCCAATTACGCATCCTTCCGCAATATTAACTCCGGGATGCACAAATGCCTCGGCGGCTACCCAGGCAAAATCGGCAATAGAAATGGGTTTTGAAATTAATGGGAATCCCGGATTGGTGTAGTCGTGCGTTCCCGCACAAATATGAGCACCTTGAGAAATTACCACCTTACGACCAATAAAGATTTTGCCTTGAGAATACAATTTAACACCATTTCCTATTCCGCTGTAATCGGCTATTTCAACATTCCAAGGAGCCCAAACAGTTACTTTCGGATAAACGTGTACCCCTTTGCCGATTTTAGCACCGAACACACGCAGCCAATGTACACGCCATCCATGAAGGAGGTTAGGCGAATACCGAATAAAAATTACATAGAACACATTCCATATCATACGCGCCAATCTATTTTGAAAGGAAAAGGATGGACCGGTATGTGTATCAACGTTATGCATCAATCATGATTGTTTTTCTACTGAAATATACTCTTCAAGGGTTTTAACCAAAGTTTGAATATTGTTATTTATTTTAAAAAAGCGGTGATAAGTAGAAAAAGCATTTGTAGAAAGTGCACTTTTATCAGTTAAAGAAAGATTTACCCAATTTTTTAAAAGTGCAAAGGTACCTGATTCCGTATCACTTTCAACCAACCCTCCTTTGCCTTCAGTAATTTCTCTCCAAATGTTAATCTTATCAGATATCAAAACCGGTTTAGCGCACGCCAATGCTTCAGCTACAGCAATTCCAAAATTCTCTTGGTGACTCGGGAGAACAAAGGCTTCGCATCCATAAAAAGCTCCCCACTTTGCTTTTCCGTGCAACATTCCTGGAAAGGAAATACGATTTTTTGACATCTCATCACTTTCTGACAACGCACGCATTTCTTCTCCGAAAGAAGTTTCTAAACCCGGTCCGGCAATAACCAAAAGAGGAATGGGCTGATTTCCTTCGCTTTCAATCAATTTTTGATAGGCCCTAATTAAGTTATCAATTCCCTTTTTGGGATGTATACGGCTTAAAAAAAGCAAATATTTCTCATCACTATTCAGTTCGCATTGCTCATAGAAGGCCGTAGACATTTCAGGAGAATAATCAGGTGGTGACTGAATACCATATCCTACATTTAATTCGGCTTTTGGCTTATAAGGTTCAAACGGTTTTTTTGCCAATAAAAGTTCTTCTTCGCAAGTGAATAACAGACCAGTTGCAGACTCAACTACTTTGTTTTCAATAATCTTCCAGTAATACTTATTGCGAATAGCCTTGATTTTTCTATCCGGAGTGTTTTGAAAATAGGGATCTAACATGCCATGAGGCATTATAAACCAGGGAATGCTTTTTGCAGTCGGTGATTTTGACAGTTCTTTCATTGCATTTTTAACTGCATGAGACGGATACAGCCATAAACCGTGAACAATCACGGAATCAAACCGACCAATATTATTAATCAGCCAGGGAAATAATTTAGCAGAATAAGCCCAAAAGTTATTAGCCGGCCCCAGAGCGTGGATGGGAAAAGAATCATTTCCTAAATATGGAGAATCAGGAGCATCTACACAAACCACCTCATTTTGAACTCCAAGTAAAGAAAGCGCTTCAGTGGTATTCCGAATTCCCTGGCAAGGACCTCCAGATTTAGGATCCATACTCGCTATTACACGCAAAATTTTCATGCGAGCTGTTTTTTACCCAAAATGTCAAGCACTGCGCTTTGCACCTCGGCGGGTTTTATAGTGAGAACACATTTTTCATTGTTGACACATTTTTTTTGTGGACTTTGAGCACAATCAGTTTTGGGAAAGATAAGCTTATTTCTATCGCCTCGCGGATACCATTGTCGAGGCTGGTTAATGCATGAAAACACTGCCACACACGGTGTTCCCATACAAGCGGCAAGATGCATTGGGCCGCTATCGTGGCCTATAAATAAACTAGCTTTTTTCAAAATGGCAGCTGAGACGCGCGGAGAAGATTTTCCGCAAAGGTTTAATCCTTCGCCAGCCCATGCTTTAAGGCAGGCTTCCGCCAATGGCGACTCTTCATCTACACCAATTAATACAAGAGTAAATTTAGAGAAACGCAGCCTCAAGGATTTTACGAGCTGTACCCAATTATCAATTCCCCAGTCTTTTATTTCCATTTTGGTACCTACATTCATGGCAATAAAAGATGTTTCAGAGGGAATTGAGTTTAAAAGCTCGTCTGACCGGGAGATTTCAGCATTGGTTAGTTTTAAGTCCCAGTTTTTATCCAGGTTAAAATCTAATGAACCCAGCTCGCGAATTTTGCGTGCAAGCCTTGCTGTTTCCCATTCAAAAAATCCTGTTTCAGGATCTGTTTGAACTTTGTAATCTTCGGGTGCGTTATCAAATCCTATTAGCTTTTTTACGCCAGCCGCTTTAAAGAATACTTTATCGCGCTTATCTGCTTCGGGCGAGCGCAACGCGGTGATATTGATAACAGTATGGATCTTCCTTTTTCTGATTTCTGCTATTAATCTGGCAAGAACTAGCGGGTTTCGCGTACCTACGGGATATGAAAGCACCTCGTTAAAGAAAAGTCCACTGCCCAAAACAGCTTCCAGCGGTGCTGCTTTAGAAGCAACCGGTTTATTGGTTAGCAGTGTAATATTTTCTACGTCGGGATAAATCTCCAGAATTTTGTGAAATATCGGCAGGGCTATCACTGTATCTCCGAGGCTTCCAAGCCGATAAATTAATATGTTATTTTTATTGCTCACGCCCGCGTTGGTTTTTTGTCACTTTCTTCAGTTATACCCGTAGAATCCAATTTAGGTTCGGGCGCTTCGTTAAATGATGCGATTAAGAGACCGGTAACAAGGGTGCTAAATCCCAGGGTAGTTGGTTGGGCCCAAGCGCCCTGTGGGAAGATCAATAATACATAACTAAGTAACATCCAAGGAAGTACCTCACCATCTGGAATTTTAAAATAGCTTGCCAAAGTGAGTTTTACACTAATTATCAAGCGTATAGCGATTACACTAATACCCAAGAGTGCTCCCATTTCGCCCACTAGCCTTCCCCATTCACCTTCTGATATCAAAAACGTTCTCTCACCTGCACCAAGCATTACACTTCCTGCATTAGTTCCCATCCCTAATCCTTTACCAAAAAATGGTTCATTACCACTTCCAACAATAGCATTATACATACCACCCAAATATCTTTCTCCCAGTGTCCCTTCCACTCCACCTTCTGATTTTGCCGCCTGCTCAAAACGGTTCAAAAACACTTCCATTGGAGTATCTAGAAAACCTGTTTGCATAAGCAAAATCACCAAAATGCTAATTCCAATAATACCCCCGAGAATTTTACCAAGATATTTTGGATTTCTTGAAAGAGTCAATAAAACAAAAACGATCATGACCACCACCGAAAATGTGAGCGCTCTACTAATTGAAAAAGGAATAGCAAGAATGAGACCTACAGTTGCAGCGATTAAAACGACCTTACGAATATTTCCCGGTCTAAGCCAAAAATAAAATATGAACGCCGCAGCCATGCGAAAGAATGCAGATGTTCCATTATTAAAAGAAAAAGTGCCCGGGGGTCGGAAATAACCCATTGCTCCTCCGAAACCTGAATCCATATCTCCACCCACACCGGTATTAACCCAAGCTGATTGCGGACTATAAAACTGCAGTACAATGAGCACTGCCATTGGGATAGAAATCCACAGCAGCGCCTTACCAATTCTTATAACATCATTTTTATTAAGGATAGATCCAACTAGGAAAATAAAAGGAAAATGGATCAGTAGAATGCGCGCTCCGTACAAGGTGACAAATATATTACCATGTCCAATAAACAAAGATGCAAAGGCTGAAACCAAGGTTATTATGGTTATCCAAACAATAAAAATCGATTTAGGAAAGAAATCATAGTACCAAGCATACAGTAATAAACCAATTGCGACAGGGTCTCTCACAATTAGCAAAGGAGTGGCTAAAGAGGGAAGCACCCATTTTCTTAGAGCTCCTTCGAAAATAAGTAAAATGAAATAAAGCCAAATTCCTTTAACTACAAATTGTCTTCTCGCCTCCGATTTTTCTATTCTCTTTTGATACTCGAGAAGTATTGGTTGATTAGAGCCATTATTTTTTAAAGTGGTTTCCAATTTTATCTGTCTTTACAAATACTGCTAATTACTTCAACAAGCTCAATTCCATATTGGGCCCATGGTCTGGTTCGCGCTTTATCCATTGCCGCTCTTCCCACCTTCTCAATTAAATAAGGGCTTTCCAAAATTAATTTAATTTGACTTACTATTGCACTTGTTGAGCTCGCTTCTACAATCCATCCATTTTCATTATGAGATATTACATCAGCTCCACAAGTTCTATTCGTCGTTATTACCGGAGTTCCCTGCGACATAGCTTCGGTAACCACCATACCGAAACCTTCAAAAAGTGATGGGAAAACAAAAACATCATGATTGCTCATCTCGCGTAGAACTTCCTGATGCGGCAAACTGGAAATATATCGATGCTCACTTAAACCCACATTCAAAGGAAGGCAAGCCTCCGTAGATTTCCGACCTACAATTGTAAGTTCTACTTGGTTCCCAAGAACATTAACTGCCTCAAGCACGTTGGCAATACCTTTCAGCTGCGACAGACTACCCACAAAAAGTAGTTTCAACTTACGATTTTTAGTATATGTGTATTCGCGATCTTCAATAACCGGAGGGAAACCATAGGGTATTACAGTTATATGCGGTAAGTTTCCTGGATAGTATGAAAGTGTACTTTTTGTAAAACTGCTCGCGACAATTATATGTTGGGCATATTCCAGCTCAAGGTCTTTTCTTCGTAATTTTTGATCCGAATCTTTAAAACCTGCTAGTGTGGTGGCCCATTCAGGTCGCTTTTCGCGTTCTTTTCCCAATAGATCTCTTTCAGCTCGCCAATACCCTTTTGGTAAATCATAAATACACTTAATATTAAGCTGGCTGGCTTTTTTAAATGTTGCTAAAGCCCCATCCTCGTATGTATATACTGCGTCAGGCTTTTTTGAAATTTCAAGCTCTTCTATTCTCTTTGTCACTCTAGTATCTAAAGACCTATAGACCGCATCAACAGAAAATTTCCCATATTCATGTTTAGTAAAATTCTTCCATCCAAGCTTTCCGAAGCCCAACCTTCCCATTTCTCGAAAAGGATAAGAAACAATTAAGTCTCGGTGGATATCATATTTTCGACGCAAGAGTTCATCTCGTAGCGATTTAGGTAAAACCTTTAGCCACGAAGCTTCCGGATTAACAGCTACTGTGGTATTAAATTCAAACAGGATGCCGCTGCGATTAAAAGCATCAATCACTGCGCGTACATTTGCATTGCCCGTAGGATGAGATACAAGAACTTTCATAGAATAACCCTTCAGTGTGTTAATCTGGATAACAACCGATTTCGGCGATCAAGATAGCACCTAAAAGACGAGGATATAAACACTTTATTGATAATTATCAAGATTATTTTGTGGCTTTTATAAGTCATAATTTTTTTTCTCACTGCCTTCTTAAAAGGTTGACTATGCGCTTTTAGTATAGGCTTACTCTTGTCTGTTTTTAAATTTATACTCCAGATAAGATTTAGAAAGTACCCTGTAATCATTATACGTACTAATCTTTACGCGGTTCACATATTTGAGTTGCGAAGGTATTAACTTCAAAAAATCTAAAACGTGTTGCCGGCCATTAAATCCCGAGCGTACTTTATTTCTTAAGGTGCGATAAATACTCAAGCCTAAAACAGGAGGAAGATATAGCAACGGCACTCTTCTAAATTTATACACCAAATCATTTATAATGAAACCACGATTTTGATCAGTCATATTCCTCTCTATGGGAGTGTAATCATGCCATACATGTACTCCCGGAAGCATCCATATTTCATACCCTTCATCCAGCATTCGAATTCCAAGGTCTTTCTCTTCATGGCCATACTTTACAGGAAAAGGAACATAATAGCCAACTTTTTGTACAATACTTAATCGCAAAGCATGCCCTGCACCCATAAAAAAATTAGTTGGAAGAGGTTGTGCACGGGGCACTTCTCTATATCTCGCTGTACCGCGCTCCAGAATATCAAAACCTATACCTCCCAAATATTCATTTTGATTAAAATAATCGACAGCTAATTCAACTTCGTCATTCTTCAAAAACCAGGCATCATCGTCGAGGCTTATAAAAATATCGGCTCCGCAAGAACGCATCATTTTATTTCTGGCCTCTAGCAAACCGAGACTCTCTTCAGCTCGTTCCCATCTTACTTCGGGATATTTGAATTTTAATTCTGAAGTTCCATCAGTAGAGCCATCGTCGAACACAAAGACTTCTATGTCCTTGTAATCCTGCTTCAATGCAGAGTTGATAGCCTTTGGTAAAATTACCTTTCGATTTTTTGTCGTTATTCCAACGCAAACTTTCATTTCTCGTTCGTTACTTTTTCTGACATGCGTTATCAATAACACTTAAATATTTCAGAGCTACCCTCTCCGGAAGATGGTTCTTAAGATGCGCCCCCATATTCGATCTGTATTTAGCCTCCAATTTAGGATTATTGATTAGCTCTTCAATTGCGGTAGTAAGCGCTTCAGGTGAAAAAGTCTCAAACAATATACCGGCATCGCCAACTGCGTCTGGCAATCCTCCACAATCTGAAACAATTGGTAAACAACCGCACGCCATCCCCTCTATAGCTACATTGCCAAATCCTTCATTTGCTGAAGGTACGAGTATGTACCTGCAAGTATTTAAAATTTTGACCAATTCAGCACCTACTTTTCTTCCTTCAAAGGTAACTTGACTCTCTAATCCTTTTTGCACCACCAATTTTTGTAGATTTTCGAGTTCAGGTCCATCTCCTACAATTTTAAACACAGGTTTCTCTTGATGAGATTGCCGGTGCAAATTGATTTGCTTTAATGATTCAAGAGCAATATGTACTCCTTTCTCACTTACAAGCCGACCCAAAAACACAAAGCTTAAAGGCGCCCGATTTAGTTCCAGGTTCTTAAAGATTTCGTCTCTATATGGATTTCCAATCACCGTAGCGTCGGGAAAAAAAGTATCCCTCATTGCCCTGCTTACGGCAATTACTCCATCAGCTTTATGGAGTGCCTTTAATTTCAATTTATCTTGAAAATTAAGTCTACCGTCATCTCGACTTATACGCCCCCGAATAGCAATTACTGATTTTGTAGCAAAAAGAATACGCGGCCAACTTAACCGCAAGGAAGGGCTGTTCTCAAAAACAACATCAGCCCATTTATGATGCTTAAAAAGTTCTGTCATGTTCGGGTTTCGCACCACCGGAAATGGGAAGATTTTTTCTCCATTTTCGCATACTGCAGTAATTACTCGCACGGGATAGCCCAATTGATGAAAATGTGTAGTCAGAATTTCTGCATTAACTTCTATTCCGCCTACATTCGGATAAAAAGCATATGAGATGAAGAGTATATTCGGTTTTTTCATACGACAACTTCTTGACTCCATGTTAATTTTTGAATAAAAGAATCTACAATTTCCTCCAGTCTACTGCCTGAATCAAAAGAATATTTTGATTTTTTTAAATCAGCCAAATCACCAAAACATTGATTCAAACGGAAATCAAAGTTCTTCTTGATTTCATCTTGAGATTTTGCCAAAGGTATCCATAATGGAAGCCCATGCTCCAGCAGCGCAATAGCAGACCCGCTTTTACCGAGTAATTGCGGAGGTATTCTGGCTATTCCAAAGTCCATATGGAGAAAGAGTTTGCTCAAATCTTCAGAGCTCATTCGTCCTTTTTCCTGCACAGTGAAACTATTAGAGCCCACTCTGGCGCGAAGTAAAGCTGCAAAGCGCTTTCCTTTCTCTCCCGATTGCCCACACAAAGTAATTTCCAGTTTTTCGTTGGTTTCTTCCAAGAATCGCCTTATTGGTTCTACGAAGGCATTCATATTTTCGAAATTGGGCGATGCACCAAAATACACCCCACGAGATATTCCATCGTCACTCTTGTGTTCACCGGTTTTTAGTATAGGTATATTTCCAAACAATCCGAGAATTTGACTCTTGAGGCCTATAGCGCTTAAACAAGATTGATATTGATGTGTACTTGTATCAATAATCTCTGGTTTGAGTTTCTTTTCCAAAGATTTTAAAACAGCAATTTGGCTTCTCTTAATTAGATTGTCTTTAAAATTAAGAGTTCCATCAATGTAGCCTTCATGAATCATGAAGTGCCACTTAATTCTACTGTCTTCTGTATTTAAAAATCGTGGCAGTCCAAATGGAATTCCCTTTGAGGAAAAAGCATAGGGAACGTATTGAAGACTGATATAATTGGGGTTATATTCTGCAATCACTCGCTGATATTCCTTTCTCCTGTTCTTTAGTGAAAGTGACATACTTAGTCTCACAACATCAACGTCTTCCTCGCGAGCAGGCTGACTTTCTTCAGA
Organism: Cryomorpha ignava; assembly: GCF_010686655.1. Lineage (GTDB taxonomy): Bacteria > Bacteroidota > Bacteroidia > Flavobacteriales_D > Cryomorphaceae > Cryomorpha > Cryomorpha ignava. The sequence continues at coordinate 121,530 of NZ_JAAGVY010000002.1, read as the reverse complement.
AGCATTAACAACATTCCGGTCTCTTATTGAAATGATTTTAACCTCAAGTTCTCTTTTTTTGAGCGCTCCGGCAAGCTCTCGTGTATAGTCGCCTACCCCGTCGTGACCAGGTTCTAAACTTCCACATACAAATAAAACTTTCTTCATTTCAATTTCCGTAAATTAAACTTGATGCCGACATCAGGTTAATTACCCGTAAAAAACTCTGCAGCTATCATGATCAAAACTCGATAATAACAACTTGATTTTCAGAGATAAAATCGACTAAAGATTTGATAAGAATGAATTTGCAATTTTTCATTCCGCAATATATCTGTTATGATGAACCATTTCGTTGATAAAAACGCCCCAAGCCTCTTAAAAGCTTGCAAATAAACTTTTTATAAGACACCAAAATAGCACTTTCTGGAGCAAATTCACTTCCGTTTATGCTTTCCCAGTAGTGAAGGTCGGAAACACGTGGTTGATAGCCTTTAAGAAAATCGCCTATATAGTTTTTGTTCCAGGGCTTGGGTCCGATGGGATGTGACATCAGTCGCATTCCACTCTTAAAACCCATGGCTTCAGGCCCTATTGTGGATACAGGAAGTGCTGTGATCATTGCCGCCAGATTTAATGAATCCTGATTTGCGCTAAGAACCGGATGAGTTCGGTTATTGACCCGAAATTGCTTCATATCACCACTTCTTTTGGCTAATATTTCAAAACATTTCTCCCAATCCGATAAAAAGGACTTCGTATTTTTTGTCCAGCCAAGAAACCCACTATTGTAATACCAATCAATTTCAGACTTAACATTAAGACCTTCCTCATTAGCAAATTTAATCCATTGCTTCCGAATAGGATGGTTGCGGTTCATACTATAATTAACATCTTCGCAAATGGCTACTCCTTGCCTCACCCACTCGCCAAAAAAGTTCATACGGTTTACGATTACAATATCAGAATCGAAGAAGAAATACTCATCCGCATCGGGCTCAAGCACATCTGTAAAGTATCTAAACCATTTTGGCTTTTCGTGCACCATATGTAAGTCTCCATTCATCTCGATTAATTCAAGCTCGATACCGGAGTTTAGCACGCAAGAAAGTCCGTTTTTAGAAGGACTTAAAGCAGGAATCCAATTTGGTAATTCCTCCCGATATCCCACTACAATTTTGTCAATATATTTTCCATTGGCCACCATTGAATTAAGTAAGGCAGATAGGCCTAAAAAGTACTTATTTTCCGCAAGCGTCGTCGCTACAATCATTAGCTAAGTATAGTTTTTTTCAATTGATAATATGCTTTTTATTACATCGGTTGGGCAGTTATTCATTCATTCCGCCACATCCCTTATTATTAATCTACCTCGCCGCTATTTTGCAAAGGTAGAAGAAAGGCCGATATGCAGTTAATCTAAAATTTATACATTCCACAAATAGAAAGGTGTTCCTAAAAACGTATGATTTGCTTATCTTATTTATCCTTTACTGATAAACGGTACTTATTGTTTTGAATAATTTTTATGATAGCATATGATACGCTCATTAAAACACGCATTACGACGATAAAAATATTAAATAGTAGAACTCCTCTTAAGGTAGAAACATCAACTAAAAGGACACCTAGTATAATTGAAGCCACATTTACCGGAATTGAAATACCCGGGTGGATAGCCCAACCTCTTTGAGTACTCATAGTAAAAGCGGCTCCGCTAATAAGCGCAATGCTGCTTGCCGCAATGCTCATTACCAATTCTATATTTAGGTTTTGATAATTCTCGCCCAACACCCAAAGAATTTGGTCACTAAAAATGCCTACTGCTACCGTTACCATAACAGCTGTAAGGACCAGAAGAGCCATAACCTGCAAAAAGCGCTTCATCAAAATTTTTGAATTTAGCGGAAGCCGTGCAAATCGGGGATATACCAAGGTGCCAAATATTGTACTTATAACGGTAAGCATGATAGTAATGCGGCCTAGCGCACCAATTTTTGCTACGCTTGCAGTGGTTCCAAAAATGGAGATGAGCCAGATACTTATTTGCCCAGATACCACAAAATAAACCGCTCCGGGCATTAGCCTTTTCACCATCTTTAAGATTCTTTTTCTTACTTCCACGTCAGGTTTCTGCGTCCAATCAGCATATCCGGCTGATAGTTTTCGCAAGCGAATATTTGTAATAAGGCGCGGAATTCCAGCTCCAAGGATGGCTATAAAAGTCCACGGCAATACAAATAGCGAAAACACCATTGCGAAACGACCAAGACCCTCAAATAGCGTATTTTTTTGAAGTGGAGCAATATCCTGTTTCAGCTTTAGCGGAATTTGAAATATGGATCCAGATAGTGAGCTGATAAAAGCGGGAATAAGGGAGATCACAATTAGTACAGACATCCACCAATCAGCACCATGGTAATGCAATAAATAAATAAGAATTGGTGCCGCTATGAGTAAGCTTCCGGCCGCAAATTTCCTTCTTAAATCAAGCCCTGTAGCTAAAGCCACACCGAGTCTTTCTTTATCTTTCCATACTTTGCCACTTTCGGCCATTACACCAGACCCTATACCGCTATCAGCGAGCACCACCATGGTACCAAGCATGGTATTAGCCAATGTATAAAGGGCGTATTCTGTAGTAGGAAGCAATCTTATTACGATAATTCCGCTAAGAAGACCAATGCCCTGAATAAGAATTTGTGTGCCACCTGTTATGCTCGAAAGTCGCAGCCATTCCTTGGTTCGGGCAGTGTCGAAACCGACCTCCTTCATTTTTTTCAAACCGTCTTTAAGCTTAAACATTGCAGAAGTTTATTCTAAAAATCACTCTGTTTATAATATTTCTCAGGTTTAGTGCTCCTAAATAAATAAGGTAGGATGTCAAATCAGAATTGTATCTGTTCAACGTAAAAACCACAAATTTCAGGCTCCAATAAATAGAAATCAATATCCGTAAACATAGTTGCCGCTATTGAGCTTTTTTGAATCATTGAGTACTATTAGTGGATTATGCAATTTCTGATTCAGAAAGATATCATCTATTATTTTTATCTGATCTTTATCGGTATAGTTATAGCGTACAATATAAATAGCTGTGTCAATATGCTCGTTAAGGGTAAGTGCATCGGCAACTTTTCCTACCGGAGGACAATCGAGAAGAATATAATCGTAGCGCTCGCGCATATTCTTTATAAGTTGAGCTACACGGTCATTCAAAATAATCTCCGCAGGGTTTGGAGGCAAGGTTCCCGCAGAAATAACGTCCAAATTTGCATCAATATCAGTAGATTTAATGATCGAATCTACATCGGGAATATCACCAACAAGGTAGTCGGTCAGTCCTTTTGTTTTTGGCATTCCGAGACCCTTTAACAATTTTGGTCTGCGAAGGTCAAACTCCATTATGAGAACCTTCTTTCCCGCGCCGGCTAAACTTGCAGCCATGTTGATGCTAAAAAAGGTTTTGCCCTCACCACTCATACTTGAAGTAATTAGTATGACTTTGTTTTCTTTACCGGCAAGCGAGAAACGCAAGTTTGAACGCAGCAATCTAAACATTTCGGCTATTGGCGTGCGTTTGTGAGCATTGGCGATCACGATATCTCCAGTTTTATCATGGCAGATTTCACCGAGAATAGGTGTTTGAGTAAGTTTATTCACTTCACTTCTAAGCTCAATTTTTTGGGTGAGTAAATTCTTAATAAACAATCCGATAAATGGGACAAAGATTCCAAGCAGAATCGAATAGGCCATAACATTGGTTCTATTTGGAGAAACAGGCCCTTTTGATGTTGGTGGATCTATCATTCTGGTATTCGCCACGGCAGATGCGAGAGAGAGCGCAGCCTCTTCTTTCTTCTGAAGCAAATAAAGATATAAGGACTGTTTAATTTCCTGCTGTCGTGTAATTTCAATGTACTGTCGCTCTCTTACAGGTACTTGCTGAATTTTGTCGCTAACAATACCTGATTGTGCCTCCAAACTTCTTCTACTAATATACAATCCACTTCGAATATTCTTAAGATTTTCGAGTATATTATCACGCAGGTTTTTGAGCTGCTCACTCATATTGATAATAATAGGATTGTTTGGTTTATTGGTGCGAAGCAGTCGTTCCCTATCGAGTTGTATGGCATTGAAAGATGTAATTAATCCACTCAAAGTGGCGTCTGAAATGGTTAGAGAACTCGGCACAAGCTCATATTCATCGGCACTTTGCGATTTTAAATAGTTTTCTATAGAACGCAATACATCTAATTGTACGTTCATGGCTTCAAGCTCTCTGCGGTTGGCACTTGCGGCAGCCATATATTCCTGCCCTTGTGAGCTTACATCGGTAAGCTCATACTGCTGCTTATATTGCTCTACATTTTGCTCTACACTGCTTAGCTCGGCAGTAAGGTATTTAAGTCTTTCATCAATAAATTCAACTGACTTTTCTGCTACTTGATTTTTATCTTCAATACTCTCATCCTCATACACTTCAATTAATTTTGACAAAATATCGCGAGCACGCGCTGGTACGGCGTCTATGATAGAAATAGACAATGCATTGGCATCTTTCGTAATTGAATTAACCTGAAGCTTGGCCGAATATTCTTTAGCCAAATTTTCGACGTTTTTAAAACTTACTGTTAATGGCTTATTATTTTTATTATATGTAGCATCAGCTTGTGCTACGATAGTAAATGTCCCATAGGGTTTGGTTATTTCCTGCCCAAACCTGTAGTTTTCTATTTCACCATCTTCGATTTCAAAACTATTGTCATCCTTGAAATATATTATAAAAGACTTTCCGTAAAAATCTGGAGAAAAATCTTTTGGAATAATATTGAGCGTTAAGTCTTCACTGTATATTTCTACATCACGCACAGATCCTTCTATAACGTAGTTAACTCCTAGCTTTAATTCACCAACTACGCGCTGCATCAAACTATTAGACTTCAGTATTAATATTTCATTCTCAATACTGCGGCTTGCCGAAAATGTCGCAATATCACTGAATACAGCTGCTTCGGAAGGCCCTCCACCCTTTTCATCCTTAAATAAAATAGAGGTTTTAGCTACATACAGAGGAGTGGTATAACGCAAATAAATAAGTGAAATAATAAAGGCTACAACTGCACCGATAGCAAATAAATACCAATACCTCAAGTATTTAAAAACTAATGCCTTAACGTCTTTAGAGTCGGTTTTTTGATCAAACATAAAACTGATTTTTATCTTGTGCTAAGTGCTAGTATGACGGTTAAAACGCTAAGCGCACTTAAAGTTGTTGATAATACAAACTGAATGTTTGCCCGCCTCAAGTTGGCTTGCGCAGCTTTAAAACTATCTGGCTCTACGTATACTATATCGTTCTGTTGCAAAAAATAGTTGGGCGAAGTCAATAACTCTTTATCATTTAAATTAACTCGTATCAATTTTCGCTCACCATCTTTTTCACGAATGATAAGTACATTTTCGCGCTTTCCGATTACAGTTAAATCTCCTGCTAAACTTATCGCTTCCAGAATATTGACTTGTTCTGTTAAAATAGTTACCGTAGATGGGTTTTTTACTTCTCCGATCAAAGTAATCTTAAAATTCAAAAATCTAATATTGACCGTCGGGTCTTTTACGTACTCTCTATTCAGTATATTCTGAATAGTATCTGTTGCAGCTTCTTTTGTTAAACCGCCGAGATGAATCCTGCCAAGAACTGGAAAATTTATATTTCCGTTTTTATCTACCAGATAACCTTCAGCCTGAGTTGATTGACGTGATCTATTCGCGTCTGAAACACTACTTCCCAAACTACCTAGCACCCCTTGATTAAAGAGCATATTCGATTCAGCACTCAAACTATTAACGGTTATACTTAATAGGTCGTCAGGCTGTATTGTAGGTATAACAACATTTTCAATAATCTTTGCTTTATTTATGTCATCATCATCCAGATTACTGAAATAAACAATATCGCGGTTCGGACCACATCCCACAGTTATTAGAATAAGTAGTAACCACGGAAATTTTAATCTAAAAATTTGTTTCAAAACAGGTTTTTAGGTGTATTAATTTATTTGCCAAGCGAGCAATTACAAATTGGTTTCAAAAAATCTACTAAAGTACTTAAAGTCTTTTATCAAGCCTTTAAAAACGTGCAATATTAGGAAATAATGGTGAATCTTCGATATTGCTATACTTATCTATTCAAATTCAGTATTTATCTTCATTAAAATATTTATACGGACTTTTCAATGCAATTGTTTTAATTCTAGTGGATTCCTGCCTTCAAATTGCAAGTATCAGGTATTCGCTAAATTCGAATAAGAAATAAAGATTGTAGGCAGTGCCGGTAAGATTAATTTGAGATGGGCGTTTCTATTTTTAACTTTGGCAGAATTAAAATCAATGGGTGATTTAATAAACCAAATTAAAAGTCTTTTAAAAGGTGCTGCAGGTTATGCCGGAGTTAGGCTCATTGACCCGATAGAGGTTTACTATTTGCCGCAAGAAAATACCTTTTACCCCATTATTTCAAAATCGGGATGCACATCTATAAAGGTCATGCTTATTAGAAAGTACAACCCTGATTACGAAAATACTTTTCCCGGAATTCATCAGGTAAACCCAGCAAAAGTAAGTGACAACGCAATTGAGCGTTTATATTTTCCAACACAGCGATCATTCGAAAAATGGACGAAGGACAAGAAAATGGTGTTCGTTATGCGCGATCCTCTATCCCGGTTATTCTCGTGCTATCAAGATGTGGTAAGTGGTAAGAACAAAATGTATAGATTCCCTTCGGGATTAGATTGGGCTTATAAATACACGACCAATATGGAATTTGACGATTTTCTTACTAAAGTCTGTTCCACAGCCGACTTATATTCTGATCGACATTTCCGGTCACAATCATTTTATTTATCCGATGCGGTAAAAAATGGGTTAGAATCTTTGGAAGCAATTACTTTAAAAGAATATATGAGCAGAGCTTCTACAAAAAACGCATCAGACGAAAATGAATCTCTGCAACTTAACATCAATAAATCAGCTATTTCTGATGAGTTGAAAGCTAAACTTCTTCAGAGTCAGAAATTCAAAAGGCGCTTTAAAGCCGACTTGCTCTTATTTGAAAGGTTAAGAAAAAACGGTGTTTAACTTCATATTCGCGACCGATTCGAGTTCCTATGACATAGCGTCTCAAAGTGCTTCATGCCACGCTCCAGCTCCTAAGTTGACTGATGATGATTTAATAGACTCTTTCTAAAAAACTTCATAAGTGGGTTTCTCTGCCACAACCAATCACGATAATCAGTTTAATGGAAAATGAAAAAGATATCTTCTGTAGCCCTTACTTGATCAAGAAATGAAGTGAGATCAGCATACTGTTCTGGTTGATACTCTCCACTATTTAAGCGAATGGCGCGAACAATAACTATTTTTCTTTCCAGCTCATCCCATGAACTATATAGTGTCTGTCCATACAGTCCACTATCTACGTTGCACTTGTCTTGAAAACAGTCATTGACAAATGTCAACTCCTTGATTTTCAATCCTACGTGCGCCTTGCTATTGAACTTTATGATCCAGCCACCTAACTCTATTGACAGACTCTATATAGAGAAAGTTGACCAAATTGGTTTGTTTCGTCTAGTTCAGCCAAAGGCTCAAGAATTGACATGCCGGCGGGCAGCATAATAGAAATAGAATCTAAATAAGTGTAGCCATGTTTGAAAAATACGGGATGTACCCGCACCGAATCAGATTCGAGTGAGGGGATAGAAGTTTGTATTAAAAATGGCTTTACCAAGAGTTTATCACCCACTTTTCTACCCACGTTTCGAGCTGTAAGCGAGCAATTAATATCAAGTGTAGGTTCTTGATTTTTGTATAGCTCAGATGTATATGACTCCAGGTCAAATGAAGGCAGATTGACTTCGCGCTTAACAGCATAAATAGGTTTCTTGCCTGTAAGCTCCCTTTGGTAAAAATTTGTATTGCTCATAGCCAAATTTCTGTATGTGCAGCTAATTTCAATTCCTGCAGAGCCATTGTCGCCAAGGGTGACACTTGCTTTCCGAACGGTTTCATTGGCGGAAGCCGAAAAAGAGGGAGTTCTAGCCAGCTCACCGCCGGTTGGCTTTAAAATTAGGGCATATCGATCATCTGTAAAATCTGACATATAACCAAAAAGTCCAGTATTATCGGTGCACTCAAGCCAGGTAGTATCACTATTTGCCGGAAGGCAAAGAATGACGTGATTAAAACTAAACCTGGGTTTATCAGGGGTCAACTTTTAACGAGCGTGAACCGCCATAGATTAGAGCCGGGTATGCCTCGATTCCTGCATGATTCATGGCGGCAGCGGTGAAATTACTGAGCGCCTTGCAATCGCCATAACCCATTTTTGCAGTTTCCTTTGCCGACATCGTTTGAAGACCACCAAGCCCCAGGCTGATAGACACATAGCGCATATTTTGCTGGGTATATTTGTAAATGGCTTTTGCTAAATCTTCTCTATCAAGATTATCCACAATAAGCTTATTGATAGCGTCTACAGATGACTTTGATAGCACACTACGCCCCTCCCACAGCTGATTCATCCAAACTCCATAGTCTTGCCAGGAACTAAACGAACCTATAATATTTCCGTATTCAAAAATTTCGGGAACAATATAAACTATCGGCCTGTCGCTTTCAGGCATATAGGGCTCTGCGCTACTGGTGAAGCTTTCTTTCAAATCAAATTTTAGAACCTTATTTTTTCCTTGTCCAGTTGAGTTAACCAAAACCAAATCTGGCCTATTGAGATAATAACTCAACTTATAATCTTCCGGATAAAATACTTCAAAAGAAGATTTCTGTAGTAATGTTCCCTCATCTTCACTTAACTCATAATCTCCTTCAAAAAAGGTGTTGCTTAGAATTTTGCTATGAACCTCAATGGAATATGGATAAGTCTTTAATCCACAATCGAGGTAAAATCTATAAATATCATCGTAAGAATTAGTGTATTCAATAACCGCCGTTTTCTTAAAATCCTTTTGGTCGTAGCGAGCACAACTTTCCCATACTCATCCTTTACAGTAACATTGTAAATCGCGGCGTTTCTAAAATTCTTTTCGTAGAAATCCACCCGGGAATGATAACTTCCTTTTTCGGAAAGAATTTTTATTCTTTTGAACATTTCAAATTCAACGCGATCTACATCTTTAATAGTAAGAATTGCTCTTGACTCACTTACAACTGCTGAAATATCTTCAGCATTTGCAGTCGAAATTGATATCCCTAAAGATATAACAATGAATAACCACCTCATTTTTCAGTAATTTCTATAAATGAGGAATGACTTGTAGAAATAAGATCATAAAATTGGCGCAAAAACGGATATTCAGAAGCTAAAAAAGTGTTTTTGTGCAAATCAACTTTATTCCTAATTAACAGATTACCTAAATTATAGCTACCCAGATATGAAAAATTCCCGCCATCGTCGGGAAGTACGAAGTTTGCGTTTTCAGGAATGTTTACTGCATACTTTTCGCTATCAAGGTGCACCAAACAGGTATACGTTTCACTCCATGCATCTGGGAAATTTACGGGATAGTTTCTGTCTTTTTCTTTTAGTATATTGTTAGCCATACTCTTATATATGATTGATGGCAAAAGATAGGAACTTCCAAATTTTTCAAGCTTGAGCATGATATTAAACCGCAAATCCAGCGGACTCGAATGCAAATCACTTTCTTGTTCATTAAATGTAATCGTGGCGTTTTCATTTATGTCCAAAAATTTAGTCAGCTCTGAAGAGCTGCTGTATCGCAGCACATTCTTAATTCTACTGCGGTAAATTCCAGATAGCTTTAGTCGCATCACTCCCTTAAGTTTATTTTCTTCAAAAGAGCCAAACTCAATTGAACATGATTCGCTGGTAGGTTCATTACTCACAATAGGAATCCACTCTACCTTTTCTTTATTTACCACGAGGCCATCGCCATTGTAGTATTTCTCTGATATTTCGCCTATAGCCAGGTTAGAAAGTGTGGCATCAAGAAGCATATAGCCATCTTCCGTATTCACTGCAGTAATGGATAAGGAAAACTGCGAAATAAGTGGAAATTCTTTCAGGACTCTCTGCTGCGAGCGCTTGGTTACGAGCACCGGATAGGCCTCAATACCATTCGCCCTCAGTGTAGAAACGAGCAGCATATTCATTTCATTTGGAGTCGCTTTTTTAGAGTCAATAATATCCTGCGGTTTTTTTCTAATTATCAGCGCATTGGGCTCTTCCGAATCTGAAAACCCCTCTAAAATTTTGGTGTAAATCACATTTATGCTATCCAGCAGGGTTGTGCAATTTATAGTATCTAACGAAAGATAATTATCCTTATCGCTAGGCGTCATGAACATCTCATGCTCGCCTGCTTCAATAAAATCGGTAATGGACGCTTCCCAATCTTTATAAAAATAATCTGTTTCAGAAATATAATCTATATAGTGCAGTTCGGTGATAATTTTCGTTCGATAATTTTCTGGCGAGTCCATCAAAGGCTCATCGCGCATGGCGGGCACATTTTCACAGGCATAGGCATAAACCTTTTTTACGGTAGAATTGGTGATTATGCCTTGAGGTGAATTAACCCTTGTCTCTGTTGTAATCAATCTGGATTGTAGAGGATGGTAACCCATTTTTAGAATTTTGTAACCTATATTTTCGGGATGCCGGATATAATATTCGCTGTAAAGCACTGGAATATCATCATACTGAAATTCCCAGTCGGGCATGTTAAATATAAACGGGCTAAAAATGGAATATTCCAGCTCAATAATACTGCCCACCTTTACATTTCTAAAAGCGACACGAGTAACTTTGTGATTTTCATCGTATGGTTCTAATGACCAATCGCTATTTTTAAGCTTTTCAAAATCAACTTTTCCATTTACCAGATTATAGACTCCCCCTTTCACCTTACCAATTTTTTCCTCATCTTTTCTGCCAATGTATAACTGAATAATTTGATTTGCCAGATCTAAGCCGTTTTCAGAAAGGATTTTTATTCGAAACAACCGTTTAAATTCAAGCACGGTTTCGGTACTGATATCTAAATTAGAGTCACCGAGATCAAACAAATATATTGCTTCAGTGTCATTATCAATTAAATCACTTTCTATCGAAAAATCTTCCGGCTCTACCTTTTTCACATCATAAGGCACAAAAGTCTGTTCTTGTGCCCGCAAGCCAACCGGCAGCAAGCCTAAATAGGAAATCAGGGCAATATAAACTCCGAAACGGAATAAACTGTGGTGATTCTTTAAAGCATCAGGCATTTGTCATCGACTCAAATGAATTACAATTATAAGAAATTAGTATGACTTTCAGAAATACAGATTTTTGGTTATTGGCATTTCACCAAATCTCCGAGCCAAAATTGAAGGTATTTAGGGGAAACTGGACTAATTTTGTCTTAATAATAGTTATATTTACATTGATTGTTCTCTTCTACAAGTTCGCTTCTAGAGTAAATCGATTTGAAAATGGCTCTTTTTTGCGTTTCGAATTGCTATTTGTGTGAACCGGGAAAAGCAGTATTAAAAAACTTCACTTGAATTTAGAAGGCATGAAAAACGTAGTTACCATTTTAGCACTTAGCCTCCTTATTTTCGCCACAAACGGCTGTAATAAAGATGATGATAAGCCCACAGCAAAAGTGGCTGAAGAAAACCTAACAGATTTGCATGATACATTGGTCGGAGGGTTTATGTCTGTTTCTTCCGGTTTTTACAGCTATGATTTAGACATTGATAAGGACTCAGTTTTTGATCTGTTAATAGAGGTCGGCATTCAATGGTCACCATCTTATGGTTCAGTTTTCTACATTAGGCTTACCCCAAAAAACGATTTTGAAATGGCGATAGATTCTACAAGTTATACGCGATGGAGCTGGAATCCTTCATTAACGGATACTGTTTATACTACTTATACAGTTCCAGTTCCAGAACCAGTTATCTTAGGAAGTACCATTCCGGGCTCATCAATGTTTAACAATTCACCTTGCCTTCTTTATTACTATAGAAGTTTCGGTTCACTCGGATCGAATTATACAAACGCTGCCAGCTACAAAATTATGGCGTTTGATTTTGTATATCTTGCATTCCGAAAGGAAACAGATTCTACTCCAGTTCTTGGCTGGCTAAAATTGAAATATCCCGAAAATGACGGGAATGGAATGTTTGGGGTTGTTTTAAGCAGCTGTAGATATTCTGACGATTCAGAGGAACTGGTAATAAATTGATAATGGATGAGAAAACCTGTTTTATAGCCAACAGCCAGGACTTCCAGCTTAACTTTTGTTCGACTTTCGCAATTTCTTTAAAAAATTGGCATGTTTCGAGTTAAATTCAGCTGGAAATTAGAAATTTGTAGCACACAAGAATAATATAAGCCATGCCATCATTTGATATTGTTTCTGAAGTAGATCTTCAAACCGTCGATAATGCGATAAACGCTGCTAAAAAGGAAATTGAAACTCGTTTTGACTTTAAAGGAACTGGAAGTGAAGTAAATTTAGACAAGAAAAACCTTGTCATTAATCTCACTACAGAAAACGATTTCAGAATAGACCAAATGGAAAAGGTGTTGATCGGTAGGTTTGTAAAGGCAAGGATCGACCCGCAAAGTCTTGATCTTTCTAAAGAGTTTTACACTTCCGGAAAAGTGGTTAAAAAAGAAATTCCTGTGAGGCAAGGGATTGACAGAGAGACCGCAAAAAAGATTGTGAAGGCAATTAAAGATGCCAAAATAAAAGTAGAAGTCCAGATAATGGATGATAAAGTGCGTGCAACATCAAAATCTATTGACAACTTGCAAGAAACAATGGCGGTTTGTCGCCAGGGAGATTTTGGACTGGCACTTCAGTATATTAATATGAAGTAGTTTGAGATAGTCACGAGTCTCTAGCCCCGAGTCGCGAGTAGTGTTGTGAGTGATGACTTAAGAATAAAAATTTCTTATTTTAAAATCTGAATCTCCTCGGTGTGCGTATCTCCTCTACATGCATCAAAATAGCGCATATCAGAATTTAAAAAGCAGTTTCATCAAGTTGATGAGCGTCTGCATTTTATGCGTATACGCCCTTTTTCCTTTCGGCGATTTTATTACCAATACAAGTCACAGATTTTCTCATGCTCTCACAAGTATTTCTGAAGAAAATCACCAGCACAGCAGATATTCGCACCAACATACCGATATTGGAAATTACACTGTTCCGGGTATTGCGACTGCAACCCACGAGCACGTTTTAATAAGCTTCATAAGTGCAGCTTTTGATTCAGAAACGAATAGGCCGGAAGCACCTAAAAAAATCAATTTATCTCTCGATATACATCTCATTTCAGATGTTTTGAATCTTGACTCCTTTCGGCAAATAGATTCAAAACCTGAACTTTTTTCGATTTTTCAAACTCTGATTGTAAGGTTTTCAGAAATATCGACTCCCCCACCTAGAGGCAATAGGCAATGAGCAATAGGCAATTTGCGAATTTCTTCATTGATATTCACCTTTTGCACTCCAGCCCAACTTACAGGGTTTCTAAAATAAATCTGTTCTACATCGCGTATTCTGCGCAAACAGTATAAACTGCTAATTATCTTTGGTATAGTGATGTAGGTAGATTCTATTTTAACCCAAAAAAAATGCTAACAGTACGCTTTGGGAATATTTTCCTGAAGCTTGCTGCCGGCAAAATTCTCTCTCATTTTTCTATCCATAACATCGTTTCAAGCCTTAAGAAACCCTCTTTCTGGCGAAAACCTATATCTAGACATGCTATATTTTTTAGCGAGATGCTCATCACTCTACACATGAAACTACTCTACTCAATATTTACGCTGATGCTGTTCAGCCAAATCTCTTTCGCACAATCAAAAGGTCAGGTCTTAGACCGAAACAGCCGCGGAATTGAAGGAGCCTTTGTGCTTCAAAACTATAAAGGCGCACATTACCACACAGATAGAAATGGAAATTTTACGATTGAAAAGCTAGCAACCGGCGATACCCTACGGGTAAACGCTTTGGGCTACGAAACAGTAACCCGAGTTATCAAAAATCTGGATACTGACTTAACCTTTGCACTTACACAACGATTTATTTCTTTAAACGAAGTTGTTATAGCACCTGATATTGACGCGCTTCACATTTTCGCCGATGTTAACCTCATGACTAATCCGGTAAATAATTCTCAGGAATTGCTCCGCACTGTTCCCGGTCTTGTTATTGGACAACATGCAGGTGGCGGAAAGGCCGAACAAATATTTCTTCGCGGATTTGACATTGATCATGGTACCGACATTGCACTTTCCGTAAATGGAATGCCGGTAAATATGGTGTCTCACGCGCATGGCCAGGGCTATGCCGACATGCATTGGGTAACACCCGAAGCTATTGAGTCAATTAATTTTGGAAAAGGCCCTTACTTCGCTGAACGAGGCGATTTTAACACGGCAGGCTTTGTAGATTTTAAGCTAAAAGACAGGCTTAATAATAATCTGGTGAGATTTGAATTGGGACAATTTGATACCCAACGCATTCTCGGAATGTACAACGTCTTGGATCAAAAGGATCATTCTGCCTGGATTTCAACTGAATATATAAGTACAGATGGTCCTTTTGAAAGTCCGCAGAATTTTAAACGCATTAATCTTATGGGGAGATATGCCGGTCAATTAGAAAATAATGATCGCATCGGATTTACCGCAACTTACTTTAAAAGTTCGTGGGATGCATCTGGCCAAATACCACAACGCGCTATAGATCAAGGAATAATATCCAGATTTGGAGCCATAGACGATACCGAAGGTGGAGCAACCAGCCGAATGAACCTACAAATGGAATATACAAAGAATATTGATGAAAACAGTTTTGTGAAAACAATGGCTTACTATTCCGAATACGATTTTGAACTGTACTCAAACTTCACCTTCTTTTTGGAAGATTCGATTAATGGCGATCAGATAAAACAAAAGGAGGCGCGACAACTTTTTGGCGGAACTGCAGAATACAACCGTTATTTTGACCTTGGAGAAAATAGATTACTGTTTCAATTGGGTGGAGGTCTTAGAAATGACCAAACCATTGATAGCGAACTATCTCATACCGTTAATCGGATTACAACCCTTGATTCTTTAAAGCTTGGAAATATCAACCAAACAAATACCAATGCTTACGCCAATCTCGATTTTACTTTCGGTAAATGGAAAGTTAATCCCGGATTGCGTTTCGACTATTTCGAATTTGATTATTATGACAAGCTCCTGCCGACATACCGCACACAAACTGAAAACAAATCTATCGTAAGTCCCAAACTCAATTTCCAGTACAACTATTCAAGTAATTTGCAACTTTATCTCAACACCGGTAAAGGTTTTCACTCAAATGACACAAGAGTGGTTGTAGCTCAAAACGGTAAAGACATTTTGCCGGCAGCTTATGGCGCAGATCTTGGCGCAATATGGAAACCAGCACCTAAACTAATCGTAAATGCCGCTTTATGGACACTTTATCTCGATCAGGAATTTGTGTATGTGGGCGATGCCGGCATAGTAGAACCGGGAGGGAAAACCGAACGCCGGGGAGTAGATTTGAGCGTGCGTTATCAACCGCTTAAATGGCTTTACGCAGATGTGGACGTGAATTATACGTTTGCCCGTTCGGTTGATGATCCGGAAGGAGCCAATTACATACCACTTGCTCCCGACTTTACAGTAATGGGCGGGCTAAGCGCGATGTTTGAAAATGGACTTTACGCAGCTCTACGTGTTAGGCATATTGATGACAGACCGGCAAATGAAGATAATTCTATCGTGGCCATCGGATATACAGTTGTGGATTTCAATATGGGATATCAGTGGAAAAGCATTGAATTGGGATTAAAAATCCAGAATCTTTTAGATGTAGAATGGAATGAAACCCAATTTGCCACCGAAACAAGATTAGCCGGTGAGGCAGCACCTGTAGAAGAAATTACCTTTACCCCCGGCACGCCCTTTATGGCAACTGCGGTGGTAACCTATAGATTCTAAAGACGTTTTTTTCATGATTAGAACCCTTGCAAGATTTTTCTTGTGAGGGTTTTTTCGTTTCAAAAATGAAAACGCTTAATTTGACATTACTGGGACGGGCGTAGGACGCTCAATGTGAAATACCCAGCCGAACACTATATTGTACTGGTCAAAGAAAAAGCTTTGCGATGCCTTGTCCATTTTTGAACTTGTAGTGCGCATATCAGGCATATTGATATAACCGCCTTTAAGTTCTGATTGGACAAAAAAGTGATCGAAAAAAGTAAGATTTAACCCGGCTACCAAACTTCCGCCAAATCCCGAAAGGTGATACTTGTCATTCTCTCCAAAATTCAACAATTCAGCATCTGTTCGTGGAACCAGCACACCAACATCAACACCTCCGGTAACGTGAAGCTTCACTTTATTAAAAGCAAGAATTTTATCGACTCTGCGAAATGATAAGTTGATGTAATTTAAACCATCGGTATGTTCAAATTGCAAAAAATCAGGAGAGATCACAATGTCGTCATTCTCATATCTACCATCGTAAATCATTCCGGTATCATCTATCTCCCCGGTTATTTTAACGGTTTGGTTTGTTTGGACAACATATTTCATATGGTCAAAACCAAAAGAAACATTGTAATGGTCATTGATAAAATACCCTATTCTAAAATTAGTTTGAGGAATGGTAAGGTTTCTGGGATTTAGGTATGGGTTAACCTCAAATGGAGTCTGCCTGTCTTTAGCCACCACATTATCCAGTTGAAAGTCGTAGTGCTCCCCTTTAAAATGAATGTCAGAATTGGTATAAAACCCGCGGTTCCAGCCCCAATAAAAATAGATATCTCCTTTTTGATACGTGTTTGTGTTCAATCTGGCCGCGCCAGTTTGCCCAAAGAGAGAACTTAGGGTGAGGGTAAGAATTAATCCTATAAAACACTTCATTAATGACACGAAAACATTTGAATTTGACACGAAATAGTTCGGCAAATTTAGTTTTAATATCATCATCAAGCAAAGCGGTGATTCAGAAATAAATTTGGTTTTTTTTAGTTCTTTATTTGCAGAACTAAAAAGTATAAAGACCAGATGATAAATGTATAATCACCTGATTGAAAGCGGTCTATTTTGGACTGACGAATATGAGATTTATTTCGATTTTATCACCTAGAATAAAAAAGCAGGACGTGAAAAATGCATAGGCGGTAGCAACCAAAATATGTAACTTGGTTGGAGTAAAATAGCTGAAGTAAAACTCGTGACTACTCATCGAGAAGAATTGAATACAGAAGTTGAAGAGATGACAAGTGGGAATGAAACCCATGCTCACTCAAAAAAACCCGCACTTAATTTCGTAAAAGATTTTTAGTTGGTTAATTTAGTTTGATGAAAAGTCAACCGGCAACGGGTGGCTTTTTTTAATTCATATTTCACTTTGCCTTGATCTCCTTCTCAAATAAACAATAATGGACTGCTGCGACTTCTGATATAAAAACAGCTTTATTGTATACATGAAAAATTGCAAAATATTCATACTTTATAGTCTGATATTGGGTTTGGCCGCCTGCCAATCTTCTCAAACGTATTATCGCGCTGATCAGAAAAATTGGCAACAATCGACTGAGCCAGCAACTTCGCCTGTGCAAACTATCTATTTTATTGGCGATGCCGGAAAACCTTCTACAGATCCGCTGGAACCATCACTGGCACTGCTAAAAACAAAACTTGAAGCGTCAAACTCCGAAAGTACATCGGTTGTATTTCTGGGCGATAATATTTACGAAGCGGGTCTTCACCCTGAAGATCATCTATCCCGGGAAGAAGATGAGCAAAGAATTAATGCGCAATTAGACATTTTAAAGGATTTCCAAGGGCGAATCATATTTGTGCCTGGAAATCACGATTGGCATGAAGGCAAAAAAGCAGGCGATGAATATGTACAACGCGAAGAAAAGTATATTGAAGAATACCTCAACCGAGGCAACACTTTTCTTCCAGACAATGGATGCGGTGATCCGGTAGAAATTGAATTGAATAAAAATCTGGTTATGATTGCCATCGATACCCAGTGGTGGCTCCACAAACACGACAAACCACAAGGCGAATCAGATAATTGCACAGTTTCCACAAATACTCAGTTCTTGGCTCAAATAGATAGCCTTTTATTGAAAAATAAAAACAATCAAGTGATTATCGTTGGCCACCACCCCTTATACACTAATGGCAATCACGGTGGCTATTTCACCTGGAAAGATCATATTTTTCCGCTGACCAATATTAGAGATTACCTCTACATTCCACTGCCCATAATCGGTAGCCTATATCCGCTTTACCGAAGTGAGCTGGGAAACCATCAGGATATTCCTCATAAAAAATACACGGCTTTGGTAAATGAATTAACTCAAAGATTCAACAGCTACGAAAACATAATTTACACCGCAGGCCATGAGCACGGCCTTCAATATCAGCAGCATGGCACAGCTCATTACGTTGTGAGTGGTTCGGGGAGTAAATCGGGCTACTTGAAGCATAACGATGATTTGGCATTTGGTACTTCCGAGAAAGGTTTTGCAAGAATTGAACTATACCAGAATGGTGCCCATTTACTTGAATATTTTCTGCCTGATTCAGCAATGACAGAAGGTAACTTGATCTACTCTAAGAAATTAAAGTAATCTCATTTTTTCAAATAATTCGGATTTACAGATATCGCCGATTTAATTAAATCCGAAATCTCCTTTTTATCAATGTCCTTATCGGGATTGATCCTAAAAATCCTCACCCGGGATCTATCGCCCTGCTCAAGCGCTGGATGTACCATTTTCATTCCATCCATAAAACCAATATATGGTTCGTTTGTATTTTTATCTTTCCAGAGATAACAAAGCATTTTGCCTTTGTAATAAAAAAATGGCAGTCTGAATTTCCACTCGGGAGTGATATGGGCATCACAATCAAGAATTATTTGCCGTAAGGCTAAATAACAACTCCTTAATGGCTCTTGCTGATTGAGGTAAAAATTATCGAGTTCTTTCAATAGTTGAATTTGGGCAAATATAAGGTTGACTTTACAACCATTGTTAGGAAAGGCATTTAACACATTACAATCGCGTTATTTTTCAAATTAGAATTTGAACTTCTAATTTGCAAGAGCCGACCTTTTTTATTTTTACGTTTGAGATCAAAATAAATAAGAATTTTTCTACGCCCATAAAATTCTGGCTAATTATCCCCTTAGTTTCTGTTAATTTGCACCTTGATAAAACTACGGCTCAAAACCAGTCGATAAATATTGATAAGATGCATAGAGAAGTTCATCAGTGGCACAGCAATGCCTTAAACAAGAATATGGAAATTGTGTGTTATGGCCACTTCGGTTTTTCACTTCTATTGCTTCCTACGGCTGCTGCCGATTACCTTGAATATGAGCGCTTTCAGCTTATCGATGCCATTAAACCGCTTATTGAAGCCGGAAAAATTAAAGTCTTTAGCATAAATAGTATCAACAATGAAAGTTGGCTGAACAACCGGATGAATCCCAAGCACAAAGCTATTCGCCACAACCAGTTTAACCAATACGTTTATTCAGAAGTTATTCCATTTATCAAGAATAAAACAAGTCAGGAAACACCTATCATTATTAGTGGAGCTTCTTTCGGGGCACTTCACTCTGCCAATCTTTTCTTCAAAAATCCGTGGCTTATTAATGGCTGCATTGCCATGAGCGGTGCCTACGATTTAACAGATTATACAAAAGGCTATTGGGATGAGGATGTGTACTTTAACAGTCCAATGCATTATTTGCAAAACCTATCGGACAAAAACACGCTTGATCGAATTCGCAGTAGCAACCACATTCACCTTATTACCGGCTCGGGCGATTACGAAGCTCCCGATTCTTCGCGTGCGCTATCAGCATTGCTAAATCAAAAAGGCATTAACAACGACCTGGATGTTTGGGGTCATGACATTAAGCATGACTGGCCTACATGGAGAAAAATGTTGCCTTACGTACTTGAAACGAAGTTTTAAACTCTTTGAACAATAATCTATTTGAATGCCGGTCTATTCCGGCATTCTTTATTTCGCTGAGGGCTCTTCCATAAGCACCAACTACTCTTTTACAAATTTTACCGTCTGGGTATTGGTTGCATCCGAAATTACAAGTAAATAAACGGCAGGCTGAAGTCCCCTTACATTAATAGGCAGTGATTCAGAAATTGTACCTTTTAGAATTTGCTTGCCCGTCACAGAGAGTATTTCGTAATTCAAAAACCCATTATAAGGCAAATCTATTCTTAACCGCTCACTCGTAGGATTGGGGAAAATTGAATATTTCGGTTTTTCTATTTCATTGGTAGAAACCAATATTTCGGAAACAGCAAGTAAAATTCCGTCAACTCCAAAAGAAGGGTCTGGAGTAGTTTGTAGTGAAATAATCGTGTCTCCAACCGTCAGATTCACTGAACTATAAAGTGCTCCGGATAGTAAAATGACGTCATTATCAATTCTAAGAAGATTATTAAAGATTACATTGTTATTCGGAAATCCCTCGTAAGGTAAAACTGTAGAAATTGGTGTTGCATTTTGATCAGGTATTACTGGTATTTCTACAAACCTGCTGTACTGACCTGCGCTTTCGTCTTCTAAATCATATATAAAAGTATCGGGATAAATTGATTCTACAATCAATTCATAGTCTGTGAAGGGGTACGTAGAATGAACTTTCAGTAAAATCTGACCTGTACTAGTCAATCGCTTAGTAGGTGAGCCATTGGTTGATGCAAACACTTCATTCTCTGTAATAAAATTACTCTTTGTTATTCCTAAAAAATCTCCGCTTGCCTTCTCAATGCAGGTAAAATATAACGGTGATCTGGCTGTCTGAGAAAAGCTTGTCCCGTCTATAATACCACTATCTACCATTATATTTTCAGCGTAAACAGCCATATCTACTGTGCTATCAGATGACACACTTAACCTGAATCTAATAGACACTTTATCATCATCAACAAATATTACCGGGTAGTAATTTCCATCCGTAGGATTTTCAGATTGAAAATCAGATAATTTTTTCACGTAATCAACGTGCCCATCAACCGTATATTTCACTAAAATCAAATCGGTACTACCGGAATCACTTGTGTAAAAATTTTCTTGATCCGTGACATCTAAATCGACTACTCCTGAAAGTTCAAAAACACGGAAGGCAACATTACCGTCAACATGCAAATCACGACTTTTAAAAACCCCCGTATATTCCATTATTCCACTGTAAAGTATAGTATCATGGTTACTCACCTCCTGATATAGTGTTTTACTGGGGTAATAGATCAATGTTGTATCGCCAGAAACAACCATCTGGACATTTTCCTCAAAGCGAAAATCACGAATGTGGATTTCGTTGCTTAGCTTATTTTCCATTCTAAGAAAGCCATCTCCTCTGGAACTAGCAAAGCCTGCAGCGTTCTGAAAATTTAGTTCTCTCTTGAAGATTTCATTATTATTATCATCGTATAAGATAACCAAGTCTTTTTGAAGATCTTCGCTCGTATTTTCTATATCTAAGCCCCATGAATTGATTAAATGACTGCCGGATTGCAGAAGAAATGTGAATAAAAAATATTCGGTAGAGAAATCGGCTCCAGGATTATAATTGAAGCCAGACTTTGAAAATACCAACATTTCTTTCAATGTTTCTAGAGATTCTGAATGGGTGCGAAATAGCGTAAATCGGCTATCAAAATTTTCAAACGCGGGTGAAATTTCATAGAGATCCGGCTCAGATGACAGCGAAAAGTCAAAGGTGGCCGGATTTTGGACTCCATTGGAGATTTCGGAAAAAAAAAGTCCCGTTTTCAAATCCTGCTCTAAATTTAATACTCCTCCACCAACCCATTGATTTATATTGGAGTACTGTTTGTGGTACAAATAATTTACATCGGTTTGGGCCGTGCAGGTTATTCCAATCAAGAATGCAATTCCGCTGTTTATGAGAACAATCTTATTCATAAGCGACAACTTGACATTCGCTTCCTGCTAAAGACCTTGGTTGATATACCGTTACAACCTTAATGTCGTTTTGAAAGCAATTTGCTTCACTTTGAGGAACAACAACAACATCAGGAAACAAATTTGTACAAGGTAGATCTGCTACACAATCTGTCACGCTAGAAGCAAAGCATATATCATGACCTTGCGGTGACAGTGGATAGGAAAATCGAAAATATGCAAATTCACCGCTACATGTTGAGAACGATGAAACACCATTTTCGAAAAGTTCAACACTGTAAGGTGGTAATGTAACAACTACAGAAGATGTGAAAGTAGGATTTACTTCACATATACCGCATAATGCTATTACATCAACAGGACTACAGGTTTTATTAACAAATAAGATTCCGTTGCCTTGAGCTTTTACCGAGGTAGATAAAATCATCACTAACAATATGACTAATAGCTTAAAAGAAGGAAGGAAGGAAGGAAGGAAGGAAGGAAGGAAGGAAGGAGATAAACAGTTTCTTTTTGAGATACATGATTGCAAGATTTTTGTTTAGTAACATCTCAAATATAGCAAATATAATGAAGAACATAATTCATATCAAGATTTTAAGAACTTTAAAATACCATTTTGCCTCAAATAATTATGAGCTCATATAAAAATTAGAACAGAAATCTTACGAACTGTTTAGACTAAATTCTTTGTATTTATGGTGGGGTGAGTATAGCTCATATCTTTTTTGCAATCTGCGTTGAAACTACCACCACTCCTACCGCCGCCATACATGCGCCTACAGCAAAAGGCGTAAGATATCCAAAGCCAACAGCATATCCCGCCAGCAGTGCGCCTATCGAGATTCCGATTCCAAAAGCCATGGTAAGAAGTGAGAGTTGCGAACCGGCCTGGCCTTTTTCTGCCAGATCACCAGCCAGCGCGAGCGCCGGAGCAAAAACCATCGATGCACTAACTCCCTGCAAAGCGCGCGCCGTAATCATATGCCAGGGTTCTGTGGCAAATCCCTGCGCGAGGGTGAATGGAATTAGGCAAATCATACCGCTTATAATAAAAATCTTCCGTCCGTATTTATCACTCAACCGACCCACAAGTGGCTGCACCAGCGCAAGGGCTGCAACCATAGCGGTAAATTCTACTGAAAATAAAAACGGACCTTGAGAGAGTCGCTCATTGGTTTCAGTTTCAATGGGAGCGAGAAGAGAAAATCCGATACTCATAATAAGCGTTGCCAAAGCCAGCGCAAAAATAGGATCGAGCACTTTTCCTTTTTCTTTTGATAAAACTCTTATCTTCAATGGTTTTTGAGAAGGCTTGCTCTCTGACGAATCTTTGACCAGCCACATTACCAATATAATACTGAGCAATGCCGACGCCGAAGCAATGTAAAAAGCAGCATTAAATCCACTCGTTTCGCCAAATATCGGAAGGTTATACGGCCCCGCCTCAATTAAGACTCCACTCAACAACGGACCTACACCAAAACCAATTAAGCGAAGGGTATTGAAAACGCCCATATTGTTTCCGCGATTGCTATTTGTGCTTACTTCACTTACAAGCGCAACACTCGATGTAATGGTCAGCGCGGCACCAACACCTTGTACAGCTCTTACCACCAATAAACTAACGTAAGTATCGGCGAAGGTAAAAGCGGCATTGGCAAAGAAAAATAACACCAAACCAATAATTACGAAGAGTTTTCTTTTTCCCGTTTTATCAGATAGCCTTCCGACAAATGGCTGAGTAATACTGCTCACCACTCCAAAAAGACTCAACACAATTCCGGTAATTAAGGAGGTTGATAGCCCGAACGTGTCGCCTGTAACGCTCTGGCTGGCAATATAAAGAGGCAAAACTACAATCAGAAAAGAATTCCCGACAGAATCTGCCATGCGGGCAACTCCCAAGGCAACTACGCTTCTGTTCGTTCCAAAAATTTTTCTCGTTTCAACCGTTCGTTCAGCCTTTTTACTCTCCATACAGGCTTTAATAAGCTATTTGGATGGAATTTGTTCGATAGGGAGGTTATGATTTGTAATCGACCAATAAATGCTCGCGATAAATTGAATATGAAATGCCTCGCGATAAATCGACGAGGCTACAAAGGTTAAATCTCCACCCCCATACTTCTAAGCAGATTAAACACGCCGCCAACAGCAATTTGCAAACCAACGCAAAAAATTAAAAAGGCCATTACCCGATTAACGATCTGCTCATTTCGGGTACCAATAAATTTAACCACACGGCTGGCATTGGTATAAAACAGAAATACCGAAAGACTCATAACCAAAATAGCTACGAAAATGGCGCTTAAATTCATAAGATGACCGTGAAACTGTACTGATTCGGTATGTGCACTTAAGGTAAAAATAACCGAAATAGTTCCAGCTCCTACTGTCATCGGAAAAGCAATGGGATAAAATAACTTATTGCGCAGATCAGACATCTTGGTCATCCCATCGGTTTCTTCGGTATGCTGTATTTCACCTTCCGTGGGTTTTGCTCCGAGCATCTCCCATCCAAATTTACAGATCATTATTCCACCAGCCAATTGAACTACCGGAACAGTTATACCGAAAAGTGTAAGGATGTAATGACCAACAAAAAGTGTTATTGAACAAAAGATCAATACATAAATGGCAACTTTCTTTACAGCATTTCTTCTGTCCATTTTAGTCAACCCCGAAAAATATGGTGATACAATAAAGGATGCCCCAATGGGATTTACAACTGGAAAAAGGGCAATGAGACTAAGAAAAACAAGATTAGTAAATGTTTGAAGCGTTTCTGGCATTGAATAGGGTTTCCTAAATTTGGTGCAAAGGTAACCGATTGCCAAATGAAAACACATAAAAATAGTTTAAAGAAATGTTATCTAAAATCTTGAGATTGTCTCAATTATCGTACTTTCGATTTCAGAAACGCTTACACCTATGAACGCTGCAGAAATACATTTGGCAATTAATCACTTACCGATTGCGGCAACCCTTTTTGGTTTGCTGATTTTAATAGGCGGAATGCTTGTAAAAAGCGGTATGGTGCGCAAAACCGGACTGGTGCTTTTAATTGCTGCCGGGCTTTTTACAATTCCCACCGTATTAACTGGCGAAAATGCAGAAGATATTATAGAAAACGTGGTGCCCGATGAAGGCATACATGATATTATTCATGAGCACGAAGAGATGGCAGAATCGGCCAGATGGGTCAGTTTGGGAGTTTCACTTCTCGCGATACTTGCTTTTTATTTTACACACGCCAAAAAAGCACCTGCAAGATTATTTACAATTATTACTTTAATTGCTGCAACAGGCAGTATGGTTTATTTGGGCAACGTAGCCTCTACTGGCGGCGAAATACGCCACACCGAAACCCGAGATGGTTTTGTTGTTCCCGCCGAAAATAGCGACGGCGAACACTGAGCTAAAGGTTTTTTACAACAAAATAATTTTATTACATTTGAGCAATATCACGCTATTTACAGATTTATGAAGCTAAGTCAGTTTATTTTTATTGGTCGCCTCGAAGTACTTTCCTTTCTCGTTTTATTATTAATTGCCATGCCCATGAAGTATTTTATGGATTTTCCTTTGGCAGTAAAGTATGTGGGTTGGGCACATGGGGTACTTTTTATGCTATACGCCGGCGCCATAGCCATTCTTGGTTATCAATACAAATGGAAATTTATCAGAATGTTCCTTTTGTTTATTAGTGCCTTTATTCCATTTGGCCCCATTCTTATGGAAAAACGCGTGCTTTACAATAGATGAAATTTTCTTTTTGAAAAATCTATTACCCTATCAGGGAAAAGCTTTCAAACTTCCAGCATTCTTTGACCGGCAAATTGCCGATGAATATTTTCATCGGCTGCATGAAGAAATTGAATGGCAGCATGATGAAGTGATTCTTTTCGGAAAACGCCACATTACCAAACGCAAAACTGCCTGGTACGGATCAAAACCATATCAGTACACATACTCAAATTCCACGAAAGTGGCGCTCCCATTTTCTAAAACTCTGCTTGATATTGGCCAAAAGCTAACACGCGAAACAGGGGTTATTTTCAACTCATGCCTGCTCAATTTATACGCCGATGGAAGTGAAGGAATGGGCTGGCACAGCGACAATGAAAAAGTGCTAAATCCTGAAATGCCAATTGCCTCAGTAAGTTTTGGAGCCCTGCGAAAATTCTATTTCAAAAACAGAGATACCAAAGAGCGAATTGATATTTTGCTCGAACATGGTAGCCTGCTTATGATGCACCCCCCTACACAGGAACATTGGCTTCATAGTCTGCCCAAAACGGCAAAAGTTAAAGAGCCGAGAATCAATCTTACTTTTAGAGTGATAAAAGAAAACTAAATCCCTGAACGAATCTAGAAACCACCTGTCGTCACTACTATCTCTGTGATACCGCTGGGCTCAGTGCGTTCTTAGAAATATAGCTCTTTGTGCTCCAGTCACATAAGAGACGCGAGAGCCTGTGATGCACCGTGTTGGAAAATCACTTAAATAAAATGAGTTAACAACCCCATTCGTAATTATTCCCTACGGTCATGAGGTCGCTAAGTTCGTAATTCGTAATTAACTTACATCCACGGCTCAGGACTGCTCTCTACACAAAAAATCAAATAATTGTAAATGGCTTGGGCTTCATCTATATTTAAATACCTCACCGACCGCGCTCCGGCAGCAGTGTAGAATTGCAAATGGCATAGATTTCGGCGTTTTAAAAATACATTTTGCTTAAGCGCAATACTTTGAAGCTTATAAGAAGGAAGTACAATTCGCTCCATAAAAAACCAGCCTTTCTTTATCAAAATATAATCGCGATCGTAAAAGATGCGCACCGTTTTTCCGAAGTAGTAACCAAGGGCACCAACAAAAGGAATGAACGCCAAAAACACGAGCGCATAATACCCCAGACTGATAAACAATGCCGCAACAAGCGGTAAAATAAGAATAGTGCTCATCATTGCGGCAATTCGAGAATAAGCCCATTTATCTCCTTTTAGAACTGACTCAGGTTGATGAAATCCGGGAAAAATTCCCTGCGCCAGCATTTCTGTTTGCTCCTTTTTCAGAGCTGGTATTTCAATACTTTGTTTTTGGGCAGTTTCGCCTACACTATTCGACGGTTTGATCTTCGCCGATTCAAATCCAACTGCGCGTCGCAAGGGGTTACTCTCCCACTGTACAAATTGTATTTTCCGAATAGGAACTCTGAAAGTCTCGCGCTTTAGTAAGCCGGTTCTAATTTCAACTGCCTGAAGCTTTAAAACTGCCTTGAGATCATAAAAACGTAAAAAAGTCCGCACGATACTAATTACCAGAGACAGAACAACAAAAACCACAACCATTATCAGCACAAACATCAAACCTGCATTTGCCGCCTGCAGCGCATATTCATCTACTGATTCTTCCAAATACGATTCGTAAACATCTTTGTACTGGCTAAGCGTACCAAATACAAAAGCTATAGCTATAAAGCCGGTTCGCAAATGATTTTCGGTGAGCCCAACCACAATTAAATCCCAAAGACTTAGATGGACGAGTTTTTTTTCAGTCTCGTCTTCATCTGCAATTTCATGTGTTTTTGTAGATCCTGGTTCCAATTCATCTGAAAGCACTCCATCGGCCGATAAATTTGCATTTTGGGCTAGCGCCTTCTTTCGCGTATAAAGCAATTCTTTTAGGGCGTTGGCGTGTTTAACTTCAAGAGCAGGTATTTCAAGTTCATTGCCTTTAGAACCCGCTGTATCTACTTTAAGTGCTACCAAACCCAAAACACGTTGCACCAAATTTTCGGTAACCTGAATGGATTGTATGCGGTCAACACCTATCACCGTTCTTTCCTTAAAGAAAACCCCTTTGTGTATAATCAGCTCATTATCACTTACGTGAAACGTAAAATTGCGGTACTGATAATACGCCAGTACGGCGAGGATAATGGCAATTGGAATTATGGCTATACCTGCAATAAGCCAAAACGCGGGTTTTGAGGCCGCAATAGCCACAAAAGTGATAAGAATGGTGAGCATGGCTCTGAAATTTCGCAGAAGATAAACTACCACGCCAAGCAAACTTTGCCTTTGGGGAGTTAGCAAGTCAAATTCCATTTCTTGATCAGGCATAAAGAGCTGCTTTTTTAGCAATAAAATCGCGCAATTGCTGGGCCTCATCTTCATTAAGCCCCGGAATAGAAAGGTCTGAAGTGCTACCCCCTGCGGTATAGATATTCAAGGTGCACAACTTAAATCTCCGCTCAAGCGGCCCCTGCGAAACTTCTGTATGCTGAATGCGGTTAAAGGGAACCGTAGTGGTAGCATAAAAAAGCCAGCCTTTTTTATACGTTAGGTCTTTTTCGCGCAAAGCGTATGAGCGCCGTCTGTAGCCAATATTAATTCCAAAAAAAGAGAACAGCATAAATATAGCGAGGAAAGCGCCCACTATATATGCCCAAATTCCAAACTGAAAAATCACAAAACTGCAATAAACAAGTACCGGAATAATCCAGAAAAGTGTAGCTCCTAAATTTCTGTACTTCCTGTATCGTAAGGGATGATGCTGGAAAGTGCCATCCTCTACAGCAGGTAAATCTGCAAGTTGTATTTCCGAATTTTGCCAGGTTTCTGTCATAAATCAAATTTAATGGATGCCAAGTTAATTTAAAATAGAATGATTATAGATTTTTTCAGGCATTACTGACCATAATCGCATTTTGAAATTGTAATTTTACCCGCTAAAGTTGGTTATGGGCAATATTGGAACAGGTCATTGGATTTTCGCAGGCGTTTTTGTTGTAGTATTTATTGCAATAATTACAGCTGCTTATCGCAAAGATTTTAAAAAAGTAGGTGTGCACTACCGCCACGTGTGGATTATTTTATTAATCATCCTCATTTTGTACTTTTCCATTTTTTATCTGAACAAAATAATTTAATCCCTTTTATAAATCATGATGATTCCAAAATTTAAACCTGCACTGGTCATCGGTCTTTTACTGCTCGCCTTTACTACCACGGCGCAAGAAAAAGAAAAGGATCCTGATTATAGAGTTGGTAAATGGTATTTTTCGAATGAAACCGAAATGATTTTCTCATTTGCCAACATTCAGAGCGACTCTATGAATATTGATAATATTATGCGTTGGTCGCCTGTGTTTAATTATATGGGAAGAATCAACCACGACATTAGCAAGCATGTGGGAATTGATATAGGATTGGGTTTCAGAAACGTGGGCTTTATCGCCAAATTTCCGAATGAGGAAAATGATTTGAAAAAGAAATTCAGAACTTACAATCTGGGTCTTCCAATCGGCATAAAAATAGGTGATTTAAATCAGAAAAATCCATTTTTTCTCTTTGCAGGTTTTGAAATTGAAATGCCATTTCAATACAAAGAAAAGACATTTGAAAACGGTGATAAGAATGATAAAATAACCGGATGGTTTAGCGATAGAACAGATCGGTTCACTCGATCTGTGTACGCGGGGGTTCAGTTTCCAAATGGTATTTCGCTCAAGTTTAAATACTATTTACAGAATTTCTTCAATGAAGACTATAAGATCATTAAAGATGGCAAAACCACTAAACCATATGCCAACCTGGACGTTCATGTGTTTTACTTTTCACTTACTATTTACCCGTTTAAAGATTCAAAATCTTATGATATTGAGCTTCCCAAGGATGAATATAAAACCACCACAGCAGGCTGGTATTAAAAAAGATAAATATTGTACAATAATATTGACACAAAACACAGTGACTTGGCAGTAGCGCAACAGTTCAAACCCTTTTTTAAAGAAAAAAACAAGCGTGCGTTTTGGATTGCTGGGCCATGCAGCGCCGAAACCGAAGAGCAGGTTTTGAGTACTGCACGAAGTTTGGCTTCCGCCAATATTGACCTGTTCAGAGCGGGAATCTGGAAACCGAGAACACGCCCAAACAGTTTTGAAGGAATAGGTACTCAAGGTTTGGAATGGTTAAACAAAGTGCAAACCGAAACGGGTTTAAAAGTGTGCACCGAAGTGGCAAATACGGCTCATGTAGAAGCCTGCTTAAAGCATGGTATAGACGTAGTATGGATAGGTGCGCGAACTACAGTAAGTCCTTTTGCTGTTCAGGAAATTGCTGATGCACTTCAAGGAAGTGAAGTAAAGGTTTTAATTAAAAACCCAATAAATCCCGACTTGAAATTATGGGTAGGCGCCATAGAGCGGGTTGCCAAAAGCGGAATAGAACATATTGGCGCCATTCACCGCGGCTTTAGCAGTTTCGAAATAAACAAATACCGCAATCAGCCGCGCTGGCAAATTGCGATAGAGCTAAAACGCGAATTTCCCGATCTCACCATTATTTGCGATAGCAGCCACATAAGCGGTAACCGTGTTTTGCTGGAAGAAGTGTCTCAAAAAGCTCTTGATTTAAATTACGATGGGATTATGATGGAAGTTCATCCCAATCCTGATAAGGCTTGGAGCGACGCCGAACAGCAAGTTACACCAGAGGTATTCGCCAAATTAAAAGAGCGCCTGATATACCGCCCTGCAGAAATAGATGATGCAGCTTTTAACGAATCGCTGGATAATTTGCGTTTGCAAATAGACGAAATTGACGATGAAATAATTGCTCTTATAAACAGTAGAATGCAGATTGTGGACGACATTGGAGCGTATAAAAAACGTAACAACATGAGCATTTTACAAACCAAGCGGTGGAGCGAAATTTTAGATCGTTGTATGACAAAAGCCACAGAATTGGGATTGAGCACAGAATTTATATCAAAGATGCTCGAAACAATTCATCAAGAATCTATTAACCGTCAGCACAGTATTTTAAAAAGAAAAGATTGAGTTGTATATTGGGCTTCATAATTGCAATAGCAACACCATGAACTTGAAAAGTCTGATTGCATTATTCCCTTTGGCCACTTTGATTTCGATTACTGCCGGCGGCCAAATAAATGTTACAATTGAAGATCCCGATATTAGTTTTTCCTATTATTTGCCGGAAGGCTACGCAAATCAAGATGACGATCTCTACCACTACATTTATCCGGAAAGTGAAAAAGGTATTGAAGAATCAACTATCCAACTAACCTATTTTCAGGGTTACTACGGCGAACTTTCAGTATTTAAAGACGGAATTCTCAATGGTAAATTACGGAATACACTCGAGAATTTTGAATTCGACAGTTCAGGCAGCGATACCATAGATGGTACGATTGCCTTGTGGTCAAAATACGCTTACACAGAAGATTCAATACGTAAATGTGGTGAGCTGTATTGCTTCGAAAGACTGGGGCAATACTTTCAAATTCAAGTTGAATTAGCCTGTTCGGATGAATCAAAATACAATGCTGATTTTAAGCGCATAATTCGCTCATTGCGAGTTAGCAAAAACTTTTGATGCCACTCTCCTGCTTTTCGGCCCTTGTCTTAATACGCGATTTATCTACTCTACATCCTGTTATGGTCTTCTTTGACTTGATAAAAATCACACCAAATTATCTTATTAACATTCGTTAAGAGTAGAGATATTCCTTATATTACGTCCATTAACCAAGAAGTGCCTTTGGGTCAGTACTCCAGGCATTTTATAAAATATGGATATGAAAACATTTTACCCCTTCTTAATTCTCTGCTTTTCAACTTTATATACTCATGCTTCAATAAACAAAGCGGTTGAAGAAAAATCAAAGACCAATGGTTTTGTAGAAAATTGTGGGCAGATAATCGACCAGAATAATGTGGTCAATACCAATGTAAATTATATCTGGGCAGCAGGTAATGGGCTAAATGTGCAGCTTAGAAATAATGGAATTAGTTATGATACCTATCAAAAACAAGGATCGGAGATTGCCTTTCACCGACTTGATATGGATATCATGGGCATGAATTCTCATACAGCCTTAAATGGAAACAAACCTTTTTCAGCTCTAGAAAACTTCTACAGCAGTACTTCAAAAAAGAATATATCGGGTGTGCGGAGCTTTGAAGGGGTTACGTATACCGATGTTTATGAAAATATTGACTTTGTTGTTTCGATTACAGAAAAAGGGCAATTGAAGTATGACTTTATAGTAAATGATCCCAACCAAACCGGCCAGATTAAGCTCAAGTACGCAGGATTTGACAGTTTTGAAATTTGTGATGGAAATCTAATTTTCGATCTTTCGGGACGCCAGATAAAGGAACACATTCCCGCTAGTTGGATGAGTAAATCTGGACGGGAAATAAAAGTAGATTACCAAATTATCGAAAAAAGCACGGATTACGTCATTATTGGTTTTGAAACAAAAAACACCTTTCATGATAGTTCCGAAGGTCAGCTAATCATTGACCCACTGGCCATTTTAGAGTGGGGCACTTACTACGGCGATTCTCTATACGATGTGGGTAATGCCATCGCCACCGACTCATTAGGAAATGTGTTCGTAACAGGAACCACATCATCTCTTCATAATATGGCTTCCGAAGGGTTGTACCAAACGGTTTATTCAGGCGGAACTAGCGATGCCTTCATTGTAAAAATGAACCAGCATGGTTTGCGCCATTGGGCCACCTACTATGGAGGATCAGGCGACGATAAAGGTCTGGGAATTGATGTAGATTCTTACGACAGACTATATGTGGTTGGAAGCTCTACATCTACAGATTCGATAGGCAGCGATGGCGTCCAGCAAACCGAAAACGGTGGCGGTACCGATGGTTTTGTGGCTCATTTCGACCGTTTTGGAAGTTTTGTTTGGGACAGCTTTATTGGTTCTACAGGCGAAGAAGAAGCCGTTGCCTGCAAGGCAGATGGATTTGGAAATGTAATAGTAGTTGGAAATACAAACGCAGGGGGATTTCTCCAAAACGATTCCGTTTCTACTCTCGTCAATTATCAGGGCGGAACAGATGTTTTTATAGCCAAGTACAATATTAATGGCATACTGACTTATACAAGCTACTACGGCGGCGAAAGCGATGATTTTGCTACTTCTGTGGCGCTCGATTCTCTGTCAAGTGTAATCGTTGCCGGCTATACCCACTCTTCTCAAAACATAGCCTGGGGATCTGGTTTTCAGTATAATCTGGACGGAGAAACAGATGGATTTGCTTTGAAACTCGATAGTGCAGGAAGCATAGCCTGGGCAACCTATTTTGGAGGACCCGGAAATGATAAATTAACCGGCGTAACATCTGTAAGTGGCGATTTCTATTTCTCGGGAAGTACAGATTCCTTAATCACATACTCAGATACCACATCCTTTCAGCAGGAATACGCCGGGAGTGGAGATGCCTTTATTGCCCGTATGGCAACTGATGGAATGTTGGAATGGTTTAGCTATGTGGGTGGAGAAGGAACCGACGTAGCAAACGGAATAAGTCGTGATTACGACGGGCAAATTTATATAGTGGGAACCACCACAAGCGACTCTGCCATGACGTCCGATACAACTTATATTCCCAGCCCCTTTGTATCTCAAGATGTATTTGTGGCTAAATTCAGTCAGTCGGGTGAAAGAATATGGGGAGAGTATTACGGCGGAGAGGACTACGACCTGGGTCGCGCAATAGCAGTTTTTGGCTATACCTCGGTATATATTACGGGGCTTACCACGTCTGTAATCGGTATTAGCCAGAATGGTCCCGAACAAACTGCTCATATGCTAGTAAATCCCGGACTCGACACGCTTGGATTTATAGCTCGATTCACTCAATACAAATCCACACCTCCTTGCGATGATTGTATAGGCAGTAGCGGTGGCGGTGGTGGCGGCGGCGGCAATGATGATGATGATGATGATGATGGCTACAATCCCATTGGAGTATGCATCGGCGATAGCATTTTGCTTTCTCTAAGTGGGGGCGCATTAGGTCAGGGTGCTCAATGGGTATGGTATGTTGATTCATGTGGAGTTATAGATAAATTTATAGGTGAAGGAACTGAAATTTGGGTTGCACCCGACACCACCACCGCATATTTCGTTCGTGCAGAGAGTGTTGATGATGAATCAAGATGTTCAGGAGTGATTGTCCATGTTGATTACCCCAATACTGCTATCGCTTCCGCGAATGATTCCATCTGTCCGGGAAGCACACTCGAGCTCTTCGGTGATGGTGGCTATTACTACAATTGGTTTGCTTCAGATACTTTAATAAATGAAGATCAAAATCCGGTTATTGACACCGTTCAGGCGAGTCAGGCTGGCGAATACACGCTTATCGCAAATACGCAATTTGGTTGTAGCGATACCACTACCGTAGACGTTTGGCTATATCCCGGACCACAATTTAGCGTCTCATCTATCGATCCTACTTGTTACCAATCGGCCGATGGTAGTATAACGATAACATCAAACGATACCTTGAGCCTCACTTATGAATGGCCTCTATTCGGATCTACTCAAAATGCAGTCGATAGCTTAACCGCAGGAGCTTATTCTGCCATTGTTACAAACAGCGCAGGTTGTTCTGCTTCCGCAAACACCACACTCACAGAGCCCGATCAAATCGTTGATAGTCTCGTGATTACCCCGGCATATTGCGACAATCCAAATGGTGGGGGCCAACTTCTTCTCTACGGAGGTTTTGTTCCTTACACTGTTGAATGGAGCCCGGGTGAAGAATCTGGTTTTATTGTTGACGATCTTTATGCCGGTAGTTATACTGTAATTTTTGCCGACGCTAATGGATGCGGAGACAGCACCCAATTCACTATTCCCAATCTGGGACTGTTTACCGCGGTGATTGATCCTGATTCAATTCTACTGGGTTTTTTCGATTCTGAAGAAATAGCGGTTTACACCAATCCTGAACTTGAAAACCCCTCGTATAACTGGACTCCTCCCGAGGGTCTAAGCTGTGCAGATTGTGCAAATCCCGTTGTCAATCCATCAGCATCTATTTGGTATGAGGTATTGGTTACAAGTGTACATGGCTGCACCTCAACTGATAGCCTTTTTGTGGAACGTGAACTGCCGGAGCCAAATAGCTTTATTCCAACCATGTTTTCACCAAATAGCGATGGATTGAACGATCAGCTTTGCGTGATGGGCGTGAGAATGGTCAGCTTTAATTTCAAAATTTACGACCGATATGGAAAGTTGATTTTCAAAAGTTCAAATACAGAAAATTGTTGGGATGGAACTATTGATGGCACTCCGGCCAGCGGTTCATATGTTTATACTTTCGAAGCCGAATTGGAAGAAGGTCAATCAGTTAATGAAACGGGCAATGTTACTATCCAAAGGTAATGTACACGAAGAGAAACAAAAAAAGGAAAGGAGTCATTCCCAAATTCATTTTGGGAATGATGCTCGTTTTGCCCTTCTTCTCCTCGGTTTCTCATTGTCAAGATGTTCAGTTTTCGCTTCCAAATCAAGTGCCTCTTTATATCAATCCTGCCAGTGCCGGCGAGTTTGATTTATACCGAGCACAACTAAGTTATCGCTCCCAATGGAAATCTGTAGGCACGCCTTTTACCACAATGAGCGGTTCGTTTGACATGATAATAATGGGTGATGCTACGGGTAAGTCTGGCAAAGGCCATTTGGGCGCAGGTTTAAACTTTTTAACCGACAAGTCGGGCCCAGACGGACAAAAGGTTTTCGCGGTAAATGGTTCTACAGCCTATCATGTCCAGCTCACCTCAACCAGCACCCTTGGTGGCGGATTAAATATTGGCTATGACCAGCGCAGCTTAAGTGCGGCAGATGGGAAATGGGCCAGCCAGTTTAATGGTGTGCAATACGATCCCGGCATTAGCAGTGGCGAATCCTTTTCTGGCGACGCGGAGTCAAATCTCGATCTTGGCGCAGGAATAGTCTATCACGCATCAATAAAATCTAAAAAACGCGGCTGGAATCTAGATCGCAAAATATCGCTGGGGGCTGCCGCCTATCATCTTGGCCGAATTAATCTCAGCGAGTCGCAATATCTTTCTACCGAACTCAAGCCGCGATATAGCCTTTTTGCAGCTTTGCAATTGCCATTCGGTGAAAAAATCGCAGCGCTGCCACAATTTTACTTCCAGCAACAAAACGGCAGCACAGCCACCTTATACGGATTCAGCGTAAAATACCTCGTAATAGCCGGCAATAGCTTTATTGGAGATACCGAACCCATGTCAATTCAAGCAGGAATTTTCATGAGAAACTCAAATGCACTCACAGTAAATGCAGGTATGGATTGGTCTAAATACTCCCTGTTTCTGGCTTACGACTTCAGTATGGGCAATCTCAAAGAGTATAATTCAGGTCGCGGCGGATACGAATTAGGCCTTCGCTGGCGCATGAATGAAAGAAAAAAGAGGTGATTAGTTAAAATTGGAACTTTCTAATTAAACCTTTCTAGACTTGCAAAAGAACATTTAAACTTTCATGTTGTTATCGCAAAGTAAAAATGCTTATTTTTGCAAAGTGAAATCAAGTAAAAAAGTACGTGAACAAAAGATCGTTAAGGTGCGTCAAATAACCAATTTGGTTATTGTGACTTTTCTTTTGTTGGCGCCAATTTTCTTTGTTTCACTTACCGTTCTTCAGGAAAAAAATGCAACTCAATTCATTATGCTCAGTTCTGAAGAGCAAAACGAACGTCATCAATCAAGCAAAGAATGTGACACGCATTCATCAAAACTTTTCCTCAATGGGGTCTTAAAATGCGAACTTTCGGCCGAAACAATTAAGGCTCAGAGCTTCGCTTCGTCTGATAATCTGGTTAAATCCAGACCAAAAGACGACGTTCAAACTCCTCCTCCCCGAATTTCATAATATCGGTGCATTAAGGTGCACAATTTCCTCGTTTCTAAATTAATTTTTAGACTATACTTTCCATTTATTTAAAATTATTTTGAATGCAGGTCATTCAACGCATATCGATATCATGAACAAATCATTCACTAACCTTTTTTCTCATTTTCGAACCGACTTCATGTCGAGTATCGTAGTATTTCTCGTTGCATTGCCGCTTTGTCTGGGTATTGCGCTAGCTTCTGGAGTGCCTCTTTTATCTGGAATTATTGCTGGTATAATAGGTGGAATCGTAATAGGTACGGCGAGCAAATCGCATCTGAGCGTAAGTGGTCCCGCGGCAGGCCTAGTAGTTATAGTATTAAATGCCATTGAAGACCTGGGGTCTTTCGAATCATTTTTGCTTGCGGTTATGATAGCCGGCGTTTTACAGATTATTCTTGGTTACGCCAAGGCAGGAGTAATTGGTATGTATTTTCCGAGTTCCGTAATTAAAGGAATGCTCGCTGCCATAGGCCTCATTCTAATCTTAAAGCAGATACCTCACTTGGTGGGTTTTGATAGCGATGCTTTTGGTGAAATGGAATTCTTTCAGCAAGGAGGGAGCAATACGTTTTCCGCGCTTTTCGATGCGTTTACACACGTACAAATGGGTAGTCTTATCATAGGTTTTCTTAGCATGGGAATATTAATACTCTGGAGCAAAAAATCTATTCAAAACATTAAAGCGTTAAAACAATTACCTGGAGGGGTAGTGGTTGTTTTTCTAGCCGTTTTTGTCAATTATTTGTTTATTCAGTTTGCTCCCGAGATCGCGATTGACGCCTCGCATTTGGTGAGTCTGCCGGTTTTCTCTGATTTTGAATCTTTTACATCAACAATGGCCCTTCCCTCTTTTGATGCAATAGGAAATCCTACACTGTATATTACCGCCATCACAATTGCAATAGTGGCTAGTTTGGAAACCTTGCTTAGCACTGAGGCAATTGATCGAATAGATCCAGAAAAACGCCGCACTCCTCAAAACGCTGAACTAAAGGCGCAGGGTTTGGGTAACTTATTAAGTGGAGCCATAGGTGGCTTGCCAATTACAGCTGTTATTGTGCGTAGTAGTACCAACCTCGCTTCAGGTGCAAAAACCAAATTATCAGCAATTTTGCATGGCTTTTGGTTGTTGATTGCGGTTGCATTATTGCCTACTATTATGAATCTTATTCCACTTGCTGCCCTTGCCGCAATTCTTATCATGGTAGGCTATAAGCTTACAAATCCAGCTCTTTACAAGGCTCAATTTAAAGTTGGTAGAAAGCAATTTATCCCGTTTATCGTCACTGTTATTGCTATTTTATTTACCGATTTACTTATCGGAATTTTGGTGGGTATGGCAGTCGGCGTTTTCTATATTCTTAGAGCCAACTACCAAGTACCTTACAAGTATTATGACAGTACAAATCGTGCAGGCAGCTCTCCCGAAATTCTTATAGAACTAAGTGAGCATGTATCCTTTTTAAATAAAGCCAATTTGCGAAACACTTTAGAGCACATTCCAGATAATAGTCATGTGATACTCGATGGCTCAAAGGCCAGCCTTATAGACCACGATGTGCTCGAGTTGATCCACGACTTTAAATTCACAGCTCACGAAAAAAATATTAAGGCAGAGTTGAAGCATATTCCGAGATTATAATTCCAGTCAAGACGAAACAATTGTAAAACTTTCAAATTTTGTTTTTTGCACAATGGGCAAGCACATTTGAAATTTATACCTTTGCGGCAAATAAAAACAGACCCATGAAATTCTTTATTGATACTGCAAATCTTGACCAAATTCGCGAAGCCGGCGATTTTGGTGTGCTCGATGGTGTAACCACAAATCCTTCGCTTATGGCAAAAGAAGGTATTACAGGCGACAAAAATGTGATACAGCACTACCTTGACATTTGCAAAATTGTAGATGGCCCAGTAAGTGCCGAGGTTATCTCGACAGATTATAAAGGAATAATCAAAGAAGGCGAGAAACTTGCCAAGCTGCACAAAAATATCGTGGTAAAAGTTCCTATGATAAAAGATGGCATAAAGGCCCTTCGCTATTTTACCGATAAAGGAATTAAAACCAATTGCACGCTGGTATTTTCAGCCGGTCAGGCATTGCTTGCTGCCAAAGCCGGTGCAACTTATGTATCTCCGTTTATTGGTCGTTTAGATGATATTTCTACAAACGGAATTGAACTCATTGCTCAGATACGCTTAATTTACGATAACTACGGTTACGAAACTGAAATCCTTGCCGCTTCTATTCGCCACACCATGCATATTATTCAATGTGCCGAAGTGGGTGCTGATGTTATGACCGGGCCGCTTAGTGCCATTATGGGTTTGCTTAACCACCCGCTTACGGATATCGGTTTAGAGAAATTTTTGGCCGACCATAAAAAGGCTGCTGCTTCTGCGAAATAGGAACATTTACTCATGTTATTATAAAAGCCGCTACTTTGAAGCGGCTTTTTTTTAGGGCTAATCTGACATAATTAAAACAAAAATTTGCAATGGTTTCAATCTCAAAGTCTTTCGAAAGGCAAAGCGGTAGGTTGCCCCTCTTACCATGAAATTTAAATTAAAACTTAATAAGTGTAGAGAGTTTCATTTATAAACTCATCCCTGTGCCATGATCTCAATAAATTTATCTTTTCCGTAACTTTACGCAAAATTGAGGAAGCTATGTTATTGAATATCCACCCCGAAAATCCCGATGAGAAACGCATGCTGCAAGTAGTTGACGTGTTGCGAAGTGGCGGCGTAATTATTTACCCTACCGATACTGTTTACAGTATAGGTTGCGATGTGAATAATGTAAAAGCGGTGGCGCGGGTTGCTCATATTAAAGGATTGAAACCCGAAAAGGCTAATTTCTCGATTATTTGCTATGACCTGAGTCACATTGCAGAATATGCCCGTGTAAATACACCGGAATATAAAATGATGAAGAAAAATCTTCCCGGGCCCTTTACTTTTATTTTAAATGGAAGCAGTGCTTTGCCCAAGATTTTTAAATCGAACAAGAAAGAAGTAGGTATTCGGATACCCGATAATAATATAGCCAGACAGCTGGTGCAAATGCTTGGTAATCCGCTAATCGCCACATCGGTACACGATGACGACGAAGTGCTTGAATACACCACTGATCCTGAATTAATTCATGAAAAATACGAGAAACTCGTAGATATCGTAATCAATGGTGGTTATGGAAATAATGAAGCCTCGACGATTATTGATTATACATCGGGCGAACCAGAACTTGTGCGTCAGGGAATTGGCGATTTGGTTTATTAATCCAGAAAATTCTAATTAACTATTTGCCGGAATAGGCCGAACCTCATAAAGTTTGCTCCAGTTTTTTCCGGTAATTAAGAAGTTGCCGTTCAGCGGATTAAAGGCAATACCGTTTAGTACATCCATATCTGCCGTAGCTTCAGATTGAAGCATAATTCCACGTGCATTATAATTGTCCATCACCCGGCCAGTTTTGGCATCTATTGCCACAATTCGTGCTGTAGTATATATATTGGCATAAATAATACCATTGCGGTATTCCAGCTCGTTGATATTTTCTACTGATCCATTTTCATCAAAAATCTGAAGTGTTGATACAATCCGAAAATCTTCGGGATTGATAAAATAGAGCAATTCGCTACCATCTGATGCTATCAATAGAGAATCGTTGTTCGTAAGCCCCCACCCTTCAGCAGTTTTAAAAGAATATCTAAACTCACCGGTTGTTTCAAAGCTGCTTAAATCATAAACGAATGCCTTGCCAGCCTTATAAGTCAATTGGTATATTTTATTGTCGAAGATGGTAATTCCCTCCCCAAAATAATCAGAACTAAGGCTCTCCTCTTTTAAAACCTTTCCGGTGGTGAGTTCTGTCTTCATTATTTTAGACGTACCATACTGTCCTGTGCCTTCATACAGAAAACCATCATGCACCAGCAAACCCTGCGTGTAAGCATGTGCATTATGCGGGTATCTTTCTACTACTTCAAAGCCCCAGTTATTTGCCTTTTCAGGAGACACTACAGTTATATCCTTGTATCGGTTGCTTTTTTCTCCTGAAGAAAATTCGGCTTCAATCTTAAATCTAAGATTACCACCACCAGAATTAATTGTAGCAATTTTTATATTTCCATCTGTCGATTCAGCAAGAATTCTGTTGGTACCAATTAGCTCTACAACTACTTTTGCAAGTGTTATCTCATCCTTTACGGGATACACTTTCATATAAATGGTGTCGCCATAATTTACAGATCCCCTATTTTCAATCTCAACTTTTATCGCCGGCGATGATTTGAGAAGAGATGGTCTGTCTATTACCCTAGTTGGAGAATCATTGTTGCATGAACACAGAAGTGCAACAATAAATAATATGTTTAGTGTTTTACTAATCATGACTTAATGATTCAAATGCTTTTCCAAGATTGTCGATTAAATCTGAGGCCACGAGACTTTCAACACTTTGATTTTTCAGTGCCAGATCGCCCGCTCTGCCGTGCACAAACATGGCAAGAGCCGCAGCTTCAAGCGGTTTATATTGAGCAGCAAGCAGGCCGGTTATAATTCCCGTAAGCGTATCGCCCATCCCACCGGACGCCATTCCGGGGTTTCCGGTGCTGTTAATTAGCACACGTCCATCGGGAAAGCTAAGACTGCTATTTGCACCTTTCAAAAGAATATAAATTCCATTTTTCTGACTTATTTCTCTTTGCTTTTCTATCGATTCAAAATGTGAAAGCTTTGAACCGGCAAGTCGGGAAAATTCACCCGGATGAGGAGTGAGAATGCTGCCTTTTGGCAAAAAAGCCATCCAGGTGAGATTATCTGCCAGAATATTGAGCGCATCTGCATCTAGCACCAACGGAACTTTTGCTTCCTGAATGAGCAATTTTAATGCACGCACCGTATCATCCGATTTTCCGATTCCGGGGCCTACGCCAATGGCATCATAATCTGATAAATCAGGCAAATTGGAAAAGTGAGTACCCGCCTTATCGTGTTGTATCATCAATTCTGGCATGGCATTGTGCAATATATCAGCACCTTGTGTGCCAATATGCGTGGTGACCAGCCCAGCACCAGATCTCAAACATGCTTTTGATGCCAAGACCGCCGCCCCCCATTTGCCTTCCGCACCAGCTATAATCAACGCATGACCATAAGTGCCCTTATGCGAATAGGTACCTCTGACTTTACGCATTTCAGCGGCTTCACTTCCTGTTAAATAATGAAATGTAGCATCAATATTTTTGAGAAAATCGGGGTGCAACCCTATATCAAGAATGTGCACCGCTCCCACCATTGCCTCATTCTCCGAAAGGAAAAAAGAGAGTTTAGGAAGCTGAAATGTGAGAATATGATTGGAACGAACAATGCCTTTAGGGTCATTTTTCGCGTTGTCGCAATCAAATAATCCGCTGGGCATGTCAATGCTTACTTTGGTAGATTTTGATTGATTGATTTTTTCAATCACTTCTCTGCCTATCCCTTCTGAAGGCCGATTTAGACCGGTGCCAAAAATCGCATCGATGATGATCGCATTATCCGGAAAATCAGGAATATCAGCCGTTTTCTTAATCTCAATCACAGACTTTTTCCCTTTTCCGAGTTTATCAAGACTGGCTGTAAAATCTTTTGATGGCTTGTCAGAAACGTGGACAACTGCAACTTCTGTATTATACCCGTTTCGCTGCAGCAGCCTGGCTAACACCAATCCATCGCCACCGTTGTTGCCAGTGCCACAAACAATATAAAACACCCAGTCTTTTTCTTCCGAAATAGAATCTGGAAATAACTTTGGCGCAGCCGCATACAACCAGTCGAAGCATAAACCGGCGGCTCGCTCCATCAGGTCAATAGATTTTATTGGCTCATGCTTAATGGTATAAGCATCGGCTTCGCGAATTTTTTCTGCACTTAAAATTTTCAAACGCCTGTTTTTTAAAGGGAAATAAGAATTGAGAGCAGAAAGTTAGAAATAAAACGACATGAATATCGCTCCTCCGGAATTATCATTGTCTATTTTAAAAGCCGATGAACCACCTTGGTCGGTGATAGTAGTAACGTATTGTTCAGAATTTCCGCCTATTGGGATAGTCCATTGCTCTGAAGTTATGCTACCATTTCCTGTATAGAAAAAAGCAGCGCTAAAACCATATTCAAATCCAATAGACCACTTTGGAAAAACAAATACTTCTGCACCAATAAATGCTCTTGCACCAACACTGAAAGTTGTGCCGAGCTTGTAGTCTGTAATAAACCCGCCTGACTCAGTAATATTCGTTACAACTTCTGGATTATCTTGAAAATCAATAGTAAATTCTGATCGATCCGGGTTGGTATTCTCCTGATTAATTTTATTTCCATATTCAAATTTATGCGCCTCTGTGCCAAATCCGAGCATTCCTTCTAAGCCATAAAACCCCTGAATACGGGTATTTCCTTTACGCTTTTCTATTCCCAACGAACCGTAAACATTGGTAAACGTACGAGTATATTTGTCTTCTACGGTGGTATTGGTGGGCTCTGTGCTAAACTCAGGACTAAAGGAGCGATAGCTCTCGCTTAAAAGGTTGAGCCTTAAGGATGCACGATAAGAAAAATCATCAGTTTTAAACTTTTTAGCCATGATGGCAAAATTATTATTTGCGAATTGAGCAGAGGGAGATTTATTTTCGGTGTCGCTAAAGAAGTTTCCGAAATAATCTAGAAATGGAGCAGCATCTATGGCGATTGACCAATCTCCTTCAGCGGGAAGGTAAGGTTCTCCTTTTTTGGATACGGGTTGTGCAAAAACACTAACTACGGCGCATAGCAATAGCGGTGTAAACAAATATTTTTTCATCTTTATATGAGTTGGTTCTGCAATGATAAACTGAATATTGGAATAAATAGTATCTAAAAACTGATAAAACTTAGAACTTACCTAATCTCTTGAGATCAGTTAGCTAGTAAAGCTCTTAAAAAATCTCATTTTCAAGAGGTCTGTCTATTTTGAAGCATGGGCACAAATCTAAAAACGCCATGGGTAGTTTTCTCCAGTCCTCCATCGGCTTTTTTCACAATTCGCGTCATAATCTGATCATCGCCGTCGCCAATAGGAATGACTAGAATTCCACCGGGTTTGAGCTGATCAATTAAATCTTCAGGTATATAAGGTGCTCCACAGGTTATTAATACCCTGTCGAACGGAGCAAATGAAGGAAGCCCTTTGTAGCCGTCGCCATAAAATAACTTAGCTGTACTATTTAACTTGCTTAGCATCTGAACTGCCTTTTTGTGTAAGGTTTTCTGCCTTTCTACAGAAAAAACTTTACATCCCAAATTTGTAAGTACAGCGGTTTGATAACCACTTCCTGTGCCTATTTCCAGAATTTTCATACCCGCTCTTACATCCAGCAAGTCAGTTTGAAAAGCTACGGTGTATGGTTGTGAAATCGTTTGATCTGCACCTATCGGAAATGCCTTATCTTCATAAGCAAAATTGAGAAATGCAGAATCCATAAAGAAATGACGCGGTACTTTCATAATGGCATCCAGCACTGCTTGATTCTCTATTCCTTTGGTTTTGAGCGTAGCAATCAAATTTCGGCGCAAGCCTTGGTGTTTAAAGGTATCAATCATGTTCATCGGGCGGTAAAAGTATAAATTTAGCCAATCTTCTTCTATCTTGTTAATAAAAATGAGAATCTCTTTAAAACTTCGAAATCGCATGGCTTACCTTTGCTGAAAATGTATAAGTAATGTTGAAAATTGGTGTATTAGGTGCCGGCCATCTCGGAAAAATCCATATTAAACTTTTAAAGCAAATAGCTGATTACGAGCTGGTAGGATTTTTTGACCCTGACCCAAAGGTTGCCGCCGATGCAGCTGAAAAGCTTGGTGTAAAGCAATTTCCATCTATGGATGCATTAATAGATGCTGTAGATGTGGTTGACATTGTAACACCAACTTTGGGACATTACGAATGTGCAGCTAAGGCTTTGAAAAAATCAAAACATATTTTTATTGAGAAACCTATTACGAACACAATTGAAGAGGCCAAATCGCTGATTTCCTTATCGCAAGAGGCTAATGTGCAGGTACAGGTAGGTCATGTAGAGCGCTTTAACCCTGCATTTG
Organism: Cryomorpha ignava; assembly: GCF_010686655.1. GTDB lineage: Bacteria > Bacteroidota > Bacteroidia > Flavobacteriales_D > Cryomorphaceae > Cryomorpha > Cryomorpha ignava. The sequence continues at coordinate 76,585 of NZ_JAAGVY010000002.1, read as the reverse complement.
TGGCAGCCCGCGACCATTTTGATAACCCCATGTTTATAGAAACTCACCGCCTCGCCCAGTTCAATCCGCGTGGCACCGATGTTTCTGTAGTTCTGGATTTAATGATTCACGATTTAGACATTGTATTGAGCGTGGTAAAGTCTAATATAAAGCGAATAAGCGCAAGCGGGGTAGCCATTGTAAGCGATGAGCCCGATATTGCAAGTGCCCGCCTGGAGTTTGACAATGGTTGTGTAGCCAATCTCACTGCCAGCCGGTTTTCACTAAAAAACATGCGTAAATCGCGTTTCTTTCAGCGGAATGCTTATATATCCGTTGACTTTTTGAAGCGAGAGTCTGAAATCGTAAAAATGCGTGATGTAGAAGGCGAGATTGATCCGTTTTCTATGAGTATAGATTTAGGTGAAGGAAAAGGCGTAAAAGAAATCTTCTTTGAAAAGCCCAAAATAGAAGAAAACAATGCCATAAAAGATGAATTGACGGCATTCGCGAAAGCGATAAATACCGGCACCCCTCCGCCCGTAACCATCGAAGACGGATATAAGGCACTTGATATAGCCTATAAAATTGTAGATAAACTGAAAAAGGGGAACGAATACTAACGGCGCTTCTGGTAATTTTATTTGTGAGCTTTCAAAATGCTCCACCCGAACTCTGCCAATAAAACAATATGATTTTTAGTTCATCGTACTCCTCTGAATGGGCTATAAGATCTTCTATTTGATCTGTGATTCTTGCCCGTTTTGTCATTAATATTCGAATGCCATCGGTAAGTTTATCGTATTTGTAAACGTGAATATTGTCCTCAAGAATTTCCTTAAGCTCTACAGCCGAAACGGTTAAATGATAATCAAGCTCTCCGGCAAATACCACCTCATTAAAGTGGTACTTTGACTCGAGTTTACTGGCATTCCACCAATCGACTTCAATATTCTTTATTACAACGCCATCTTTATGGCCTTCAACAAAACATAAAAACATAATTTTTAAATTTTTAAATTGATTTGGTAATGAAAGAAAAACGCTTCCTTTCTCTGTGTTAAAGAAACGAATCCACCACGTAACCTATTTATGTTCTGAAAGTTAATTTAATATTATTCCAAATAATGCAGCTCTCATTTATCTGTAATAGAAGCACGGTCAATTAAGGCATCCCACTATGAAGCTAAAAAAACAGCTATCTGTGCAATTAACATTCGTTAATTGGCGTTATCAGAGTTAAGATAACCATGTATGGATGTTTTTATGACTCTTTCTAGCACAATTTCAATAAATTTGCGCCCTTTATTCCATAACTGCTTATGAAGAGAATTTACCTGATTGTTTGTATTGGTATCCTAACGAGTTGCAATATTTTTGACAAAGAAGAAGACATTCCAAGCTTTATACTTATTAGTGCTGCTGATCTTCAGACCAATGCAGAACAGGGCGCAAACACCAATAATATTGTAGATGTAACTGTTTTTGCCGACAATACCTTTGTTGGCACGTTTGAATTGCCTGCCACTGTGCCTATCATGCAATCGGGCGACGTGGAGATAGCTGTTGGAGCGGGAATAAAAAACAATGGGCTTAGTTCAGACCGACGCATTTATCCCTTTTACGACCTCAATCGACGCAGCATTACACTTATCCCCGATGCGCGTATTCCCATTTCGGCAGACACTTCAATTACTTTCCAATATTACAGTGAAGGTCTGAATTTTGAAATCGAAGATTTCGAATTACAAGGATCCACACTTAGTCCGTCGACAAGAAACAGTGCATTTATAAATGACATTGATGTTCTTCACGTATTGCTGACTCCCGATAGCAATCTTTTTGAAGTGAGCTCTTCGTGGGGTCTTAACAATCTACCCAAGGGGAGCAGCATTTATCTTGAAATAGACTTTAAGGGCACTATCCCACTGGAAATCGGCATATTAACCCTAGACCCTTTCCCAAAAAAAGTTTTTGCTTTGGGACTTCTACCACAGGAGGAGTTTACTAAAGTGTACGTCGATTTAACAGATGAGATAGCCCGGGAAGTTTCTACAACAAATTTCGAAATTTATCTCGAATCAGAATTACCGGCAGGGTCAAGTGGTGCGGAATTGTATATTGATAATCTCAAGTTTATTTATCCGTAGTGATGAATCAGAAAACACAGGTATCAAAATATATTATAGCCGACTTAATGAGTGCGGCTGTGGCCTGGGTATTATTTTATATTTTTCGAAAAAAGTTTATCGAACCCTTAAAATTCGGTTACGATATCCCCTTCCAGTTTGACGAGCGATTCTATTACGGCCTGATGCTCATTCCACTTTTTTGGTTGGCACTGTACGCCCTTTTTGGAATGTACAGAAATATATATCGCCGACACCGCTTACGCGAACTGGGGCAGGTTTTACTCTCTTCCATTACAGGAGTTATTATTCTCTTCTTTCTTGTTTTGCTCGACGACGAAATTGCAAGTTATGTGTATTACTACAAGTCGCTGATGGTACTCTTCCTACTCCATTTCACGCTATCCTTTACACTTAGAATAATCCTGACAACACAATCTGTAAAGCGTATTCACAAAAGAAAGATCGGGTTTAATACAATTATAATAGGTGGAAATGAAGAAGCGCTGAACGTGTATCGCGAAATGGAAAACATGATGCCATCACCGGGATTTAAATTTGTAGGCTATGTAAGTGTGAATGGCAAAGACCATTTGCTACAAGAAGAGCTGCCCTGGCTGGGGAAATTCGGAGAAATAAACCGCGTTATTGAAGAAAAACAAGTTGAAGAAGTTGTAATTGCCATAGAATCGTCAGAGCATAATAATCTGGGAAGCATTGTGTCTAATTTAGAATCTATGAAAGTGAAAATCAAGATTATACCTGATATTTACGATATTCTTTCCGGATCGGTAAAAATGAGTAGCATTTTTGGTGCGCCACTTATTGAAATCAATACAGAAATAATGCCTTCCTGGCAGTTTTTTCTGAAAAGACTTATAGATTTTTTTGGATCTATATTTGCCATATTCATTTTAGTGCCTGTTTATATTATACTCACTATCCTCGTAAAGCTCTCTTCTCCCGGGCCTATTTTCTTTAAGCAGGAACGTATAGGTCAGCACAACAGGCCATTTTATATTTACAAGTTCAGGTCAATGTACCTGAATTCCGAGCGTAAAGGCCCTCAGTTAAGTAGCAAGCATGACCCACGAATTACGCCTATAGGGAGGTTTATGCGAAAAACACGGATGGATGAAATTCCACAGTTTTTTAATGTCCTCAAAGGTGATATGAGCCTTGTGGGGCCCAGACCCGAGCGACAGTATTATATTGATCAAATAGTAAAAGTAGCTCCCCATTACCGGCATTTACAGAAAGTAAAACCAGGCATAACCAGCTGGGGACAGGTAAAATACGGCTATGCCGAGAATGTAGAGCAAATGGTAGCCCGCTTGAAATACGACGTCCTTTACATCGAAAACATGTCGCTTGCTATTGATATTAAAATTTTGGCCTACACCATTATTATTATTCTAAAAGGCAGCGGAAAATAACGACTTTACTGCACAGCTCATTATCTTTGTGCGCTCAAAGTAATATTCAAAGGCTCAGAAGGCCTGATGGAGCAAAAATTTAAATTCAATAACTAGATGAAAAAAATTGCAGTAATAGGTGCCGGAACCATGGGTAACGGCATAGCTCACGTTTTTATTCAAAACGGATACCATGTAAACCTTATCGATATTTCTGAAGATGCACTCAAACAAGCCGTTGCGACCATAGGTAAGAATATGGACAGAATGATAGCGAAAGAAAAAATAACGGAAAAGGATAAAAATGATTCCCTTGGCCGCTTAAAAACAAGTACCGCTATGAAATCGGGATTGGCGCAGGCGGAATTGGTAGTTGAGGCTGCCACCGAAAATATTGATTTAAAACTCCAACTGTTTAAGCAAATGGATGAATTTGCTCCAGAGGGATGTATTTTAGCGACAAACACTTCGTCTATTTCCATAACAAAAATGGCTGCTGCTACCGGCAGACCCGACAAAGTAATCGGAATGCACTTTATGAATCCTGTACCCGTTATGAAACTGGTAGAAGTGATAAGAGGATATGCTACGAGCAATTCTGTTACGGAAGTGATAATGGATTTATCTCAAAAACTTGGTAAAGTACCTACCGAAGTAAATGATTATCCTGGTTTTGTCGCAAACCGAATACTTATGCCAATGATCAATGAAGCGATTCATACCCTTCACGAAGGAGTAGCCGGTGTAGAAGAAATAGATACCGTAATGAAATTGGGAATGGCACATCCTATGGGGCCACTGCAATTGGCCGACTTTATTGGTCTAGATGTATGCCTCAGCATTATGCGCGTATTGCACGATGGCTTTGGCCTCGATAAATATGCTCCTTCTCCCCTTTTGGTAAATATGGTAATGGCCGGCAAGCTCGGTGCAAAAGGCGGTGAAGGGTTTTACACCCATACGCCGGGATCAAAAGAATTGGTAATCTCCGATAATTTTAAAAAATAGGCGAATTTTAAGTTAAAACTTTCAAATGTTAATAGAAAGAGGCTCAATGGGTTGATATTTCCAAGGAATTCTATTATCTTTTGGGCTGATCAAATTTATTCATCTTAAAAACAACACTATTATGGGCTATTACAAAACAATTGAAGGTAAAAAATATGATGGAGAACTCCTTGATCATGCAGAAAAGATGACATCAGGTTCAGGCGATGGACGTATTTCTATGGCTGATGCTGAAAAACTTATTAAAGCTGTAAAAGATGGTGATTCTTATACCGACATTGAAAAAGATTCTGTGTCTTACATTCGCAAAAACTACAAATGGACTGATGCAGCTGATGAGTGGTTTAGAGCAGAAGTAAAAAAATGGGCAGCAACTAAATAAGGGTTGTCAATCCAAAAAAAAATCAAGCCGTCTGCACTCCAGATGGCTTTTTTTATTTTCAGAACCTGATTTCGACTGTTCTCAGGAATTAGACTAATAAGAAATCAATTTTTTGTGTCGTATTGAGTCTCTTTGCGATTCGGTCCAGTCATAACGTCCTTCATAAATACCATTTGTTTGCCAATCGCCGTACATTACATTGGGCAAAACAATGAAGCGAGATCCAAATTCGGCTGCGAGGCTATCTACGAGCGCATGTCGTCGGCCAGAATTCTGCTTTTCAAACAAGTCAGTAAAGTCTGCCAGATTATCTCCCAGTAGCATAATAATGGTATGTGTCTCTTCAACCTTTTCGCGTCTCTCCAGTTTTCCGCTCGATTGATTTCTAAGCATTACATGAGCTTCATCACTAAAAGGGAAATCAAGTTTATCTAAATTTTCAATGGTTACTTGGAGCTGCTCGGGATATCTGTTTGAAATATAAAATATTTCAACACCTTGTGATGCCGCATACTTCAAAAATTCAACTGCTCCGGGAACAGCTTTTGCTGAAACCTCATTTCCCCATTCTATCCAGCGCGATTTTTGATAAGCTTCATCAAGTTCAATCATCTTAGCATTGAAAGGACTATTATCTACTGCCGTTTCATCAAGATCAGTAACTATAGCCAGCTTCTTTACATCCATCTTTGTTGTGTCGAGCATAGCATCCAGCCTCAGTCTGGCAAAATTATAAGCCTGCAAGCACAGTGCTCGGTACTCCGCGGCTTGCTGTTGCCAGTTTACCGCCTGTATTGAATGCTCCTGTGTTGGGATTTGCAAAGACTGTTGAGGCACCGCCGTCTTTTGTGTTCTGAAAGGTGAGTCGCAAGCTGGGAACAGAAGGCCAAGAGAGACTATAATGAGTAGATTTCGTTTCATAATAATTGCAGATTCAGATAAAGACTTTCGTGGTAAAAGTGTTTAGTAAATTATAAACAGCGAAGATTGTCAAAATTCTAAACCTAATCAAATGGGAATGGTAGTTTCACAAAGAGATAGGAGTAAATGACGTGGAGAATTACTAAAAAAAACAGAAAAGCGGATAATTAGTCAGTTCAAAACCATCTCTCCTTATTGAAAATGCAGAGGTGCCTGATTCTGGTTTAGCTTTATCCACACATCCACCAGATGCTGTCCCCGATTATCAATTCGAAGCCATTCTCTTATTTCGTGCCCCCTGGAGCTTTCCACGAAATAAATGTAGCCGCCATTTCTGATTAAGCCAAGTGGCTTCTCCCCCATCATACTCAATAAGGCTTTTAAAGAATCACCTATCAAAATGTCCGGTGCTAATTTCTTCAAAAATTCAGGAAAGTGGTTACTCAAAGAAGCTCCTGCAACAATAACTTTTTTTCCTAATTTTTGGTTTAACCAATTTACTGCGTCATTTAGTCGCGTAATATGCTCTGAAATGATAGCTATAACCGGTTCATTGACTTTCATGGTGGAGAGAAACTCCAATTCGCTGCGCACATAATCGCACGCTATTCTATCCGTTTTTTCATTTGCCATAACAAATGAAAGAATTAAGAGAATAAGCGGGTAGCAGAACGAATTTTTTACAAATCATTCTGCTACTCCACCCCTCTACGAAAAGGTCTTTAACAATTAACGGAGCGAGAAATTAATATTGAGCTGATAACGGGATTTAACCGGATTTTTACCGCTTAACGCAGGTTTCCAATTGGGCATAACGGCTAGTAATCTCATCACTTCTTTATTAAAAGCCGCATCTGGCGATTCTATAAAGTCTATATTTCCAATAGAACCATTTTGATAAATATCAAATTGAACTTTTACTATACCGGTTCGTCCGGTTATTCTTGCTTCTTCGGGAAACTCCAGATTTAAATAAACATATTGATTCACGTCAGTGTATTCACCGTTACCTGCCCACTCGGGATAAGTTGTAATTTTCGCTGTGGCGTTATCCGAATCAGAATGAGCATTAGGTGCGTCCCCAAAATCTAAGTTCATTGCTGTTAAAAGATCATTTTCCACGTATTGATCGAAATTAAAATTGGCATCAACTTGTGAAAAGCCTGTGCTCACGTATATAGTTAAAAGAGCTGCAATAATTGAAATTTTCGTTTTCATGTCGAGTTATTGTTGGTTATTTTAAAACCAAAGTCAGATTTTAACTTTAGTTGTTGACCCAAATGTATGGCTAGACACCAAAACAGCATTTGCCATATGTTGCAAAGCTTTGGCATTATGTTGCAAGCAACACATCTAATTGATTATCAGAGGCAAAAAGTTGAGTGAATACTAGTTTTTATTCTTGCGAATATACTGTTGGCGAAACATTATATGCAATTTTGAAGCTTTTTGAGAAATGAGAGATGCTATTAAAACCGCTTGCATAAGCTATTTCGCTAATGCTCCCCGCATTTTGTTTTAAGAGTTGTGCTGCATGTTCCAGCCGAACGCGTTTTAAAGTTTCGCTTGGCGATTCATCTGTAAGTGCTATAACCTTTCTGTAAAGATTACTACGGCTCTGCCCCATTAAGCTCGCTAGTTTTTCAACCGAGAACGCCTCATCTGTGAAATTCTGGTGAATAGTTTCACCCAATTGACTAATAAATTCGGTATCTTGAGATGGCACATTTACTGATAAGGATTGGATTTTAATTGGTTCAGAAGAACTTGTATTTAAAAAATATTTTTGAAGCCGCATCCGCGAAAGCAAGATGTTACTAACCCGTAATTTTAACTCCATGATATCAAATGGCTTGGTTAAGTAGTCATCTGCGCCAATTTTCAAGCCTTCCAACTTATCACTTACTTCAGCTTTGGCAGTAAGCAAAATAACCGGCAAATATGCAAATTCAGGCTCAGCTCTTATCGCCTCGAGCAATTCCAGACCATCTCCGTCTGGCATCATTACATCAGAAATAATCAGATCGGGAAGGTGATTTGTTATTTTATTCAGCGCTTCTGATCCCGATTCTGCCTGCACGATATCATAATCAGCTTTGAAATTATCTGCTACATAATTCCTTATATCTAAATTGTCATCAACGATTAGTATCGTTTTTTTAGGAGCCGAATCACCATTTAAGTCTTCGGTTTTAATTCTTGGTTCATCTGCTTCAAATTCGATCATTGCTTCATGCGGGGCGAAATCACGGTGAGCAGCTTCCCTAACCGGCGGGTCATTTTTTTCTCGCCTTACCAGGGGAAAGCTTAGTGTGAAGGTGCTGCCAATTCCCATTTCACTACTCACTTCAATTTTACCATCATGAAGTTGCGTGAGTTCTTTGGCAATAGATAGCCCAATACCCGATCCTGGCTGCAACTCAGATTTTTCAACTTGAAAGAAACGATCAAATAGATGCGGTAAATTCTCAGGTGCTAACCCCCTACCCGTGTCGGCTACAGAAATAAACACCAATTGATTGTCAGACCTTAAATCGAGATGAATCTCACCATCGGCTGGTGTAAATTTAAAAGCGTTAGATAATAAGTTAACAACGATTTTATCCAATTGATCTGGATCATAGCGCATAAACAAGCGATCGTCTTCGATTGAAATTTTCAATTTAATATGCTTTACCTCAGCCAATCCAATAAATGATTCTCCCAAATCACGGATGTATTCATTAATCTCTAGTATTTGAAAATCCAACTGTAGCTTTTTTGCTTCAAGACGTGCAATATCGAGCAATTGCTCTACGAGCCGCATAAGGCGGGTTGCATTCTTTAACCCCGTATCAATTTGATTTTTTGCGTATTGAGTAAGGTTATTGGCGGAAGCCGAATTTTGCAGATCGCGAAGAGGCGAAATAATCAGTGTTAAGGGCGTTCTAAACTCGTGTGACACATTTGCAAAGAATCTGCTTTTTTCCCGATCGAGGAGTAATAATTTCTCTTTTTGTGCTTCGGTAATTCGTTTTTCAGCTTCCAAATCGCGGGTGCGAGAAGCGACTTCTTTTTCAAGGTGTAATTGCTGGCGATGCAATTGATGAAGCCGCCATTTTAGGATAGCGTATATTATAAGAAGCCCCACAATAACAGCTAAAACCCATGGCCACCACCTTTCACTTAATTTAGGCTCCTTCACTATATTAAACGATGTGATCGAAGCATTGTCAAAATCTCCCTCGTATGATGATGCCACTTCGAATTTATAATTTCCAGCAGGGAGATTGGTAAATATTGCTTCCCGGCGCGAACCACTTTCTACCCAGTCAGTATCAAATCCTGCCAGTCTGTACTTAAACCGTATGCGGTTGGGTGCCAAAAAAGAGGGTGTCGTAAAACCGATAATTAAATTCTGCTGGTCTTTTGAAAGAATGAGCTCATCTTCGAGAAGATATAGTGTGCTATCATTTGAGCTAATTCTTTCGATAACAACCGGTGGCAACGGCAAATTGCGATTTATCTTGGAAGGATCTACACAAACGACTCCTTTCTGTGTTGAAAACCAAAGCTTTCCATCTTCAGATTTCATGGCACTATTCTGAAACCCTCCATTTGCCTCACGGTTAGGCATTCCGTCGCGCTCTGTATATACCGTAGAACGAAGCTTTCCTTCGTTTCCATTTGCGAAAGCGGATAGTTCGGCAAAATCAATCCAAAAAATCCCTTGATTGGTTGACATCCATAACCGATTATAATCGTCGAGCAATAAACTGTGCAATCCATCCTCGTAAAGTCCATCTTTTTTTTGAATCCAAACAATCTCATCGGTTTTCGGATTTATTCTGTTCAATCCAACATCTTCTGTTGCCGCCCAAATATAGCCATCAGCATCTTCCATTAATGCGCGCACATTGTCACTAGACAAACCATTTTTGGTATTATAATACTTGTTTTTGCGAGTTGCATAATTAAAATTTCGAACACCACTGCCGTTTGTAGCAAGCCACAAATTGGAGTTACTAGTTTCTAAAATATAACGTACAGCGAAATCTGGAATTTCATCTCCATCACTAATCTGTTTTCCCACTTCACCATCGTAAAAATAAAGACCTTGAAGTGTTCCAAAATAAATGGCTGAATCACTTAGTGGGTGAATAGCGAAAACTTCATTTGGGAGTCCGGGCAACCTCTTGGCATTAGAACAACCTCTGCAATCATAGTCTTCAATGTGGTACGGACCAATATATAAGTTATGCTTTTGATCTTCTGCAAACGCTGCTGTAACTCCCACATCCGGTGCCACAGGCTCCTCAATAACCTGCTCACTTTTACCTAATGAGTATAAAGATTGAATCCATTCTCCAAACCAGATTTTGCCCGAATAATCCTGAAAAATTCCATAAAAATTATTTTCAGATTCTTTTGATTTATAAGACTTTAATAAGGATTCGCTAAATCGCTGCACGCCATTAATTCTGTTTGTTATCCAAATGCTCATTTCGCTATCACAGAAAATTGTGGCACCGTTTTGATTTAGCTCAAACTGCTCAACACCATTTTTATAGACATTTTTATTTACTACTGCCCACACTGTTCCATCAGAACATTTACACATACCCGCACCTTGCCTTTCACTGCTTTCGGGAGAAACATGGTTGTATTTTTGAATTAGCTTAAAGCCGGATTGAGTCAGACGGAAAAACCCGGTTTCAGTAATAGTCCATTTCACCCCATTATTATCTTCCATTAAATTGTAATACAAGGGCGATACGCCGCTCCAATTTTCAGAAGTGGTATTGGTTTGATTGAATATAAGCGTACTATCGTCAGAAATTTTACGCACATAATTATTATAAAGATAAATTGAGCCCTCACGGTCTTCCATCACATTCTCTGTACTATTGGACTCTGAAAATTCGGCTATTTTGATCAACTCGCTATACGGAAATCTGGTCTTATAAATTGCTCCCGTCTTTGTGGTCACTATTAACTCACCGTTTTTGGCACGAAAAACAGATAAAACGTCCTTGCTATTCAGTTGCGCAAACGTGCAGGGTACTAAGGAATCATTCACTAATTTTTTCAAACCACTTCGCGAAGTAACCCAGCTAAGCGAGTCGCCATCGAGAATAACTCTCTGATGCTCAATACTTAGAAACGGACCATGCTGCAGATAGCGATTGTTTTCAACATGTAAAATATCGCGTTGTTCTGTAAACAACCAGAAACTATTGCCCTGACCTGGTTGCAAGAGCACGATTCTATTAGAGGGTAGTTCAGGGGTATTGCTTACATCGAATAGGGTAAACCGCAATCCATCAAAACGGATAAGCCCGTTAAATGTAGCGAGCCAAATATAACCATCGGGTGTTTGATAAATTTGATTTATATGCCCTACAGAAAGCCCATTTTCAACAGTCCATTCTTCTTGCACATATTGTTCAGCATTTGCTGTAAGCGATGACTGGGCAAATAAATCTGAAATAAAAAAGCAGTGAATTAAACACTCAAACAATACTAAAAACGGAATTGGTCTTTTCAAAATATCTCTGTGGTTTCGCTAATTATCTGGATGCAAATGTCATTATAAATGTAAAATCTTTTGATTCAATAAATCTGTAAGTAGCCGGCACAGGATATTTGGTTATCGTGGTTTAAAATTAAGAAGAATATTTTTTGTTTTTTTGTTTCTGAAAATATTTTCATCAAATAGAAATCATATCCCGACTGAAAATTTATCTTTGATCCTTATAAAGCTATACGTTATGATAAAAAAAATGCTCTTAATTGTTTTTATTGGTGCCAGTCTTGCATCTTGTACGAATGAAGAAACTGAACAGGAACTTGCAAAACTTCGAGAAGAAAACAAAGCACTTTCTCAAGAAGTTACAGCTAAAGATTCAACTCTAAAATTGTTTGAAGAAAGCTTTACCACCATTCAGCGCAACCTGGGCTTAATTAGTGAACGTGAAAAAGAAATATCTCTGAACAGTGAATTAGAAGAAAGCCCAGAGTCTCGCGACGAAATAACCAGAGATATTCAAGCAATTAACAACTTGCTTCAAGAGAATAAATCTACGATTGACAATTTAAAGTCGCGGGTAAGCAAATACGGCACACAAACTGCCGGATTTAAGAAAATGATTGACCAGCTAAGCTCTGATATTGATAGCAAAGAGGAAGAAATTTCTTATTTAAAGGAAAATCTAACCGCTGCTAACTTTACAATAGAAATATTAAATGAGATGCTTGATTCTGCCGAATTCAGAACTGAAATTCAAAGCGACATGATTGCTATGCAATCTAATGAATTAAATACAGCATATTATGCTATGGGAACTTTTAAAGACCTAAAAGACAACGGCGTACTTGAAAAAGACGGCACAGTTATAGGTCTTGGAGGAACCAAGCAACTTAAAGATAATTTCAATAAAGACTTTTTTGCCAAGGTTGATATCACAAAATTTACCAGCCTGGCTTTAAATGCAGAAGACGTAAAACTTGTTACTGTGCATCCCGAAGGTAGCTATACCCTGGAAGGTGAAAATGAAAAAGTATTGAAAATCACAAAACCAATTGAGTTTTGGTCTACATCAAAGTATTTGGTTATTGAAACTAAATAACCTTTTGAAACATCCTTTTTTAAAAGCAAAAAACCCGCCACGTTAGGCGGGTTTTCTGTTTTAACCAATCAATTAACCAATTCAGAATAACCAATCCTGAAGAGAATGAAATAAGATGCTTGTCTTGAGATACGTGCTTTTCGTTTAAAAGGTTACAGTTTATTTTGTTTCACTCATAAGTAATCAAATAACAGTCTTTTATTCTTGAACTGTTACTTATTATTAAGGAATGCCATAATGTATTAGGTAAGTAGCAAAAATAAAAACGGAAGCAAAAAAAAATCCTGCCACATGGACAGGATTTTTTCAAAACAATTAAATTCAATACCATTCCGAAGTAACCAGCTCCGTTATGAAATAAGATGCTTACAGGGGATATTACGTGGGTTATTTTAAAAGGTTACGCTAGATAGAAAAAAATTGATTTTTTTCAATAAACGATCGGCAAGAAAACACTCTAACAAAAAAATCCTGCCACATTGGGCAGGATTTTTTCAAAACAATTAAATTCAATACCATTCCGAAGTAACCAGCTCCGTTATGAAATAAGATGCTTACAGGGGATATTACGTGGGTTATTTTAAAAGGTTACGCTAGATAGAAAAAAATTGAATTTTTTCAGTAAACGACCGGCAATAAATCGCACTAACAAAAAAATCCTACCACATTGGGCAGGATTTTTTCAAAACAATTAAATTCAATACCATTCCGAAGTAACCAGCTCCGTTATGAAATAAGATGCTTACAGGGAATAGTACGTGGGTTATTTTAAAAGGTTACACCCACCCCATTTTTTTTCAAACCATTCAGGGTAATTTATAGTTCACGAATAAATGTGTTAGGATAGTATAGCTTCAATACAAATTTGAAATGCCGGCTTTGAGTGTTTAAAAACAAAAAACCCGCCACGTTAGGCGGGTTTTCTGATTTAACCAATCATTTTAACCATTTTCAGAATAACCAGTTCTGAAATGAAATAAGATGCTTACTACTATATGAACGCAACATAAATAATAAAGTTATATCATTAGCATTCTTTTTGACTTTCTGTTAAAATACGCATAGAGTCAAGTTTCATAGCATCTATTAATATTACAAACACCCATAAAAAAACCCGCCACGTTAGGCGGATTTTCTCTTTAACCAATCATTTAACCAATCAGAATAACCAGTTCTGAATGAAATAAGATGCTTATTGTACAAGGTAAGGCAAGTTTCGTGCCAATCGCTATGTCGATTTGCGATTTATTGACAACGCAATCCTTAAAATTGTTAATAACTTCCGCAAGCCAGTAATAACGGCATTACCAGCAAGTAAAACGAGATAAAACACTTATTATAACACTAAAAAAAAAGCTCCTTACGGAGCTTTCTCTAATAATTTTCTGTGCTTATTTTTTGACGAATGCAGAGAACATCCAGTGTTTTCCTTCGGTTCTGATGATCATTGAGCGCATTATTGTTTCTGTTCCCAAGTCACCATTTTCAACTGCCAAATCGGCAACATCAACCATAAACGACAAGAGCACTTCATAATCCTGAATTACCTCTTCCATCATTTTATCCGAACTTAAATCGCCGGTAACTTCTTCCACTTCTGCTTTTTCAAGATATTCAGCCAGCGTGCTGATTGGCTTAAAGCCCAATACTCTTACACGCTCTGCCACAGTGTCAATATTTTCTGCCGCTGATAGGTATTCTTCTTCCAATTTTTCATGGACATCAAAAAAGTCACCTCCCACTACATTCCAGTGAAAGTTTCTTATTTTTTGATAAACTACAGAATAGTTACAAAGTAAAAGGTTTAGACTTTCAGCGAGTTCGCTCGCTTCTTCTCTGTTAAAACCCAATTTGCTATACGTTTTTTCTTTTGATTCAGTTGCCATAGTTACATTGTTTTAATTTACCTCAAAGATACCGACAACATTGACTTCAACCTATCGGTATTGCCTATAAACGGAGAGATTATTGTTATAAACTATTTACCTTAACAACGGGTTTCTGCCATTGTTTTAGCAAAAGATAAGCGGCATTGAGGAAACGATTATAAAATCGGTCTAAATCTTCCTGGGTTAAATCCGGATTGAGCAATACCAATCTTATAGACAATCCTTTGGGGAGTATGCAATAATTAACCATCGCATCTCCAGTTTCGATTAATTTATAGCGAAGCGCCTCATTAAAGGCATCGACATCAATTCCTTCAGGAGTGCGAAATCTAAAGTTAACGTTGAGCGATTGAGTAGGGAAAAGCAATTCAAGATCATCATGATTTTCCACGTAAGTGGTACAATAGCCTGCAAGATCGTATAAATGTTCTATGCGTTTCGCATAACCTTCGTCGCCATAAAATTTCCAGGCCAACCAGAGCTTCAAAGAGTCTACCCTTCTGCCGCATTGCAGCGAAGCCGGACCTAAATCATAATCTGAATTGTCATTGCTGTGATAGATATAATCTGAATCGTACGATTGAATTTCTTCGCGCATCACATTGTTGCCCTTTACCAGAAGCGCAGAGCAGATAAGCGGAATATTCATAAGCTTATGAGGATTCCAGGAGAATGAGTCTGCCTTTTCCAATCCCAAAAAGAGATGCTGATATTTTTTGCTGATAATAGAACTTCCGCCCCACGAACCATCTACATGGTGCCAAAGGTTATTGGTCTGTGCAAAATCAGAGACTTCATTTATAGCATCAAATGAACCAGTTTCGGTGGTTCCTGCCGTGGTACACAAAATAAATGGTGTGTAGCCATCTGCTACGGCCTTATTAAAAGCATTTTGAACGGCGGTACCACGCATCCGTCCATTCTCATCAACAGGTACTTTTATTACAGCATTTTGTCCAATTCCTATCGTATTAGCACCTTTGAGCATCGAAAAATGACTTCGCTCTGAAACAAGGACGGCAGGTCTCACACCACTCGGAATTCCATTCATTTTTGAGCCATCAAACTTTACATTTCGCGCTAGCAGCATCGCAACCATGTTGGTATTGCTACCGCCGGTAAGCAACGACCCCGTTCCCGATTTCCACCCGGTATACCCGATCATTTTTTCCATCAAAGCCTTCTCCATCAGCGTAGCCACAGGAGCTACCTCATAAGTGTACATTGATGTATTGGTGAGGGCGGTAACCAGTTCGCCTAGAAATGCCGGGAAATTAAAACCTCCAAAAAGCTGATTGAGATAAGCCGGATGGCCTGTTTTTACCGCGTATTTCAAATACTTCTGAATCTCAACCAAGATTTCATCAATATTAGCTCCTTCAGGAGAGATATTCAACTTGAGTATTTTTTGCAATTCTTCCGGTTTGTGGTAATCAATAACCGGCGTATCAGGATTTTGACTTTCTAAAATCCAATCGTTCATCAAGTCAAAAACTTTGGCCAAGACGGCCTTGTCAGTGGTATTATTCTTCATTTTCAATGGGTACTTACCTTTCTGAATTGAATCGCAAAAGTACGATTCTTTCTTTTTCTGTTACGACTTTCTGCGCCATAAGAATTTGCGCTGTGATAAATCGTAATAATCGCCCCCCTGATTCTCACCATTCTCAAAGCGAATAATGTATTTATCAATTACTTCGGCATTAGAGTATATAAAAGGAACAAGTATATTTTCATTCATATCTATTAACCCATAAGCAGTATCAGAAACCAGCATGAGCGAGTCTATCAACACAATAGACTTGTATTTAAAATCAACTTTTGTTCTGCCCAAAGTGTCTATCAAGCCAAAAAGTCCATTTTTGGAAACAACGGCCACGCTATCGTGAAAATTCCCAACTTCATCAAACTTATAGGGAATAGCGAGATTGACATTTAAATCGGCATAGCCCCACTTGTCTTTCTTGACCACCGGAATGAGCTTGCCACTAAATTCGCCTATATTTTCAAAGATAGCAGGGAATATTTTCGTATCAGCCGTGTCTATTACACCTACTTTATCTTTTTGATAAATGCGAACATACCCATTTTGAAACGTTGAAAATTTGAGAACCGCAGGCGAGAAAGTGTATTTGAAATCAATAATGGTATCGCCTTTTGTATTAATAAATCCATAGGTTTTATTATTTGCCGCAAGAGCAAGGCCTTCTGAAAAATCTCCGATATGGGTA
Source organism: Cryomorpha ignava (assembly GCF_010686655.1). GTDB lineage: Bacteria > Bacteroidota > Bacteroidia > Flavobacteriales_D > Cryomorphaceae > Cryomorpha > Cryomorpha ignava. The sequence continues at coordinate 60,023 of NZ_JAAGVY010000002.1, read as the reverse complement.
TATTCAGAATCAACAACCACTGCACCTACCTGATCTACTAATCCGAATAAGTCTCCTTTCTTAAAGCGCGAGGGATTTCTGTCGGTTCTGAAAGGTTCTATCCAATCGTATTCAAAATCGCTAATCAGTTCTCCGTGGGTATTAATGATGCCGTACTTTCCGTCTTTTTGAACAATTGCGAGACCATTTTTAAAATCGGTGGCATTTTCAAAATAGAAGTCTATTACCTTATTTCCATTCTCATCTAAATATCCGTAACCAGCTTCATTTTCAGCGTAGAAAAATCCTTCCGAAAATTCTCCAACATCTTGATAAACGGGTTCCGCAATCCATTTACCCAGGCGATTGATTACTCCATAAAGGTCGTTTTTTACCACTACAGAATAGCCAGATCTAAAAGCATAGGCATCTTCGAAGTCAAATTTAGTAATCAGCTGGCCTGCTTTATTTATAAAAGCTACTTTTTCGTTTTTTCCCACTGACGCAAGGCTTTCGCTAAATGGCTCAACCCATTCGTAAGCAGGCTCAATGCGCACCTCTCCTTTATCGTCAATAAATCCCCACAACCCATTTTCCTGAATGGGATAAAAGCGGGTTGTGGCCAATTGAAAATCAGTTTTGAGTTCGTCACTAAATGGATAATCGGGATACCTCATGCTAAACGCAGCAATACTGCGCGCCGACAGTTCACCTACTTCCAGGGCATAGATATTTCTCCACGCACGGTTTACATTTTCATTGGTTGGATTTTCTGCAATAAACTGTCTGTAAACCTCAAGTGTTCCGGGAGCTGTTGCTTTTTCGTAAACGCGGTATTCCGCATCAGACACATAGGGGCTTTCGGGATTTTCTTCGATAAATCGTTGAAAATCAAGAACCCTCCCTTCTTTTGTTTGCTCTTCATAAAGCAAACGATTGTATCTCTTACCGGCTTCAAAAATCTGATCAGCATCTGGATACTGATCAACATAATTTCGGTAAGCGGCAGAGGTATTTGTATCTGCTGCCAGATGGAAAGCTATTTCATTTCGTTTTTCTATTGCATCATCGTAATACGGCTGCGACTTGTGAAAATCTACGAAATACTGCCAGGCAGAGAGTGTGTTTTTCGCGGAAGCGGCGTTATAAAACAATGAGTCAACATGATTTACTTGCCTGGAAATTGCCATTGAGTCAATACCCAATTCAGTATAATCTGCTTTAGTCTTGGCTTCAAGTTCGGGGTATTTAGTGGCAGCGAGCGTAATAAATTTAAATGCAGAGTCTATCTGATAAAACGGATTATCATCGCGCCCGTAAATCACGCTAAGACCATAACCCGCAGCAACTGAATCTCTTTTCAAAGCTTTATAGAACTGCTTTTTGGCTTCGAAATAATTATATTCCTTTAGTGCTGCGAAGCCTCTTTTCAATTTTCCTGATAAGGGAGCCGAAACAAAAGCTCCAAAGACCAGTATAGTAAAGAAAAAAGCGACTGTGCGGATGGCGTATTTCATTGGTGCAAATGTAAAGAAAGGAGCCTAATGGCTCCTTTTTAATTGTCTATGAGGTGTTAAATTAATTCACCTTCTTCAAATACATTTCAAACTCACTATCACCTTCCAGAGCGGGACGGGCAAGATCGAGGGTTGTACGCGCCGAGTCTTTCATTCCTTCCTGTATCAGGTAATCTGAATAATTAATCACACCATCAAGCAAAAGTTTGCGCTCTGTTGAGTTTAGTTTCTCCATATCAGCTGTATGTAGCGCTTTGCCTGCTTCCTGATAGGTAAGCTTAGCCTCTTGCATAGAGCGCATTTGCATTTGGCAATAACCGAGCATAAGCCATGCACCTGCATCATTGGGGTCAAAATCTGTAATACCGTCGTAGTAACGTTTTGCGCGCGAGTATTTCTCATCTGACATCAAACCTCCGGCTTCTTCAATAGCCGATTTTTTTAGTTCATTAAAATAGAAATCATTCTCATCGTATATATTTCCTTCTTTATCTTTTCGTCGGTATTTTGAAGCCCATTTCAGCGCATCGCGAAAAGCTTTGTCTGGCGGATATTTTTCGGCGTACTCATCAAGCTGGCTCATTTCAAAATAAGCTTTTGATAAGTAGAGATAAGGTTCAGGGCTTTTACGAGTCTTATCCTTGTCGACGTATCCTTCTGCTTTCGAGATAAGCTTCTCATACTTTTGATCCATATACAGGATGCGCAGATCTGCAAACTCATCTTCTTGTGCTTTGGCAAAGCCAGCAACAAAAATGAAAGCTGCAGCGATTACAATCTGAATTTTAAATTTCATCTGTTTTAATTTGCTTTTAACAGCTAAGCAGATTCCGGTTTTCGGAGAAATATCTCCGCGTCGGGCACTTCTTAATTGTATTGATTTACCTTTGTGTTACCAAATATAGTACCTAATTGTATTGAACAGCAAATAAAGCCAATTTTTTCGGCGTTTGACTACAACTTTACCACATAAAATATGCGAATAGATATTATTACTGCTCTTCCATCGCTTTTGGAAAGTCCGCTTAACGACAGCATTGTGAAGCGGGCTCAAACCAAGGGACATGTTGAAATAAATGTGCACGACCTACGTGATTACAGCACAGATAAGCACAGAAATATTGATGATTACGCCTTTGGTGGTGGTGCAGGAATGGTGATGAATATTGAGCCCATAGCCCGATGTATTGACAAGTTGCAATCTGAAAGGACTTATGACGAGGTGATCTATATGACTCCCGATGGTAAAACTCTAAATCAGCAATTGGCCAATACCTTATCTATACGCAAAAACCTGATTATTCTTTGCGGACATTATAAAGGCGTGGATGAGCGGGTACGCGAAAAGTATATAACACTTGAAATTTCTATTGGCGACTATGTGCTTAGCGGCGGCGAATTGGCTGCTGCCGTGCTTGCCGATGCCGTGATACGCCTTGTGCCTGGTGTGCTTAACGACGAAACATCAGCGCTAACAGATTCATTTCAAGACGATCTTTTGGCGCCACCTGTTTACACGCGTCCGGCCGAATTTGACGGAATGAAAGTGCCCGATGTACTTATTTCCGGAAACGGAAAAGCCATAGAAACCTGGAGAATGGAAAAAGCGATGGAAAGAACACGTAACCGAAGACCCGATTTATGGGAGAAATTCAATGAAAATCAAGGTTGAAAAATATATTGCGAATAAGGTAGCAATTGTTCAAAATATCTTCGTAATATTGCACCCCGAAATTTGAGTGAATTTAATACAGGAGCGTCATGGAAACTTTACAAGAAATAAGCAAGAAACTAAACGGTACACCGGAATTTCCAAAATTCAAAGCCGGAGATACTATTACCGTACATTATAAAATTCGCGAAGGAAATAAGGAGCGTATCCAGCAATTTCAGGGTGTTGTAATTCAGCGCCGTGGAGAAGGAATCACCGAAACTTTCACCATCCGCAAAATGTCAAGTGGCATTGGTGTCGAGAGAATCATTCCGTTGGGATCGCCTTTTATCGACAAGATTGAGGTTAACAAATCAGGTAAAGTACGTAGAGCACGTATTTTCTACTTGAGAGACCTTACCGGTAAGGCTGCACGTATCAAGGAAAGACGATATGTGGGACCTAAAAAAGAGAAGAAAGCGAAAAGCTAAATTCCTTTGTTTATTGAATTTTGAAAAGCCGTCTCTTGTAGATGGCTTTTTTTGTTTGAGGTTTTAATCCAATTGCCGAAGTCATTGCTCTGGGCTATTGCAGGAATAAAATAATTAATTGACTCTTAAAATACTTACTCCTTGTTTTTATTGGTCGTAATAGGAAAGATTACGCATGACGGATGCACTCTATTCAAAATATCACTCTGAACTATCAAAACAGGTCTTCTTTTCCCTGCTTCAATTCCGAACTTTGGATTTAAATCGGCGAGCCCTATTTCATACTTTTTAATTTTCATCCTCTAAGGATTCAAATTCCTTCGGCACTTCAATAGAATCATTAGCAACCAAGTTTGACTCTCTTGTAAGTTGCTCTTCAACCAACTTTCGCCATTGATGCCGATTGTAAAACGCAATAGCTTCATTAATATATTTTGTTACGGCTTGTTTTTAAGTGTTCTAGCAAATTCTCCGTTTCCTTCAGAATTGGCTCCTATAACTTTAATGAGATACTTTTCATGTCGGTCTATTTTTTCTTAAAAGTATGCCAAAACATGATACTATACAAAGCGAACCTATTTGCAACTAGATGTAAATTAAAGAATATGATTTCAAGTAGACCGCACAGATTAGCTTTATCAGTAATCAAATAACAGAACTAAGAATGTAAATACACTCCTACAAATAGAGCTGCGATGCCTTGGAAATAAAAATTAGCTTTTGCAAATTGCATATTGTCTATTGCCTATTGCCTGTTGCTTATTACAAATTGATCCTACTCCACCCTAAAAAAATCCAAAGCGTGCAGATCAATAATGTGCACCTCATTATAATAAAAGTGCAGAATATCTTCGTATGAAAAGCCGAGCTCGCCCATGCGAATAGCGCCTTCCTGGCTTAAACCGGCACCGTGCCCAAATCCTTTTCCGTCTATCATCAAAGAATCACTGGTATAAGGACGCACATTGAAATAAGTGGATTTTAGCTGCCAGTCTTGGCGAATATCTTTAAGTGGAATTTTAAAAATGGGATCGATATAGAAAACATCGCGGGTTGGTTGATCATAATTCTGCGCCATCTCCTTAACTGATGCATCTTCTATGGGCAATTGGTATTTATCAGCCAGATATGCCAGCCATTTTTCTTTGCTTACCGCTTGCTGCCAGGTGGTATGCTTTCCATGCATTGAAAACTCATCGATACGCGATGTAAGATAAGGCAATGGGCCACTCCAAACGGTTTCACTGCCCACGGTTTCGCCCCCACTATTGCTGTGAAAAGCTGCCGTAATGAGCTTCATCTCACTATCTACAAGAACTTTACCTTCTGTAATACGCACTGCAACCAAAATTTGCGGCTCCCAGCGACACTTGCCGTGATAGACCTGCGAGCTTACCTGATCGTTTAGATTAAACCCTTCGCGCCAGTATTTCCGCAAATTGTTAAGGGCATAAGTGCGTGAGATAATAGCCTGAACCTTATAAAATTCCAGTGTTTTCTCTTTTCCGCTTTCAGCTTCTACAACTCCGGCTACATACTTTTCCAAATCTACCCTGTTTACGAGCTTAAGCTCATTGCCCGCGGCAGAAACGTAAAGATCATCATCGTATACCCGTTCGTTTTTTCGCGGACGCAATAAGTAAATTCGAAATACACCATCGGCGTCTTGGGTGGTAAGTCGCGGTTCTTTAAACTGCCCAAGCACCTTGCCGGGGATGCTCACCTGCACCAGCTTTCCATACCGCACAAAAGAAATACGCTCACCGGCCTTTAAGGTGTGCTTAACCACCCCAGCCACTTCGAGATTGTAATCACCAAATTCAGTAATTACCTGAACTGCTTCAGGGTTATCAAAAGATAGGATACCGATAGAAACGCGTTCATAATCTTCGGCAGACAGCCGAAAAACCATAAGAATTAAAATGCCGAATAATAAACTGCCGCGCATATCTGCGAATTTAATTCTCTTAGCCCATTCAGGCATTCTTAATACCGAGAGTTTTCAACATGAGTTTTGCAGTAAGATCTGAAGTGCCCTTACCCCCCAGTTTTTCATAAAGCTCCTGGTAGTCAGCCAGCATTTTGTCGCGTTGGTTGCCCTTTTGGGAAATGGCTTCAAATTCGCGACTCAAGGTTTTCTTATTCAAATTGCTCTGAATCAACTCTTTTACCACTTCTCTATCCATTATGAGATTAACCAGTGCGATATACTTGATCTTAACCAATAAACGGGCAATGATAACAGACAAAGCTCCACCGCGATAGCAAACTACCTGCGGAACCCGAAAGATGGCCGTTTCTAAAGTCGCCGTGCCACTTGTTACCATTGCCGAATGGCTGTAAGTAAGTAGTTGATAGGTTTTTCCAAAAATTATCTTCATTCCCGAACCGGCAATAAACGTTTCGTAATACTCGGGATCTTGAGAGGGAGCACCTGCTATCACAAATTGATATTCGGGAAAACCCTTTGACACATTCAACATTAGCGGAAGCATTTTACTAATCTCCTGCTTGCGGCTGCCGGGCAAAATAGCAATTACCGGTCGGTCGTCGAGCTCATTTTCCGAAAGGAAAGATTCGCGTGATGAAAAGTCTTTCTTAAAGTGCTCTACAGCATCGATAAGCGGGTGGCCGACAAAAGTAACGTCCATTCCAAATTTGGCATAGAAGTCTTTTTCGAATGGTAGAATAACGTACATCTCATCTACATAAGCTTTGATTTGTTTTACCCGGCTTTGCTTCCACGCCCAGATTTGAGGTGAGATGTAGTAAAATACTTTTATTCCATTCTGGTGGGCAAACTTTGCCATGCGCAAATTAAATCCGGGATAATCGATCAGGATGAGCACATCTGGTTGATACTTTAAAATATCGGCTTTGCAGATGTCAAAATTCTTGAGAATAGTCCGCAAATTGGCCGCCACTTCTACAAAACCCATAAAGGCCAGGTCGCGGTAATGCTTTACTACATCAGCTCCTTCGGCCTCCATCAGGTCGCCTCCCCAGGCTCGAATATCCGCTTCGGCATCGCGTTCGAAGATGTGTTTGATTAAATTACTTCCATGTAAATCTCCAGAAGCTTCGCCAACAATGATGTAGTATTTCATTTAAAAAAATTTGAAATATACCACAAATGGTACATATACAAACACTGCAGCGAGCACGCCACGTGCACTTTTGTTGCGGTCGGTTTTTAGAAAAATAAAAAATGGAATGAGATTAATAAGCAGGCTCAATGACAAAATAGACGAACGAAACGTAGGCGTACCGAGAAAAACGTCGTTTACAAAATAAGAAAACGTGCGAAAAAACTTCCACGACCAATATACTCCGTAAATTACAAAGCCTATAACAGGCAGAATCAACCCAATCACAAAACCAATAGCCGTTTTATCAAATCGTTTAGATTTCATATTTCCAATCATTAAGCTCTTTTAATGCGCGGTGTGCAGTAAGATCGTATTGAACGGGAACTACAGACACAAAATTGTTTTCCAGTGCCCAAACATCTGTATCCTCACCGCTATCATGGTTTACCAAATTGCCAGTAATCCAGTAATAGATTCTTCCGGCAGGGTCTTTCCGCGGCTGAAAACTATCTTCCCAAAAAGCTTTTGCCTGCCTGCAAACCCGAACTCCTTTAATTTCTTCGTATGGAACATTCGGAATATTGACATTCAGGCAGGTATCTTCTGGAATGCCATTAGCAAGCGCATTCTTAATTACAGCTCTGGCAATTTTCTTAGAAGCGGTAAAATCTGCAGCAGCACTATGATCTAAAAGAGAAAACCCGATAGATGGAATCCCTTCAACAGCTCCTTCAACAGCAGCCGACATAGTTCCTGAATACAAGACGTTTATGCTATTATTGGCTCCGTGATTAATTCCCGAAAGCAATAGATCAGGCCGACGTTTTAAAACGCGATAAATTGCGAGTTTCACGCAGTCAACGGGCGTACCGGTACAACTAAATTCATTTACTCCTTCCACATCTTTCACCTCGTGAAGGCGCAGAATATTGTGCACCGTAATTGCGTGCCCCATCGCACTTTGTGGACTATCGGGCGCAACCACCCAGACATCGCCAAATTCTTTGGCTACTTCTATCAGGCTTCTTATTCCGCCTGCGGTTATTCCATCGTCGTTTGTAACGAGGATTAGGGGGCGTTCGTTGGATTTTTCCATTGTGGCAAAAGTAAACAAATTGGCAACTTAGTGCAGCGTTCTCATGACCGAAGGGAATAATAGGCAATAGGCAATTGGCAATTACGGATTGACGGGAAAATTGGCAACCAGCAAGTGAACTGTTCCGATACAGCTTGAGAGTAACTTGTTTGTAGCCGTTGCCAAGCTTCTTTAGGCGTCTCGCCCTTTTTAGATCTTTCCTCGGGTGTCTTGCTCGTTTTAGAAACTTTCGGAAGTCGCTTAGAAGCTTTATTTGTAGAAATGCTTAGAAATTAAGAAGTTAACAGCTCCTTATTGATATACTTAACTTTTTGTAATTCTCGCTCAAGAAAACCTGGCGAGACGCCGGAAAAGACATCCCTCGCGAGACGCGAGCGATTGCGCACAACAAAAGATTTATTCCATAACATCACATCGCATGTGTGATCCAAAAAGCTTTTTTAAAATGTTAAGTTAGAACTTACTTGATTTTCGTTTCTTCGCAATTCTAAATCTCAGCCATGCCCTACGTACTCCCAAAAGGTTGTCGGCTTGGTCTAAAGACTTTCGGCTTTATGGAATACGTTATAATGATTGCTATTGGGGTTGCCGCTTTTATTTTGGGCGCCTACTGCTTCAATAGCATTGCTACGCCGATTTTCTATACTATTCCAAGGATTCAGAAGGAGAAAGCGATTGGAAATTTGGCAAAACCCATTTCCATGTTCAAACTGATTATGGTACCTATTGTAGCCGCTATTGTTTTTGTTGGTGTAATGTATTTGGCATATGACTACTATGTAGATTATCCCTGGTCGGTTTTTATTGGATTTTCTATAGCGCTGATTGGCGTTTACACAAAAATAAAAAGCACCAAAGGAGAGAAGGAAGCCGATTTTCTGGAAGATTATGGTGAGTACTTGAAGAAGAAGTAGGTGCTTCATCCTTTCTTGCCTCGACGTAACATATTAACCACCAATTCCTTATAGGAGCATATCTAAAATATACGGTTTGTGTTTGAATTCCCACAAAGCTCCTAATCGCCGTCGCTCGCGTCTCGCGAGGGACTTTTCCTTTGGGCGTCTCGCCCCTTTTAGAAATTTCCGGTAAGCAATTTAAAATCTTTGATCTTGATAGTATCAATATTCAAAAACCTGTTATGCAGAAAAAATTGACAGTCCATTATTGATTTTAGAAGTAACATGAGTTCTCGCTCAAAAAACCCGGCGGGACGCCGGACATGACATCCCTCGCGGGACGCGAGCGATGGCGCACGACAAGGATTTATCCATAGATAACAAATCAACTAACAACTCCACATCTGTAAAGCTCAATCTACAGTTCCGCAGCATTCATCTTCCCCGTTGACTATTGCTCATTGTCTATTGCTAATTGTCTATTGCAATTGTCTATTGCAATTGCCTATTGCCTATTGCAAAATTGCCTATTGATTTCACTACCTTCGACGCCATTAAAACCCCGAAATAAAACCCTCATGAATCCTCTAATAGAATGCGTTCCAAATATTTCTGAAGGGCGCGACATGGCTAAGATTAATGCTATTGCGAATGTTGTAGAAACGGTAGAAGGCGTGAAATTACTGGATATCGATCCGGGCAAGAGCACAAACCGCACGGTTATAACTTTTGTAGGTCATCCTGAACAAGTTATTGAAGCAGCCTTTCGATTGATTAAAAAGGCTTCGGAACTTATCGACATGAGCAAGCAAACTGGTGAGCACCCGCGTATGGGCGCTACGGATGTATGTCCGCTTGTGCCAATTTCGGGAATTGAAATGAAAGATTTGGTGAGCTATGCGCACCGTCTTGGAGAGCGCGTTGGGAAAGAGCTGAATATTCCCGGATATTTTTATGAAACGGCTGCACTTCAGCCGAAGCGTAAAAACCTGGCGTATTGTCGTCAGGGCGAATACGAAGGGCTTGAGAAATTGAGCACTGAAGCCGGTAAACCAGATTTTGGCCCTGTAGAATTTAACGCATCGGTGAAGAAAACCGGTGCAACCGCTATTAGCGTTCGCGACTTTTTGGTAGCTTACAATGTAAATCTCAATACCACATCGGCTCGTCGGGCAAACGCAATAGCATTCGATATTCGCGAAGCAGGACGGATTATTCGCGAAGGAAATCCCCTTACGGGAAAAATTGCTATGGACGCTGACGGAGAACCAAAAAGAGTTCCAGGATCGCTTAAGGCAGTTAAGGGAATAGGTTGGTATATAGAAGAATATGGAATTGCACAGCTTTCCTTAAATTTAACAAACATCAGCATTACCCCTGTTCATATTGCCTTTGATGAAGCCTGTAAAAAAGCACAGGAACGCGGAATTCGGGTTACCGGATCTGAAATTGTGGGGCTTGTTCCATTGAAATGCCTGATTGATGCGGCCGATTATTTCCTGAAAAAGCAAGAGCGCTCTCTCGGTATTTCCGAAAAGGAAAAAATCAAGATTGCCGTTAAAAGCCTGGGTCTGGATGATTTGGCTCCTTTTGAGGCTGAAAAGAAGGTCATTGAATACCTTATTCGCGACCATTCGCAAAAGCGACTCATAGACATGGACTTAACTGATTTTGCTAATGAGGCAGCATCAGAATCAACAGCTCCGGGCGGTGGAAGCGTTTCAGCTTATGTTGGCGTGCTGGGCATTTCGCTGGGCACGATGGTTGCCAACATCAGCGCGCACAAACGCGGCTGGGATGAGAGATGGGAATTCTTTTCGGATTGGGCAGAAAAAGGTGAAAATATCAAAAATCAACTTCTTGCAACGGTTGATGAAGATACAAATGCCTTTAAAATGATAATGGATGCTATTGCGATGCCAAAAGAAAAGCCGGAAGAAGTGGAAGCGAGAAAAAGAGCTATTGCATACGCTACCCGACATGCTGCAAACGTACCGCTAAAGGTGGCGCAGATTACCGAAAAGGCATTTGACGTGATTGAAGCCATGGTGAAAGACGGAAATCAAAATTCTATAACCGATGGCGGTGTAGGCGCCCTTTGCGCACGAACCGCCATAAAAGGAGCCATAATGAATGTACGGATTAATCTAAAAGGTTTTGAAGATACCGATTTTGTAAATTCGACGTTAAAGGAAGCAGCGCGATTAGACGCCGAAGCAGAAAGACGCGAAAAACGAATTACCGATTTGGTAAGCAGTAAACTAGGCGTTTGAAAACGATAACTGTTTCGGGTTCATTTTCGTAAAGACACAAAGATATTTCCCTAAAAATGGTAGCAAAACTCACAAATAGGCAAAGGATGGACAGACTTCTGTATTTCTTTCCTTTTCAGCTTGTTTGGCTCCATCTGAAGCGCAATCATTTCCTTTTGCTATTCTGGGTTATCTTATTTGGTTTTACCACCCAGGCTTTTGCCAATAAATTTGGAATCCCGTATTTATTTCTGGCGCCCGAGTACCGCGGCGTAGTGGGAATCTGGTCTTATGCTATCCTCGGGTTTGCCTTGGGCGGTTTTATTATGGCCTTTAATATTTACAGCTATATAATCCACAGCAAGCGGTTTCCATTTCTGGGCACGCTCGCCAGACCTTTCTTCAAGTTTTGCATTAACAACTTTATTATACCTGTTTTATTTATAGGGACTTATATTTATTTCTCAAGCAAGTTCCTGCAGACGGTCGAGCTCAAAAACAATTGGGAAATATTTAAGTATATGCTGGCTTTCGTATTGGGAAATGCCTTGTTTATTATTCTTGCGGTGATCTATTTTTTTCCTACCAACAAAAATATTTTTAAGATCACCGGGCAAACCGCCGAGCAATTTGATGCGCTTTCAAAAAAACACAATAAAGGGCTGCGAAATAAGAGCCGGTTTGGCTTTAACCGCGGAAGCAAGTGGAGAGTAGAAACGTATTTATCGCATCCCTTTAAGGTAAACCTGGCGCGGAATTCAGATCACTACGATCGCGAAACATTGCGAAAGGTGTTTTACCAAAACCATGTGAATGCTTCCTTCTTTGAACTGCTTGTTATTTTAGTCTTCTTTGTAATCGGCGCATTTCAATTCAATAATTTCTTTGTGATACCCGCAGCTGCGAGCACTTTCTTGGTTTTCACTGTTGTATTGATGATCATTTCGATTACCATGTCGTGGCTAAAAGGATGGACGCTTACGGTTTTGATAGCTCTCATTCTTTTGGTCGATTTCGCCTCGGGCAAACTTGATTGGATAAATATGGCAAATCCGGCTTATGGACTGAATTATGAGCAAGAGCCTGTTCCGTACAATCTCGCTACCCTAGATAGCCTAAACAGCAATCTTATTGGTGTAAGCCGGGATATAGAGCAGCACGAAAAAATATTGAATAAATGGCTAGATAAGCAGCGCAAGTTAAAAGGCGATCCCACTTATAAGCCAAAAATGATAATCGTGAACACGAGTGGAGGCGGCCTGCGCTCATCGCTGTGGACGGTTCGCGCATTGCAATATTGCGACAGCGTTTCGAAGGGACAAATAACTCAAAACATCAGGCTTATTTCAGGCTCATCAGGAGGATCAATTGGCGCAGCATACTTCCGTGATTTATACCTCAATAAGGAAACAATAAACCCCGGATTATACAGCGAAAAATATCAGGAAAATATTTCGAAGGATATACTAAACAGAGTGCTTTTTACCTTTGCCACCAATGATATTTTTATCCGATTCAGAAAGCGCGATATTGGTGGGTACAGTTATGTGCTTGACCGCGGAATGACTTTTGAAGATCAGCTTAATATCAATACCGATTTTGTATTTGATAAACCGGTGAACGCTTACGCGGAAGCAGTAGCAGATGCACGCATACCGATGATGATTCTCGCTCCGTCGATAGTTAATGACGGCCGGAGAATGCTTATTTCGTCTCAACCTCTCTCGTACTTGTGCTATGAAAATCCCGATGAGCGAAAACAGCTTAATCTTTCTTTTGAAAATATTGAGTTTGCCAGAATGTTTGCCAATCACGACGCTAAGAATCTGTTAATGAGCAGTGCATTGCGCATGAACTCTACCTTTCCCTACATCCTGCCCTACCCAAGTTTACCCACAGAGCCAAGTATTGAGGTAATGGATGCCGGCTTGCGCGATAATTTCGGAATGAAAGTTTCTGCGAAATACATTTCTGTATTCAAAAAATGGATTGAAAAGAACACAAGTGGCCTGATAATTCTGCAAATACGCGATACCGAAAAATTGGTTGAGCCCAATATTGAACACAGCACCATATTGGATAAGATGGTAAATCCGATAGGATCATTCTACGGAAATTACTTTAATGACCAGGATTACAATATGGATCAAATCCTTGATATCACCAATGATCTTTTGGATGTACCGCTGTACCATATTCCACTGGAAATCAGAAATAATCCAGGCGAGCACATTGCCTTGAGCTGGCATCTTACAGAGCTTGAGAAGCTGCGCGTAACCAATTCTATTGAGCTGCCCTGGAATCAGGAATCGATAAAGCAGTTGCTGGAGCTATTAGATGAATAGATTTTACCTAATTTCGCCAAATGGCAAAAAGGTTTTTTCTAGTCGCTTTTATTCAATTTATCTGCGTAATTTATGCTCATAGCCAGCAACTTACTGAAAATACTGAAATTTCGCTGATTACCTGCGGTTCTGGCAAGGATTTATATTCTACTTTCGGACACAGCGCCGTGCACATCAGCGATAGGACAACTGGCCTCGACAGAGTTTACAATTATGGAACTTTCGATTTTGACACCCCAAATTTCTATGTAAAATTTGCGCGCGGAAAGCTAAATTACATGCTAAATGTTACCAGCTTTGAACGTTTCATTCGCACGTATCAAATAGAAGGACGATGGGTAAAACGGCAATTGCTGAACTTGACCGATTCAGAAAAAGAAGAGCTCTATGCTTTTCTGGAAAACAATGCCTTGCCCGAAAATCGTGATTATAAATACGATTTTTTCTACGACAACTGCAGCACACGCATTCGCGATGTATTGGAAAACCTTTTAGGAGATAAGTTGCATTACCCCGAAAACCCTACTGACAGTATCCAAACCTTTAGAAATTTAATTGATTTATATCTCACAGACCTTAAGTGGAGTGACTTTGGAATAGACCTGGCACTTGGTGCTCCGACTGATAAGGTGGCGAGCTGGCGCGAGAAAATGTTTCTTCCGGATTATTTGATGAGCCATATCGGTCAGGCAGAAGTGATCAACAACGGCCAGCGAGAGCCGCTGGTTTCGCAAACAAATTTGGTATTGGCCGAAAATGAGGCCCTAACGAAAACAAATTCATCTGGGATTTTATGGATTTTCTGGCTCTTGTTTGCCTTTTCTGTGGTGACCAGCTTTTTTATCAATCCGAAATTCCTGCGCTGGTTTGATATTGTGTTCTTCATGACTATTGGAATTCTCGGCATCTTTATCGGCTTACTCTGGTTTGCTACCGACCATACTGCTACGAAGTGGAATTTCAATATGCTCTGGGCCTTGCCGACATGGATTTGGGGAGCTATTTTACTCATACGCAAAAAGCCAAACAGCCGGTTTTTTAAGGTTCACGCCATCATTATGTTTGCAATCCTAATATTCTGGATAGCCATTCCGCAAGATTTTCATGCGGCGGTTGTTCCTGTTATACTCGCTCTCGCTGCCAGAAGCTGGTCCTGGCAAATTCGAAAATTTCATATTCATAAAAACTAATATGCTGGGAAAACTTCAAAAGGAATTTGATTCACTGAATAATTTGCTCGAGCGAACGCTCGATTTCGCAGGAAATTTATCAAATGATAAACTCCACCAGAGCCCAAAAGGTGTCTGGAGTGCAGCGCAGATAATTTACCACCTGAAAGAATCAGAGAAAGGAACATTGATGTATTTGGAAAAAAAGATTCAGTCACCAAAAGCGGAAGTTGCTAAAGGTGGTATAAGCTCAAAAATCCGCTCTTTTATGCTTAGCAGAGCTTTGCGCAACTACAATAAAAAGTTTAAAGCGCCTTCTATTCTCGGCGAAATGCCTGAAAAGCCAAATTTCACTGAAGTGAGAAGCGAATACTTAGAAGTCCGGAAGAAAATGGGTTTACTCCTCGAGAAGTTTGATAAGGATATGCTTGGAAGAGCTTATTTTAAGCATCCAAGAGCCGGAAGAATTACCATTTTGCAGACCCTGGAGTTTTTAAATGATCATTTGGAACGACATGAAGATCAGATTATTGAGAGGAGCAGTTAATTGTGATTGGTGATTGGTGATTGGTGATTGGTGATTGGTGATTGGTGATTGGTGATTGGTGATTGGTGATTAAAAAAAATGTAAATTAAATAACTTAAATATTAGACCACTTTTAACAAATAAATTTTTAGTACTCTTTGGCAAGCGCTTAAAGACTAAAAATCACACGTCTAAAAACAAAGAACCAAAAACCAAGAACCCAAATGGCTAAAAAGAAGAAAATAAACGTAGTTTACAGCACAAACCCAGATTTTGCTTATAGCACCAACAGTGGTGATGAGCAAGAAACCCTGCCCGCTGCGCAACAAAATATAAAAGTTTGGATTGATAAAAAGCAGCGCGGAGGAAAAGTGGTAAGTCTCGTTCAAGGTTTTGTAGGTTCTAACGACGATTTAAAATCTTTGGCGAGCGATTTAAAAAGTTTATGTGGTGTGGGTGGCTCTGCAAAGGATGGAGAAATACTTATCCAGGGCGATCACCGCGATAAAATAGTAGAATTTTTACAAAAAAAAGGATATGGAGCAAAGAAAGCCGGCGGATAGTCGAAAAAAAGTCAAAAAAGAAGAGCCGCGTTTTGCGATGGTTGCTTCTACCCTTCAAGGACTTGAGGAAGTGCTCGCAACCGAGCTGCGTTCAATAGGTGGCAATGATGTTCGCGTAGGCAAGCGAGCCGTATTTTTCACCGCCGATCAAGATTTGGTTTACAAAGCCAACCTGCGTCTTCGCACTGCCTTGCGTTTGCTTAAACCTATCAAGCGGTTTAGAGCCGAAGATGAAGATGTACTTTACAATCAGGTAAAATCTATAGCCTGGGATGAGCTTTTTGATATTGACAAAACCTTTTTGATTCGCACCACTACCAGCGGCCCTGTTTTTACGCATAGCCACTATGTTGCTTTAAAATGTAAGGATGCAATAGCCGATTTTTTCCGCGATAAATATGATAAGCGACCAAGCGTTGACAGCCGCGAGCCGGATATCGTAATCCACGTAAAGATTTGGAATGATGATGTAACCATCTCTCTCGATAGTTCGGGCGATCCGCTTAACAAGCGGGGATACCGCCAACGCGAGGCCCTTGCTCCACTTAATGAATGCCTGGCTGCAGGAATGCTCCTAATAGCCGGCTATGATGGCAAAACAGATTTAATTGACGCCATGTGCGGTAGCGGAACGCTTTGTATAGAAGCTGCTATGATAGCCCACCGCATTGCTCCAGGGCTTATGCGCGACAATTTTGCGTTTATGCATTGGAAAGACTTTGACGAAGAGCTATTTGGCGTTATTCGCGAAGCTACTGTAAACCGACTGCGTGAAGAAACGATTAACGTGATAGGGATGGATACTGACTTTTTCGCGCTTAATTTGGCAAGACAAGCTGCAAAAGACGCTGGTCTTGAAGACGCCATTGATTTTAAAATAGGAAACTTCTTTAAAGAAGAACCGCCAAAACCACCGGCGATTTTAGTGATGAATCCGCCTTACGACGAGCGCATTAAGGTTGACGATATTGAAAAGCTGTATTCCGATATTGGCGACCGTTTAAAAGAAGCCTACGCCGGCCGCAAAGCCTGGATTCTTTCAGGCCATGTAGAGGCAATGAAACGAATTGGTTTGCGCACTTTTGATACCCATCATTTGATGAATGGAAAAATTCCTTGTCGATTTTCGGGGTATAGGTTGTATAGCGGGGTTAAGGAATAAATTTTAATAGGCAACGGGCAACGGGCAATTTGCAATAAGCAATTGACAATATGCAACTTAGCGAAATGATCTCTTGAACGACGAAGTCCTCACAAATACCATAAAATAAACACTTATGAGTAATACTTTAAAAACAGACACGCATGAAAAATAGGCTATTACAGCCTTTTGTATTGTCATAGATATGCTAAATTTGGATTGAATTCAGACCCCAAAGGTTGGAAAAACCTTTGAGGTCTCACAAATCACTTAAGTATCAGAAAGCATGTTTTTTAAGCAATTCATCCCGCATCGCTTTTATACCTTCAGATATTCCCACTTTGTACACATGCGGGTTTTCAAATCGCTTATATTCAGGCGGCAGCATGGAGAGCCTTTGTGATGCATAGTTCTTAATTTCAGCTATGGAATCTATCCGGTTTATGGCTTCCCCGTTTTTCATTACAAGTTTCAGTAATGGCTCGGAGTTAATTCCGGCACATTGCATGGTTTTATGCGCTTCATGCGGATTTATGATATGTGTGGGAACTCCCTCAGCGGAAAGTGAAAGAGCATCAACGCCAAAAAAGGATCCATCTTCATTCAAGAGCCTATGCACCTGCTTATTTCCCGGAAGGGTAACTTTTTGAATATTTTCAGAGACTTTTATTCGCGGTTTTCCATCGGCTTCAACAAGCTTGTAAACTCCATCAAGTGCACCGTCGGGGTGGCCGGTAATAAGATTTGTACCAACCCCAAAAATATCAATCGGTGCATTTTGCTGGCGAAGACTTCGCACTACGAATTCATCTAGCTGGTTTGAGGCAGCAATTTTCACGTATTCCAGCCCGGCCTTATCGAGCATAGCTCTTGCCCGTTGAGCCAGGAAAGACAAGTCTCCACTATCAAGCCGGATTGCCTTAAGCCGTTCGCCCCGCTCTTCCATTTCCTTAGCCACTTTTATCGCATTAGGCACGCCACTTTGCAGCGTATTGTAGGTATCGACGAGAAAAACTGAATTCTTGGGGCGCGCTTCCGCGAATTTTCGAAACGCCTGAAGCTCATCACCATACAGCTGGATAAATGAATGCGCCATTGTGCCCTCGGCTTTCAAACCATACTTTTCGGCAGCATAAACATTGCTCGTAGAATCAAATCCACCAATTACAGCAGCGCGCGAGGCAGTTATGGCTCCAAAACCCTGGGCGCGTCTCAATCCGAAATCGCTTAAAACACTATCTCCTGCCACCATGCGGATTCGAGCCGCCTTGGTGGCGATAAGCGATTGAAAATTCAGAGTATTCAAAATGAGGGTTTCTACCAATTGCACTTCAAGCATAGTGCCTTCAACCCGAAGAACGGGGGCTGCGGGAAAAATCACATCTCCTTCGCGTGGCGCGTGAATTGTACCTCTAAACCGAAAATTGCGAAGCATTTCCAGATAGTCGGCATTAAAACCTTGTTTACCCAAATAATCAATATCTTCTGAAGTGAACCTTAGAGACTCAAGCATATCAAGCACATCGGCAAGACCGGCAAATACAACATATCCATTGTGAAAAGGAAGTTTACGAAAAAAATAATCGAAGGTAGCAGGCATTTTATGCGAGCCATCCCGGTAATAAGCCTGGCCCATTGCCAATTGATAGAGATCTGTATAAGTACCGGTTATTTGAAAATTCATTTGCTATTTGGCTTTGAATTTTAAAGTTAAATAAATGAAGAGAACCCGAGCATAAAATACCATTTTATATGAATACGAAAGTGAAATATTCATTCTTCAATATTCGTCTACCGAACCAAGAGCAGATTATTCAGGTGCTAAAATGATTCTAATGCTATCCCTTCTTTTGCCAATAATTTTCATATTTTTGAGAGAACTGATGTGCAGAAGAAATACATCAATGAAGTTAAGGCATTAATACCATCAATGATGAATTTAAAACAATTGATACAATCGAATTCATGGCTAAGTGTAGCTGCTATTCTTGAAAACCTTTACCCCGATCAGAAAGAAAGCCTTGAGTCTTATGAAGATGTTTATGAAAAGCTGAAGTTTATGGCTGCCGAAGAATCTAATTTATCGATTGAGGTAGAACATCAAAAAGACGATTTTGACGGTGCCGAATATGTGAGTGTATCGGGGAAGTACAAAAATCCCGAAGACGAGGAAGAGACCTTTCCGCAGGCAATAGAATTTGAACCGTGGCGCAAATGGCTCGGGATGGATATTACGAATGAGACTTTAGCCGATTTTTCTGAATTGGAGATTATCGCCCATTGCCTTTTTGAAATGACCTTCGCAGGTTACGAAGAAGAAGATATTCAGGAAGAGCTTAAAAAACTTGAGCAGGAAATGGATGATTATAAAGCGATGACCGACGATGAGAAAAAAGCAAACTCTATTTCATTAGATGATCTTTTAGACGATATGGACAACAATTGACCATCATATAAATTATAGGTTCCGCGTTCAGAAAGAATAAATAACAGTCCATTTTCTCAGTGCTTTTAGCTGTGCATCTGTGGCAGCTTCTTTTTTTATGATCTTATTTCGGATCTTTCACAAATTGAGCGTTTCCAGCTTTTCTTTCAGACTCACGAAGTCTACCGGTTTTGTCAAAAAATCATCAGCTCCCAGTCTATTTGCCTCCTTGCGGTTATGCTCATCGCTATAAGCAGTAATCATCATTACACAAGGTGGTGGTGTACGGTACTTATCTTTAACTTTTTCAAGTAAGTCGAGCCCGCTCATTCCCGGCATATTGATATCAGAAAGAATCAATAGCTCCTCTCGTGGCATGGCTTCCAATTCTTTGAGCGCCTCTTCGCCCGAAAAGGCAAAGATAAAATTGTGAAATCCGCTACGTATTTCTTTTCTAAACTTTTGTTCGAACAGAAATTGTACATCTCGTTCGTCATCAACTACAAGTATTTTCATGATGTATGAATTGGTAATATTATTTTAAACTCTGTAAATTTTCCTTCTTCAGTATCTACCGTCAGTTCGCCCCTGTGCAGCTTAACAATGTCGTAACTAAGCGACAGCCCAAGGCCGGTGCCTTCTCCAGACGGTTTGGTGGTAAAAAACGGCTGAAATATTTTTTCTCTGATTTGTTTTGGAATACCATTGCCGTTGTCTCTTACTATAATCTCTACTGTATTTCGCAATCTTTTAGTTCCAACTTTTACCATCGGTTCAAAAGGCGGCGAATCTGCAGGCAAATTTCCCTCCTGTTTTTGTGCGAGTAGCATTTTCCGTTTTTCATTGCAGGCATAAAAGGCATTGGTAATTAAGTTTAAAACTACCCGGCCAATGTCTTGAGGTACACTTTCAATTTTCCCCATATTTTCATCAAAATTAGATTCCAACCTGGCATTGAACGATTTATCTTTTGCTCTGAGTCCGTGATAAGCGAGGTGAAAAAACTCATCGACTAGCGCATTGATATCTACCAACTCGGCTGAACCGGAATTTGTTCGGCTGTGTTGCAACATACCTTTCACAATGGCATCGGCGCGCTGACCATGGAATTTAATTTTTTCAATATTTTGTTGTACATCCGCCACAATATCTACCACATCGGCGTAGTTTCCGTTGGCAATCTCTTCTTTCATCTCTTCGAGCATCTCGTTGCTCACTTCGCTAAAATTGGTCACAAAATTTAGCGGATTCTGGATTTCATGCGCAATACCGGCAGTAAGCTGCCCCAGAGACGCCATTTTTTCTGAATGTATAAGCTGCTCTTGTGTCGCTTTCAGCTCAGTAAAAGCCTGTTTAATTTCACGTGCATGTAAGAGTTCCCTTTGCATACCTTTTTGGCGTTCTATGTACAAAACACGCTTGCGCTGAATGTAATCTATAAAGTACAGCAACAATAAAAACAAGAATAAATACAGCGCATATGCATACCAGGAGCGGTACCATGGCGGCATAATTTCAAATCTGTACTCAAGCGGACGACTCCACACACCGGCAGGATTTCTGGCTTTAACCATAAATAAATATTCACCTTCGTGCATATTTCCATAAGTGGCAGTTCCAGCTTCAGTTATAGCGCCCCAATCGCTATCATACCCTTCCAGCATATATTGATACTGTATCAACCCTGGTCTGGTGGTTTCTACTTCAGTAAAATCAAAATTAATAGTATTGTTAGAATAGGGCAATTTCAGATTTACCGGTATGGCATAAAATGGCTGAATGCTATCAAAACGAACATCGCTGTATTTATCAATCATTGTATTTAATGCACTTGTAGCTATTTTCTTATTAAAAGTTAGTAGCTCGTCAGTAACGTATGCCGGTGTACCACTTTTCACGAATGGGATTTTTGAGTTATTCTTTTTCGCCCATTCCAGACTGCGCCAGCTAATCGGCTCATTATTTAGCTTTATACGTTCTAAAATTACCTGGGGCGGCTTCTTGCTTCCGCGAAAATTTTTATAGTCAAAGCGCACAACTTTATCGCCCGTTCCGGCCCAGATAATTCCGGGCTCACCTGTATGAATGCTGTTGTTATTGCTAATGTCTTTTATGGGATAATCTGTGTTTTCATTGTAATTTTCAATCACATCTTTAACCAGTTGATTATCTTCCAGCTTTACTCCTCCTCTTAAAATGGTAAACCCCACATTGGTGCCAATAATAATATTCCCACTCTCATCTTCCACTATTTGGTACACTACATCGTTTGCCAACCCATCTGTGGTAGAGAAATTCGTAAAAATCGGCTCTGCATAATCCCCATCTCCCCGCATCAATTCCATCACCCGTTCCTTTTTAATGATAGACATTCCACCACCCCAGGTACCAATCAAAATATTCCCATTATCATCTTGTATCACATCAGATAGTTTGGTGTCAGCCATTCCCTGATCCTTTGTGAAATTCATAAAACTGTTGCCATCATATCTGCTAAGACCACCACGGGTTGCAATCCATATTATTCCTTCACTATCTTCGGTTATAGCCCATACCGTATTGTGAATAAGACCCTGTTCTGTAGTGAGTTTCTGAAAAGACTCACCGTCAAAAATGCTCACACCACCATCAAAAGACCCTATCCAAAGCCTATCTGCCTTATCGCAATAAAGCGCTGTAATATTGGAATTTGGCAATCCGTTTTTTACGGTGTAATTAATAATTTCATCGTCTTCAAACTTTGTAATGCCGGTATAGCAGCCAAAATACATATCTCCTTTGCTATTTTTAGCAAC
This sequence comes from Cryomorpha ignava, assembly GCF_010686655.1. Classification (GTDB taxonomy): domain Bacteria; phylum Bacteroidota; class Bacteroidia; order Flavobacteriales_D; family Cryomorphaceae; genus Cryomorpha; species Cryomorpha ignava. The sequence goes on along the minus strand of NZ_JAAGVY010000002.1, from coordinate 38,088 downwards.
AGCATAATACGTGTCGCTTAAGAGCCCCTGATTGCGGGTATAAGAAATATAAGTGCCGCGATAAGGCGAATTATCTCTTTCTATAAACTTTACGATTCCCGACCCTGACGGTGCAAACCACATATCCCCATCGACATCGCGCGAAGTAGCATAAACGGCATTGCCCGGCATACCCTGTTCAGCTGAGTATTCGATCACACTCTCGCCGTCGTATCTGTGTACACCACCTCCATAAGTTCCAAACCAAAGGCTGCCAGACTCATCTTCGGTAATGCTGTTTACTCTGTTAAATGAAAGGCCTTGTTCTTTGGTAAGCACTATGAAGTTATCATTCTCCGGATTATATCTGGCCACGCCTCCTTTTGTTCCTACCCACACCATTCCTCTTGAATCTACGGTGATGCAATTTACAGATCGATTGCCCGACTCAGGGATTGAAATAGGCTCAAATTTCTTTTCGGGAGAAGCAGGCTCGAATCTATAGATTGAATCGGTTGAACCCACCCAAATTACTCCCGTGCTATCTACTGCAAGAGCCGTTGCGTTGGAGTTTTTTATTCCAATTTTTTCTGTGAAATCTGTAAAAGAACTTTTTGCATTGAGCTTATCTCCATTCAGTCTCCACACTCCATTTTCGCCAGCTACCCAAATTTGTCCTTCGTGGTCTTCAATTATATCTCTTACCTCCTTATTTAATCCTTCGCTTTCTCCTTCATAACACATAAACTCTGCTTCTCCACGCGATTTGTATTCGGGATTGTATCGGCATAGCCCCTTCGCAGTACCCATCCATACTCTTCCTTGAGAATCAGAAAATATTTTTACTACGTCATTATCAATCAGTCCATTATCTACTGTAAAGTTGTGAAAAGAAGCCCCATCATACTTGCTTACACCGCCATAGGTTCCAAACCACATATTACCTTCAGCGTCTTCGGCAATTGTTTGTATTAGATTGTGAATGAGCCCGTGAGCCGACGAAAAATTAGTAAACCCCGTTCCACTGTATCTGCTCACCCCATTGCCCGCGGTGCCAAACCACAAATTACCAAAATGATCTTTATGTGCTGAAAGGATGCTACTCAAAGCCAGACCCTGCCGGGTATTGAAATTTTGCATATTCACATAAAAGCCGGCATCAATCTCCACCGGAGCGGGTTTTTGAGATAGCTGTATGATTTCGGGTGGTGCTTCCGCTAATGAAATATCGTAAATAACGGGCTTTCCAGCCGGTATTTTTTGTGAAGGAATTAGCGTATCCTGACGTTCTAAAATGCCGGTTTGGTCGTCACCATTTGAGCCACACGAAATTGCGAAGACCCCTAACCATAAGGGGATAATAATTTGAACCACGCTATTTTTTAACCTTTCAGTCATATCGCATTCTTATAAATCCTAATATTTACTTCATCTAGCATTGTATAACAATTTAAACTCCATTACCAGGCATGAAAATGATGAAAGTCGTTCCTTTGCCTTCTTTTGTTTCCATTGTGAGCTCTCCTCCATACTTTTTCACGATATCGTAGCTTAAGCTCAAGCCCAATCCGGTTCCCTCGCCTGTAGGTTTGGTGGTAAAAAATGGTTGAAAAATTTTGTCTTTAACACCATCCGGAATACCGTTTCCATTGTCGTGTATTCTTATCTCTATCCCATCAGCAAGCTTTTTTGTGCTTACGATTACTGTGGGTTGGTAAGGATGAGCTTCTGAAGGTAGTGACCGATCAAGAAGGATTTTTTTCGCGCCAACGGCGTAAAAAGCGTTTGTAATAAGGTTTAAAACCACCCGTCCGATATCTTGACGAGCGATATCAACTGTTCCAATTGTTTTGTCAAAATTTGTTTCGAGCGTTGCATTAAACGATTTATCCTTTGCACGCAATCCGTGGTACGCCAATCTAAAATATTCGTCTGCCAGAGTATTGATATTTGTAGGTTCCTTTACATCGCTGCTGGCGCGGCTGTGCTGCAACATGCCCTTTACAATGCCGTCTGCCCGCTTGCCGTGGTGGTTTATTTTATCAAGACTCAACACCAGATCGGCAGCAATTTCTTTGGCATAATCATAATTCCCATTGTCTATCTCCTCATTCATTTCTTTAACCAAATCTTTACTCACCTCACTAAAATTATTTACGAAGTTGAGCGGATTCTGAATTTCGTGTGCAATACCGGCGGTAAGCTCACCAAGGCTGGCCATCTTTTCGGCTTGTATTAGCTGCGATTGGGTGCTTTTCAATTTTAAGAGCGCATTTTGAACTTCTTCTTTTTGCGCCTGGAGTTTTGCATTGCTTTTTTTCTTTGACCGGAGCGCACGATAAATTACAAATACCAGCATTAGCGAAAGCGCGAGTACGATTGCTAATACCCACTGACGTGCCTTGGCCACAGCATCTTTGCGTTTTTGGTCTGCGCGCTGGGCTTCTTGCGTTTTCTCAAATTCGTAGGTCATCATTTGCTCCGTACCTTTTTGAACGTTCTCTCTCGACCTTATGGAATCATTAATGGCAGCGTATTTTTTAAAACTCGTTAATGCCTCATCAAAACGTGCAGTCTCTTCGTAGCACTTAGCGAGATTTTGATATATAGCACCTATATTCTCGTCATATTCATCTGTTTGCGCGAATATATCGCGTGTTTTTTCATAATACGGAATAGCTTCTTCATATTTTTCCTGAAGCAATAAAGTTTTACCCATAGCCTCGTGAAGCTGGGCGAGAATCAAAGGCTGCCCTGAAGCTTCTGCATCAGCCATGCCGCGATCAACCAGTTCCTTTGCCTCGTCATATCGCTTTAAGTGGGCCAGAGCTAAGGCAGCTTTTGAGTAGCTTGCCGCCTCAATGGACACATCGCCGGTAGCCTTTCCCATTTCGGCTGCTTTAAGTGCATATTTATACGTTTCATTCCAGTTTTCTAGAGTACTAAAAAGCGATGCGAGATTGGAATAAGCATAAACCTCCACATTTTTCAACCCAGTTTCTTTGGCAAGTCTTACAGCCTCAAGAAGTGCCTTTTCCGAGCGTTTAGCATCTAACATTCTCTGATAGGTTATGCCCATATTGAGCATGATATAGGCTTCAGATCTGGTATTGTGCAAAGATTGCGCAATTTCGAGTCCCTTTTGCTGATATTTAAGTGCTTGCTGGTATTTTGATTGCATCAAAAATCCAATGGCAATATTCCCATAATTTCGACCCAAATTTGCCGAGGTCCCTTCAGCCTCCTGAATAGCCACCGCCTTAAAATAATAACAATTGGCCGAATCGTATTGGCTTTGCATTCCATACATTTGGCCTTTTGAGCCGTATATTAGCGAAAGGCTGCTTGTGTCATTTAAGGCTGTAAACAAGCCTTCGGCCTTATCGAGATTCTTCTTCACTTGTTCAAAATCTCCTTTCATCATCAATACACCAGAAGTGTTGGTTAAAGCATTGGCCTCACCCCATTTGTACTTTATCTTCCGCGATTCCAGAATCATTTTATTGCCGAGAACTATGGCAGAGTTTAAATTTATTTCGCCGGTGGGTTGAATCAATTCATTAGAAATATCAATCCGCTTCTTCTCGGTAGGAGCTTTCGCAAGTTCATTTTTTAGGCTGTCTATAGTTGGGTTTTGTGCCTTTACGGCAAATATTAGTGAGAAGCAAAAGATTAAACTCAGTATTTTTTTCATATTGGCTGTTTATGATTTTGAGTAGCACGCAAACTGTTAAAGCTCAACTGAACAAAAACCGATACTTTTCCAAACTCGGCAATACCACCAATTAGATATGTACATGATTCAATTGCCAGTAGGTTTGTGGTCATGCCCATATTAATCAGGTTCGCGGTTATTCGTTCAGTTAGTAAAGCTAATTTTTAATCCCAATAATCTTATAATTTTAAGGACGAAAGAATCAAATAAGAACCCGAAAGAGCGTGATTACTTACCGGAAAATATCTCGCGGCCACTTTGAGATTTAAAATTACATACCGTGTACGCATTTTTATTACTGCGCCGAAAGGCGGCTTAGTCTGCTGCGGATAAATGCCACTGATACATGGATAAAAATAATTGAGAATGACAAAAAAAGGCAGAAGGCACCACCCGAGCCTCCCACCTTTTCCTAACACTATTTTAAAAGAAAAACTTTTTATTTGGTCATCTTGGGATACTCCTGATAAATTTCATCAGAATGTGTAACCACATATTTCATAAATGACTCCATCCACGCGTCGCGGGCTTTCTCATCAGGCCATGCTTTCATAACCAATTCATCTTGCATAGTTCCCGCTGCATCTATATCATTCCAGCTGGCGTATTCAGAAATTACAACGACATCACGCAAATCGCTACCCGAAACGTGATGCATAACCTTTTGGCTAATTACCTTGGTGTTTTTCTTCACTATCTTTTCACCAAATTCTTCGAGCAGTGCATTCATTTCGGCTCTACTGCCGCCTTCGGGCACTTCCATTTTCCAGGTGGTTACGGTGTAGAAATTACCATCTTGTGCAGTAGCATTGTTCCACGAGATCATACAAGTGGCTAAAAGAGCCAGTGTTACTAATTTAATCGTTTTCATGATTTTTGAGATTTAATAGTTAATAATTGAATTGTTTATATTTCATTTTAAGTGGCGTAATTATTCAAAGTTTCCATTACTGGTTTAAACCGAACTTTTAGATCAGTTTTGGCCAATTCGTTTTGATAAACGATACGCGGATTGTTTTTTGGTTTCAGCTTATTGAGCATTGACCGCACATCCGAAACTGGATAAGTTTCGCTTACCAGCAAATAGTTCTTGCCGTGAATGCCATTGGTGTTGGCAGCCTTATATATTGCATCGGCTACATCTTCTACATCTACAATAGACAGGGCCATATCGCTGTCATACATTCCCTGGATAAAATCATTAGGCGCAATATGGTTTTTTATCAAAAACTGGAGGGCTGTAGATGTCGAATCTTCCCGTTTTGACAAAGAATTTCCCATGACCAAAACCGGCGAAACCGATGTAATTTCAAATGGAAGGTTTTTGTGATCTTCTATAAATGCCTCTACCGTTTTATTGGCCAAATACTTTGCTTGTGCATACGGATGGCTCTCTTTACTTATAAACGCAGGTGTATTTTCATCAAAGCTTTCGTAAACATCCATACCACCGGCAGGCAAAGGGAAATTGGTATTAAAGGCTGCCACGGAGGCTACAAAAACTACTTTTTCTATTCCCATAGTCTCATTTATTATTCTCAGTAAGTTTTTAGTTCCTTCTATAGTGGGGTCGAACAATTCGGTTTTGGCATCTTTGAAATCGAGCTGAAACGGTGTGCCACCATGAACCAGAATTGTGCAACCGTCAATAAAATTCTTCAGCTCTTCGGAATTTTCAACTTTTAGTGAAAGAATTTCAAGGTTCTCTGCATTTGGTAAATTTTTAAGGTGACCGTATTTTTCGGTGTTTGACAAATCTGTTGCAGATACCTTTACCTTGTATCCTTCTTCCAGAAATTTTTTGGTCACATGGCTTCCAATAAATCCCGATCCACCGATTATTCCTATTGTCTTCATTTTCACGAGGTTTTTAGTTATTTTTATTTTAGAATTCTAAACTATTTAAGGGCAGCATCTGTCATATCGTCGACATTAAAAACCTGGTAAGCAGAATCCATTATAGCAACACGATCAGGGTTAGATGTAAGTCCACTCGGTTGCATAAAGACACTGTTGTCCATAGAGTCCTGCTTCTGTGCTACTTCGCTGTCTCTCAATTTTACAAGCGTTACTCTTTCTACATCTACCATTTTGCCTATAGAAATATTATCTCCCTGACCGAATACATTTTCGAATGTGATGTTGATATCCGAAAATCCGGTGAGATGATTTTTGTAATAAACTTCAAAAATCGCTAGTCCCACCACATTTTCGGGGTCGCCAATGAAAGTAATATCTTTCGTAAAATGATTCGCTTCCATTTGATCAATTTCGCTTTTATGCATTAAATCGTCCCATGCTGTTGCGTACATTTTTAAATCTGCATCCATTTGATTGCTTTTGTCGATAATATCTTGTTTGCAACCGCTCGTAACGAATGCGATAAGAAGAATTGCTACGGCGGCGATAGTTAAAATTCCGGTTGTTTTCATTTTGACTTGGTTATAATACCGTTATTGAAAATTTGCTTTTTCTTCGAGTTTTTTTCTAAAGGTATTTGCAACGCTATTGGCAAACGGTATCATTTGACCGTGGGATTGGTTTCATTGTCCGAAAATGGTTTTTCGTCGTCCGAAGGGCGTTGAATGGAGATGAATAAAAATGGGCATTCACAATATTACCGTATAGTCAATTTAATATCAGTGCTTTAAGGAAGCGATTCGCCTTTTGAAAAAAAGTTAATATTTTATTGATTTTTACTATCTTACACGGCAGGAAGAAATGACTTTATCACCTTCGATCATGAACCACATGTTGATAAAAAAAACGCTGAAACGAGGTAGTTCTCATTTCTATAAGAATATTCTTTTTTTAGCCCCACTATTCGTTCTTTGCTTTTTTTTCTCACCGAAGGTTCACGCCCAAACAGACGCTTTAGACAGCCTGGAAAATATTTACTCTACTGCTCCAGCTACGTCTCCAAAACTCGATATTCTGGAGCAGATGGCCGGTATCGCTTTTCGTTCAGATCTCAATAAAGCATTAATCTACACAGGCCGGGGTGTTGCTCTTGCCGATAAATCTGAAGACAAAATTCGCCAACCCGTTTTTTACGAAATGCATGGTCGTATGTATGCCAACTTGCTTAAACTCGACAGTGCTACACATTATTTTAACAAGGCGATGGCAGGCTATAAGGCCATTGATAATAAAAGAGGGCAAGCCACCACGGCATTTAAATTAAGTTGGGTGAGCAAACGCAAAGGTGACATAGAAGCAGCCATGACTTCTGATTTATTTGCTCTTAAAATAATGGAAGAGCTTGGAGATAAGCCGGGAATTGCAAGTGCTTATGGCAGAGTAGCCGAAAATTTAATGGGGCAGAGACAGGCAAGTGAAGCATTAAAGTATGCTCTAAAAGGAATGGAAGTCTGCGAGGCCAACAATCTGGATGAGGAATTATTTTACGCCAATAGAACTTTGGGTGACGCTTATATGTTTAAGTCTGATTATGAGGAATCTTTGACTTATTACAAGAAAGCCTTCGAAATAGGAAAACGCTTAAATCTCGGTGAGATGAATTTAGCCGACATTTCAAATTGCCTTGGAAACGCATATAAACGACTGGGCAGATATGAGGAAGCGCTGGTTGAATACGATTCTTGCTTGCAATTTGCGCAGAGAGCCAATTATCCGGGAGCTATGGCTGCTGCCAATGCAAATCTAGGAGAGACAAACCTGCTGATCGGAAATTTCGCGGAAGCACTACCCTACCAGCTTGCAACCATAAAGATGCAAGAAGAGGATGGAGATATATCTAATTTGGTAGAAAACTATAACCATACGGCTACCATCTATGGCAAACTCGGCAATTATGAATTGGCATGGGATTACGAAAAAAGAGCACGAGCATTGCACGATAGTCTCCTTTCGGAAAAAAGCGACGTGGCTCTTTCGGAATTACGTACCAGATACGAAACCGAAAAAAATGAAGGAATAATTGAATCGCAAATGCTGCAATTAAATCAGCGCAACAAAGTGCAATGGCTTACTGCCGGAGTCGCCTTTTTGCTTGCAGGTTTCTTATTTTTTCTCTACCGGCTATACCGTATTCGTACCAAAAACAACATATTGCTGAAGGTTAAAAATGCTGAAAATGAACTTCTGCTTAAAGAGATTCATCACCGGGTTAAAAACAATCTGGAAGTAGTATCGAGTCTGCTTGAACTCCAATCGGCACAGATAGACGACAAAGGGATTAAAGACGCTATGCAGGAAGGACAAAACCGAGTGCAATCTATAGGCATTGTGCATCAGAAGCTCTACATGGGCAAAAATCTGGGTGCTATAGAAATGAAAGATTATTTCTTAAATCTAAGCGAGAGCATCCTTGATTCGTTTGGCGCCGATGACCGCGTAACGGTAGAGTGCGTAATGGAGCAGCTCGATGTAGATATTGACACAGCCGTACCGCTGGGGCTTATTGTAAATGAACTACTTACCAACACCTTGAAATACGGATTTCCCGATGGACGCAAGGGTCATGTACGCATTCATTTAGAAAAAGACATGGAAGGAAGCTTGTATATGGAAGTTGCCGACAATGGAATTGGTAAAAGTGAAATTACCAAAGGAACCGGTTTTGGCAGCCAGCTTATATCGCTTCTCACGCGCCAGCTAAGTGGCTCTATGCGCGAAGAGATCGTAAATGGAACAAAAGTTTTTTTCCAATTTAATTTAAAGAAACAATATGGCGGATAAGCCGGTTAAAATATTGGTTGTAGAAGATGAAATGATCATCGCTGCAAAAATATCGATGTATCTTATTGAGATGGGATATGAAGTAACGGGAATTATTCCGAGATCGGAAGAAGTGCTGAATCATTTGGAATTAAATGATCCTGATATTGTGCTGCTTGACATACAGCTTAAGGGCGATATGGATGGAGTAGAACTTGCCGCGCTTTTAATTAAGGAGCATCCTATACCGGTTATTTTCCTTACGGCAAATGCTGATGAGGAAACCTTTCAACGTGCTAAAGACACCAAACCGTACGCTTTTTTAACAAAGCCTTTTAAAAAAATTGATTTAAAACGAACCCTAGAACTGACCATAAGTAGAATGGCTGAAAACACGGTAGATGCCATAGAGGTAAATGAACCTGATGGCACACCGCTTACCGATCGAATTTTTGTACTGCACAAAGACAGAAAGGTTAAAATTATGCTTGAAACCATATTATATATAGAAGCCGAGCGCAATTATTGCAACATTGTAACTACAGATGGTAATTATTTGCTTACGATGCCAATGAAGAACTTGGAGATGTCGCTCCCATCGTCAAGTTTTCAGCGTATACACCGCTCGCATATCGTAAACATAAACCACGTAGACGAACTGGATGAGGGCACCATTGTAGTAGGAGGAAAGTTGCTGGGATTAAGCAAGACTTACCGGAAGGAGTTTTTGCGTCGGATTAATTCGGTGTAGTACTTTAGGACTCGTAAAACACAGTCCCATTAGTCTCAATTGTCCCAATGGCATCTTAAGAACTATACTAAACGTGGCACTTGAAGGACTCGTGGGACTCTTGAAGCACAGTGCCATCCATTCGTATGCGCTCATCGCCAGAGTTTCTATGGTGTCTTTCTATTCGAATCGTATTATCAAAATCGTTAAATCATAAGAATATATCAAGAAATACTCTAAATGTAAGCGCACTTAAAAATAAAATGAATAGATATAATAACCAATTGGAAATAGCGTTTATTTGCCGACTGAATTTGACCACTCATCTATGATTCGACCACTCATTATTCTTTGCCTTCTAATCTCTACATTCGCGGAAGCGCAAACTCCGGCATACACGATATCGGGCACCATTACCGACCAGGCTTCGGGCGAAGCGCTCATTGGTGCAACGGTGTACGATTACATTTCCGGAAAGGGAACCACTGCTAATAATTATGGATTTTACAGCCTTACCCTTCCCTCCGATTCAGTGCGGCTGCGCTACTCGTATGTGGGATTTCAAAATCAAATGCAGTCTTTTTTTCTCAAGGTAAATGTGAGTGTTGATGTGGAAATGAGCGGCCTCACCGAATTGCAAGGTGTAGAAATTACGTCGACAAAAGACAACGACCTGATTGAGAAAACCCAAATGAGCACCATTGATGTATCGCTCGATAAGGTGCGCGACCTACCGGTACTCATGGGCGAACGCGATGTAATGAAGACCATTCAGCTGCTGCCCGGGGTGCAAAGTGGCTCTGAAGGCAGTTCTGGAATATATGTGCGCGGTGGAGGTCCAGATCAAAACCTGATATTGATTGACGGTGTGCCGGTTTACAATGCCAACCATCTTTTTGGCTTTTTCTCGATTTTTAATACCGATGCCATTAACTCGGTAAAGCTTATAAAAGGCGGATTTCCCGCAGAGTATGGCGGGCGGTTAAGCTCTGTAGTAGATATACGCATGAAGGAGGGAAACACTAAAGAGATACACGGCGAGGGCGGCATAGGGCTTGTAGCCTCGCGGCTTACCCTTGAAGGGCCCATTGTAAAAGATAAAACGTCGTTTATGATTTCGGGAAGGCGCACCTATATTGATGCACTTGCCCGCCCCATTATTCGCGCGCAGGGCGATGTAGATGGCGGATATTATTTCTATGATTTAAATGCTAAAATCAATCATAAATTTTCTGACCGCAGCAGGATGTATTTAAGCGGCTATTTTGGCAAAGACCGATTTTTTGCAAAAGACAGTTACAACTACGGCAGCGGCAACAATCTGCAAGAAGATCGTTATGAAGCCCGCTTGCAATGGGGCAATGGAATTGGTGCACTGAGGTGGAATTATATTTTTAACCCCAAGCTGTTTAGCAATACTACGGTAACCTACAGCAATTACGATTTTAATATTTTCAATGAATCGAGCTCTAAATACATTGAAAATGGTAACCCAGTTGAAAACTATTCGCGTATAGAATACCTTTCTGGAATACAGGACTGGAGCGGAAAAGTTGATTTCAACTACCTGCCAAATCCCGATCACTACATAAAATTTGGCGGCAACTACACCTACCATCGCTTTAATCCCGGAATAAACCGGTACAAGGAGCAGTCTCAATACGCTCGTGAAGATACAACGTATGGATCTTCAAAAATTTACGCCAATGAATTTTACCTTTACGCGGAAGATGATTTTAAAATTTCGGATAGACTGAAAATCAATGGAGGGCTTCACTTTTCGGGATTTGCCGTTGAGAGCAAAACGTACTTCTCGCTTCAGCCGCGCATTTCGGGACGGTATATTCTCAATGAAAATACTGCTGTAAAAGCATCTTATGCCAGCATGGCGCAATATCTGCACCTTCTTACCAATGCCGGCATAGGCCTACCCACAGATTTGTGGGTGCCGCCTACAGCAGATATAAAACCACAATTAGCGCATCAAATAGCGGGAGGTGTGGCGCGAACGCTTAAAAAAGGTTACGAAATAAGTCTGGAGGGATATTACAAAAAGATGAATAATCTGCTTGAATATAAAGATGGCGCCACCTTTTTGGGAAATGCCAGCGACTGGCAAACAAAAGTAGAAACCGGTGAAGGCTGGAGTTATGGCGGCGAAATACTTTTTGAAAAAAAGACAGGCAAAACTACAGGGTGGATAGGCTATACACTTTCGTGGACTGACAGGCAGTTTGAAAACCTTAACAATGGCGAGAAATTTCCTTATCGCTATGATCGTCGCCACGACCTTTCGGTAGCTGTAACCCACAAGTTTAATGATCGCGTAGATATAGGCGTGGTATGGGTTTACGGCACCGGAAACGCGGTAACACTGCCTACAGAGCGCTACCTTCCCGCGCAGGGATTCAACACAAATTACTATGGCGATGTGGGCTATATAGAATCTCGAAACAACTACCGGATGCCTTCGTACCACCGCCTTGATGTCGGTGTAAACCTGCACAAGGAAACCAAGTACGGAAGCCGCACCTGGAGTTTTGGACTTTATAATGCCTACAGCCGCCAAAATCCGTTTTTCCTCTACTTTTCAAGCGATCGGTTTGGAAACACCCGCCTAACCCAATTGAGTATTTTCCCCATTATTCCTTCGTTTAGTTATAATTTTAAATTTTAAGGCTATGAAGCAGATTGCAGCATGTACGCTTATTGGTTTTCTCTTGCTCCTACTCCTTTCCGGGTGCGAAAAGTATTTAGATTTTGAAGGTGAAGATGCCACACCTCGTCTTGTGTTAAACGGTGCCTTCACTACCGATTCAATATTTTCTGTACAACTTTCAAACAGCAGCGGTTATATTGATAAAAACCCACTTAATACCATTGCATACGGGCAGGTATTGGTATATGGAGAAAATGGAGAAATTATTGATTCACTGCATCATACAGAAAATGGCATTTATACGGGCAGCGTTTTGGCTTCCGCCAATAGTTCCTATTCAGTTGTTGCCAATGCAGGCTCATTTGGAACGGTTTCGGCACAAGATTATATTCCAGTTGCGGTGCCAATTGTTCATTGGGATACGGCAACAACATCAGTAACCGAATATGATTACACTTCCTCCAGACTACAAATAGAATTCACGATAAACGATCCGGCTGGAATCAATAATTTTTATGTTTTGGAAGTATACAATACACAGTATTATTACGTGAGTACTATTTACGATCCCAACACCGGCAATATGACTTATGATACCGTGTATTACGACCAACCAATTCGCGACCGCATGTATTTTAGCACTTCAGATCAAATTTTGCTTTCCGAATCTGACTTGGCGATTGACGCAACCCTTTATTATAGCAGTGGCCTTTCTTACAGCGATGCATTATTTAACGGTAAGTCGCAGACTTTTCGGATTTTGGTTGAAAGCAATTACTATGGTGATAACGGAAATTTGGAGTTGCACTTAAAATCAAGTTCAGAAGCTTATTATAGCTATGCGCGCACTTTAGAGAAATATTTTTACACCGAGGGCGACCCTTTTGCGCAACCTGTTCAAGTATTTTCTAATATTGAAAATGGGTTTGGAATTTGGGCGGGGTATTCGGTGGCTGTTGTTGAGCTTTAGAGCCATCTATTAGCTTTAAGCCACAAGCTTAAGGCTTCAAGAGAGGTTTGGGTGGATGAGGTGCAGGCATTAAGCTGTAAAAGAGAATAGCAATTAATTCTCAAACTGTCTTAAACAGGATTTATAAGATTTTTGAGATGGTCAAGATTAAGAATAGACAAGATAAATGATGGGATTAGTCCTTGACTAACTTTTTGAAAATCATTGTAATTTCGTTTGTTTTAATAATGTTGAATTAAACCCTTAAGTATAGGTTAAATCCATCACAGCTATCTTTTTGTTTTACAAATCCAGACTCAGCCAAGAGATTAACAAACAATCCTATATATTTTATCCATCTTATAAATCCTGTACTGACAAAATAGAAATCCATATCTACTTTCTTATCCAACAAACAATCCTGTCTAACTAAGCTATTATGAATAATAATGTGAAAACGATCACCTATAAAGTTCCAAAAACGCCTGTTTGTTAGCTTTTGAAATTGGCACACGGTTGCCGGTTTCCAAAACCAGATAGCCTTCATTTTCAAAACTGCGCACTTTTTCAAGATTTACTATATGCGATTTGTGACATTTGAAAAAATTCTTACCCAAAAACGCTTCAAATTTTCCGAGATTATAACTGCTTAACAGCTCGGTTTTGTTGGACAGATGAAACTTCGTATATCCTTCATAGCCTTCTAAATGGAGTACTTCGTCTTGCGAAATAAATGATAATCCCTTCGCTGTGGGAACAATTATTTTGTTTTTGTTTGAAATAGAATCAGTAAGAATTTCAATGAGCTTAGTGTTACTCTCAAACTGATGCGATTGCTCAATGGCAGTTATAGCCTTAGAAACAGCATCTATAAGTTGCTCATCATCTACTGGTTTTAGTACATAACCAATTGCTGACTTTTTAAGCGCCGCCAAAGCATATTCATTATAAGCCGTAACAAAAATGACTTGAAAGTTCAATCCGTCCAAAGCTGCAAGCAACTCAAAACCATTGATGCGGGGCATTTGTATATCCAAAAAAAGGATATGTGGTGTTTTCTTCTTTATAAACTCAATTGCTTCTTCGGGCTTCTGAAAAGTAGCCAGAATGGAGATTTCTGGAAATAGCTTTTCCACTTTTTGCTGAAGTACTTTCAGGGTCGAAAATTCATCATCAATCAATATGGCCGTAATAGCATTCATTGTGTTTTCTTTATTTTAAAGGTTGAAATATTGCCAACATCCAATTCATCTGGGTAAGCTTCGCGATTGGAGAAGGTAATTACCCATTGTTTGGAACGGTTTAGGATATCAAGTCTATTTTGCAAGACCGTAGATGAACTAATCCTTCCGCTCTGCTTCTTTTTTGAATTAGCGAAACCCACGCCATTATCCACAATTTCGACTAAGAATTCATTGTTAGCAATATTCGTAAAGTTCAAATCTATGTGCCCACTTTTTCCTTTATTGAAAATTCCGTGGTTCACAGCATTTTCTACAATGGGTTGGAGCAACATGCTTGGGATCTTCGTTTCTTGCATATTTAAAAATGGATCTAATTTAATGTGATACGCCAGCTTTTCTTTGAAGCGAAGTTTTTCGATGTCCAGATAATTTTGCAAGAGTCCAATTTCAGTTTCCAGGGTGATTTCTTCTACTCGTGAAAGTTCAAAAAACTGGCGTATCAATTTTGAAAATTTCACCAAATATTTTTCAGAAGTCGCAAAGTCGTTTTCATTGATGTAGTATTGAATGGCGGCAAGCGAGTTGAATACAAAGTGGGGGTTCATCTGAGCTCGAAGTGCGTACAATTCATTCTCCGCTAGCTTCTTTTGGGTAATTAGTGCCCTAAATCTTTTCTTGATTTGAAACTTTTGGTATTTATAAATCACTGTTGCCACGAATAGAAGCATCAACAATCCTAAGGCTATTTTTGATTCTATGCGTTGCCACCACAACGGCAGTATGGAAAAGTGCATTGATTTTTCTATCGTTCCTTTTTTAATCCATATCTGGTAATCGTTTGGAGGTAAATCGCTAAAATGTATGTCTTTAGAAGTGGTTTTACTCCAATCTGTCTGAGCGGGCATAAGCTTATATTCAAAACTGACATCTTGACCCGATTGCGAATAGTCAATGCTTGAAACACCTATTGTTAAATCGTTATTTGAAGCATAGCGAACGGTCTTTTTTTTGCCTAAAAGCGATTGCGAATTAAAGTTTGCCACAGTAAAATAAACATCCAATACTTGGTCTGTTTTTTTCTGATTTTTCGGAATGATGACCACGCCATTGTCCGTACCCAGCATTATTTCTTTTTCAAGCGCCACAATGGAATTAATCCGTTTTGAAAGCAAGCCATTATTCTCATCCAGTTTCTCGGTCAATTGGTACTCTTCTCCGATTTTTGAATAATGTAACACGCCCACTTCACTGGTAAGCCATATTTCATTGTGTTCAATAAAGGCAGTCTCAATACTTAAATATTCAGAGCCTGGCAAGGGTAAGGCTTTTTCAAAATCTGTAAGATATGCCCCAAAACCATCCGTACATACCAAAAGTAAATTGTCTGCTGTTTTATACAATTTGAGAATTGGTTTTTGGAAAAGTTCAGCTGTACTATTAATATTTTGAATACGTTCATTTTCTAAGAAAGCAAGACCACTGGAAGTTCCCAATACGAGTTTATTCTGAAACAGGATCAAATCCATTACGCCATATTGTTCATAGCTATCAACTTTTGCCAAGGTTTCCGAATCTATTTTATAAAGGCCGTGAGAAGTAGT
This sequence comes from Cryomorpha ignava, assembly GCF_010686655.1. Classification (GTDB taxonomy): domain Bacteria; phylum Bacteroidota; class Bacteroidia; order Flavobacteriales_D; family Cryomorphaceae; genus Cryomorpha; species Cryomorpha ignava. The sequence continues at coordinate 22,591 of NZ_JAAGVY010000002.1, read as the reverse complement.
TCCGTATAAATAGCCATTACAAAACGATATATTTTTAATGGCTAAGGTTTTATTTGAAACCTTTTTTATTTTACCATTTTGATTCAATACAAAAATATGTGATTCAGAAATAAGGTAATTGGTCTGTAATTCGGGAATATATTTGGCGCTATAAATAAATCCTTTTTCAGATACTAATTGCTCAAAGTTCTTAGCGTCTGTGTTGTATTCATAAAAGCCATCATCCAATACATTGGCAATAACCGGTTCTGTTTTCGTACAAAAGAGCTTCACCTTTCTACCTTGTAAAAGATACACAATGTCCTTTTTTATCTGCGGCAGCATGTAGATACCATTTGCAAACGTGGCTGCCCAAATATTACCCGTTCTGTCCCGAAAAGAAAAATGAGCTTGTAGGTTACCCGGAATTTTAATCACTTCGGAAATGGAGTAGTCTTTTTTCAGTGGGGCTAAAAAGCCGAAACCGGTTAGTTGGATTTCATCATTTGCAAATGTTACCCTGTTAAAATACGCGTATTGTGGAGTCAATTTCATTGGCATATTTCCTGAATAGGTTTTGCCAGTGTTTATGTTGTAGATATTATATCCATCGCTATAAATCATGACCAATAGGGAATCGTGGCTCACAAATCGCGTATTGAGAACCCAATTAGCTTCATCGATATCAAAAATTTCATCGACAGAACTCTGAAGATATGTGAGAACATCCCGTTTTTCTTTTTCAGATAGAATTTTGTTTTTCTCTAAGGGTAGTTTTATTTCCCCAATATTTTTAACGGTTTGCCAACATCCATCTATTAGAGCAATAGATTCTGCTGTATTTCCAAAAACGAACGTATTTCCCATTTGAAATGTACTACTCGGGTAGAACGCCGTGTTGGGCTTGCAGGACGGGAAATTATACACAGAATCGTTAAGGATATAGCCCAGACTGGGCGATTTAGAAAAGTACCACACTTTATTGTCTGGCCCTATGCGCAAGTCCCAAATATCGTTCGTTGGAAGACCATCTCGTGTTGTGAAGGTTCTAAATTCGGTGCCGTTGAAACGCGCCAAGCCTTTATCTGTAAATACCCAAATAAACCCTTTCTTGTCTTGCACCAAACGGTAAACGTGATTACTGGGCAGGCCTTCAGTCACACTGAAATTCGTATATTCTTGTGCAAACGAAAAATTCCATATCATCAAAAAAAGGATGATATGGAATTTTTTTGTTCGCATTTTTGGAAGGTTGTTAGCTTATTTTGAAACTAAATGTAAACAAAAAGTAGTCGTAATTAGTGTGGCTATTTCTTGACAAGCTTTAAGGTGTGCTTATATTTCGTCAATAATATTTTAACAGAATAGAAATTTAATCCATCCGGATATTAGTTCCTAATTCCATTTATCAAATCAGTACTTTGAATCGCTGAATCTTTAAGTTCATTCAATGAATAGAAAACAGTCTTGAACAGGATTTATAAGATTTTTAAGATTATCATGATCGAATAAAGGAAATTGGTTCTTACTTTCATTTTAAACAACCCTTTTTCTTTAAATAATTAAGCTCTTCAAGAAATTTGAAGAGCCTAATTATTTTTGGTTAGCGTACGATTTTCGGTTATCGAAAAATTTTGTTCTTACATTAACTACTCAGCAGTTTATTCTGAACCATCATTTAATTGCTGGGTAGGGTCTAAAGAGACACCATTAGAGTTATAACCATTAAGTATCCAATCAATTATCTGCTGCTTTAGCTCTTCAGTCATTACTTCATCTTCATCAGAGCGGTTATTTAAGGTTAATTGAAAGGTAAAACCTTCGTCATAACATTCGCAAACCGGAGTGTACATACCAATGATGTATAGTTTATTTTGAGCGAATATATAATCCGGGTTAAAATCAGTTGTAAGATTCCAGGGAATTGTGCTTATGTTGCCTCCAAAAGTGTTTCCGGAACCATTTCCATAAGCAAAAGTATTATTGACTAAACTTACTGGTGGATAGCTTCCCACTTCAGCAACAAACCAATAATACGCACAATCTGTACCGTGAAGCACATCGTCTGAAGGACTAGTACTCATCGTATTAATGGATGCAACAATTTGGTGCGGATTTCCTTGATGCTCAACCGAAATACTAAGTTCCGGATCAGCCAATTTAATCACTGCTATGTCATCAATAGCCAAGTCATTGCCATCTCCGTTCACTGTTTGTTCTAAAATAATTCTTAAGGTATAGGAAGTATTATTTCCCGTTGTAAAATGAAACTGTTTATCTACCCAAGAGCATGGAGTATTAGGTGCTGATATAGCGCTAAATCCTGAAGAACCAATTGAAGCTACCTGCATATTAACTCTCAAAAGGGTATCAAATGTACATTGGTTCATATTTTTAAAATTTGCACAAAACATATAGGTACTATTTGTATCAAGACCAGAAATAGTTTGTTCCCAAATTACTGCATTGTTAGCTTGTTGTGTTCTGCCGTTTACCAACATAAAGTGCTGATTTAACGAAAACAAGCTTGAGTTTTCACAATACGAATGATCTGTAACTGTTGTATTAAAATAAGTTTGTGCTGTAGCAGATGTACCAATAGTGTAATTGCCTGGGGCGAGAGGGGTGTTTCCGTAGCTACTTGTAAAGCCGGGATTAAGGAGATCTTCGAAATTGCCGTTGGTTACAAAATTGTCACCGGGACAACAATATGCGGCACTATCAGAAGGTGTTTCATCGATACTGCAATCCACAATACATATATTATCAACACCAAGATCTATCGGGTACAATGAATTTACATCGAGATAATATATATTCGTTGTAAAAGCAATCCCCCCCACATTATTTAGCAGCGTATTCCAGTCAGCTGCCGAAACACCGGTCCAGTGCCCGTCGGAATTACCTGGAAGTGAATCACCAATACTGAACTCAATGGGAGCACAAACATGTTCCCAGCCGTCATAATCAGTGGTTATTATATTCGATATAAAAGTAGCTCGTAATGAAGATGACTGTGGATCTGTGCCGTCATAGATCATAATATTAAGGGGCACTTGTGCTGTGTACGCAAAATGATTATCAAACAATACATTATAATCGAAGCAAAGACATTGTCCTATAAATTGTTCAGACCAATATTGGGGATAGCTCGTGCTATTATAACCCCAGGCGTCATCAAACCCACCCGGCCCCTGGGGATCATGCAATTCCAGAAAATTAGATCCATTCGGTCCACCACTGGTAATGATAGAGGTTGTATTATAATTTTGCCAGCCATCTAACGAACCGTTATTAAAATCTGTGCAAATCGGGGTTTGTCCAAAAGAGAGGCTTACCAAAAACACAAAGATTGCTATAATTATATATTTAATTGTTTTCATGATAATGAGATTTGGTTAATTCTTAGATTAAGATTTTTAATATTGTAAAATTGATTTCGAAAAACGCTGCTATTTTCAGTTTTATATCTTGAATGAAGCTCCGAGTCACTTTTAAAAATTAGGCTCTTTAAACTTTTTAAAGAGCCTAATTTTTTGGTTATCGAAAAACTTTATTCTTTCACTACTTTGGTGATATATTGGGTGTTGTCAGCTGCGTATGCTTTCACCAAATATATTCCAGATGCTAGCTGAGAAATGTCTAAGATTTCTTCTGCCTTAGCGTCTGAATATTTTTTTGAAAGAAGAGTTTGGCCGGTAAGCGATAAGACTTCCACGCTTTTCAAACTATTGTCTTTCAGAGAAATAGTAAAACTATTTTTTACCGGGTTTGGATAGAGTATTAAACCATCTGAGCCATCGTTTAATTCTTGAATAGCATTTGCTGTTTCGCCATGACCGATCGTGCCGTTTCTAATGCTTTCGATTATTGACAATTCTTGCTCTGGGGTCATTTGCAGAGCCATTGGGCGGAAGTTATAGGTTAATTGGAAGGTATATCCTTCGTCGTAACAACCGCATGTGTCTGTATGCAACACAATCATGTACATTTTATCCGGGTCAAAAGAATATCCCGGGAATGTGGTGGTAAGACCCCAAACAGATGCGTTTCCAATAGTCCATGGTGGTAAAATAACGATATTTCCCGGGGCGTAACTAAGCACTTCAGCAACTCGCCATTCGTACAAAGTATCTGCGCAGTGTAGCCCATCGTCAAGTACATCGATTGTGTTTACAGATGCTATAATATGATCAGGGCTTCCTTGGTGCTGCACTGTGATACTAAGTTCTGGATCAATTAGCTTTGTAACTGAAATATCATCAATGGCCAAATCGTTGCCGTCGCCGTTTCCTGCTTGATCTAAAATAATTTGCAAGGTAACAGAGGTGTTTTGGCCAGTACTAAAATTTTCTGATATAAGAATCCAGTCGCATGCGTTCAAAGGTGCTAAAAGGGTTGTCACACCACCAATGGCAACACCATCTACTTCAAAACTTACTTTAGGAGATATATCAAATGTACATTGAGGCATACTTACAAAATTTGCACAAAATTTATAAGTGCTGCTTGTATCAAGGCCTGTAAGAACATGTTCCCAGATAACAGCAGTAGAAATGCCTGGTTGTTGAGTTCTGCCGTTTACCAATAAAAATTGATCATTTAAGGGATACTGGGTTGAACTTGCACAGTTAGAATGATCTGTGATACTTGTGTTAAAAGCAGAAAGCGCAAGAGCAGTATTGCCAACAGAAAAATTACCTGGATATACGGATGGATCGTTTGTATAATCGCTAGTGAAATCTAAGTTAATAGCGTCTTCAAAATTACCGTTAATAACTAAATTGTCATCGCCTGTACCGCAACAATATGCACCAAATGGATTCGAATCGATAAGGGCACCACAATCTTCAATACAGATGTTATCAAAGCCAACTATTTCTGCACCAGGTCCACCTATATCTGGACCAATGGCAATACCTCCCACGTTTAAAAGTAATGCATCCCAATCTTGTGCGCTAACTCCCGGATAGGTCCAAAATCCATCTGCATTACTAGGGAGAGAGATTCCATCGCTAAATTCTATGGGCGCGCAAACATGAACCCATTCATCATTTTCAGTTACCGTTGTGTAGGCCTGAAAACCGACAATTATATTTGAATTCATAGGAGTAGTGTTATTATAGATGGCAAGTGAAGGTATCACATTGATAACACCACTGTTACCGTCTGAATAAACTTTATAATCAAAACATAGGCAGTGGCCTACTAGTGAATCCCAGTTATGAGAATAACTAATACTATTATAGGTTAACGAATAACCACCCTGATCTTGTATTCTGAGATAACTGGAGCCATCAAGGCTGTTAGAATTGGCAATAGTGGTAATCGTGCCAATATTTTGCCATCCATTAAAGCCATTATTAAAGTCTGAGCAGTCATCAACTATTTGTCCGTAAGTCAGACTCACTAAAAACAGACAGAGTGCTGAAATTGTAAATTTAATTGTTTTCATAATTAAGGAGATTAATTGGTTAGATAATTATCAAATTCACTCTTTTCGGTAAATTTGTTTCCACGAAGTTGGGATAAACCAATTGTGCCACCAACCCCCATTTGCTGAAATAGTGAGTTTGATAGATTTAAATGGCGGGTTGATTCAATGAATGGAAATGATAGCTGTAGGATTTAAGCTACAAGCTTTAAGCTGTAAGCTGTAAGCTGCAAAGATGATGAGACAATTTCATTTATGGATGCTGATCATGAAACTTAACGCACTCCCTTTGATTGTCAGTATGTTCCATGTGCCCCCCAGGTAGCTACACCACAGAGTGGTAAACTCGGATACCTTCCTGTTCGGATGTACCCAGTTTATTCGCCAAATTCACTCTACTCAAAACGCTTTTCGAAATACTGAATACCATCTCGACTTCGCTCGATGACCGCTCAATCTTCAATAATTTCCTTGCACTCCGTACTCACTGTTTAGAAAAATACTCAAGTTAGTCATAACCATCTGAACACTAACTCTATCCTTAATTACTCAAAATAATTCCCCATATTCACAGGCTGAAACTAAAACCTAAGAAATGAATCCAATACTAAGAAACATCCTGGCTGTAATAGGCGGGATAATAATAGGAAGTGTAGTAAACATGGGAATTGTGATGCTTGGGACCAACCTGATATCTCCACCGTTGGGGGCAGATTCGAATGATATGGAATCGATAAAAAGCGCGATTGAACTCTACGAAGCCAAGCATTATATTTTTCCATTTCTGGCGCATGCACTCGGCACACTTACAGGAGCTTTTATCGCCGCCCGCTTTGGAGCCACCCGTAAAATGGTGCTTGCAATGATTATCGGCGTTTGGTTTTTAATTGGTGGCATTACCACAGCTTATATGCTTGGCACCCCTGCCCTGCCCACAGCTGTTGATTTGGTTTTTGCTTATATTCCAATGGCTTGGATTGGGTGGAGGTTAGCCCGAAGGGCTCAATAGGCAATTTGCAATGGGCAATGGGCAAATTAGAAGTTGGTGGAAAAATGAGCAATAGGCAATAGGCAATAGTAGTGCTTCATGATATAGGTTGAAATAGCATCTACCTAAAGCCTAAAAAACGTTGATAATAAATGAAATTTTACTATGTATCCAAACCACTAAATATAGTCTAGCGGGCACGCGCGACTCGAGACTAAAAGCTCGCGACTAAACCGCGTTTCGCAGCTTATCAAAAATCGCCACCACAGCCGGACATACTTCCGTGTTTTTAACAGAAAGATCAAGCACCTGATAGAATCGCTTGCGGTTGGTGTGTGGATATTCGCGGCAGGCAAGTGGGCGGCTCTCGTAAACCGAGCAATAGTTGTCTGCTCCTAAAAATGGGCATGGAGCTGAACGAAACACATATTCTCCATCTTTGTCCATTTCCATGTATTGGGCAATTACTTGTGCTGGCTTTAGTTTTAGATGTTTTGCCAGGCGCTCTACATCGCGGTCGTGCATTCCGGGGCTTGTGGTTTTGCAGCAATTGGCACAGGTAAGGCAGTCTATTTTTTCAAATACTTCATCGTGAAATTCATGCACCTGCTTATCCAGATCTTTTGGCTTTGAAGCCTTGAGCTTCGCCGCCAGTTTCTTATTCTCTTTCATTTGGCTTTCGCCTTGTTTCAAAAGGGCAATAAGAGCAGGATCGTCTGGCTGGTTTGGCATGTTGTGATTTAAAGTTCTTCTACAAATGTAAGGGGCAGAGATTTAGAATGAGATAAAATCGCCTAAAAAGATTGCTGTTCTTTGTATATAGACAATGATGCTTTTTATTTAGCCGCCACATAAAGTTTGTAAACTATTTATGATGGGTTGCCGGATTTTAATTATCGCTAATTCCGTATATTGAACCTTCTAACCATTAAACACGGATTGATATGGAAATTAGTTGGAGTAGAGTCATGCATCGAGGTGCGGAGCGGATTAAGATTGATTTTCCTTATAATCAAAAGCTTTCTAATGCCATACGCGCTGAAGCAGGAGCACGATGGAGTAAAACGCTAAAAGCTTGGCATGTTAAAGACAGCAACGAAAACATTGAAAAAATATTAGTCATTGTTGAGAAAATGATGAAGGAAGATAATGATAAACTATAGGATTCCGGCGAATTAGATCTATACTTTTCATACAAATAGATAACATTTAAAAAGCTTCTTGAAATTTATGAAATACCCTTTCTTCATCTTTGTATACCCACTTATATGAGAAGCAGCTTCACCAATTGGCTCGATTCTATTGCCTGTATGCATTCCACCAGAAATCACTTCAGAAGATAGACTATCCATGTACTTCTCTTGAAACTGGAACATTACAGGTTAGTTGGTCGACTGCCCATCTCCTGCTGTGTGCGGATTCCAGCATAGACTTGATCGGGTTTTTCCGTTTGCGTGCGGGTTTTTTCCAATTGCGCTACTCACGCTACTCAAAATGATTACAGCCCAAATAAAAATGATGATTTTGTCGCTTCAAGCCGTTCGTTTCGCCAGTTGCAACCAGCGAAATACAAATCCGTTGACGCACCTTTTGATTCATCCAGAATAATAATTGCTAAACAATAATTCATTTAAGTAAATAAAGAACTGAACTTTAGCAGATAAATGTTGTTCTATCAGGCGTAGTATTATGCATTTGTCAATCCAATAATTTTCCCTTGTTAGCATATCCCAAATTAAAATAGCAAGTGATAAAAATGTACATTAATCTGTACCTTAATATAAAAACATATGAAAAAGCAAACAATTCTAATTACAGGTGCTGGCTCTGGTCTAGGAAAGGGCTCCGCAATTGGGCTAGCAAAAGCGGGCCACAAGATTATCGCGGCAGTTCATACTTGGGAGCAAATGTCCAGATTTATGGAAGAAGTAAAGGATACTGACTATGAAAAAAATATCGAGTTGATCAAACTGGACATTTTGGATTATATAGACTGCGAAAAAGCCTGGAAGTACGACATTGATATTTTAGTCAATAATGCCGGAATAGGTCAAACGGGGCCATTAGCCGAAATGCCGGTAGACCTTATAAGAGAGGTTATGGAAACCAATACATTTTCTACACTTGAATTCTCACAACCGTTCATTAAAAAAATGGTTAAAAAAGGTAAGGGTAAAGTCATCTTTTTATCATCTGTAGCCGGACTCACCACAGGTGCTTTTTTAGGTCCTTATAATGCTTCTAAACATGCACTAGAAGCGATTGCGCAATGCTTGAGAGATGAGCTGAAACCTTTAGGAGTTACGGTAGCCACAATCAATCCGGGACCATTTGACACCGGCTTTAATGATAGGATGTACGATACATACAAACAATGGTTTGATAAAGACTTGCATTACACTTCTAAAAAGGATATTGAAAAAGCAGCAAAAGCAATGGCAAAAAGTCAATTTGACCCACAAGGGATGATTGATAAAATGGTGGAAATAATTCCTCAGGCAGAACATAATTTCCGAACTGTTCATCCCGAGAAATTTGAGGCAATGAGCCAAGAGTACCAAAGTCGCCAGTATAAAATTAAAACCGACAAAATCGATACCTCCAAAAAGTAGGAGTCAGGAAAAATTTAAATTTTGATAAATGAATGGAATCGTGAAAGCATTCATTTATTCGAAAAAAATAAGGCTGATAAGCTATTCAATTGGCAAATGTTATTTTACCTACAGATCCTTCTCCCGCAGTAGCGGAATAATATGAATTCTGCTTACCCCCGGCGACCTTGCGGTATGAGGTCTCCCCTGGCAATGCAGTGAGCCTGCGGAACTGCAAGGAGGATGCCCTTCCCTTCGATTCTTGTTGCTCTTTGAGATAATTCCTCTCTATATGGCATGCGGGAGATACTCTCGCTACCTCGCAGTCCCGCTCCCTTGAGTGCTGCCCCCGGCAAACATCGTGGAAGGAATTGCGGCCATTCCTCCGGTTTGATCTAAAGACTTACTAACCACAATTACAACACAGGGATTAGGGACGTTAGTCGTTTACTTATCTATTTTGATCGAATTCATTAATGTTTCGCACTTCAACCTCTGGATAATGTAAAGAACTTATGTACTTTGCAATACAGTTCCGACTTTGCTGGGCACACATATTGTAGAGTGCTAATGCGGGGCGGAGAAGCCAAAATAAAGTTGAGTATATTAAATAAATTAGTTATTCGGTTGGCAGTGAAGTGGTCAAAGGACACACATTTCTTAAACGAGCGCCTGCGCACAAGAATAATTAATCACCATAATTATGAAATTAAAAATGAATACAGCCTTCAGGAGTAACAATGAACGTTTTAGATTAAATCCTCTACCTAGCTGGATCCTTGATCCTTCAAACCTACATATTCCTTTTTCATTGTTTAGTTTTGTTTAAGCATACTTTACAAGAAATTAATTCTCATTCATGCAACAGGCTCAATTGTCAAATATATTTCTAGATCAAAGCAAAGACCTTGTCTGGATGGTAAACCTTGATTTTCAATTGGTTTATGCAAATAAAACATACCTAAGCTTCATGAAAGAAGCGACTGGTTCTGAAAAGAAACTGAACGAATCTGCTTTTGTCGATGCCTTTGGTGAGCGTGATATTGAAACATGGAAAGCATATTACTCGAGAGCGTTTAAGGGAGAGTATTTTGAAGTAGAAGAGCATTTCTACAATGAAAAAACGAATGAAATTCAATATAGTCAAGTTACGTTTGAACCTTTAAGGGGAGATGATCACAAAATTTTTGCCGTAGCTTGCCAATCCAGAGACATTACCCGTATAGTTAAGCATAGATCTGAAGCGGATCAAATGATCGATTATTCTCTGGACGTTTTTTGTACGATTAATGAAGAAGGAAATTTTGTATATGTAAGTGCTGCCGCTATTGATCATTGGGGGTATTTACCCGAAGAATTAATTGGTACACCTTATGTGGATTTGATTTTGGAAGCCGATGTGCCAAAAACGAGCGAAACAGCTGCTGCTATTCTTAGTGGTCTGGATGTTAAATCTTTCGTTAATCGTTACAAGAAAAAAAATGGCGGTATTGCTTATAATTTATGGTCAGTAAAATGGGATAACACATCCAAACTCATGTATTGTGTAGTAAGGGATGCCAAAGAAATTATTGAACAGGAAGAAAAAATTCAGCAAAGCGAGCTACGATTTAAAGCCTTGGTTCAAGAAGGTTCTGACCTAATAGGAATTTTAGACGGAGTAGGAAATTATATCTACGTTAGCGATACCAGTACTTCTATACTTGGGATTTCACCTGCTGAATTTGTTGGAAGAAATGCATTTGAATTTATCCATCCCGATGATCTAGAAAGAACCTTGGCGAATTTAGAAAAAGTAAGCACCGAAAACCGTGTACTGATAGATCCCTATCGTTTTAAAAACCATAAAAATGAATGGAGATGGCTGGAAACAGTGTTAACCAATATGCTGGACAACCCTGCGGTAAATGGCATCGTGGCCAACTCGAGAGATATCACTAATAAAATTGAAGAAGAACATAAACTCAAACTCCTCGAGAGTGTTATAACGAACACGACGGATGCGGTTTTAATTACCGAAGCGGAACCATTTGACGAACCAGGTCCCAGAATCATATATGTCAATGAGGCTTTCACGAAAATGACTGGTTATGAAGCCGAAGAAGTAATCGGTAAATCACCCCGGATTCTTCAGGGGCCCAATTCTAACAAAGAAGAACTTACCAAACTAGGCCGTTCACTCAGACAGTGGAAACCTTATGAAATAACCACCACCAACTACAAGAAAACCGGTGAGGAATTCTGGATCAACTTCACCGTGATTCCCGTGGCAAATGAAAAAGGCTGGTACACCCATTGGATAGCCATAGAGCGTGATGTGACACAGCAAAAAAACAACGAACTTGAAAAAGAGCTTCTAAATAAAATAAGTGACGCTTTCCATCAAAGTAATGATTTAAAAGCATGTCTAACAAATCTTTGCGAACATATTGCTAAATTTGGACATTTTGATTTCGCTGAAATGTGGCTGCCTGCTATTGATGCTAAAACGATTAATCGTGTCACAAATTATGTTGAAGACAAGGCTGGAAGTGTCTTTTATAATACAGCCAAGAACTTAGATTCCTTCGTTTTAGGAGAGGCCATGCCTGGCAATGTTTGGAAAAACAAGAAGACAGAAATTTGGGGGGATGATGACAAAGAGTGGCGTCTCTTTAAAAGAAAAGTGGCTGCAAAAAAGGCAGGTATTCAAGCCCTGATGGGAGTGCCTTTAAAACATAAAGGAGAGGTAATAGGTGTATTGTTGGTGGGAACAGAAAAAACCAAATCGGCCTTGGCTCTGCATTTAGAGCTATTTCAAAAATTAGAGTCAACGATTGGTAGTGAACTGAGTCGAAAGAAAACAGAAATAGAACTAGCCCAAATTTTTAATTTTACGCCAGATATGATTTGTATGGCAGGTTTTGATGGCTATATAAAACGCATGAACCCGGCTGGCTTAGAATTGCTGGGGTATTCCTTAGAAGAAATACGCTCAAGGCCGATCACATCATTTATATATGAGGAGGATAAGTCAAGAACCAGTAAAATACAAGCAAGCTTATATGCTGGTGGGAATCTTGGAAGTTTTGAAAACCGGTATGTTGCTAAAGATGGTAAAATAGTATGGTTGAGCTGGACAGCCACTTCAGCTCCGGAGCATGGTATTATATACGCAGTTGCCAAGGACATTACAGAAGAAAAGAAACTTCGGGAATTGAATCGTCAGGTTGGTAGTTTGGCAAAAATTGGAAGTTGGGAGATGGATTTAGTGAATCAAACTGTATTTTGGTCAGACGAGGTTCATCAATTGCACGAAACAGACCCAAAATCATATGTTCCAAATTTGGAAACTGCCATCCATTTTTACAGAGAAGATTTTCGCGAACTCGTGCGCTTAAAAATCGAAAAATGTATTGCCCATAAAGAGCCGTTTGATTTTGAAGCGGTATTGGTCACTTCTAAAAATAAGGAACTGTGGGTGCGTAGCAATGGGAAGGCTGAATTTGTTGATGGTGTGTGTACACGGATTTATGGCAGTTTTCAGGATATTAGCGACCGTAAAGAATCAGAAGACAGACTAATCTCTCTTGCCGAAAATCTACCGGGGGTAGTGTACCAATATATTATTCATCCGGACGGAACTGATTCTATGCAGCACATTTCGGGATTGGTTGAACAACTATGGGGTCATACAGCCAGTGAAGTGATGGAGAATATAGACTTATTATGGGATCAAATAAAGTTGGGGGGCTATTATGAGGAAGTTAAGGCCAGTGTACTGAAATCAATCCAAACAAAATCAAGGTGGACAAGTCGATTTAAAGTTGTACTGCCAACCGGCGAACTTAAAACCCACTTAGGTAATGGTGGAATCCCTATTTTTTTAGCAGACGGCAGGATTGTATTTAACGTAATTGTACTTGACATTACAAAAGAGGACAAAAACGAAGAATTGCTGCAGCAGACAACAAAAATGGCTCGAATAGGCAGTTGGGAGATGGACTTGATAAACCAAAATGGAGATAGCATGTACTGGTCTCCCATGTTATTTGAAATAGTGGAAGTGGACGATAGCTACAATCCTACGTTAACTGGTGGCATAGAATTTCATATTGGGGAAAGTAAAGAGCGCATTCAGAAAGCACTTGATCTTTTAATCACCGATGGTACTGAGTTTGATGAAGAGATATTACTGCTTACAGCTAAAGGACACGAGCGATGGAGCCGGGTCATTGGTAAAAGCGAAAGAATAAATAATACATGTATCAAAATTTATGGTAGTTATCAGGATATTCATCTTCAAAAATCACTTACACTTAGGATAAGAGAGATCTTGGGAAGTATTTCCGATGCTTTTTATGCCGTGGATAAAGATTGGAAATTCACCTATTTCAATAAGGAAGCGGAGCGAATATTTCAACGCAATGAGAAAAATCTTATCGGAAAAAATATTTGGGAGATTTTCCCACGTATTGTTGGCACTAAGCTAGAAGAAGAGTTTAATTCAGTTGCCCAAGATCTTAAGCCCACAACCTTTGAATACCCGTCTCACAGTGATGAAAAATGGTATGAAGTTAGTGCCTACCCTTCGGTAGGAGGCCTATCCGTTTATTTTAAAGATATCACTTTGAGAAAAGAAGCAGATATCCACTTGCTACAGGCAAACGAACGATTCCAAAAAGTAACTGAAGCGACAAATGATGCCATTTGGGATTGGGATATTGCCGAACACCGATTTTACCGCTCCAAAGCCATTGAACGATTTTTTGGAAAGAAAACGTCAAGATTATTTACCGAAGAGGATTTCTGGATTGATAAATTTCATCCGGAAGACCTTGCCAGCACGCAGAAAAGTCTTCAAAAAGCACTTTCTGACCAGGGATGTACAAGATGGGAATCAGAATACAGGGTGTTTAATGAACATGGAAAAACCCTGTATGTGATAGATCGGGGAGTAATTATCAGAAATGAGGATGGAAAGGCAATTCGTGTGGTTGGTGCGATGACAGATATTTCTGAGCAAAAACAAATGCAATTAGAATTAAATGAACTTAACGAGTCGCTTCAACAGTATACAAATGAACTTGAACGCTCTAATGAAGAATTGGAGCAATTTGCTTTTATTGCCTCACACGACTTACAGGAGCCTCTGAGAATGATTTCCAGCTTTATGGATCTATTGCAGCGAAAATATGAAGATCAACTTGACGAAAAGGCCGTTCAGTATATTCATTTTGCCACAGATGGTGCCAAAAGGATGAAGCAAATCATACTTGATCTCTTGGATTACTCCAGAGCAACCAGACCAACAGAAGGAAGAGAAGAAGTGGATATAAATGAGGTGCTATCTGAATTTAAACAATTAAGAAGAAAGCTCATTTCAGAAAAATCTGCTACAATTAAAGCCAGCAATTTACCAACGCTGAACACCTATAAAGCAGCTATCACTCAGATACTTCATTGTTTAATAGATAATGCACTCAAGTACTCCCGAGAAGGTATCCAGCCAATAGTGGAGATTTACGCTGTAGAAAATGAAATGGAATGGGAATTTTCCGTAAAAGACAATGGAATCGGAATAGATCCTCAATTCTATGATAAAATATTTATTATCTTTCAAAGATTACACAACAAGGATCAGTATGCCGGCACAGGGATAGGCCTTTCTATAGCCAAAAGACACGTTGAGTTTTTAGGAGGCCGAATTTGGCTAGACTCTGCACCAGATAATGGCTCTGTATTTTATTTCACACTGCCTAAAATTAAATAATATGACTAACCAAAGAATAAATATCGCCCATATCCTCCTGGTCGAGGACAATGAAGGGGATATTTTGCTCACTTTAGAAGCTTTTGAAGAATGCAAAGTAAAAACAGAAATCAGCGTTGTTAAAAACGGCCAGGAAGCCCTTGACTTTCTGTTTAAGCGAGGCGCATTTACCGAGGTAAAAAAGCCTGATCTTATTCTCTTAGATATTAACTTACCCATATACAATGGCCATGAAGTTCTACAGCAAATTAAAGCCAGTAAAGGACTAAAAAAAATTCCTGTAATTATGCTTACGACATCATCCAGCCAAAAAGACATAGATGACGCCTATAGCAACCACTGTAACAGCTATGTAATAAAACCTATTGCCATTAGCGAATTTCTGAATGCTATACTAAAAATTGAAGAATTCTGGTTGGAACTCACAATATTTTCAAAATAATATCATGAGTCGAAAACAAGACTTTTTAGAAAAATTGTCTGTGCTTATAATTGAAGATAATCAAGGTGATTTCGTTTTAATCGAAGATTATTTAATTGAAAAATTTAAACTCATTTCTATTAAACACTGCTCCGATTATGCAAGTGGAATTGATTACTTGAGTAAGGCTGAAGAAAAAATTTCAGTAATATTATTGGACTTGAACTTGCCCGATTTGAATGGTCTTGAATTAATAAATAGCATTTTAGCCCATAATTTTCAAGCGCCCATCATTATACTAACTGGATATTCAGATGTATCGATGGCCAAAAGTAGTCTTAAAAGCGGTATTTATGATTATCTGGTAAAAGATGAAATAAATCCTGCTATTCTTCATAAAACTATAATTTATGCACTAAACAGAAGTAGTTATATTCATCAAATTGAAGAGGAAAAACACAATTATGAAAACCTATTCAACTTTAATCCGCAACCTACGTGGCTTTTAGATGCTGAATCTTTAGAAATATTGAATGCAAACATTGCGGCACAAAAAATATATGGTATCACTTTAGATGATTTTCTAAAGATGGCATTTACACAATTGCATCCTAAAGAGGAAAGAAAAATTATAATGCAAACATTGATTTCAAAAGAAGAAGAAGAATTCACTAAAAATCACTTCACCCATTTTTTAAGTGATGGCAAAGAAATCAAAGTGGATATATATTTCCGAAAAATCAAAAATATTTCAGGTGATAGAATAATTGTACAATCAAACGACATTTCGGAAACTTTGAAGCACATTAGCACAATAGAAATTCAAAATGAAAAGTTGAGGAACATTGCATGGACGCAATCTCATGGTGTGCGTGCACCCCTTTCCAGGATATTGGGAATGATAAATATGCTCGAAGAGCAACCGGATAGCTTTGATGAAATTTCGTTTTGGTTGGAGCAATTAAAAATCTCGACCAACGAAATGGATGATATTGTAAAAAAAATCGTTGACGAAACAAATCGTTTTGAACAAGAGTAAACTCAAAAATGAAAAAGGAAATATTTATTGTAGATGACGACCCCATTTACAGATTGATTGTTTCAAAGACCATAGGTAAACTAGATTCTTCTTTGCCAATTAATGAGTGTAAAAATGGTGAAATAGGTTTAGCCAAGTTGGAAGATCTGAAAAATTCTAAGCATGAGATTATTGTGCTTTTAGATATAAACATGCCTATCGTTAATGGCTGGGAGTTTTTAGGCGCAATTGAGAAATACAATTTTTATAACCTTGATCAACTTATGATTTATATGATTTCATCGTCTATTGATACAAGCGACAAAGTAAAAGCTGACCAATATGCGTTTGTCAAGGGTTTCTATCATAAACCTTTAACAAATGAAGACCTGAAAATAATTATCGGCATTGATTGAAGTAATTTTGATTTTAGTACATTATTTGCTGCGCCACACTATGCATATCTATCGTACTTTCTGTACAGATTGATTAAAGGAATTTGCAATTCTCTCAGATTATTTCATCCACGTGGAAAAAGGGAACGAAGATAGCATTGGATTGTATGTTTCTGAAAAGTACCTAATTAAATAAAGAGCCACAAAATTTCTTATACCACGATAACTATTTGAAGTATTTAAGCTGTCCATTAGCCCCACCTTCCTACTATACCCTAATATGATTAAAAGAATAGATGAACAAAGCTTATGGGTAACTTAAAAAAGTAATCTCAACAGAGATCAACCTTGTTCACAAATCGGAATAGGCAAAACCGTTGTATTGAATTCTCGGGAAATAAAGTTGGTAACAATTTACAGGTTAAAATAAATTGGTATAAATTCGGGCGAAATAAAACCAATCACCATGAAATCTAAAATCATAGCCCTGGCAATGGCAACCCTTCTATTTTCTTGTAAAGAGGAAACCAAGATTGCTCAAGAAGAAACCAAAGAATATACTATTGACCAATTTATGGATAATGAAGATGTAAGCGGTGGTAGCTTTTCTTCTGACAACAGTAATTTGCTAATTTCGAGCAATCGATCTGGCATTACAAACGTATATACCGTGCCTGTAAAAGGTGGTGAAATGACTGCGATTACCAAATCTGACAGCACATCAATTATGGCCGTTTCATACTTTCCAAATGATAATAGAATGTTAATGAGTGCTGATGGAAATGGAGATGAAATTGATCACCTATTCGTAAGAGAATTAGATGGAACAATTAAAGACATTACCCCTGATAAAGGTGCTAAGGCAAGTTTTTACGGATGGTCAAAAGATAAAAAAGCCTTGTATTATGGATCAAACAAAAGGGATCCTCAATTTTTTGATGTTTATAAATTGTCTATCGACGATTACACCGCCGAAATGATTTACCAAAATAATGATGGTTTAAATTTTAGTGCAATTTCTAATGATGAGAATTATTTTGCACTATCAAAAACAATGAATACCAATGACGACGACTTATTTCTTTACAATGTAAAAACCAAAGAAATGACGAAAATCAATGACACTCTAAGCTCAAATTCTGCGCAGGATTTTTCAGAAAACGATTCTACATTTTATTACACTACAGATGATGGAGGTGAATTTAAATATTTGATGTCATATGATTTAAATACAAACGAAAAGAAAAAAGTTGTAGAAAAATCCTGGGACATCGTGGGAAGCGGTTTTACTTCCAATGGAAAATACATGGTTGTTTACGTAAATGACGATGGGAAAAATGCCATTGAGGTATTGGACGCACCATCAATGAAGCCTATTGCCTTACCCGATTTTGACAATAAAAGCATTACGAGTGTAGCTTTTAGCGATGACGAAAATTGGATGCGGATGTATGTAGGTGGCTCTAATGCGCCATCAGATTTATACACCTATAATTTGGAAACTAAAGAACAATACAAATTGACCAATGTATTAAATGATTCTATCGATATTGATGATTTAGTTACCGCAAGAGTAATTCGCTATAAATCCTTTGATGGCACTGAAATTCCTGCTATTTATTATTTGCCTCATCAAGCATCAAAAGAATATCAAGTTCCGGCACTGGTTTGGGTTCACGGTGGCCCCGGAGGACAAACACGTCAAAATTTCAATTCTTTGCTGCAGTATATGGTAAATCATGGGTATGCTGTTTTAGCTGTTAATAACCGCGGTAGTAGCGGCTACGGCAAGACTTTTTTTAAAATGGACGATAAAAACCATGGAGAAAAAGATTTACAAGATTGTGTAGAGGGTAAAAACTGGTTGGCCGACCAACCGGAAATTGATGGATCCAAAATTGGAATCATTGGTGGCTCGTATGGTGGCTACATGACCATGGCAGCTTTGACCTATACTCCTGAAGAATTTAAAGTAGGAGTTAACTTGTTTGGTGTTACCAATTGGATGCGCACACTGAAAAGCATTCCGCCTTATTGGGAATCTTTCAGAGCGTCGTTATACTTAGAATTAGGCGATCCATATTCAGCAGATTCAGTTCGTTTAAAACAAATCTCACCTTTATTTCACACTGATAAAGTTACCAAGCCTTTAATGGTTTTGCAAGGTTCTCAAGATCCAAGAGTGCTGCAAGTAGAATCAGATGAGATTGTGGCAGGCGTTCGGAAAAACAATGTTCCGGTGGAGTATGTTTTATTTGAAGATGAAGGGCATGGTTTTGTGAAAAAAGAAAATCAAATAGAGGCGTACAGCCGAATACTCACCTTTTTAGATAAATATCTTAAAAATGAGAATAGTTCTGATAAAGGGGAATACGCTAAGGCTGAAGTTGAAGTTGAATAATAATTAGCTTAGATTCATAAATAAATGTTCTTTAAAGGTATCTTGCCAAAAAAATAAACGTTGAAATGAAAGGACTTCTTACCCTTCTGCTTTCTATTCCGCTGCTATTAAATGCGCAGCAAACGCTGAATGAAACCATGATACATGATGGTATAGCACGAGAATACATCATCTATATCCCAGAAATTTATGACGGGAATTCTGCGGTGCCATTGCTGTTTAACTTTCATGGATTTTCAATGACTGCCTCTCAACAAATGCAATTTGGTGGAGATATGCGTCCTGTGGCCGATACTGCGGGGTTTATTCTCGTATATCCGCAAGGCACGTCTTTCGCTGGCGGCAATCACTGGAATGTAGGCTCTTGGACTGCGGGCAGCCCAGCAGATGATATTGGGTTTACCGAAGCGATGATCGACACACTATCTGCCAACTATAACATTGATTTAAGCAGGGTATATAGTTGTGGATATTCAAATGGCGGCTATTTCAGTTTTGAGCTTGCTTGCCAATTGAGTAACCGCATCGCAGCCATAGGCGCTGTGGCGGGAAGTATGAGCACAGAAACTTACACATCGTGCAATCCCACTCACCCGACACCGGTGCTTAGCATTCACGGCACTGCGGATAATGTCGTAAGTTATAACGGTGGCAGCCCGATAAATACGAAATCTTTAGCTGACGTAAACGCCTATTGGTCTAACTATAACAACACTGCGGAAACTCCTGTAGTCATTGATTTACCTAACACCAATACATCTGACGGAAGTACAGTAGTGCTAAGCCTTTACGATAATGGTGATCAATGCACATCGGTCGCGCACTACAAAGTAATTGGCGGTGGCCACTTTTGGCCGGGTATCTGGGGGAATATGGATATTAATGCCAGCGCAGTCATTTGGAATTTTGTTTCAAAATATGACATCAATGGTCTAATTGGGTGTGCAGCCACTTCCGTAAATGAAGTTTCGACGAAAGAGAATCAAATTTCGATTTTTCCGAATCCAGCAAAAGATTTTATTACCATCAAAAGAGCAAACGGTGACTACAAGGAATACTTTATTTATTCAATGAATGGAAAGCTTGTTTTAAAAGGAACAATCGGTTCTGAAAATGTTGTTATTGATTTGTCTAAACTCCCTTCAGCGAGCTACTTATTGAAATTGGGTGATAAAACTATTCAAGTGGTATTGACAGATTAAATAGTATCTCTTCATTAATTGTAGCTTCCGGAATAGCACACTTATTTGAGGAAACGCACGGGATATCCTGAATTTATGAAACCAGCCTCTGCCCTATCGGTGCACTAAATTTTCTTACGGAATAAAGTGCTAAGTGAATTATTCAAGGCAGATCTGTATTTAAAACAATTGTTTTTCAACGCAGCGTACCTTCCGGAAATTTAACTTTATCGGGCGATGCATTCAGCAGTGGCAAAGCATATCTCAAAATACGGTTTCTTCGGTCGGTGGTATCATTGGGCTCCACGGGGTAAGAAATTACCGCTTCCATCCAGGCAAACCTGTTTACCCTAAAGTATACTGCCGGTTTCCATTGTTCATTCCCGCTGGATGCAAGCTGCTGGTAGCGTTCTTTAAAATCTCCTTCGGCTGCAGCCAATAAGCACTCTTCCACAAATTTCAGATCGCTGGTAAAGGCAACTTGAATCGGTGTTTCATTCCATATAAATGGAATTTGAGGACCGGAGTAATTAATGACCTCCTCTCTCATTATCAAGCTATTGGGAAACCGGATTATTCTGCCGCTCAATCTATCATTGCCAAGATAATCACCACTACATTCCAAAATCGAAGTTTCCAGATAACTAATCTCTATCACATCACCTCTAAAAGACTTAATTTGAATTCGATCGCCTACTAAATACGATCGTCTAAAAATCAAGTAAACCCATGCTATGAATGAAGAAATTGGGGCCTGCAAAGCAAAACCAATCACAAGGGAAATTAACCCGAAACTGACGGCTGCCGCATACAAATTTTGGAATAAAAAAGCGGCTGCCACAATAAGGCTCAATACCGTTGCAAGAAATCGTATAATACGCAGTAGGTTATACCTCTCTCCCTGCAAGTGACTTTGTGTAGTTATTAGCCTTGCAATAATCTTACTTATCAGGAAGATTAAGGAAATTAAAAACAAGCTTATGCTCAGTTTTTTCATAAAAGGAATGTACTCCTCCCAAAGGTCGAAAATCTTTAAGCCCAGCAAAAAATGAATAACAATAAGCAATACCGTTATTACACCATAAATCCTTATCCAACGTGTATTTTCCCTACTTTCCATAAAATTCGGTTTCTACTTTGACTTGTGAAAATAGTATTTCTATTTAATCAATGGCGGGTTTTAGACTGAAAGTATGCAAAGCTCATTCTAAAACGGTGTAGTGAGCAACGCTACCACTCGTGGAACACCTTTCTATCAGTGCCAGTTGTCGCACTCGCTCCTTGAGAACATTCTTTCTCGTGAGACTCTCACCACCCTTGCGAATACCGGTACACTGTCACACCAGTCTCAAGCGTCCCACTGAACCCTTGAAAACTATGCTAATGGTGGGACTCTTGCGACGCGTGGAGCGCTTGCGAATCGTGAAACACTATCCCATTAGTCCCAGATGTCCCACTAGTTCCACAGCGCCCTGAAAAGCTCGCGGCTTTACCATTTAGTTCTCTTCTTCTTTTTTTCTAAAAACATATTGCGTTTCAATAAACTCTTCAAACTCGACCGCTTTATTGATGTAGAATTTAAGCTTGTGGAAGTTTGAGGTAATGACATAAATACAGCCCGTTTGATTGGCCTTGTAGTCAAAAGCCTGCCGCTGGGCTTTGTCTAAATCTTTGGTTTTGGTGCCTTTTAGTTCAATAACCGCCAGCGCCAGATCGTCTTTTATAATCGCGCCATCAGCCTTTCGGCTGTTCTTTTCGTTTTTGTATTCTGCTACTAAGTTGTATCCGTCAAGCGGCTTCATGGTATAGCCCAGCACCTTTGCCAATAGTTCGGTGAGAAAAATGCCCTGGTATTCTTCTTCCTTGCTCTTGCGGATATTTTCCTGAATGGCAGGATCGTGAAAGTATTTGGTAAAGGCTTTGTACCCTTTGGCAATGGCGGCAGCGTCTTGCTGCTTCAGGTATTTCTTTAAAACGGAGGTTTGATATAATGGCATATTTTCATCTCTGGTGCCGCGCAGTGTGGCAGCCTTTTTAATCTCTGGGGTAAATATAATAATTGTGTTGGTTTGAGGGGGGCTTTTGGGATCGGTCACTATTTGTCATTTCAGATTTTGGGTGAGATAAGTGATAATCTTTTGGGTTTTTTGATTAAACTTGGGGTGCGAAAGGGGTTTAAAACAGCATACGTCCAAAGCGGATATAAGTGCAACAGTTGCGCTTATTTTTAAATAAACGCAACTACTAGTTGCGCTTATTCCCTTATTTTGGGATATATAGTTAACTAGTTGCGCTTATTGAATTGTTACCCTTTATAAAAAGCGCAATTGTTCATTATTCGAGAACTTTTCGTATATTTGCTTAACAATAGAGTGAATGAAAAGGATAATTGCAAAAAGTACGCTTCGCGAATATTGGGCAAAACATGCTG
>NZ_JAAGVY010000001.1 GCF_010686655.1 Cryomorpha ignava | reverse complement strand
TCAGCTGGTTAGAGCATCTGATCCCGTAGAAACGGGAAGGGTCCTTGGACTAACTGGGAAATGGATGAATATTGAAATAACGGAATATTATAAATTCCTCCTTAGCTCAGCTGGTTAGAGCATCTGACTGTTAATCAGAGGGTCCTTGGTTCGAGCCCAAGAGGAGGAGCAAAAAGGCTGCACATCGTGCGGCCTTTTTTGTTTTACTAAACTTGTCAAAACTTTTTCAATGGAATATTACGTTTACATTCTCTACTCTAAAAGTATAGATAGATATTATGTTGGAAAATCAGAGAATCCAAACAAAAGATTCCTGTATCACAATTCTGAACACAATAAAATTTGGACTAAAAGAGGAAAGCCTTGGACTTTAGAAAAAATAATTTCATTTGAAAACTCAACACAAGCATCTAAGGTAGAGTTATTTATTAAAAAACAAAAAAGTATAAAATTCATTCAGAAAATAATAAAAGATGGCTGGAACGACCTTTTTTCCAAAAATCAAAATTAGAACTGCAAAATTTTTATCCTCTCTTTGCTAAGCTGGTTATAGGACCTGATACCTTTCAGAAGGAAGGACTTATTAAGGTCGTGTAACCCTATCTAATCTAATAAAAATCGTGTTTGTTCATTCAAATTCCTTGACAATGCTTCCATTTTTTTAACACATTTGTACTCGCACATTATTATTGAGCTAAGTATTTGAACTATATTTGATGAAAATAAGTAGAGCAATAACTTGATCAATAACTTCATCAATCTTTAAAATAGAATCATGAATAAGAAAATTATTCTGGTACCATCAGATTTCAGTAAAGTAGGGCAAATGGGGTTAAACCACGCTATAAAAGTGGCTCAAATTGCAAATGCCCGCGTTATACTCTTGCATGTTGTTCCAAAAGCTGATATGCTTTCCGAAGCACGAGAAAAGCTTCGTATTGCACAAGAGATGGCGCAGGGTGATTTTAATTTTGAAATTGAGACAATGGCTCGCGTGGGAACCATTTTTGAAGATATCGGCGAACTGGCGGAAGAGCTTGAAGCCACTTTTGTAATGATGGGCACGCACGGACTGCGCGGACTTCAATTTATTACCGGCGGCAGAGCCATACGCATTGTTACAAGTGCAAATACCCCATTTATCATTTCTCAAGATCGCGCCATTCGTGAAACCGGATACGACGACATTGTTGTACCACTTGATTTGCACAAAGAAACGAAGCAAAAGCTATCTATAGTGGCTGATATGGCCAAATACTTTCAATCGCGCGTTCACATCATTATTCCAGGTGAAAACGATGAGTTTTTGAAAAATGCTCTTGAAAGAAACCTCAAGTATGCCGAAAACTTCTTTAGAGACATGGGCATTACCTATACCTCTCGGATAAGCAATAAGAAAACGGACGATTTCGATGAGGCTATTATTGATTTCGCAACCGAAATTGATGCCGATCTGATCTCGATTATGAACTTGGCTGAATCGAGTCTTGCAAATTTAATTGGTGGTAGTTATGTTCAAAATATTATTACCAATAAAGCTCAGATTCCAGTATTGGTGCTCAATCCTAAAAGGACTTCCAGCTCAAGTATCTTTGGAGCTTATTCTGGTGGTGGTTAATCGACCGGCAAGTAGCAACATTTAAACTATCTTAAACTCTCCCCGGTCTAACCTACGTGCTTAACACCAATAATTAGCATGTCGTCAACCTGTTCGTGCTTCTTTCCATCTATAGAGTCTGATCGCCAGGTATTCATTCGCTCAGCGATAATTTGTTTCTGCTCAGTTGTTCCAAGTTCCGCTATATTGATTAGCATTTTCCGGAAGGGTGAGTAGAAGAACTTCTTGCCTTTTCGACCTCCAAATTGATCGGCATAACCATCTGAAAAGATATAGATCATATCGTTAGGCTCAAGCTTAATTCTTTGTGAGGTGTAATCAGCACTTGGTGCATCTGGCGAAGCTATCGGAATTTTGTTGGGCTTGTAAATTATCAGCTCTTTATTCCGAATAAGATAGAGCGGACTGTAAGCTCCGGCATAATCAATAGTTCCGGCTTTTTTGTCATAAACGCATAAGGCCATATCCATTCCATCGCGATTGGCAGAATCGTGTGCCTTCGTGTTCATGGCCTCGGTAGCATATTGGCTAAGGTCTGCGAGTATTTTGGCCGGATCTAAATTGTGGTTTGTTATAATAGCACGATTTAATGAATTGTGTCCTACCAGACTCATAAAAGCGCCGGGAACGCCATGACCTGTGCAATCTACTGCCGAGAATAGAATTTTTTCACGCACTTCTCTAACAAGGTAAAAATCGCCGGAAACGATATCTTTTGGTTTATAGAAAACAAAACTCTCTGGAAGAAGCTCTGCGACCTGATTATCAGAAGGTAGGATGTTTTCTTGAAGGCGCTTTGCATATCTAATACTTGCTGTTATATTATCAAGTAGTTCCTTGCGCTGCTCGTTTTGCTTTTCAATTTTATTTTTTTGCTTAACCACTTCCCGGGTTCTATCCTGTACCTCTCGCTCAAGTTCCTGTTCATTTCTTCGCAGTCCGTCGCGCATCAACAGAAGGGCATTTCCGAGTACATCTTCTTCGGAAAGCGGCTCATATTCGGTTAAGAAATTACCCTTTCCAACCTGATTGGCAAATTCGGAGGTTCTTTTTAATCCGCTCACCAATTGATCTAGCGCAATGCTCATTTCTCCAATTTCATCGCCTGTATCTACCACAGCTTTGTGAGGAAATTTCCCTTTTCCAAGCTCCAGTAATATCTGCTTCAAACTACCGGCGGGCTTTGTAATACTGCGCGCTGTAAAAATGGCTATGATCACACCAAATACAAACAACACAATTCCAAAATTTCGCAGGTATCCTTCCAATTTGTTAAAAGACTGAATCATCTCTACGCTAATAGAAGTAACATTTGTACGCTGCTCAGTAATTAAATCATTAATTGATTCAATTACAATACGCGCCTGTTCAAAAATCAATCCGTCTTCTTCGGCATATTCAGTCATTGAAAACCGTTTAAACGGGTCGTCATAACTCTCCATATCGCCAAGGGTTGACTGAACCTTGTCGTACATCACAAGGAGCTTATCAAGTTCATTATAGATTCGCTCTTTTTTGCGTCTTTCGGCCTCAGACCAATTCACGCTAAGCTTATCAATATCGCCCTTTATAGCTGGTATTTCGATTTGAACTACATCTACAAGCGACATTTTTTCCTTTGTGTCTTCGCGTGATTGTACAAATGCCCACATGTTAATAAGCGTGCGCGATCGCAACACACTGCTTTTTAAACCTTCGAGAGATGACACTGAAGGATTGTAAATGGTATTAATTTTATCGTTAATACCCCTGCCAGTGCGCAGGGTTTCATATGTTATAACAAAAATAAATAGCGTGGTAAGAAGTAATACGGCAAAACCGAATCCAATTTTACGACTTATCGTGAATCTTAGTCTCCTCATTTTCCCACATCACCTTTTCACTAGTCCTTGGCCTTATCTTCAAGCTGAAGTTCCAGTTTTTGCATTTCATTGCTCTCCTCTACTCTATTAAGGTTGAATAAAATTGTTTTCAACCCCTTAATAGCTTCTATCTTATCCGGATCAATTTCATAAGCTTTCATCATATACGGCAAAGCAAATTCTATACTTCGCATGCTTTCTGATTCTATTCTGTAAATATCAGTTATACCCTGCGCTTCTGGCAACCTCTCTAAATTAAAAGCTCCTTTGTTGTAATATGATACACTTTTAGAATATAGAGCGGCCCAATTTTGCGGATCTAGATCAAGCACTCGAGTTAAATAATCATTTGAAATCTCCCAGTTGGCCTCATTCTTGGCTCTATCGCGCTCATAGATTTTTCGATGAGCTGTTGACATTGCAAGAAAATAATCGATATCACTACTTGTCATTACCGAGTCGGGATAGAGATAAAGCGTTATCTCTTTATATTTCTCATAGAGATTATTAGCTTCTCCAATTTCTATAGGATTTCTCGCATCCATAATCTCAATTGCATCGTTGTAATATGAAACCGACAAATAGGTAATGGCATTCCTGCTCTGATTTACTAAGGTGCCTTCCAAGTCGTTTTCAATGCATTTTTTATGCGAGTAAATGGCTTCATCTCGCGCCTTGCTCTCCGAATTATTCTGCTCACTCTTGATATAAATATCTTTATAAATAAAGCCTCTTATGTGCCAGGCCACCTTACTTGTTTCTCCTTTTGGCGATTCTACAACTTCATTTATTGCATCAGCAGCAGCTTCATAATCTCCTGCATTGTATAGGACATATGCCGCTTCGATTTGATCCTTAATCTGAGCCTCAAGTAAGGCAGGATAAGCCACAAAACAGATAATTAATATGTATAATAGTTTTTTCATTTGGTTATTCCACCTTAAGGGCCAAGCTTTTAAGTGTTGAACCTATGTACAAATCTCTATCAATGGCATTCTTTAGTTTTAGTACATATCGCCATTGACCATTAACAAACTCAAAATTCAGAGCAGATCCATTTTCCAATGATCCATCGTAATCAGTAACAATAAGAACAGGTTTATCTTTCAATGTCTCTGCAATTTGCGGTAGCATATTAATACATTCATTTCCTACATATAAAATATGGCACTTGCTGATATTTAAAGTAGGCGAAAGCTTTCTAATTTCTATTTGTTGACTTCCAATTTGTTTAGAATTGTATTTCTTAACCAATTCTTTATGTAAATTACTACTGCCCATAACCGAAATAATAAAATTTCCGGATTTATAAGCTTCAGGCCAGTCAATGAGTTTAGCGAAATTATACAAGTAACTCGCTTTTATCATTGCGGCAGTATCTTTTTCATCCATTTCCGGTATTTGCTGGCTATGAACAAGTAGATTTCCAAAAAGAAATATGAGCAGTAAAATTTTCTTCATACTACACCCTTAGGCGACTGGATAAAAATAGGTAGTGATACTTGCTAATTTCAAACTATTCCTAATTCTTATTAACGTTCAATATTGAATAATATATCGTTTCAATGTTTAAATACGTGTGAAGCGACTGTTTAGTTATAAAAAAAAAACAAACTTTGTGAAAATCATTTATACCTTTCCTGTAAGAGTGTCTAAATCTCTGTCAAACAAGTATAAACCCCCTTTATCATTCCCGATTAAATTTAGTTTATCGAGAATATTTCGCGCCAAAGCTTCTTCTTCAATTTGTTCTGATACATACCACTGCATAAAATTATGCGTGGTATAGTCCTTTTCTCGTAAACAAAGATCTACCAATTCGTTTATTTCTTTGCTCACCTTTACTTCGTGTTCAAAAAGCGACTTAAAAACAAATTGTACAGATTCAAACTTCTTTGGCGGCTTCTCTATAGCAGCTATCTCGGCTCTTCCGCCACGTTCATTGACGTATCTCACAAGCTTAAGCATGTGCATACGTTCTTCGTCACTGTGTCTGTATAAAAAATTGGCTACACCATTTATTCCTTCGGTCTCTGCCCAGGATGCCATGGCGAGGTAAAACTGAGATGATGCGTTTTCTACTTCTATCTGTTTGTTAAGCGCCTTCTCAATTGTTTTTACTAACATGCGTATCAGGTTTTGTCAAATATAGCGTTCCTTTTGAATCTTTTGGCATTTACCTTAATTTTGAATCAATATTTCATTGTTAGAAATATCTTTTATTACGAACAAATACCGCTCACTAATTGTATATATTGAGCTCTTGAAAATGGGAAAAAAGAAAAAACACAGTAGTAAAACACGCGATAAATCCAAAGGTCGAAAAGCAGTAAACCTGCGCGGAGATATCATGCAGGTTTTCAGAGATAATCCGGCAGATATTTACAATTACAAACAGGTTTCTGCACGCGTAAATGTTTCTGATTCTGAAACGCGAAGACGCGTTAACGAATATCTAAATGAACTTGTTGATTTACAAATGCTTGAAAGTATTTCAAATGGTAAATTTAAATTGCACCCAAGTCAGTCGTCCACCCTTCAGGGCGTAATTGATTTTACAAAGTCGGGAGCCGCCTATGTTAAAACCGATCAATTAAAAGAGGATATTTACATTAGTGAAAATAAAACCGGTTTTGCTCTACACGGCGATACTGTAGAAGTAATTTTGACCGGTGGACGTCGTGGAAAGTTGGAAGGGAAGATTAAAAGTGTTATAAAACGCGATGCCGAACAGTTTGTGGGGATAATCGAAATTAGTGATAAGCACGCTTTTGTACTTCCTTCAAACCAGCGGGTACATGTTGACTTCTACGTGGATAAAAACAAACTTCAAGGTGCAAAAAACGGTCAAAAAGTAGTTGTAAAACTTTTGGACTGGACAGATTTAGATAAATCTCCCTTTGCAGAAGTTGTAAGCGTTTTGGGTGATCCGGGAGATAATGAGGTAGAAATGCATGCCATTCTCGTCGAATTTGGACTGCCCTTTGAATTTCCCGAAAATGTACTTGCCGCCGCAGAAAATATTGATGTTACTATTTCTGAATCTGAAATTTCAAAAAGAAAAGATTATCGTTCATTTCCGACGTTTACCATCGATCCTGAAGATGCAAAAGACTTTGACGATGCGCTGAGCCTTCGAAAATTAAACGATGATACATTTGAAGTAGGCATTCATATCGCCGAC
Source organism: Cryomorpha ignava (assembly GCF_010686655.1). Taxonomy (GTDB): domain Bacteria; phylum Bacteroidota; class Bacteroidia; order Flavobacteriales_D; family Cryomorphaceae; genus Cryomorpha; species Cryomorpha ignava. Next base: position 310,232 of record NZ_JAAGVY010000001.1, on the reverse strand, counting down.
GTATCTCACTATGTAAAACCGGGAAGCATTATTGATAAAGAAGCCGTGAATAGGGCTACTTCTGTATATCTTGTTGACAGAGTAGTGCCTATGCTGCCCGAAGTACTTTCAAATTTCGTTTGCTCTTTGCGACCCGATGAAGATAAGCTTTGTATGTCAGCTGTATTTCAATTTGATATAGACGGAAATGTAAAGACTGAATGGTTTGGAAAAACAATTATCAGAAGTAATAAACGATTTACATACAATGATGCACAGAACATAATAGAAGGAGGAGACGGCGATTTTAAAGATGAAATTTTACAACTCAATGCCTGGGCCAAATCAATGCGAAAACAACGCATGACAGATGGAGCTCTCGAGTTTAGTGGAATAGAAGTAAAATTTAATCTTGATGAAAATGGCAAACCCACAGGTGTGTTTCACAAGGTAATGAAAGAGGCTAATTTTCTCATTGAAGAATTTATGCTTCTCGCCAATAAGCGTGTTGCAGAGCATGCCGGAAAAATTAAGAAAGGTGCCGAAGCCAAACCTTTTGTGTACCGGATACACGATTTACCCGATCCTTTAAAACTCATTACCCTAAAAGATTTTCTGGCTCGTTTAGGCTACAAACTTAAGAGCACAAAACCAGAAAAGGCCTCTTGGGCGCTCAATGATCTCATGAATCAAGTAAAAGACCAGCCCGAAGAAGAAACAGTAAAACAGATGGCTATTCGCACGATGTCAAAAGCTGTCTATACCACTGACAATATTGGCCATTACGGATTGGCATTTGATTTCTATACCCATTTTACTTCGCCCATTAGACGATATCCTGATGTGCTCGTTCACAGACTAATTGATGCCTATAATCACGGTAAAAAATATTCTGATCTTGACGAACTCGATAAGCTTTGTAAACATTCATCTAATATGGAGAAAAAAGCTGCCGACGCAGAACGTGCCTCAATAAAATACAAGCAGGTAGAGTTTATGCTTAATAAAATCGGCGAGCACTTTTCGGGAAATGTAAGCGGTTTAACCCGGTGGGGAATGTACGTAGAGCTTGAAGACACCAAAATAGAAGGTATGATTCCGCTAAACAGCATGGATGATGATGTATATCGGTATGATGAAAAGAAAAACCAAATAATAGGTACCAAGTACAAAGAAATCTTTGAATTCGGCGATAAGGTGCGCATAAAAGTTAATGGAGCAGATCTGATTCTCAAACAATTAGATTTTAGACTAATCTAATTTAATGCTTAAATATCGGTACATGCTTTCTAACCGCTGCAAAAAAAATATGAGCGTATTACTACTACGCTCATAAATCAAAAATGACAAAATAGAATAGTGTTTTTCTGGAATATTTAAACCAGATTAATTCTATTACTAAGCTCCTCTTTGTACGATCCGCCAATCGGAATAACCTTCTTATCATTTTCCAAAATTAGATTTGGCTGCTCAATAGCAGCTATTTTGTCCAGTCTTACGATAAATGATCTGTGCACCCTTACAAATTCTTCGGAAGGTAGTTTTTTCTCAATATCCTTCATGGTAGAATGGATAGTATATCGCGTGCTTAGCGCGTTGATCACCACATAATCTTTCAATGCTTCAACAAAATAAATATCCTCGGTTTTAAGCTTTACCAGGCGTGAATTAGATTTTACAAAAATAAAATCGCTCGACTCTTTATTTTCAACGAGCGAATAAAGCAAGTCGCGTTCTTTTCGAACTTCTGTTACTTTTTGATGCTTGTAAAGTGCCATTTCAATAGAAGTATGAATATCTATTTCTTTAAATGGTTTAATAATATATCCATATGGTTCGGTAACTTTTGCTTTTGCCAATGTTCCTTCATCTGCATAAGCAGTAAGATATATAACAGGAATGTTTATTGAGGCTTTTATTTCTTCAGCAGCTTCAATTCCAGTCATTTCACCCTTTAACATAATATCCATTAATACGATATCGGGCTTTAGCTCCAAGGCCAGCTCTATAGCTTTCTCTCCGGTAGATGAAGATCCAACAACGTTATAACCCAATTTTTTTAAGCTGTGCTGAATATCTTTCGACACAATGCTTTCATCTTCAACTACTAATACGTTTGTTTTAGCCATTACAGTTTATTCTATTATTGTTTATCAAAGGTAATCAAATATTTTGTGCCGATTGATGTATCTACTTTTATGGTAGCATCTAACTGATCAATTAGTGTATAAACCAGTTGTAAACCCAGCGAATCAGAATTTTCATAATCTAAATCTTTTGGAAGTCCAATACCGTTATCAGCAATGCAAATAACTATTTTCCCTTCATTTTCCTTTATAGAAAGTGATATTTCTCCCTCTGCGTCGCCAATAAAAGCATATTTTAATGCGTTAGAAATAAGTTCATTTGCAATAAGCCCACAGGGAATAGCCTGATCTAAAGATAAATGTGTACGTTCAAAATCAGTTATCAATTTTACTTTACCCACGGCCAGGCTATACGAGTGAATTAAATTTTTACTCAGACTAAATATATAATCACTAAACTCAATGTTTGAAAAATCTTTAGTTTGATAAAGTGACTCGTGAATAAAGCTCATCGACTTTATTCTATTTTGACTTTCACGAAGAATACTTAATGAATTTTCATCTTTTACGTACGACGATTGAAGGTTTAGAATACTGCTTATAACTTGAAGATTGTTTTTCACCCGGTGATGTACCTCTTGAAGCAAAATTTCTTTTTCGTGAATGCTCTCCCGCATTTGCTCCTGAATAATTTTTTTATCGGTTATTTCGTGTGAAAGACAGGAAATTTCCTTTATCTCGTTATTTTCCGAATAAATAGGATTCAGGAAGGTTTCCATCCATTTTTTTTCACCATCAACACTGTATAGTACTCCTTCAAATTGTTGATCTGCTCCGCTGAAAGCCGCCGAATAATACTTCTGGAGCATTTCAAATGACTCAGGAGCTACCTTAGATTGAATGGTTTTTAAGAAATTAGAACCAATGCCAACTTCGCTACCCAACATTTTAAAATGCTTGTCAGCAAAAACTTTATTATACGCCACAATGCGCATATTTTTATCTAAGGTCCACATAAGCATGGCCGTACTGTTAAAAATCGCATTAATTTTTGCTGCTTGATCTTTTAATTTCTTCTCGGCAGCTTTTTTAAATGTTACAGTTTGTGCCATCCCTGCCAACTCAACTATTTCGCCATCATCGTTGTAAATAGGCGAAATAGAAATATCATCTATATGATGTTTTTTCTCCCTATCTTTTGTTTCAATTTCAATTTGCAGGCGCTCACCGGTTTTTAAGCGAGCCAATACATGATTCCATCCCCCTTTCAGTGATATTTTTATTTCTCGCGCAATTTTTAATCCATCATCACCTACGTTAATATCTATTCCATAACGTTCTTTAAGCTTTACTCGAAAAATATTATTAAAGGAAGTAAGTTTACCTTTTGTGTCAAGCGACCATATCATGTGATTGGTAGAATCAAAAATGGTCTGAATTTTAGATGTTTGCTCATTAATTTTTCGCTCGGTTAGTTTTTTATCGGTAATATCAAGCCCAGTTCCTGCCACTTCAGTTACTCCACTGTTCTTTCCATTGCTTCGTATAGGTCTTAGATAAATTTCCCGGTAATACGCAATTCCTTGTTTGTCTTTGGTTTTAGTTTGAAAAAAAAGCGGTTTACCCGTCCTAAATACTTCATTATACTTCCTATCCCAGAAGGAATGATACTCTTTTGGAGCAAATTTATCCTTTAACTCTCCTTTCCCTTTGTCTAAAATGGGTAACTTTCCGTATAACTTAAAAATCGTCTTGGCGTATTCATTATTAAAGGAAGTTAGCTTAATTGCCTTATTTACAGTCCAGAACATAATATTACCACTCTCAATTATGGCTTCTACTTTAGCACTTTGTTCTCTTGCAAGATGCTCTGCCTGTGATGCGGCTGTTATATCCCGCATTACGCTTCTTACTGTATGCGGCTTCCCATTTTTAAGTTTCAAATTGTCAATTGATTCTACAATCAATACCTTTCCTTTTTTTCCCTTAAGCGTCCATTTTCGTGTTTGCGTTTCTTCACCATTCAAAATATTAGAGAAGTGTTTTTTAAACTCTTTTCTTTCTTTAGGAATAATCAGATCAAATATTTTTAATTCATCCCGTTCACTCGTCGTGTAATCCAAATGCTTATACCATGATTTATTGGTATAAATAAAGGTTCCGTCTTTCCTTACACCTTGAATCAGGTCAGTAGCGTTTTCAAACAAATCTGTGTAACGCTCTTCGGTAATGGCAGCTATTTCTCGCCATTTCTTAATCTCAGAAATATCCCGTAAGCTGCATACGTATCCCTGCGATTCTCCAACATTATTTTTTAAAAGCGATACCGCTGCAAATACACCAAATTTAGATCCGTCCTTTTTTATACAAAGCAGTTCACCTTCAAAGTATCCCTTATCATTTACGCTACTTATTACATTTTTTACCTCACTTACATTTTCGAGAATTAAATCTATTTCCTTACCCAATACCTCATCACGCGAATAACCCGTAATCTCCTGAGCTTTTTTATTAAACTCGCTTATCTTTTGCTCTTTTGAAAAGGTTAGTATAATATTCAAAGAACTATTTAATATCGTGCTAGATAAATACTCAGTCTCTTCAAGTTTTTGTTGTGTTTTTTTGTGCTCCGAAATTTCAAGCTTTAAAATTTCATTGATTTCTTCTGCAAGCTCTGCACGTGATTTCTCGAGAATCAATTCACTTTGAAATTGAGCATCTGAAAATATTAGCCCCACCATAGTGGTTTTATTTGCAAATGAGATGCATTCAATATGCATTTCTCCAGAAATATTTTCAAAAGAAACTTCTACATTGGGTAATACTTCTGAGTTATTACTTTTTAAGCTATTCTTTATTAACTCACCTAATCTTTTGCTGTCTTTCTTTCCAAGCAGATCACTTATGGAATCAATTTCATCGAAGCGCTTATCATAAGATTGTTTGCTTCGCCAAGTTATTTCACCCGCTTGATTGCAAAACAAGACGGTTGTTTTAAAGGAGTTGAAATTTGTGCTTGGTTCGAATTCTAAAAATGTAATTATCACCTGAGTTGGCGACAACCTATTGACTATAATTTGAAATTTTCGCGCTATGAAAGCACTATTTAAAAATATTTCTGATACTAAAAAACACTGATTTCCCAGAGATTCATCAATTTTCTCCTTCACCAGATTTTCAAAACTATTTTTAGATTCTTCTAAACTTTCGGTATACCGAGATAAATATTTAGAAGCCTTATTGTGGTAAACAACTTTCCTTTCGTCTAAATTATAAATCCAGGCAGGCATTTTAATACTATCTGCGTATCCTATTACAGTACGGTCAACTTCAATAGTAAAATCTGGTTTCTTACTCAATGCCGATATATTAATATATTAAGGTATAAAATTAACAACTTCAAGTAACTTACCTATGGAATTGTTTCTTCTTCACTACTCTCTGATGATATAACTTTCCTTCCATTTATTTTAAATTCTTTGCCTTGCTTATATTTCACATCAAGAACTTTTATTCCGTCTTCATCATATTTTACCCACGTTCCTACGCGTACTCCGCTGCTGTAGCGACCTTCCTTCTTTGTCTGCCCGTTGGGGTAATACCATTTATGCTTACCAGTGGCTAATCCCCTAATATACTCGCCTTCAAAATTAATGGTACCATCTTCATATTCATATACCCAATCACCATTCTTCTCTCCGTCAATATAGGATCCCTTCTCTATATGATCGCCTACATTATAAAACCACTCTCCATCTCTATAACCGCCCAGAAACTGGCCTTGAGTAATAATATTTCCGTCCTTATCCATTTCTACCGATTCTCCATCTTCTTTTCCCCTCCGGTAATAATCCTTCCTCCGTGAATTTCCATTGTCATAATACCATTTCCACTGGCCCTGTGGTAAGCCTGCTATGTACTTCCCTTCCGATTCAACTTTACCGTTTTTATGGTAAAAAATCCAATCTCCCGTTCTTAAGCTATTCTCGTAATCGCCTTTGGCTCTCAGTGCCCCATCTCCATAATATAATTCCCATTCTCCCTGAAAATCTCCTGTTTGATCAACTATTCCTTCGGCGGTTTTAACACCCATCTTATACACTTCACCAGAAATTATATTTCCTTCCTCATCGTAAATTCTGTGCGTTCCTTCCTTCTTTCCATCTACATATCCACCACTCGATTTTACGGTTCCATCAGGATAATATGTATTTCTAATATCTAAAATTATAGACTCTTCACTATCCATTACGATTTCTCCGTCGCGGTATTTTTCCAGTGTAATCAGGTTGCCTTTCTTATCAAAATATTTAAATATCCCATTTTTTAAATCATTCATAAAATAGCCTTCCGTGGCTACCACTCCATTGGTATGAAAATCTATCCAGGGCCCTCTCTTCTTACCCAAATTATCAAAACGATTTATCTTATCTGCACGCCGTAAATAACCATCTTCAAACTCCAAAAGGGTAATAATCCTACCATCCAGGTCGAAATCGAATCCTTTTCCATTTTCTTGTCCATCGGCATAAGGAATCACCCTTTTTTTCTCGCCAGTAGGAAAATAAATTATACTTTCTCCTACTTTTTGATCGTTTTCGTATTGAGATATTTCATAAACAACATCGTTTCTAAACGCAATTATCTCGCCATTTTTCTTCCCTTTCTTGTAATTTATACTGCTAACTCGCTCACCCTGTTCGTTGTAAAAAATCCAAGCACTATCTAATTCAAAATTAAGTCGGTTTCCTTGAGATTTGAGTTGCCCTGTGGGATAATAGGTTTTCCAATATTCATTTGGTTTACCTTCCTGCATTGTGCCTTCGCTTGAAACATTTCCATTGTCGTAGTAGTATATCTGGTATTCTTTCTGTGCAAGAACGGCATTACCTACCGAAAGAAAAAATAGAAGAAATATCAGTCTATATATTACATTATATTTCTTTTTAAAAGATAATGTAAATGTAATAGCCCTGTCAATACTGTTAGGAATCAATTCTTTCATATGGTACTTTTCTTACTTGTCCAAAGTTAATAACAACTATTAAACAATTTATATTGCTTAATGCCTTGTTCTTCTGATGGCTTGTGAGATTTCAACAATTCACCTGTTTTTTGTTGGTATGGATAACAATCTGATTTGAGGAGTAAATATAGTGTTGATAGTTATATCATTTTGTATTGATAATTTTTAAGGTTGTTAACTAGGCTTATCCGATTTATATTTCCATACAGATGTATAGAGTCATATATCCAAATAAAGTTATAGCTCGTTGTTAACGCTTAGTTAACAAAAAGTGTATGATAGGGTCTAACAACTAAATTTGTAATCGGCTTAAAATCAATGATGTCTATTTAGTAATTATGTTGATTGTTAATAAATTGTGAACATAATGTAATGCTTATATTTGTCAAAAATTTACGTTATGAAAATTGCAATTGGTAGTGATCACGCAGGTTACGAACTGAAAATTCAACTTGTTGAGTATTTGAATAAAAAAGTTTCCATATACGACAAAGGTACCTTTAGCAATGACAGTACCGACTATCCTGAGTTTGCGCACGCGGTAGCTAATGCTATTGAAAGTGGGGAAGTAGAGCTGGGTATTTTAATATGTGGGAGTGCTAATGGGGTGGCAATGACTGCTAATAAGCATGATCATGTGAGATGCGCTATATGCTGGGAAAAAGAGATTGCAGAACTTGCAAGAGCACATAATGATGCAAATATTGTGGCTCTTCCAGCACGCTTTATATCAGTACAAAAGGCTAAAGATATTGTAGATGCTTTTTTAAATACAGATTTTGAAGGCGGTCGCCATCAGCGGAGGGTTAGTAAAATAGGAATTGTTTAAGATTGGTTTATCCTTCCTCTGCAACGAGTCTATCTAAGAGTTTTTTGGTATTACTCATAAATTCTGTATAATAAGTGCCGGTTCCCGGGCCATAAAAGCCTGTATAAATTTGCTTTATTTCTCTGTCCTTACCTATAAATATAAGCGTGGGATATGACATTATTTTGTTGAGCATCGGAAATGTATCGGCGGCTTTTTCCTTGCTGACGTAACCACCAAAAAGGAATTTTTTCTTCATTCCAAGGTCACTTTGCATTTTAAAAATGCGCTTGCGGGCTGCATCTAAATCGGAGGTTAATTCAAAAGCAATAGGGAGAATTTCTATTTCATCTGAATTGTAAGATGCGGTGAGTTCTTTTAATGATGCACTTGCATCCATGCAGTTAGGACACCAGCTACCCATTATATCTACAATGACAACCTTATTGGCTAAGTTCATATCATCCCAGGTTACAGTGTCTCCATTTTCATTTGGAAGTTTAAAGTCGAGATATTCATATCCTTCTTTTAAATAAGTGAGATCCTGTGGTTTTCTAAGAGTGAAGGTTGTATCTGCATTTCCTAACCAATCTGCCTGGTAATGAATACCTGAAACGAAGGAGCCGTTTATTAAGCTATCTCCATCTATATCGGCGTGAAAGAGAAAGGCGTGACTCCCGTCAAAAGTACTTAAATACAACTTGTCGTTCATTATATTTCCTTCCAGATAGCGATAGTCGCCTGTTTCAGTTATAAAGGTGCCGGTAATTTTGTTGGGGTTTTGATTGAGCAATAGAATAGCATCCCACTGATCTTCAGAATTTGGGCCGAAGATTACATGATACCGATCTTTAATAACAGTGCTGGTTTTAGCCGGCGTAAATCGAAAATTTTTATTGTATTCAGCAACAAAAGGTATACTGTAGTTCTGGCGGGTTTTATTGATCCAAAAGCCGGTTATCAGATTTTGGCTTTCTATTTTTCCACGCAGTTCAGTGTCGAAAACCGGAAGTCTTATCCAAATAGAATCAGCCTTGATAGTAACTTGACTTGACTCAATTCTTTCATCTCCGTTTAGGATTACAGCTTTGGGATCTTTTGATGCTACATTCGATAGCTCCACGTTAAATGGGAGTTCTTCGTTTTCTATTTTTAGAGAAAACCTCCATTCCCCATTTTGGAGTAATTTGATAGACGTGTCTTTGTTATCTGCATTTGGTTCCTTGTTCTGACATGCAGAGAGGGCAGCAATTAATATAATGAGCGTAAGTTTTCGCATAGGTTGTAAGAAGATAAGTACAAAAAAGGGTCGGTTAAAGCCGACCCTTTCTCTTTCCATGCTAAAGATACATTAAAATTCAAATTTAATACCCTGTGCCAGCGGTAATTCTTCGCTGTAGTTAATAGTATTTGTCTGACGACGCATATAAACCTTCCAAGCGTCGCTTCCCGATTCGCGTCCACCGCCTGTTTCTTTTTCGCCTCCAAAGGCGCCTCCTATTTCGGCTCCGGATGTGCCAATATTTACATTGGCAATGCCACAATCAGATCCTTGTTGAGAAAGAAATCTTTCTGCTTCACGCAAGTTTGTAGTCATAATAGCCGATGAAAGTCCTTGAACTACACCATTTTGTAAGTCTATTGCTTCTTCAAGTGTTTTATATTTAATCAAATATAAAATTGGGGCAAACGTTTCGTGCTGTACTATTTCGTACGCATTCTCTACCTCTGCGATGGCTGGCTTTACATAGCATCCAGATTCATATCCTTCCCCATCTAATACACCACCTGAAACCAGAATATTTCCTCCTTCAGACTGTACTTTTTTAAGTGCGGATTCGTATGCTTTCACTGCATCTTTGTCAATGAGTGGGCCTACATGATTTTTCTCATCAAGCGGATTTCCAATGCGAAGTTGTTTGTAAGCATTAATTAATATGTCTTTTAGCTCGTCGTATCTTGATTCGTGGATAATTACTCGCCTTGTAGAAGTACATCGTTGGCCGGCTGTTCCAACAGCCCCAAATACAATTCCTGGTACGGCTACATTTAAATCAGCATTTTCGGTAATAATCATAGCATTGTTTCCGCCCAACTCAAGAAGTGATTTTCCAAGTCTGGCTGCAACTGCTTGGGCAACAATTTTACCCATTCTGATAGAGCCGGTAGCTGATATTAGAGCCACATGCTTGTCATTCGTTAAGTATTCTCCAATTTTATAATCGCCATTAATAAGGCAACTTATTCCTTCAGGCAAATTGTTTGCTTCAAGCACTTCCACGAAAAGATTTTGACATGCTATAGAACAAAGCGGTGTTTTTTCAGACGGTTTCCAAATGCAAACGTCTCCAGAAATCCATGCAAGAGCTGTATTCCAACACCACACGGCGACAGGAAAGTTAAATGCAGATATAATTCCTACTACTCCCAGTGGATGGTATTGCTCGTACATACGGTGTTTAGGCCGCTCACTGTGCATTGTAAGGCCATGTAGCTGACGTGAAAGACCAACCGCAAAATCACAAATGTCTATCATCTCTTGGACTTCTCCAAGGCCTTCTTGAAGCGATTTTCCCATCTCATAACTTACAAGGGTTCCGAGTTCGTGTTTCTTCTCACGTAAAATATCGCCATACTGACGAACAATTTCTCCTCTTAGCGGTGCAGGTTTCATCCTCCATTCCAGAAAAGCAGCATTAGCAGTTTTTATTACCTGATTATAGTCGTCTTGAGTAGCTGTGCTCACTTTAGCGATTGCAGAACCATCAACCGGAGAATAACTGGTTATTTCGCTTCCCGAGCCAAAAGATTTACGTCCCGTAGAACATCCATCATTTACCTCTTTAATGTTTAGTGCTTTTAAAATAGGCTTTATATCCGTAACGGATTTTGCAGTCATTGTATCCATAAAATCTAATTTTTTGCAAAGGTACGGTTATTTGGCAAACTTCAACCATTGATTGATTGATATAAGTACTTGATTATAAGTTATTTAAATTAATTTACTGAAATTTCGGTTTATTATTTTTTTGTATGATACACTACCACCCAGACGGTTGAGCGTATTTTTAAGGCCTTTAAGAGCGTTTTTTGCGAAAAATGTAAATTTGACTTGAAAAAGAGTGCTTTGTGGTTCGTGCTTTTAGGTTTGAAATCGCTCCTGAAAATATTCCTCTTATTAAATTGCTTCCCTTATATTTCTCGCTTAGCATGGAAACGTAATATGAATCAAAAATCATCGGTTTAGTTTTAATATGTTCAAAACCATTTTTCTTCAGCAAGGCGCGCACGTTTTTCTCAGTAAAGTGCCATAAATGACGAGGTACGTCATATGCAGCCCAGTAGTTTTTATAATATTGTGCATCAAATGAATTGTGATTAGGAACAGCAATAGTGAGAATTCCACCTTCTATTAAATTGGATTTATGCTTCAGAATAATTTCATTTAAATTCGTAACATGTTCCAGAACATGCCACATTGTTATAGAAGCATATTCTTTAGAAGACGATTTATATTCTATAGCATCTTGTATCTTAATTCCCTTCTGTGATCCTATTTTTCGTGCTTTTTCGTCAGGTTCAAACCCTTCGCACGATATGTTTTTTGACTTTAGAAAATCGAGATATGCACCTGTTCCCGCGCCGTAATCCATCCAGGTTCCACGTGGAACATATTTGGCGTAAGCTTTATATTTAAGCCTTAGATTAATTTTCTGTATTTGATGGTAAAGTTTATTTATAAACCCTTTTTTGGTGTCACTATGAGAAATGTAGTCTTCCGATTCGTAATATTTTGAAAGATCTTCGTCGGTTGGTCTCGGGTTAGTTAATAAAAAGCTACAGGTTGTACATCTTACAATTTTGAATTCTTCTTTTGAAATACTGTAATCTTTTAAGGACAGTGCCGGTTGAAAAGATTTGGATTCACAAATTGGACAAATCAAAACCACAGTCATTGAAGATGATTTTTCGGGTAAAGTTATATTTTTTTGAGATGGTTCCACGTGGAACAATTTAACGGCCGACAAATATCATAAGCACAGAAATATCTGATGGAGATACTCCGCTTATGCGTGATGCCTGACCGATGGTTTGAGGTTTAATCTTCGAGAGTTTCTCTGTAGCTTCTGCACTGAGCGATTTTACGTTTCTGTAATTAAAATCGGAATGGAGCTTAATGTTTTCAAGTCGGGATATACGGTCAGCCATGTCTTGCTCCTTATCGATATACCCTTCATATTTCATTCTGATCTCGCAAGCTTCCATGGCTTCTTTGGTGAGATCTTTGCCAAATTCTATTTCTTTTCGCTGTATAAAACTGGTTAATTCAGTACTGGCCTGAACCAATTCTTTCATGCCAATATTTGGGCGAATGATGATTGATCTAACTTTAACCTGTTGTGTAATTGGACTCGAATTGTGGCTTTCAAGTACAGGATTCATTTCTTGAGGAGTGACTCCCACTCTTGAAAATTGTTTATCAATTGACTGAATGATATCACGCTTTTTTTCAACTCGTTTCAGTCTTTCAGTACTAGCCAGACCCAAGGCGTGCGCTTTTGGAGTAAGACGAAGATCTGCATTATCCTGACGCAGAAGTATGCGATACTCTGCGCGTGACGTAAACATTCGGTATGGCTCTTCGGTGCCTTTTGTGATTAAATCGTCAATTAATACACCAATATAAGCTTCGCTGCGCTGAAGCGTAAACGGATCTTTCTCCAGCACTTTTCTGTTAGCGTTTATTCCTGCCATCATTCCCTGACAAGCCGCTTCTTCATAACCGGTTGTCCCATTTATCTGCCCGGCAAAGAAAAGTCCATCTACAAGTTTAGTTTCCAACGAATGGGTGAGCTGAGTAGGTGGAAAATAATCGTATTCTATTGCATATCCGGGACGAAACATTTTTACATTTTCAAGACCCGGAATATGGCGTATTGCTTTTAGTTGAACATCTTCCGGCAGGCTTGAGCTAAATCCATTTAAATAGATTTCAACGGTTCTCCTTCCTTCCGGTTCTATGAATATTTGGTGTCTTGTTCGCTCTGAAAAACGATTTATTTTATCCTCAATTGATGGACAATACCTAGGGCCGATGGATTTAATTCGTCCATTAAACATAGGTGATTTATCAAAACCCTCGCGCAAAATATCGTGCACTGTAGGATTTGTGTAGGTAATATGACACGGCACTTGGTTTTGAACGGGTAGTGTATCAGAAAATGAGAATTTTCCAGGCTCTTCATCACCTGGTTGTTCTTCAATTATTGAATAATTTACCGTTCTTCCATCTAATCTTGGCGGTGTTCCTGTTTTCATTCTACCGTGCTCAAAGCCGAAATCTATGAGCTGTTCTGTAATTCCAAATGAAGCTTTTTCTCCGGCACGACCTCCACCAAAATTTTTCTCACCAATATGGATCAGTCCATTCAGAAAAGTACCGCTGGTTACAACTACAGTTTTACTTTTTATTTCAATTCCAATGCTTGTAACAACACCCCCTACTCTACCTTTTTCGTCAACAATCAGATTTTTTACCATATCCTGAAAGAAATCAACATTGGGTGTTTGCTCCAGCATATAACGCCATTCTTCTGCAAATTGCATCCGATCATTTTGTGTTCTGGGGCTCCACATTGCAGGGCCTTTTGACATATTGAGCATTCGGAACTGGATAGTACTTCGATCACTTACAATCCCAGAATATCCACCAATAGCGTCTATCTCTCTGATAATCTGACCCTTAGCAATACCGCCCATAGCCGGATTACACGACATCTGGCCGATTGTATTCATGTTCATAGTTACCATAAGGACTGTTGAGCCCAGATTGGCTGCAGCTGCTGCGGCTTCGTTACCGGCGTGGCCGCCACCTACTACGATTACGTCGTATTCCTGAAGCATGATTTTTAGGGGTATTTTGCGAATTAAAAAGTGCGCAAAGATAGGTAATAATCTTCTTTACCTGTCATTGTGGCTTTTGCATCAGATTCTTTATCAGAATATCCGCAAAGGTGCAATATGCCGTGTATCATAACCCGGTGCAATTCCTTAGTGCTATTTACAGCGTATTTAAGTGCGTTGTCTCGCACACGCTCTATACTGATATAAATCTCTCCAGAAATGGTTTCATCTTCCGAATAATCGAATGTAATGATATCTGTATAGGTATCGTGGTTGAGGTATTTTTGATTTATTTCCAGAAGCGATTCATCGCCAGTAAAAACAAAAGCTATTTCTCCAGGATCAAAACCTTCAGCGACCACAGTTTCTCGCAGCCATTCTCGAATAGTATCCTTTTTATCGAGGTCGAAATCGATACTATCAGATTGAAAGGAAATAAGATTTTCAGCCATTTCAGGCAGAAACTTCTACCGGTTTGGTAAGGTTACTAAAAACGATTTCCACTACTCTGCCATTTTCAAGAAAGGTCATTTCGTCAGAAAGGTGACGCATCAAAAATACACCTCGACCGTTTGGTTTCTCCAGGTTTTCAGGAGAAGTTGGATCGGGAACATTTTCAAAGTCAAATCCAGGACCTTCATCTTCTATTCTGAAGTAGAATTTTTTTGGACTTGCCTCGTATTGCAAGATTACCTTTTTATCCGGATCGTTTCTATTTCCGTGATAAATCGCATTGTTTGCGGCCTCCGTAAGGGCAATTAGAATGTTCCCGTAATGCTCTTCGGGTATGTTATGCTTTTCGCAAAGTTCATCAATTAGCCTTTCAACTATAGTAATGTTTTCGCCTTGTGATGAGAAATCTATGGTCTTCATTTATTTAGATTCGGTCGGTGTCATCTTATACTTAGTCCTCAAAATTAAGAAAATAATCATTCACTCGCTCTTTGTAATAGGGCTTTAAATCTGGAGGCACTGTTCTAAGTAATTCTATTTCGCGTGCTTTTCGCTTATTGTACTCTAAATATCGCTCGGGGTTACTGGGTTCGTAGGGTTTTGGCGAATTACTTTCGCGTTTATTATCGTACTCCCTTTCGCGCTCGGCTTTTTCAGATTCGAGCAATCTGGTGAGGATGTCCTGCTGCCGTTTAAATGTTTCCCGGGTTATTTCCTGATTTACCAGGTCGCGTTCAGTTTCTTCCATTTTTTCTGCAATATCTTGCAGCCCTTTCCCCTCTCCTTTTCCTTGTTCATTTAGTTTTTGCGCCATCTTTTCAATTTCGCGTCTTATAGCAGCTTGTTCCGCGGCCATTTGAGCAATTTCTTTACTCATTCCCTGTCCACCCATTCCTGGCTTTTTACCACCGGGTTTCTGGCCTTTTTCAAGTGCTTTCTGCATCTGCTCCAGCTTTTTGCCCATGGCCTCCTGCATTTTACTCATTTTACCTTCAGAGGGTTTATTTCCCATCCCGCCGGGTTTTTCGCAATTTCCCTTTCCGGGATTTTGACTAGACATTTGCATTTGCATCTGCTGTAAAGCCTCGTCTAGAAGAAGTGCTAAATTGTTGTACGAGGTCATTACATACTGCTGGCGGCTAGTAGCATCTGCTGTTTTACGCTCACCAATATCTTCTATTGCTTTGGCAATATTTTGGTTTACCAAACCAATTTCACGGTTTACGATTGCTTCTATCTGCACTACGCGTTTGCTCAAGGCGAATAAAGAATCTTCAACCATTTGGCTGTCGTCTTCAAGCTTTTTCTGTTTCTGCCCTAGCTCTACATATTTTGGATCGTCGCGTTCTATTACCCGCAAATTTTCCATTATTCCTTCCTGGTCAAACGAGAGCTGAATGATATTTTCTAATAAGGCGCGCAGTGACTCCATATCTTCCTGTGCGTTTTCAGATTGCGATCCGCTCATGGCAGATTCCATTTGCTTTGCCATCTCCTGCATTTGCTCTGCGGCATCTTGCTGCGATTCCGAAGCCTTACTTTTCTTGTTCTTTTCAAGCGATTCAGATGACTCTTTCATGTCTTCTTTAATCTGCTCTTCCATACTTTCAGTGTCGGGCATTTCATTAGGCCGCTCAAGCTCCTCATTTTGCTTTTCCAGGGCCTTTAAATCTTCTTGAAGTTTTTCAAATTCTTCATTTAATTTATCCTGCTCTTCCTTCAGTTCTTCTTTCGATTTATCGCCGTCTTTACTCTCTTCGCTTAGTTCTTCCTGCTTTTTGGCCAGCTCTTCAAGCTTGTCCAGAGTTTTTTCAAACTCCTGTTCAAACTCTAGTTGCTTAAAGATCTCAAGGGTTCTGTCCAATTCTTTTTCCAGCTCCTCATTACTCATTTCCATGTTCTCCAGCTCCTCTCTAATCTTCTCTTGGTCAAGTTGTTGCATAAGCTCTTCAAGCTTTTTATACATCTCTTTCATCTCTTCGCTCATCAACTCGTTAAACATTTTTTCGAGCTGTTGCTGCTTTTGCATAATGCTCTCGCTCTGCTGCATGTACTTTTCCTGATTCTGCTGCGAATTTTTACGTTCCTCTTTTAGTTGATTTACGTTCTTTTCAAGTTCCTTTTGCTTTTTCAAGAGATCTTCAATCCGCTTTTTATCCTGCCAGCTCATATCTTTTTTCTGCAGCAGGTCTTTATTTATCTCTCCGAGTTCTTTTTGCAATTCTGCAGCATCTTTAATGCTTTGCTCAATTTTCTCTTTTACGCTTTCCGATGATTCTTTGCGCTCTTTATCAAGCTCATCAAGGCTTGGAGCTTTAAAGCTTTTACGGTTGCTACGAGACGATTTTGACCCGTTTACCCCGTCATTATCCCATACTTCAAAATAATAGTCTATTTCGTCGCCGGGATTTAACCCCATAGCGCTGAAGTCTTTAAAGTGAAAAAACTCTTGGGCGGCCTGTCCGGTTAGGGTTATTTTGTCTATTTCGGTTTTCTCTTCACCACCGATGCTGCGTAAGGTGTAGTAAAAATCTAGTCTTGTAATGCCGTAATCGTCGCTCACCCCACCAGAAAAGTAAATACGTTCCTGATCGGTTGAGTCTCTGGTTTCTCTAACCTGAATTCTGGGATAAGCATCTTTTAGTACATCTATCCGATAATCTATCGTGTCTTTACCTCCTACAATGGTGTTAAGCGCTGCCACACTGTATAGCTGGTTGCTCGTAACTCTTCGTTGATAATTAAATTTCTGGGCTTCGCGAGGTTGAAGTCTAAAGGCAGAATCAGCGAAAGCAAGATAAAGTTCTTCGGTATTTCTGGTAGAAAATTTCCATCCGATACGCGTTCCTTCTGGTACACGCATATTTCCGGTATTGCTCAGCGTTTCGTTTGGTTTCTTTAGGTAATCGGGATACGAAAGATCGACAGTAAAATGCAGTACAGACGGTGTAGGTAGCACATCTAGAATAAAATTCTTGCTGTAAAAGCCATCTGCGAGAAGCTTAAACGGCACTTGGTTTCTCACATTTTTAAAAGTGTAAGAAAAGGTGCCATCGGTATTTCGCTTTAAGCGGAAAAGCTTACCGCCCAAATCTACGCTCATGGCACCGGGAGCATAGGTACCGTTGGTTTCTACTTTTAAATGATAGTCTTCGTTTAAGGGAACTTTAAGGGAATCATTTACAATAATAAAATCAAAAGGCGCTTCAGGCACGTAATCTACATTGTACGATACAATTCTTTGACTACCATCTTTTAAAATAGAGGGAGAAACGACGAGCAGGATAATGGCCAAAACAACCGGCGGGACTACGTACTTAAGGTATTTTCGATTTTCACCAAAATTAACCGCTGCAACAAAAGGGACAGGTTGTAATTCTTCAATGCGCTGGTCTATACTGGCAATAAGTAGCGAAGAATCGCTTGTACTTAATTCGGCTTGTCGCTTAAGCTGTAGCGTGTTAAGTAGCTTATCGCTGATGTTTGGAAAGTGATTTCCAATCATGCGAGAGGCTTCGTCGTGGGAGATGAGTTTCCCCATTCGCGCAAGCTTAAAGACGGGAATTAAGATGAAACTTATAAAAAGTGCCGCAAAAGTAAATACCAAACCGAAGAAAAGTGCAGTACGCACAGTGGACGAAAACCTACCGAAGTACTCTAAAACCGCCGAGAGCAAAAACGCTGCAAGCCCAATAGCCACGAAGTAAATAGCTCCCCGAATAATTTGATTCAGGTAGTATTTTCGTGTAAAAGCATCAAGCTTTTCAATAAGCTTGTCGTAGGTTTTATTCATGCCTTAAAGTACAATCAAGTTTAGCGTCTCTGCGAATGGGCTAAGTTAATGAATGTTAAGCAGATTTTACCCTTTTGCTATGGTATATTTGCTCAGGTTTAATCGTCTCCCATCTTGTATACTAACGCTAAGCCATCCCTTTTTGGTACAATTCAAACTATTTTTAACCATTAACTCTTCCATTTCTTCGAGCGAAACAACGGGAGAATAGGTGTTTAATATCAGAATTCCCCCTTTATTTAGTAGGCCTGTAGTGGTTTTTACCAATTGAGGTAAAAGGTTTTCAAGTTTCCAGCGTACCCCTTTTTTTCCTTGGCCAAAGACGGGTGGATCCATGATGATAAAATCGTATTTCGAGCCGCGTTTTAGTTCCCTTTCGGCAAATTTTAGCGCATCGTCGCACACCCAGTGAATGGTTGAAACATCAGAAAGCTGGGCATTCCTTGCTGCCCATTTAATAACAGATTTCGATGAATCGACG
Source organism: Cryomorpha ignava (assembly GCF_010686655.1). GTDB lineage: Bacteria > Bacteroidota > Bacteroidia > Flavobacteriales_D > Cryomorphaceae > Cryomorpha > Cryomorpha ignava. Next base: position 291,701 of record NZ_JAAGVY010000001.1, on the reverse strand, counting down.
TGAAAAACATCGCCACCGGCATTGGCGGAAGCCAAACTTGAAGCACCTGTATAGCCGAATAGATTTAACACCCGATGACCCGGTTTTACGTGTTTCTCCAGATATTTCCAATGCTTTTCCTGCTCGGGAAATACCCCCACATGTTTGTACTTTCCAGGGGTGAGTTCCAGTGTCCACTGTTTATTTGCTGATGCATACTCACATAACCATTGGGCGGGTAAATCGTTAATATTTATCCATTTACCTGTTTCCTTTCCAGAATCAGAATACTGTCCATGAGCCATTTTTTGCCAGGCTTCATTGCTCAGGGTTTTTGGCTTATTGGCCAGTATTTCCGGTCGGTTTAGAATACATTTTCCAAACCGCTCAAGCTTTCTGCCATTGCCAAAATCAATCAGTTCGTAATCAAGGCTATTTTCCATCCTGCTGCGAAGATAAGCTTCAAATCAAAACATATATCTTTGCACCCAAATTTTGAGAGAATATGACCGATGCTAAAGTGCGTGTAAGATTTGCGCCCAGCCCAACCGGACCCCTTCATATTGGTGGAGTTCGCACAGCCTTGTACAATTATTTATTTGCCAAAAAACACGGCGGAGACTTTTTGCTACGGATAGAAGATACTGACCAGACGAGGTTTGTACCCGGAGCGGAAGAATATGTAATAGAAGCATTAAAGTGGTGTGGAATTACACCCGATGAAGGCCCGGGATTTGGCGGAGAATACGGACCGTACCGCCAAAGCGACCGAAAAGGGTCGTACAGAGAATACGCCGAGCAATTGATCAAAGATGGCAAGGCGTACTATGCATTTGATACTTCGGAAGAGCTTACAGAGATGCGCGATCGCTTAAAACTGGCAAAAGTTGCATCGCCGCAGTACAATACAATAACTCGTGAAACAATGCGCAACTCACTAACAATGAGCAGCGATGATGTTGAAAACCAAATAGCTGAAGGTATGCCCTACGTTATTCGATTTAAAATGCCTCGAAAAGAAGAGGTTCGCGTTCATGACATTATTCGTGGATGGGTTTTGGTAAATACCGATACGCTTGATGACAAAGTACTTTTTAAAAGTGATGGAATGCCCACGTACCACCTTGCCAATATCGTGGACGATCATAAAATGAAAATCACGCATGTAATACGTGGAGAAGAATGGTTGCCATCGGCTCCGCTTCACGTTTTGCTTTATGAGGCGTTTGGTTGGGAAGCTCCCAAATTTGCTCACCTTCCGTTACTTTTAAAACCGGATGGAAATGGGAAATTGAGCAAGCGCGATGGCGATAAGCTTGGCTTTCCTGTATTTCCACTTGAGTGGAAAGACCCAAGTTCTGGCGAAATATCGAGTGGATACCGCGAACAAGGATATTTTAAGGGTGCTTTTATAAATATGCTTGCTTTTTTAGGATGGAATCCCGGAACTACGCAAGAGCTATTTTCAATGGATGAGCTTATTCAGGCTTTTACGCTCGAGCGTGTTGGAAAAGCAGGAGCGAAGTTTGATCCGGATAAAACAAAATGGTTCAATCAGCAGTATTTGCGTTCTAAGACCGATGCCGAATTGGCGGAAGCCATAAAGCCAATTTCTGAAGAAATGGGCTATCAAAAATCTGACGAATTCCTTGCAGGCGTGTGCACATTAATGAAGGAGCGCGCATCATTCATACCCGAAATTGTAACCGGGGGAATCTACCTTTTTGAGAAACCTGAAACTTATGACGAGAAAACGGTAAGTAAAAAATGGAAAGAAGATACTCCAGATCGTATGCGTTCACTAATGGGAGATTTTGAAAAGATCGAAAATTTTGACTCTTCGGAAATCGAAGTGGTTTTTAAAGCCTTTTTGGAACGGGAAAGCCTGGGAATGGGAGCGGTGCTGCCAAACCTGCGTTTGCTAGTAACGGGCGAGGGCATGGGGCCCAGCCTGTTTGAAATCATGGCTCTGCTCGGAAAAGAGGAAAGTCTGGATCGAATGAAAACCGGAATTGATAAACTGAGCTAATGCATACCATAGAAGTCAGCGGAATAAAAGTTTATGCCTATCACGGTTGCCTTGCCGAAGAGGAGCGAATAGGAGGGAACTACATTGTAGATTTGCGCGTGCACGCCGACTTAACAGATTCGTTTACAAGCGATAAGCTGCACGACACAATTGATTATGTATTTTTAAACCGGATTGTGGAGGAGGAGATGGCTGTACGATCTAAACTTATTGAGCAGGTTGCTCACAGAATTTTGAAACGAATTAAGGAGAGCGACCGTAGAATTGAGCGTGTTAGTGTAAAAGTTCGCAAGCTCACACCGCCAATAAATGGCGATGTAGAAGAGGTAGCGGTACTGATAGAATCATAGTATTCGCATGATTTTTACAAAGGTTTGCTTACTTAGTCAGTTTAATTTCTATTTTTGCAATCCTAACACAAAATAAGGTCACGTGGCCGAGCGGTTAGGCAACGGTCTGCAAAACCGTGTACAGCAGTTCAAATCTGCTCGTGACCTCATAGAAACCCTAAAGTTGAAAGATGCTTTAGGGTTTTTTTATGGGATAAAGTTTCTCAACTGGATTCACGAGCGGTTTTGAACTGCTCAGTTCAACGGCGCAGCCCTCTTTGAACACCATTGAAAATAAACACTTGTGAAAAAAATCTGCTCGTGACCTCATAGAAACCCTAAAGTTGAAAGATGCTTTAGGGTTTTTTTATGGGATAAAGTTTCTCAACTGGATTCACGAGCGGTTTTGAACTGCTCAGTTCAACGGCGCAGCCCTCCCTTCATTCCTTTGCGACTTTCTTAGCGTGCTTGCACGCCTTAGCGCTCTCAAAGCTATCACACCAAAACGAACTTAAACTTTGCGCACTTGGCGGTAAAATTCAAAAGCGCGCCAGCGCTCCCCACACCAGTACTCCCCAGTGGTGAAAAAACCCGCTCAGTGGGGTTAGTTAGCTCTTTACCTCATTAGCGATTCCAATGTTAAAGACAATGTAATCGAACTATCCCGTCATCTTGCGGCTCCCAGCAAAATCAATCTATATGCGAAAATGTCCGCCTGGTTTTCTAATCCCAGTATTGCTTTACAAGAAATTTGACCTTTAGTATAAATGAGAAACAGGAAAGTCTCTCGGCAAGGTCGGGGTTACTTCGTGAACCCTCAATCGTTAATTGATCCACACAAGTAAAACCGACCGGCGTGCGAAAATGCACGCCTGGTTTTTTAATCCAAAAGGTGCTTTACAAGCAAGCTTGAAGCACCTTTTGGATTAAAAAACCCCAAATGCAAAAAAGCATTTGGGGTTTTGCTTGTGACCCGGGAGGGGTTCGAACCCCCAACCATCAGAGCCGAAATCTGATATTCTATCCAGTTGAACTACCGAGCCAATACTGCCGCAAAGGTACAGGTTTCCAAGAATATTTAAATGTCTTTTCAGAAATTTACAGTTTCTCATATCAAAAACGTTTATTTTGCGTTAAGTCAATCTAAGATGAAATATATTTACAACGTTTTGCTAATGCTTATCGTGGCGATTACCAGCCTGAATAGCAGCGCCCAAAGTGCCATTGGCACCTGGAAAGATTACCTCAATTATTCACGAACCATTGATTTGGACATCCTAAATGGGAAGGTATATGTGGCAAACCGGAACTCTATTTTCATTTACGATACTGAAGATAATAGTCTGACAAGATTGAATAAAGTCAATGGGCTCTCTGATATAAATATCGTTTCTATTAGTGCCTCGACACTTGAAAACAACGTGTTTATTGGTTACGCCAATGGGAATATAGATATTATTTCAGGCAATAATATCAGAAACTTCGCAGATATTAAGAATAGTTCTGTTGTAGGCGATAAGGCTATCAGGCATATTTCATACAATGGAAACACGGCTTTTATTTCTACCGGTGTAGGTATTTTGGAGTTTGATACGGAAAAGATTGAGGTAAGTGATACTTACGGTATAACCGCTGTTGGGAATGTATCTATAAACGAAACCGCCGTGCTTAATGACACTCTTTTTGCGGCGACAAATGAAGGGTTGTATTATGGATCGCTTGCGAATGATTTGACCATTTTTTCCAATTGGACCCTCGACCTTTCAACCCCGGCCCCTTTCGACAATGTAAAAAATTGTGCGGCACAAGACGGGAAGCTCTATATTAATTTACCAACAGCCTCTTTCCCAGCATTATATATCCGAAATACTGATTATTCCTGGATAGGGGTGAACGGCTCTGCTGATATATCTAAGGTTAAGTCTACTCCCGGCGGGCTGGCGCTCACAGCTGGTTATTATACAGAACTTAAACGTCCCGACGGACTTGGTCCAGCAATTCAGATTACAGATTATGGTGAGCAATCTATGTCAGCCAATGCGGTTACCGCAACTGCCGAAGGAGTAATGTGGATTGCCGATAGGAATATAGGGCTTGTAAAAAGAAATGTAGATAATACTTTTGAATTCATTTACCCCGACGGACCCGCCAATAACAGTAGTTTTGACCTGGATTTTAAATTTGAGCAGCTTTGGGTTGGCACAGGCGAACCACAACGCCCGGGCACTTGGAATAATAATTACAGACTTGATGGATTTTACAGTTATATAGATGGATCATGGAACAACTATACGGCTACCACAGACCCCATGTTACTGGACGGACTGTTTTTTGATATTCCAAAGATTTATATTGACCCGGATGATGAAAATCAGGTGTATATCGGATCTTTTTACAGCGGCTTGCTTTCGGTTGAGAATCAGGAGATTGATACGCTATATAACGAAACGAATTCTTCGCTGGGATCTTGGATAGGAGGTCCGCGAAATGATGGTTTAGAATGGGTGGGCGTAGCAGGAATTGTAAAAGATCAGTCCAAAAATTTATGGGTTACAAACGCACGAACAGATAGACCTTTATCAGTAAGAACACCCGAAGGGGCGTGGAAAAGCTTTGACTTGCTTGGTCCTCAAGGGATTTCCACAAACAAAGTTTTAACTGATATTCTTATTGATCAGCAAGATCAGTTATGGATGATATTGAACAGAGGCGGAATTGTTGTTTTTGATACCGGAAATTCGCTAACTGACGAATCTGATGATAAATTGAGAGTATTGACAGCCGAGGTTGGCGGTGGCGGATTGCCCACAAATGAAGTGCAATGTATTACCGAAGACCTTGACGGCGAAATATGGGTAGGTACAACCGATGGTGTCGCAGTATTTTACTCGCCTTTTGATGCGCTTACAAATAACTTTTCGGATGCACGTCGTATTCTGGTTCAGCAAAATGGAATTTTTCAATATCTTCTAGAAGGTCAGGCAGTAAGCACAATTGCCATAGATGGAGCCAATAGAAAATGGATAGGAACCTTTGGAGCAGGGGTGTTTTTAATGTCAGAAGATGGCACAGAGGAGATACAGCGATTCACCTCCGAAAATAGTCCGCTCATAAGCAATCAAATAAATGATATTGTAATTGATAATAAAACCGGCGAGGTGTTTATCGCCACTCAAGAGGGTCTTGTTTCGTATATTTCGGATGCCACGCTTGGCCAGAGAGAAAACAATTGTACTTCGGTATTTCCAAATCCGGTTCGCGAAAATTATACCGGACCAATTTCTATTACCGGCCTTTTACGCGATAGTCAGATTAGAATTACAGACACTCGCGGGAATCTCATTTTTAAGACAGTGTCTAATGGTGGAACTGCTATTTGGGATGGAAAAAACACTGATGGACAGCGGGTTGCAACAGGAGTTTATTTTGCGCTTTCAAGCGATAGCGAGGGCGAATCAACCTGTGTGAGTAAGATATTGGTTGTGAAGTAATGCCTGGTACCACAGAAGGGATTGTCCTCAAAAAAGTGAGTTATTCCAGCTCATCGGCAATTGCAACCATCTACACCCGAAAATTTGGGCAAACACCTTTTATGGTTCGCGGCATTGGCAAAAAAGGAGGTAAATCTGCAGCCCTACAACCACTTACAAGAGTCGAAATTGTATGCCGCTTCCGCGAAAAAAACCAAGTGCAAAGTCTTACGGGACTTACCGTCAAACCTGGCTCCGGCTTTTCAGGTCACCCTGTTAAGGCAGCGACTTCTATGTTTCTGGCCGAATTTTTATACAAAGCCCTTCGTGTAGAATCTGCCGATGAAGAACTTTACGATTTTTTAGATTCGGCACTCGAATATTTTGCCGACGATGAGAATTCTACCAACTTTCACCTGATTCTACTCATTAAGCTTACCCGTTTTTTTGGTTTTCACCCTTCCGGGAAATGGAGCGAAAAAAGCAACTGGTTTGACCTATTGAATGGCTTATATACTACCGATAGAAATAGCTCTCTCCACATGCTTGAACCTCGTTTGTCTTGGTTTCTTTACGAAATGTCGCTCGCAGGATTTGATCAAAAAATAGGTGAATTGACAAATACCGATAGACGAAAACTGCTGCACGCTCTTGTAGAATATTACCAAATTCATCTCGAAGGACTTGGTGAAATAAAATCATTACCTGTTTTGATTGAGATTTTTTCGTGAGATTTGTCGCTAACAACAAAAATTTTCGATCATGAAAACAACCAACCAAAACCTGATCGCACATATCATTATATTCTGTCTATTAATAAGTTCCTGTGAAATGAACATTACCAAAGAAAAAACGAAACCCGACTTTCCCATTGCAAAAAAGCTTGCCGTAACTTCGAATGAGCACGGCATTGAGCGAAGTGATAATTATTTCTGGTTGCGCGAACGCGAAAATCAAGATGTAACTGATTACCTAAACGCTGAGAATGCCTATGCTGAGAAAGAGCTTGCCGATGTAAAAGCATTGCGTGAAAGCCTTTTTGAAGAAATAAAAAGTCGCATAGCCCAAACAGATGTTTCTGCGCCGTATCTTTCTAATGGTTACATGTATTATACAAGATATGAAGAGGGCAATGAACAACCTTTTTACTGTAGGAAAGTACAGGACTCTAAGGAAGAGGAGATTATGCTCAACGCCAATATATTGAGTAAAGATTTAGCTTATTTTGCTATTGGCAGCACGAATGTAAGTCCCAACAATAAGATGATTGCTTATGGAGAAGATACCCTTAGCCGAAGAATCTACAGCATTCGTTTCAAAAATCTGACTACAGGCGAATATCTGGTAGATGTTCTTGAAGGCACTACGGGAAGTACGGCATGGGCAAAGGATAATAAAACGGTTTTTTATACCAAAAAAGATCCTGGTACGCTTCGCGAATTTCAAATATTTAGACATATTCTCGGGACACCGCAATCTGACGATAAAATGGTGTTTGATGAAAAGGATGACACTTTTTATACCCACGCTTATCTTTCAAAATCAGGCGATTACATTTTTATTAACTCGGGTAGTACGCTCACAAGCGAATTTAAATATCTCGCAGCCGATAATCCCACCGGTGACTTCAAGGTTGTAAATCCGCGAAAGCGAGGTCTTGAATATGATGTAGAGCACCTTGGAGGAAATTTTTATATCAGAAATAACGCGAATGGCGCCAAGAATTTTAAAATTTCGAAAGCCCCGATATCAAACCCTGGAGAAGATAATTGGACTGAAGTAATTCCACATCGTGCAGATACTTATATTGATGGATTTGAGGTTTTTAAGGATTTCCTCGTGCTCGAAGAGCGCAATAACGCGCTTACAAAGCTTCATGTATTGCCATGGAAGAATATGAAAAGCGATCATTATATTTCATTTAAAGATCCTGCCTACATGGCGTATATTTCAACAAATGAAGAAATAGATTCGGAAGTGTTACGATATGGATACACCTCGCTCACCACGCCTAATTCTGTTTTTGATTATAACATGAATACCAAGGAATCGGAGTTAATTAAGCAACAGGAGGTAATTGGTGATTTCGATCCGGAAAATTATACTTCAGAGCGCATTTTTGCAGAGTCACGCGATGGCACACTTGTACCAATTTCTATCGTTTACCGAAAGGGATTTAAAAAGGATGGTAAACAGCCGCTACTGCTTTATGGGTACGGGTCTTATGGTATTTCAATGGATGCGTATTTTAGTTCGCAACGCCTTAGCTTGTTTGATAGAGGGTTTGCTTTTGCCATAGCACATATACGCGGCGGGCAGGAAATGGGTCGCGATTGGTATGAAGATGGAAAATTGCTCAAGAAGAAAAACACATTTTACGATTTTATCGATTGTGGTAAATTCTTAATTGAAAAGAATTACACATCTTCAAGTCATCTGTATGCTATGGGCGGTAGTGCCGGTGGTTTGCTAATGGGTGCCGTAATAAATATGGAGCCCGAAATGTGGAATGGGATAGTGGCACAAGTTCCCTTTGTGGATGTAATTAATACCATGCTCGATGAAACTATTCCGCTTACTACAGGTGAGTACGACGAGTGGGGAAATCCAAATGATAAGGAGTATTTTGAATATATAATGAGCTATTCGCCTTACGACAATATTAAAAAGCAAAACTATCCCTCACTCTTGATAGCCACAGGTTTACACGACTCTCAAGTGCAGTACTGGGAGCCGGCTAAATGGACTGCGAAGCTGCGTGAATTGAAAACCGATACAAACGACTTATTTCTGGTTACAAACATGGATACCGGCCACGGAGGATCATCTGGCAGGTTTGAACGCTTTAAAGAAGTGGCACTTGAATATGCGTTTTTATTGCGACTTGAAGGGATTGAGCAATAGGCAATGAGCAATAGGCAATTTGCAATGAGCAATAGGCAATATTCAATAAGCAAAAAATAAGTAAGCTTTTACGGGTATAATGTGTTCTTTATCAGTGTTATGAACCAGCTATTTAAGTTGGGCATTGAGGGAGGTGTGAAGAGGGGAAGTGCAATTGACGTGTCCAAGAACTAAAAACCAAAGACAAAAAACCCATTAAGAAACAATAGGCTCAATTCCCAGAATATCGTCTATTTCGAGCTTTAGGAGCTTGGCAGGGTCAGAATTGGTGGCTATTTGTTGCGACATTAATTTTTTGTGCTCAATATAACTCGCGAAGTATATTGCTTTATCTGTTTCGGGAAGGTCTTTCCAAACTACACCAAACACTTCTTTACCCGACCGCAATTTAATCTTGCAGTGGTGATGGAAAAACGATTGTAGCTCAGTATAATTCATAACAAATATTGCAACACTAAAGGTGCAACATCTACATCATAAATCATACAAAAAATTGAGGCTTTTATACACAATTTCCGAAAACTCCTAAATTTAGGGGATTTCAGGAAAGGTTGCTGATCGTAAAATGGCTTCGATTTCGCGTGTGTACTCCCGTTTATCAAATTTAGGGGCGAAGACAAAACCCGAAATAGAAACCACATTTCTGTTGTCATTAGAAGTGGTTGTTAATGCCATAAATGATCCGCCCATAAAGTAATTCTCAGTTTTCCATAAGCCTCGCGTAAGGAGGTTGTACCGGTCGTTGAGGTTTATAACTTCAGATGTGGGAGGATATTTATATTCGGTGGTCATATAAGTTCCCTCTTTTGGTCCAGGGACGTTTTCTTTTAAAAGCGAATCGCGAACAGACAGCGCTGCCGATTGCGTAAGCGCAGAATCAGAAGTATAAGGATATTTAAAAATGAAAATTCCCTGCGTAATATCGTGAGGCGTATTGCCCATGTATTTAACGCGCTCACGGCGAATCCACAAAAAATTGTTACTTTCTTTAGCAACTTTAAAATCATCTGGAAGATAGATAGATACACCATATTCGTTTTCGATTTTTTCTTGCAAAGCAGTGTTTCCATGATCTCGGTAGCGCGACTGAATTCGATTTATCTCGGTTTTATTGAGGAGAGATGTCACTTTATCAAACTCTGAATCAAGGAGTTTATAAAAAGCTTCTTCGTCTGTTGCCGTTATCTTAATAAAAAGCTGATCGCTACTCCATTTTTCCTTTTGAAACGAGATTTTATTCTCACCTTCAGCGTTTGGGCCTATTACTACTTCAATAATATTTCGATGGTTTTGGAGCATTTTACTCATTTGCGCGGGAGTAAAATGAAGTACAGAAAATGAAGGTTCGCCTTGTGGTAACTGTGGGTATAGCGTTTCCAATCGCGCGCGCAGGCTATCTCCGGGAGCGGCATCATAAGTATTATCGGGCATAATAATTAGAACCTCGCCTGGCATACCCGAGTGGCGCGGAAGACTTCGTTGGCTAGCTTGGTCTGTACAATTTGAAAAAGTAATTAAGGCTATAAGCAGAGCAATGAGCAAACGAAATCTTAGAATCATGAGGTAGGCGGAATTTTAATTTTTTGTCCGGGTTTTAAGCGGTTGTAATTTAAATCAGAATTTGCAGATTTAATGTCATTGACCGAGATTCCGGGATACATTTTTGCAATATCCCAAAGCGTATCGCCAGATTGAACCGTGTGAAACTTCTGATCAACAGGGCTATTCCCAACAGATTTCGTGCCACTTGTGGATGCTGTAACAGTTTTAGTTGAGGCGGGTTTTGGCTTTTCTGCCAGTGTTTCTTCGCCAGCTTTTGTTTCTACTGTTTTTCTTATTTCCAGTTTTTGTCCAGGATGTATCGTGTTTCCACGAATGTTGTTCCATGCGCGAAGATCAGAAAGACCCACTCCGTTTCGCTGCGCAATAACACCAAGTACATCGCCACGCTTCACGGTATAATAATTTACCACATCTTCTACCACAATACCATCTACTGGCTGCGGAGCGTCTTCATTATAGTGATAGAGGCTGTCTTCATTAGCCAAATACATACCTATAGCTTCTACCGGAAGGTAAAGGGATCTGCATCTCGGACTCTCGGGAATAACATTGCGTTTTAAACTTGGGTTTAGGAGCTCGAGTTGAGCAACGGTCATACCCGTAAAATGTGCTATTTGATCAAAAGTTGCTTTCCTACAAACTTGAATAGTATCGACCTGGGCATACAGAAATTCTGGTTTTGCAGGGTAGATATTGTGCTCGGCGGCATAATTCATTACATAATTTACAGCGATAAAAGCAGGTACGTAGCTACGCGTTTCGCGTGGCAAGTAATCTCTTATTCCCCAATAGTCGCGTTTGCCGCCAGAGCGGCGTATAGCTTTATTGACATTTCCCGGGCCGGAATTATAAGCTGCCAAAACCATATTCCAGTCGCCGTATATGCCATACAAATAGCGCATATAGCGACAAGCCGCAATGGTACTTTTATAGGCATCACTGCGATCGTCAACATAAGAATCTACCTCCAAACCGTAAATACGGCCTGTATTGTACATAAATTGCCATAGACCTGATGCGCCAACCCTTGAGCGGGCAGATGCATTTAATGCAGATTCAACCACCGCGAGGTGTTTTAGCTCGATTGGAATGTCGAATTGATCTAATTTCTCTTCAAACAATGGATAATAAAGTTCGGAAAGACCTAAAACCCGTGATGTGAGTTCGCGCTTGCGATCTACATAAAGGGCAATAAAAGCTTTTACGTATCGGTTGTATTCCAGGTCGAGTGGAGTAGCTTGATTTAATACTTCCAGACGGCTCATAAGAATAGAGTCGTTATATTCTGGAATAAAGCCACAGGGATAGTTGTAAATATTCTGACAGATTGTGTCACCGTCAAAGTTTTGCCAGTGCAGGCGTTCGTCAGCCCATAAGCTATCCATTGCGATAAGCACAGGATCGTCCGGAAAAATTTCCGCAACTAAAGTGTCACCTTCAGTGACTTTCGTAGAATCTGTGAGGCTAATGGCATGGGAGGCATTTGCCGAAAAGGCGATAAAGCCAAGTAGCACAGATAGTTGCTTAATGTGGATTCCGAGTGGCATTATTTTTTTATTTAAGGGTTGCCAATCTATACGCATCTCGCGTACGAAGGTTTGACAAATGAGCCTAAAAATAAGAAGAAAAAAGGAAAGAATTTATTATGCTTTTAACGCGACGATGTTCATTAAGTTGTGCGAAAAGTCTAAAAGCAACTTTTCGTTAAATGCGGCGCTCATAAATTGGGCTCCAAAAGGCAATCCTGACTTGCTGTGCTTAAAAAGCGGTAGCGATATGGCCGGGGTGCCTACTAAATTCGCATGAACAGTAAAAATATCTTCGAGATACATTTTTATCGGATCGTCCATATTTGCTCCAAATTTAAACGCGGTAGCCGGCGTAGTAGGAGAGAGCAATAGATCGTAATCTTCAAAAAGAGATTCGGTTTTTTCTTTTATCAGGCGACGTACTTTTTGTGCTTTCCCATAATATGCATCGTAGTATCCGGCACTAAGTACAAAAGAGCCCAGCATAATGCGGCGCTTTACTTCTTTTCCAAATCCTTCGGTGCGGCTTTTTAAATACGTTGATTCAATATCTGTAGCTGCACTGCTGCGGTAACCATAGTGAATACCGTCGTATCGCGATAAATTAGACGAAGCCTCGGCGGTGGTTAAAACGTAATAAGTGGGCACTAAATAGTCTAATTCTTCAAGCCTTACAGGGTCAACTGTATGACCTTCTGCGCGCAGCTGTTCAATTAGCTTCAGCTGACTCTCCTTTACTTCAGGGTCAAGCGATTTGCTGTCAAGGCACTCCTGGATAAAACCGATTTTAAGTGGTTTGGGATTTTCGGAAAAATCGCTGTAAGCATCTACTTTTTGAGAGCTGCTTGTGGTATCCATCGAATCCTTGCCCGCCATAATTTCCAGAACAAGTGCAGCATCTGAAACACTTTGTGAAAGCGGCCCGATTTGATCAAAAGAAGATGCAAATGCTATAAGACCGTGACGGCTAATTCGGCCGTAAGTGGGCTTAATACCAACTACTCCGCAAAAAGAAGCCGGCTGACGAATAGAACCTCCCGTATCGCTTCCTAGAGCTACAAGGCAACAGTCTGCTGCAACTGCGGCGGCCGAGCCACCTGAAGAGCCTCCCGGTACGTAATCTTTATTGACTGGGTTTTTAACCGGGCCGTATGCGGAATTTTCATTCGATCCACCCATTGCAAACTCGTCACAGTTTACACGTCCAATAATCAATGCATCTTCTGCAAGCAATCGATTAATGGCTGTAGCGCTGTAAAGCGATTCAAAGTCTTTGAGAATCTTAGATGAAGCGCTAATTTTGTGATCTTTATAGCAGATATTGTCTTTGATGGCAATAACCATTCCTGCCAGTTTACCCGCATTTCCAGCTTTGATTTTTGATTGAACAGCTGCAGCCTTATCCAGGATTTCAGACTTGAAAACCTCAAGGAATATGTTTAAATCTACAGTTTCTTCAATGCGCTGCAAGTAGTGATTTACCAATGAGGGCATATCAATTATTTCGGCAGACAAATCACTTTGGATAGCTTCTAAGGAGCGGTAGGAATTCACAAATAAATCTTACTTTTCTTCGGTTGATGTATTGTTTTTTCCCTTAGTGGTGTCTTCGTTGGTGGCATCTTTAAATTCTTTCATACCCTTGCCAAGCCCACGCATCATTTCGGGAATTTTTTTACCGCCAAAAAGCAGTAAAACAATTACAGCAATCAGGACAACCTGTGGCCATCCAATCATTCCTAATATTATTGAAAGCAGCATAGCTTTTATTTTTTACAAAAGTACAAAAAAAGGATGTGGTGCAAGGTTATTGCTTGTAAATCCACAAAGCAGGATCCTGTTTGGTCGTTCCAGACTGGTCAACCTTCCATATTTCCAGGTGAGATTCTGTTTTTCCCGAGCCATCGTCAGTCAAAACTGTGCCTATAGATTGCTTATTTTCAACCTTTTGACCTTTGGTGACATACACATCTTTTAGATTTGAATACACACTTCTATACCCTCCGTGGTTGATAATAATATTTTGCCCCGCTCCAGGAATGCTGAAAACCGCCGAAACGGTACCTTCAAAAACCGCTCTTACGGTGGCATTGGCATTTGTAGCGATGTTTACACCATTGTTTGGCACGGTAATTCCCGCCAGCACGGGGTGAGGATTATTTCCGAATCGCGATGTAATAACACCTCGCTCCACAGGCCACGGCAATTTTCCTTTGTTTTTCTCAAAACTCGCCGAAAGTGCGGCCGCCTCGGGTGTTAGAGCAAATACACCGGCATTGTCTTTTTTCGAAGCGCGAATTTCTGCTTCAATAATTCGTTGAATTTCTTTGTTGAGCTCCTCGCGTTGTTTTTCCTGCTTTTTGAGTTTCTTGATTAATGTTTTCTCTTCCTGCTGGAGATTTGAAACGGTACTTTTTTGTTCAGCTAGATCTGAAGTGAGTTCTTTTTTATTGCTTTCTTCGGAAGAGATAAGCTTGTCTTTTTCGGCAATAACGTCGAGCAAACCGGCATTTAGCTTATTCAATTTATCTTGTGTCGCTACTATCTCGTTTGCCTGATCCTGACGGTAATGGGTATATTGTTTTAAATATCTGATACGCTTCACCGCCTGAAAAAAATCTGCGGAAGCAAAAATATACATCAGCCTGTCTTCGCTTCTATGTGTACGCTGGGCAAAACGAACCATTTCGGCATAGTTATCTTTTAGCGCCGTGAGCTCCTTTTCCAGATTATCGATTTTTTCTCGATTTGCAGCAATTCTTCGGTTATAAAGGGATATTTCTCCGCGCAAACTTCTGATCAAGTCTTCACGAAGATTGATTTTTTTGTTGATTAGCGAGAGTTCACCCTCTACCTTATTTCGGTTATTTCGGGTTTCCAGCAAAAGCTTATTGGTAAGCGAAATCTCTTGCGAAATGCGATCACGCTCTTTTTGAAGCTCTTGTTTGTCCTTATCCTGAGCATAACTATTTAAAGCCATACCACAGAATAGAAACATGAATAAACCTAATCTAATCCATTGGTTCATAGCTGCTCGGTATTTTAAACGGATAGCTTTGGGATTCATTTACTTTTATTCGCGAATGCTCAATTACTATATTTGATGTTTCAGTTGGTGTGCGTATATCTATAAAAATTTTCAAAGGCAAAACTTGTCCATCGAAGGTTTCAAAATTACTATATGATATTTCTACAAACCTGCCGTATTGTAAATCGTCAATATTAACGCGAGAAATTTTAAAATCGCTTGCGCGGATGTAATATCTTTTCACAATCAAATCTTGATCATCGAGTTTTTCAGTCGCTTTATCAAACTTTTTGGGCTTTAAAATCTCGCCGTAAACCGAGTCGCGTTTACTGGGTTTAATACTTGTTTCTACCGCTTTTTTAACCTTTCGCTTTACCTTCGTTTGAAGCACATAATAGAGTTCATCTACTACGGAATTGTATTTTTCATTTGACTCAATTTCTACAGCATTTCCCACAAGTAAATTCTCCAGAAATTCAAATTTTGTGGCGTACTGAAGCAGGCTGTCTATGGAGCTATACCCGCCGGCAAAGTATTGATCTTTCATCTTATTGATAAACATTAGGGTATCTGGCTCTATCAGTACACGTACCGCTTCAATGCCCAGTGCCGGTGTTACGCTCATCCAGATTACGGTATCTTTCTGCATACGCATATTTACCTTAAACGATCCCTTTTGTTCGGGCATATCGGCTGATACCAAGAGTTTGCTGCTGAAAGACTTATACTCAAATGAGTTTTGCTCTACCAGGTCTAAGAGCGCGTTTTCACTTAGCGGAAAAAGGGGGCTTTTTTCTACAGCACGCCTCGTTTTACAGCTCATTACAGAGAGGGTAGCGGCAACAAATACTAAAATGGTGGTTTTTCTCATCTATTCTGCGGCTTGGTATTGCTCAATTTTAGGGCCAAGATCGTCCGTTTCGCCGCCGGCATCCAATGCTTTTTGCCACGCCTTTACAGCATCTTTTGTGCGGTTTAATTTTAATAATACATCGCCGTGATGTTCCAGAACTGTTGGGTCTGTACCGCCCCCATTTTTTAGGGATTCTTCAATCCAGAAAAGTGCGTTTTGATAGTTTTGGCGGATATAGAGAACCCATCCATACGTATCTTGAAATGAAGCAACATCCGGATTTAAATCATTGGCCTTTTTAGCCATCGACTCTGCTTTTTCAAGATTTATTTCTCGCAAAGAAAGGTAATATGCATAGTTGTTGAGCACAATAGTGTTTTGCGGATCATACTTCAGTGCCATATCATAAGACTGATCGCTGCTTTCGTGATCTTTCTGCTCGTGATAAGCGTCGCCAAGAGAAGCGTAAAACTGCGCCAGAAGTTTGTTGTTGTCTACAACCAGGTTTTTTCCTGTATTAAGAGATTCTACAGCTTTTTCTGCTTCTTTATTTTGCAGAAGCGCAATGCCATTGAAAAGATAAAATATGGGTTGCTGCGGAAAATATTCCAGTGCTTTTTCGCTTTCGCTTTTAAGTGCTTCAAAATCGTTGAGCTGTGAGTCAATGGTCAGAATCTGTTGCCAAATTGGAGGCCTGTTGGGATCAATAGCCACGGCTTTGCGAAACTTTACTCTCGCCGAGTCGAGCTGACTCAAATTGTAGTAAATATCGCCCTGTACAGCATACGATTTGGCCTCGTCGGGGTGTGCCTTCTCCATTTCACGCGTGAGCGAAAGAATGAAATCGCGGTTCTTATTAAAATCGTTGGAGTTCAAATAATTCAGAAGGATATTAACCTTTACATCTATCGAAAGCTCTGAAGAACCAAAAGCGCGTTTGAGATATTCGTTGGCTTCTGATTGCTTTCCATTTTTCTTGGCAATATCGTGGAGCGAAAGCAAAACCAATCCATTGTCGGGTTCCATATCAAGCATTTCCTCGTAGAGTTTGCGCGCATCGTCTTCACGGCCGACTTGCTGAAAAATCTCTGCCTTCATTCCATAGAGTCTCAATTCTTCAGGATTTGTCGCAATTAGCTTATCAATTTCCTTTAGCGCATTATCAAAATCTCCTTTATCAATGTAAATCATTTGGCGCTGCAACGAAAGCTCCTGAGATGTTCCTATTCTTTTTTCGAGATCGTTGTAGAGTTGTAGCGCTTCGTCGTATTTGCCTTGAGCGGAAAGTAAAGCGCCGAGATTAAAATAAAAACCGTAGTCGTTGGGATGGGATTTTACGATTTCTCTAAAAATGGCAATACTTTCTTCCATTTTTCCCATTTCTGAATACAGCTGTCCGAGGAATTGGGCATACCAAATGTTTTCAGGTTCCAGGTCATAAGCTTCTTTGGCATAGCTAAGTGCTGAAGGAAAATTGCTGTCCTCGGCATAAATTCGGGCTATTTCATACCGGGCGGCAGCACTGGTGGGATCAATTTGAAGCGACTCGCGAAACAATTTTATGGCTTCGCTGAAATTGCCGAGAATTTTGGCCTTGTTGGCATCCATATAAGCCACGGTAAAATCGCGTAACTCCTTAGATGAGAGTTCTTTTCGCTGCCCGGGTTTTTGGGTAGATGCTGTTGCAGATTTCTCTGTTTTGCAAGCCGAAAACCCCACAAGTCCCAATATTAATCCAAGAATTATATGTAAACGAAATACGTTTTTCATTCAATGATATTGTAGTCGCCCACGCTAAGCACCTGAGCCTTGTTTTCAATTTTAGCGAAATTTCCAACCATGGAATTTTCTAGTATAAAGTTAGTCACTTTTGAATGCTGCTGAACGATAGATCGCTTTATTCGCGAAGAATCTACCTTTGTGCCTGCACCGATTGAAACGTATGGGCCAACTACTGAATTGCTGATTTCAACGTTTTCGCCAATAAAGCAGGGATCAATTATAACGCTGTGCTCTACTGATGCAGACGCTGAAACTTGCGAATTTGGGTATTTCCAATGGAGAATGCGTTCATTCGTATCAATAGTGGCGGCTGGATTTCCACAATCCATCCATTCATCTACTTTTCCGGGACCAAATTTAAAACCCTTTTCAGTCATTCGTCTCAAAGCATCGGGTAGCTGGTACTCGCCACCTTTTTTAATATCGTTTTCGATGAGATATTTTATCTCTTCTGCCAGATCTTCTCCTTTTTTGAAATAGTAAATTCCAATCATGGCAAGGTCGCTAACAAATGTTTGCGGTTTTTCAACAAAATCTGTTATCACTCCGTCATCATCGAGTTTTACAACACCAAATGACGAGGGATCTTCAATTTGTTTTACCCAAAGTACGCCGTCCTTCGTTTCGTCGAGCTTAAAATCGGCTCGGAAAAGCGTATCGGCGAAAGCCACAATGGTTTTGCCATGAAGCGCTTCTTTGGCACACCATATTGCGTGAGCTGTTCCCAGCGCTTCGTCCTGGTAAGCTATCGTGCCTATGGCGCCCAATGATTTTGCCACTTCAAGCAGGTGATCTTCAGCATCTTTGCCAAAGCGACCAGTAACAAATACAATTTCGTTAAGCTTGTCTGGCACCAGCGCGGCAATATCTTCTACAAGGTGCTGTACTATAGGTTTTCCGGCCACGGGAATAAGTGGTTTGGGAATGGTAAGCGTGTGTGGGCGCAGGCGTTTTCCCATGCCCGCCATTGGGATAATAATATTCATATTTCTCTAAGATCTTTTTCCGGTACTGCCAAATCCGCCTTCGCCCCGAACAGTTTCGGTTAGGGTGCCTACTTCTTTAAAATCAACCGATTCATATTTGGCAATAACCATTTGGGCAATGCGTTCACCGTCGTGAATTTTCACGTTTTTATCTGACAAATTTACCAATAAAACGCCGATCTCTCCGCGATAATCAGCATCGATGGTGCCGGGAGCGTTTAAAACCGTGATTCCTTCCTTGTATGCAAGACCGCTGCGGGGTCTTATTTGAGCTTCTGTCCCAACAGGTAGCGCGATGTGCAAACCGGTGGGGATGAGCTTTCTATGTAAGGGCTCGAGCGTTATTGACTCGCTGAGATTTGCATGTAAATCTACCCCCGCACTCTGCGCTGTTGCATAGGCGGGAAGGGGGTGTTTAGATTTGTTAATTATTTCTACGATAGCCATTTAAAGCGCTTTTAAAATTTTCTTTTCCTTGTTAAAAACAACAGCGGCATAAATAATTACCGCCGCCGCTCCGGAAATATACTTTATAAATCCGTCAAAATTAAGAATGTAATGAATGCTATAAAGTCCTGCGGCAAAGAATACATAAAATCCTATTTCCTTTAAGTTGTATTTTACCGGATACTTTTTGTTTCCCAGGTAGTATGATAAGGCGAGCATAGCCACATAAGCGCCAAGTGTAGCCCATGCCGATCCATAATAACCTATTTTTGGCACGAGGATTATATTCATTACAACTGTTACAACGGCGCCCACGATCGCTATGAGCATCCCATAAACCGTTTTATCGTTTAGCTTGTACCAAAATGAGAGGTTAAAAACTGCCCCAAAGCAAAGGTAAGCCACGAGAAGAATCGGAATTACGTCCATACCCTCTCTAAAGTCTTCGCCGATAAGCCGCACTGCAACATCTAAAAAGCAGAGTAAAGTAAGCGTGATAAAAGAAGCAATTATAAAGTAATACTTCATAATATCGCTCTGTGTTTTATCGCGGTCTTTGTTGGTGAGGGAAAAGATAAAGGGCTCTGCCGCAAATCTATATGCTTGAATTCCAATGCTTAGCAGCATAGCTACTTTATAACATGCACCGTAAATTCCCAGTTGTTCATCTGCCAAATCATCGGGCAGTCCGGATAATTTGGTAAAGAAAAGTCTATCGAATGTTTCGTTAACTATTCCCGCCAGCCCGAGCAATAGCAGTGGCAGGGCGTAGGGGAGAAGCTGGCGAATGATGCGCATGTGGAATCCGTGCACAATTCCGCGCATCCATGGGGTAAGAAGCAAGAATTTTACGGCGCTGCTCACAAGATTGGCTACGAAAATATAACCTATACCGAATGCAGGATTGTACCATGAAGAGATAAAGCTGTGGCCAAAAGCATCGGGATCGACCAATGCCTTAGGGCAGTATAAAATCAGGAAGAGATTGAGACCGATATTGACACCAATACTGATTAAATTCACTCCGGCAAAAACGATGGGCTTATTCCGCAATCGCAGGCGTGCAAATGGAATTGTAGCCATTGTATCCAATGCGACAATCCAGGTAAAATAAGCGATGTATTCAGGGTGGTCACTGTATCCCAGCGTATTGGAAATCCCATTTAAGTTGAGGAGGATAACCACAATAAAGAGACAAGAAGTAACGAGAATGGCAATAAATGATGTGCTAAAAATCCGGTTTCTTTCTTCCTCAGATTTTGCCTTTGAGCCAAATCTGAAAAAAGCGGTTTCCATTCCGTAAGTCAAGAACACGATGAGAAATGCGACAAGGGCGTAAAGTTCGGTAACCACACCGTACTCACCTTGCGCAAACACACGGGTATATAGGGGCGTGAGCAAAAAAGTCATCACCCTTCCTATAATACTGCTTACACCGTAAATGGCTGTTTGCCCGGCGAGCTTTCGCAGTGCGCTCATAGGCAAATAGTCGGTTTAGTTTCCACTAAAATTTGGTTTTCGCTTTTCCAGAAATGCTGTAGTTCCTTCTTTAAAATCGTCTGATCCAAAGCAGCTTCCAAAGGCGTCAATTTCAACTGAGTAGCCATCCACATTTTCGGTGTATTGCGCATTTACGGCGCGGATTGCTGCTTTGATAGCCACGGGAGAATTGCGAATAATTTTCTTTGCTATTTCCACGCATTTTTCCATCAGTTCAACTTGAGGAACAACGTGATTCATCAGCCCCATATTGTGCGCTTCGGCTGCGGTAATCATTTGAGCGGTTGTAATCATTTCGAGGGCTCGGCCTTTGCCAATAAATTGGGCAAGTCTTTGTGTACCACCGTATCCGGGAATAACGCCAAGCGATACTTCCGGCAACCCCACGCGGGCATTGTCTGATGCTACGCGAATGTGGCAGCTCATAGCGAGCTCAAGTCCGCCGCCCAGTGCAAATCCGTTTACGGCGGCAATTACAGGTGTTCCCATTTTCTCCACCGCATTAAAAAGTAACTTGTGGCCTTCGGCGCTAAGCTTCTGACCTTCTTCATTGCTAAAATGTGCGAATTCGCTGATATCAGCTCCGGCTACAAAAGCTTTTTCACCTGCTCCGGTAAGAATCACGGCTCTAACTCCCTTGTCATTTTCTGCTTGAGAAAGCGCGTCTGAGAGTTCTTTTATAACAGCTCTGTTTAGTGCATTGAGCTTTTCAGGACGATTTATGGTAATGGTGCGAAGGGCGCCTTCGTTGGAAATGATCAGATTATCGAAATTCATTTTGGTCGAGTTTGAGGCAAATGTAGTGGTCTTGAGGTGATTTTTGGGTATTTGGGGTTATTTTGGGGTTTTCGAAAAAAAAGAATGTACGATTGTCTTTTCGGAAACAGACGTATGACCGAAATCTTAAAGTGGTAGAATTCGACTACTTTAAAAGTTAGGTTGGTCTTCACTCTTTTGTGTTGAGTTATGGTCTATGGGTTGGAAGAACCAATGCCATTGGTATTTTTACCAGGTCGGGACGTTATGCAGAAACCTTCGCATATAAGGAGATTGCTTTTGAGTTTGGTTCAGCTATTAATGCAAACTTTGGATCTCTTTCCATCAAACTTTGAGAAATCACATTCAGAAGAAACGATAAGGCCTATAATTTGCTTTGCGGTCTTTTAGTGTTTTGGTAAAAAGTGCCGATGTGTATTTCCTCTGGTAAGTTTTCTGATGCGGCATAGGTTAATACTGCGTCTATTAAATCTTTTAGTTTATAGGCAGACAGAGAAATGAGTTTGCTGAGTTTTCTTGATAGTTCAGGCGAGGGAGGATCAGAGTCGTAAAGGACTTCTGATAATCCGATGATGTTATTTATTGGCGATTTCAGATCATGGGATATGAGGTGGGCGAGTTCGGTCAATGTGAATTTTCTCTCCTTAAGTTTCTCCTTCCGGATTTCCAGTTCCAATTTGTTCTTCCGGAGCTCAAGGCTTTTACTCACCTGAAAAGAAAGGGTTTTCAGTGCTTTTTTCTGAAATTCATCAAGCTTATTGGGTTTGTGATCAATCACGCAAAGGGAGCCCAGAGCATGACCTTGCAAAGAGACCAAAGGAATACCGGCGTAAAAAATGAAATTTGGCTTCCCAGTAACCATCGGATGGTCGTGAAATCGGTAGTCTATACTTGCATTAGGCACTTCAAAAATTTCAGTTGGATAGTTAATTGTATGGGCGCAAAAGGCAAGATCTCTGGGAGTCTCTTTTGCATTTATTCCATAAGTCGATTTAAAAAACTGTCTGTCTTTGCCAATTAGTGAAATGAGCGATATAGGAACCCCACAAATATGCGATGCAAGTTCTGTAATCTTGTCATATTCATCTTCCGGATTTGTATTCAGAATTTCCAACGATAAGAGTTCTCTTAGCCGGCTATTTTCATTCGAAGGGATCGAAGGACATATCATAAATTAAATTTTATTCTAATCCTACGTCGCAGAGTTGCCATCAGTTCGTTATTGCGTCGAGTGATTATTAGCCCTAAACCAGTAGAAATGGCTATTCCGTCTATTTTTTAAAATGAAAGTGTAATTAGGCTGCTTATTAATCAGCTATCGCAAAATTTCGTTGAATAATAATCTTAGGATTTTTGCTTTGAAAAACCGCTTTATGATCATAAGAGTCATTCTGCTAATGCCGAAAATAGCCAATGAAATCATGGGAATTTTTTGAGCAGTACGGGGTTTTAATCATCGTATTGGAGGCAAGGTCAAAAAAAAGAGACCTTACCTAGTCATCCCGGAATTGACTTTTGGAAACATGCGTACTTTCAACTCACAACCGCAGGGCGTAATCTAGAAGTCCCGCTGGGGCGGGATGCGATGTCTTGAGTGGTTATTGAGCCAGTCGAAATGCGAAGTCGAAAGGACTGTCATGCCGAAATGGCTTGATCTTCGATTTTCAAGACAAGGCTTTAGACCAAGCCACAGGCATGAAAGCGGACATTATGGACAGACTCTAATTGAGGCTCACCGGAACAATGATACTAAAAACAGCTCCGTGGGGTTTATTAGCTTGAATTTCAATTGTGCCTTTTAAGCTTTTTACGAGTTTATTTACAGTGGCCAGACCGAGACCTGATGAATTTTCACCGTTGCGGGTTTTTGAATCTAGCGTTCTAAAGGGTTTAAAAACCTCTGTATGTAAATGCTCCGGTATTCCAATTCCATTATCTTTTACAGTAAAATGAATAAAATTGTCATCACTTAAAGTGGACGAAATGCTGATAGAGGTCAATGGCTTATCATTGTATTTAACCGCATTTGAAACCAGATTGAAAATAATCTGCTTCCAGGCAACCGGATTTCCTGTAACTGTGTGATAATTTAAATCGATGTCAAACTCAATATCTTGCAAATGATTGTAGTGTGATTTGCACTCATCCACAATTTTGTTGAGAGAAACGGATTCTTGTTTATATTTTAAAACATCTTCTGATGTGGAATATTTCATGACATCATCGATAAGAATTTTGAGATCATTGGCCGTCTGCTTAATAAGCATGCTGAACTTTGTTACCATTTCTATCGACGGTTTATCGGGATCTGAAAGAATGTTTGATAGACCAATAATATTATTTAGTGGAGATTTTAAATCATGAGATACAACATGAGCAAGATCTCTCAAGATAGCGTTTTTTTCTTTGAGCTCGTCATTCTGAATTTTGATATCCAGATTTCTCTTACGTAGCTCCAAACTTTTTATTACTTGGTTAGAAAGGGTGGTAAGTGCCTTTTTTTGAAAAGTGGTGAGCTTTTTTGGCTTTGTATCAATTACACATAGAGTTCCCAGGGCATTACCATGAGACGTAACCAATGGCACACCAGTATAAAAAACAATATTTGGGCCGCTAGTAACCAGCGGATTATCCCGAAATCGAGGATCAGCTCGTGCATCAGGAATTTCAAAGATCTCATTAGGCGTATTAATTGCATGGGCACAAAAAGCATAATCACGCGGTGTTTCTTTGGCATCTATACCAAGTGCTGATTTAAACCACTGCCGGTCTGTATCGATTAATGAAACTAAAGAAACGGGTACTTCGCAGATCTGGGATGCCAATTCTGTAATTTGGTCATATTCTTCCTCAGGAATTGTATCTAGAATTTCTAATAAAGAAAGTTCTTTCAGCCGGGCTTCTTCATTTAACGGCGTAGATGGAGATATCATAGTTCACATTTATAATACACTTATTTACAATATATTTACGTTCACAATCCGCGGTTAGTTTTAATTTCCGTCGAGTGATTAACAACGGTCAATCTATTAAAATGAAGGGTGTGTCTAATTTTTTTGGATAGACTGTGAATCATCCTACTTAAAGTATACCTAATACAATGGTTTTTCTTGCTTTTGAGCGGTTAGAATTATTTCACATTTTGTCTCAAACTTCAACCTCAATCCTACCACTTTCCTCTCCATCACCAAATCGCAGCACAGCCCTCGCACCTTCCATAAAATTATATTTTTTCAGCGTAGGCAATACCGCTTTAAAAAGCATTTCAGCATTTGGACCATACATATAATAGGAGCCATCACTATTGTCCATTGCCATTTCGTGGCCGTCGTAAATTCCAATTTTGCTATTTTCCAGAAGGGTGGCTAATTCAAGCGATAGCGAATAAAAACTAGCGTCGTCATCAAGTCCATAGTCAAACCAGATTACAACAGAGTGAAGTCCTTGAAAGGGACTGGAACCACTGCCGGGAAGAGGAAGTGAATCTTGCATTTGAAAATTTTTAAAGGTTCGCAATTGATTCGAATCAGTAAAAATAGAAAATTTCGGACACCTCATTCATTTCGTCTTCAGTCACCTCAAATCGATTCGGCACAATCTTTGGCTAAAAGCTATTTCATTCTCTTTCTAATAGCAAATCCCTACCTTTAAAACATGATTCAAAAAATCCTTTTCGCAGTGCTACTCATCCAATCGTTTTTTGCTGCAGCACAACAAAACAGTACAAATGGTTGGTATCTGACTACTAAAGATACCCTTAGAATCCTCGTTGTATTCGTAGAGGTTGATTACGATACAGATTCAAAGCTCGAAGATTTACCAGAAGGCACAGAAAAATGGCCAGATGGCGGCCTGCCTGCTTATGCCGATAGTATTTTCGATACCGATTGGCAAGAAAAACCGGTTGGAATAATGACTCGGTATTACAATGAATCATCTCTTGGGAATTTAATTGTGCTCGGAGACTATCTCCCTAAACTATACCGCGTTAAAATGTCGGAAATGGGCAAGGCAAACAACTATACACTCGTTAAGGAATTGGCGAAAATTATAGCCGCCGATACAAATCTCCGCTCAAACAGCGGACTTGACTTAAAGCAATTTGACCTCTGGAAGGATTCGTCAAAACTTGGAAGTGTGAAGGAAAAATCGGGAGAAGCATTTGAAGGACTTGACCATGTTATGATTTTTACCAGAAACTTTCATAAGATTCCAAAAGACAATGGCATGGCCTCGGGCAGCAGCATGGGATTTATAAATGGGAAGCGCACAGATACTTACTCTATTTTTGCCGGGGGGCATGGTTTTCCATTTGGCATTTTGCGTCACGAGCTCAATCATTTGCTTATTGGCGGAAATAATTTTCATGCGGGTGGTGGAAATTCCGCCGGGTTTAAAAGTTATTTCACTTTTCTACAAGGCGGCTGGAGCATGATGGGGGCTTCGCATAGCAGCCTGCTAACCTGCTCGGGATGGGATCGATATTGGCTGGGCTGGCAAAAGCCGGGCAACGATTTTTTAATCAGCGCAAGAGATGAAAACAACCTGGAAGTAAACGGCGATATAGGTCGCGAAACAGGAGGAGGCATTTTTTTGCTCCGCGATTTTGAAACCGATGGCGATGTATTGCGCATCAAGCTTCCCTTTATTCCAGACTCAGAATTTCAGCAGTGGCTCTGGATAGAAAATCACAAAACGATCGGATTAAACGGATCAGACTTTGACGTTTTTCAGTATCAAGATCATGAATGTATTACTCCGGCGCGCCCAGGCCTATACATGCACGTGCAGGCAGATGCAAACACGCGTGAAGGCAAAAACATCTACAGAAATGTAAATGCCGATTACCTGAGATCGGTAATAGCTGATGGGAATTATGATTTTAAATGGGAAGCCGACCCTTTGCTACTCGAGCCGTGTATAAATCACGTGGCATACATTCCTTATTATTACGATCCCGATTTTGAAAATCCCTTTACGGGAAATCACGCCCAGGAATTTCCCCAATATTACACCAATGCTGATACGATTCTAAACTCAGAAACTATGCGCATAGCTGCTCACCGTCGCATGGGCGATGTGTATGAGAGAATTTCAATGAATGGAAACCCACGTCACGGCTTTCGCGAAAGCGGAAATAAACGCCTGGGAGTGGGCACAAATCCATCATCGGCAAATATGCTGACGCTAGTAAATACGCGAAGACCGGCAAAAGAGGATGAGCAAAACAATCGCAAGATTTATATAAATGGATTGAGCGTAGAGATATTGCAGACGCTGCCCGATGCCAGCCTGATAGTAGAGGTACGCTTTGACGACAATATTGTCGACCAAAATCGCCGTTGGTGTGCTCCCGAAATAGTGCTCAATAACCACATTGTAGAAGGGCCTGACCTGATTGTGAAGGAACATTTAACATTCGATATTGGCGAAACAATGACCCGTTTTGACAATCCGGATACCGTAAACGGTAAAACCTATTTTACCGATCCTACTACGATGATCGTAAAGTCGGGAGCAGAGCTGGTGGTAGAAGGTCGCATTACGCTCAAGGCAAATAGTAAACTCATAATTGAGTCCGGGGGAACGCTTACAATCAACAAAAAAGCAAGAATTTATGTGGAGAATGGTTCCGAGCTAATTCTAAAAAACGGAGCAATAAAACGAGGTAAGGGAAAAGTGAAAACCGATAGAACCGGTGTGGTGCGAATAGGTTGAGAATTTCGAACAAAAGTTAGCTATCTACATTTCGGGAATCTCTTTCGTCACTACCCTCAGGCAGCCACACGTAAAAAATGCTGCCCACGCCTTCTGCACTTTCAAATCCTATTTTGCCACTCGAATACTCCACAATGTTTTTTGACATAGCCAACCCCAGTCCCATACCGCGTGATTTAGTAGTAAAGTTTGGAACAAAAATCTTGCTAAAATCTTCTTTTTTAATGCCGCTCCCGTTATCTTTAATCTCAGTCAAAAATCCTCCGCTATCTCGTTTGAGGGTGATTTCTACAAATCCTTTTTCAATACTGTCAACAGCTTGTATTGCGTTTTTAATCAGGTTGTTAAATACCCGTAGCAATTGCTTTCTATCGGCCATAATTCTCGTGTCGGCATCCTTTGGAATATGATTTATAAAATGCACATTGTCAAAGTTGTCGTAAAGATTGGCGGCGTTGTTCAGCAGTTGTGCGAGCTCTATTTCTTCCATTGTGGCCTGTGGCATTCGGGCAAAATTTGAGAAGGCGTTTGCAATTGTACTGAGGGCGTCAATCTGCTCAATAAGGTTTGCTGCCAGGCGCTTTATCTGCTCCACATCTACGGTACCTGTTCGTTCAATTGACCGCTCCAAATGCTGTATATTCAGCTTCATTGGCGTAAGCGGATTTTTAATTTCGTGGGCTACTTGTTTGGCCATCTCGCGCCAGGCACTTTCACGCTCGCTCTGCGCCAGCTTTTCGGCATTGTGCTCCAATTCAGCTACTTTTATGTTGTACTCCTGCACCAGGCGGCCTATCTCGTCAGAGCCTTTATAACCAATAAGCCTGTTGGTTTTTCCCAATTCTATTCCTGCAAGGCTTTCGCGAATGGCGCGGAGAGGAGCTGTAATCCATTGTGAAATAAAAAGCCCTAGAAGTATGGAGAGCAGGAAGAGCAAGACGAAAATATTGATAACCGAAACCAGGAAGTTTGAAATCTCGTTTTCGAGTTCAGTTTGTTTGGCAAAGTAGGGCAGGTTAATATAAGCCAGTAATACTCCTCGATCGTTGTAAAATGGCGTATAACCCGAAATATAAGTCAGATCGCCGATTTTCTCTTCGTGCACATATTCTACTTCGTCGAGATAGCTAATATGCGCATAAGCTTCGGGATTAATTTTTCGCGAAAGCAGACCCTCGTTAAACATCCGCATTTGACTTGATGCCAAAAGGTTACCTTCGGGCGAATAAATGTTTATATCAGTAAAGAAGATATACGAAAACTGTGAGAGCATCCTGTTTAACAAGTCAGACATATCGTAATTGAGGCTCTCTTCTTCTCCCATTTTGCTCTTCACTTCAAGCAAGATAGATTGCATTTTTTCACTGATCTGTCTACGGTTTTTCTCGCTGTATTTTTGCTCGATATAGTATTTGGTGGCAAATGCAAATAAGAATAAACTGGTGAGTGTAAGGATAATAAGAAGGGCCTGTATTTTTTGGTTGAGGTTGAGATTTAGCGGCTGGCGCTTTAAAATCATAGCCCGAATAACGAGGCCCAAAGAAAGGACGATACCGAAAATCACACATAAGTAGCTAAATGTGGTAGCCTTATCAAGCGGACTGAGCAGTGGTTTTGAAAGAACCACAATAGTGCTGTGATCCACGCGGGTAACTAAATGTTCATAGCCCCGTTTTACAACATATTCCTTGCCCTCTTTTACATTGCCAAAAGAGCCGGGATGAGATTGAAATGGATAGTCTCCACGACTGCTAATCAATCGCTTGCCCACATAGCGCGAGCTGGCATATGGAATGGCTTCTGTATTGGCTCTTGAACTTTGGTCGATAAGCAAGGAAGGAAACCCAAGTTGCTGAGGAAAAAGCTTTGACGACATTTCAAAAACAAAGAAACCATCGGGCTTTGTTGAAAGGCTATAGTGAAGTGGCAATACGGCCATATATGTTGTATAATCGTCTGAGTTATACATGTAATACAACTGTGGGTTCATTGGCGATGGCTCACCGTACTTCTCTATGCGCTGCTCTATTTCCCGAAAGGTAAAAGGGCGTACAGCCGGAATTTTTCCCCACGTTGTACTGTCGCCCAGAAAAGCGTACATCTTAATATTGTACTTGCCCCAGTATCCAGTGAAATAGCGTGATAAAACGTAATCTTCGAGGGTTTCGCGGGTGTGAAGTTCGTTTTCTTCAAAAACTCTTCTTACACCCTTGTCTTTTACAAGGTGAACGGCCAGATCAGAATAAAGCAATTCTGCTACAGGGTCATCATCAACAGAAAGCTTATCGGCCAAAATTTGTCTTTGGGCGTGCTCCCGCGAGTGCGCGTACTTAATGAAATTGTGAGAAGCAATTCCCGCAAAGAACACCACAGTAAAAATGAGTTTTAAAAGATTTGTGCGCGATTGTAATCTGTTAAAACGATAGTAGGAAAGCACAAGTAACAATGCAGGCGGCCAAAGCACAAAAATTAAGTCGCGAATACCCATAAAATGCTGAATCAGAATTGAAACCAGGGTAACCGTGACAATAATCAAAATGGAATACTCCTTTTTAATTCCCGATCGGTTTGAAAACTTCATGGCACCATCAGCCAATAGATAAAGGGAGGAATAGAGTATGGCCGAACCGAAAATGCTGAGAAAGCTAAATAGATTTAAACCTACAATATTGTTGATATCGAAGGGGATATTTGAGTTTAAGACGAGCCCTTTTTCAATATAATTTATCCATCCGCTGTAAAGCAAAAGCAAGGAAATAAGAAGACTAAAAATGGCTATTGATGCCGGAAGACTTCTTTTTCTGGTGTTTGGGATAATAGCGTACCGGCCTATTGATGCTACAATTAAGAGCAAAACAATATTGATGCAAAAGTCGATAAGGGACGGGAATATCGCTGACGAAGCATATACCGTTGGGCTAAAAAGATTTAGTGCTGTAATGTAAGAGGGCCAGCCTGCCAAAAGGCTTATGTAGCGCAACCCGAAGACAACCAGAGCATAAGCAGCAAATAGAGGCCACGGAGGTATCCGTTTTACGAAGCGTAAGACCAGAGAAGAAAGCGCAACCAATAAAGCCAACCCGCCCAAAATGCTGAATAAAATATAGATTAGCTGCCGGACAGCGCCCATATCTGCCGACTCGTCAAAAATGAGGTAAAAAGATTGATGATCGGCTTTGAGCTTAACACTGCCGGGCTTCGATCTATTACTGATATCGACAAGAGAGGTCTGTTTAAAATCTTTTTGAAAGCTATTATCCAAATAGCTATTCTCGTAAGGAAAGGCATTTTTGAGTAAAATGGCCGCGCAGTATTCGTCCACACCATTTGTGAGGTATAAAATGCGGTACCAGCCATTGTCAAATTTGTAAATCTCTGTACCATTTGATGCAGCACGCAAAAGGCTTACCGGCGATATGGAATTATACGACCACAGCGCCAGCTCATCGTTGCGATAAACAGCAATTACAATCCCCTCTTTTTCATAGAGTTCCAGAAAAAAGGGATCGTTATTTAGCTGAGTTCTCTTTGCTCCTTTTTTGCGAATTTGATGCCGCAAGTCTTCTATTACATCTATGGCGAGTCTTGCTTTTCTGTCAAGCTCTTTAGCAAAAACTTTGCTCTGACCTATTTTATCAATGCGCTGATTAAACAAGTCGGCGGCAAATCGGGCGCTGAGAATCAGTAAGATTCCGGCTATGAAAATAAAGATGCTACGCCTAAGAGAAAACTTCATAAATCGCAAAAACCTATCAGAAAACGAGCCAAATTAAAAATGGCTGTTTAAGGGCTTGAAGGTCGTGTTTTTTTGGAAACCTTTTGATTTCAGATTTTAGAATGTTGATTTCAGATTTAATGCCCAGATCTGCAACGGTAGATCCCACCTCGCAAAATGAAAGCGCGAGGCTGAAGGGCTGTATCATTTTATTACAACTGGTTCTAAGCTTTGCCAATTGCGAACATTTTAAAATTTCAAACCTGTACCTTTGCAGCTTTTAATTGTCAAATCAGAGATGGCTAAAAAGTCGGTTAAACCAGGACATTCCAATCAGATAAAAACCAATAAATATACTGAAGGCAAAATTCTGCGATCGCTTACAAGCCTGGCTTTTCCAATCATTATGGCCAATATTTTGCAAACCATGTATCAGCTTATTGATACATTTTGGCTGGGTCGGCTTGGAGCCAATGCGGTGGCTGCGGTGAGTCTTAGCTTTCCAATTTTGTTTTTAATCCTCGCCCTCGGTGGTGGGCTTACCCTTGCGGGAACGGTGCTTGTGTCGCAATATAAGGGAGCCGGAAATCAAAAAATGGTTGATTACAGCTCGTCGCAAACGGTTTTCGTTGTTTTTTTCATTTCCATTTTTCTTGCTGCACTTGGGTTTTTTGCCGCCGGCCCAATGATGACTCTCGTTGGCGCCGGGCCAGAGATTTATGCTGATTCGGTTACATACTTTCAGGTATCCTCTCTGGGATTTGTTTTTCTGTTTTTATTCTTTGTCTTTCAGTCGCTTATGCGCGGCATAGGGAATGTCATTTTCCCGATGTTCATTGTTTTGGGAACGGTGTTTTTAAATCTCCTGCTCGACCCGCTTTTTATTTTTGGATATGGGCCTATTCCCGGTTATGGCGTAGCTGGGGCAGCAGTGGCGAGCATTTTTACCCAGGCACTTTCTGCCCTTGTAGGTATACTTGTATTGTTTCGCGGAAAAAAAGGCATCCGCATTCACTTTTCGCAAATGAAATTTGATTTCAAATGGACCAAGAGGCTCTTCGAACTTGGGCTGCCCGCCGGGCTCGATCAGTCGACGCGCGCAGGTGCAATGACCGTTATGGTAATGCTTGTAACCGGTTTTGGTAGCGAAATGGTGGCGGCGTATGGAGTGGGAGCGCGCATTTTGAGCCTTGTGATTATTCCGGCATTGGGATTTTCGATAGCCACAACCAGTCTCGTGGGACAAAATATTGGCGCGAAGCAATTAAAGCGCGCCGAAAAAATTGGAAATTTAAGCTCAGGAATTGCCTTCTTCGGACTTACGGCCGTTGGTATTATTTTCTTCATTTTCGCTGAAGGAATAATCGCTTTTTTCGTCCCGGATGATCCTGAAGTAATAAAAGGCGGGGCGCTGTTTATTAAAATAATGGCACCGAGTTTTGGCCTTCTCGGCGTACAACAGGTTATGAATGGTGTTTTTAATGGCGCCGGATTTACCAAGGCCTCTATGATGCTCTCGGTTTTTAGCCTTTGGATTATCCGCTTTCCTCTTGCCTTTATGCTTTCACATAAAACCGGGTTAGGCCCTGCTGGAATTTATTGGTCTTTTCCCATTTCAAACTTAATTGCTGCAGCTACAGGTTTTGCCTATTACAAAATGGGTTATTGGAAAAAAAGACTGAAACCACATGACCCGGAATGGATTGCCGGATAAATTCGCGAAAGTGAAAAAGGATTTGGTAAAGCGAGCATTTTTGGCTTGACTGGAAATTTCGTTGTAGACTACTCTTATATTTGCATTCGGACTATCGCGATCTTTATTTTTGCTTCTTTGCAAACACTACCGGGTTATTGCTGAAAATGGATAGGTTAAACAGGGGGATTTAGAATAGAATTTTTAAAAAACAAAAATAATATGAACATATCATTAAAAGGAAAAGTGGCTCTTGTATCTGGAAGTACGCAAGGCATAGGGAAAGCTACTGCGGAAGAACTTGCCAAAATGGGTGCAAAAGTAATTCTGCTTGCGCGAAATGAAGAGAAACTAAAAAGTGCAGTTAACGACTTAAAAGCAATCGCAGATGCGGGTCATGACTATATTGTAGCTGATTTTTCTAACCCGGAAGAAGTAAAAAGCGCGGTTGAGAAAATGCTTGTAAGGCATCCGCAAATAAATATTTTGGTAAACAATACGGGAGGACCGCCTGCCGGAAAAGCAATTGATGCCGGGGTTGATGAATTCAAAAAGGCTTTTGATATGCACTTGATTTGCAATCACATCATTACTAGTCTTTTGGTTGATGGGATGAAAAAATCGGGATATGGGCGAATAATCAATGTTATTTCTACTTCGGTAAAGCAGCCCCTTCCAAATCTTGGCGTATCTAATACCATTCGAGGAGCCGTTGCCAATTGGAGCAAAACTCTTTCTATGGAGTTAGGGCCTTTTGGAATAACGGTTAACAATGTGCTTCCGGGGGCTACTGCCACAGCCAGGCTAGACTCCATTGCAGAAAAGAAATCTTCAGAAACAGGAAAATCTGTAGATGAAGTTTTAAGCGATATGGGTAATGCCGCGCCACTTCAGCGAGTAGGGCAACCCACTGAAGTAGCTAATGGTATTTGTTTTCTGGCAAGTCCTGCGGCCTCTTACATCAGCGGAATTAACCTTCCGGTAGATGGAGGCAGAACAAAAAGTTTATAGACGCTGCATCAAATCAGCAGTCAGCAGACTTTTGACATTTGAAGCCCGTATGGGATAGACAAATGCTGTTTAATCTACGAGCAATTTGAAACCTTTCCCATGGATATTGATAATCTCAATAGTGGAATCGGGTCTTAAGTGCTTTCGCAATTTGGCGATATAAACATCCATGCTGCGTCCATTGAAGTAATTGTCATCACCCCAAATGGCGTTCAGCGCATAGTTTCGTTCCAGCACTCCGTTTTTATTGAGGGTAAGAAGGTATAGCAGCTCGTTTTCTTTCGTTGTAAGCTTGGTTTCATTTTTACCATGCTTCAGAATTTGGCGATCGTAATCAAATGCAAAATCACCAATTTCAAAAACGTGCTTTTCTTCACTTTCCATCTGCGCTTGATCTGTGCGGCGCAAAATGGCATTTACCCTTACCAGTAGCTCTTCCATAGAGAATGGTTTGGTAATGTAATCGTCGGCACCGATGTTAAAACCTTTCAGGGTATCTTCCTTCATCGATTTGGCCGTAAGAAAAACAATAGGAATTTTCTTGTTTATCGTTCTTATCTCTTTGGCCACTGTAAATCCATCCTTTACGGGCATCATCACATCCAAAATCACAAAGTCGAATTGTTGCTTCGAAAATGTTTTGAATGCTTTGTCGCCATCAGTGCAAAGCACCGTTTCAAATTCTTTGGCTTCAAGATATTCTTGTAGAAGTGTACCCAAATTTGGGTCATCTTCGGCGAGTAATATGCGTACTTTAGAGTTCATAATTAAATGGTAGTTGTATGGTGAATGTGCTTCCTTTTCCAAATTCGCTCTGAACCGTAACCGTTCCGTGATGCTTTTCTACAATCGCTTTCACGTAGCTAAGGCCCAACCCGAATCCTTTAATATTGTGAACGTTTCCGGTAGGTACCCGAAACAGTTTATCAAATATGCGTTTTTGGTCTTCTTTTTTTATGCCAATTCCACTGTCTGATACTTCTATAACAATGGAAGCATCGGAATTGTGCGTAGAAACTATTATTCTTGGTGTCTCGCCACTATATTTTACGGCATTATCAAGCAAATTGAATACCACGTTTGTTAAATGAATTTTGTCACCGACAATATCAGCAATATCTGCTTTTAAAGATTTCTCAATCCTGCCCCCTCTGCTTTTGGCCTGTAATTCAATATTTTGGATGGCCATTTCTATTATTTCGTGGAGGTTAATAGAATCGCGAGACATTTCAACCTCACTTCTGTCTAGTACAGCGCTGCGTAACACGCTTTCTACCAATACTCCAAGGCGTTTGTTCTCATCTTTTATCATTTTCACAAATTTGCTCACCTTCACAGGCGATGCCGACATGGTAGGATCTGCTAACGCCTCACAGGCTAAAGATATTGTGGATATTGGGGTTTTTAATTCGTGCGTTATATTATTTATAAAGTCATTTTTAATATCAGATACTTTTTTCTGACGTAAAATAGTACGTATAGTGTAACCGAAAGCCAGAACGATAGTAACCATGAACAGCCCCGAAGAGAGCAAAAGTGGCCACAGCGTTTTTAATAAATAGCTTTCTTGATTGGGAAACCAAAGATGTAAATAGGTGGTGGGTGTAATATAGTCGGCGGGCAATAATCGTGCTTTATATCCTTCATCAAGTAGCTTGTTAATGTGGGATTCACTCCTTTCGGGAATGAGCTGGGGCATATTATACACGTCGAAAATCCCAAATTCAAAATCGGTAGTGATGCCGCCCACTTCTTTTAGCGTAAATGCAAGTAGCGAATCAATATCATTTACCCCGTAAGCACTCAAAAAATCAGATCCGGCTTCTACAGATGATAAATCCAAAATGAGCTGGGCAATTTCTTTTATTTCGTAGGGAGCCAGTCTATTATCCTTTCGAAGGGCGTCTTCAACAGCTTCTTGCTCTTCTTTGAAAAAATTGTCAATTCTCTGTGAGTCTAAAACACTTTTTTGAGTTCTTGAAAGGTCTGCGTTCTGTTGCGATGAGGCAGAATCGTAAATATCATCAGAAATAGAATTTTTGTCATCTTGAGAATTTCGTAATGCAGGAACTGACCTCAAACTGTCATACTGAAAGTATATTTTTCGACCAAACTCGTGTTTTTGCAGGCGACTTAACTGCTCTTCGTATTCGAGCAACCTGTTTAATTCTGCGAGTGAAACCTTTACATTTCGTCTAAACTGGGCATCACGCAAGGCAACAGAATTTTTGATCCAAAATATCTGGATGGCAAAAAGCCCCACCAGTGAAAACGTGATGAGAAATATAAGTCCTGTAATAAATGATTTCTTCAAGTTGAAACAAAGTTAAGTCCGCTAAACTGGCTTGCATAGAGTGCTTAACCTAATTTAACAAAAGCCCGTTATCCTTAACGTTTGTGAGCTAATTCGCGAATTTCTAAACCAGTTAAACGTATCATCAGGTTCCAAAGAATGAACTTGGTGCGTCCCAATAGTAAATCTGAAATCATAAATCATAAATCATAAATCTGAAATCAAAGTTGCTATATTGGCAATATTGCCGAAATTTACCGCAAATGGAACAAATCTTAAATTACATAAATGGTACATTCCTTCCGGCTCAATCAAAAGGCTGGATAGACAATTATAATCCTTCTAATGGCGAGGTTTACAGCCATATACCTGACAGTGATGCCAGCGATATAGAAGCGGCATACCAAGCAGCTGAATCCGCTTTCCCCGCCTGGGCAGGCATGTCTGCTTCTGATCGTTTTCATTATTTGATGAAAATCGCCAAAGGCATTTCAGATAATCTGGAAGCCTACGCTGCCGCTGAATCGAAAGACAATGGAAAACCTATATCTCTTGCGCGCGCTGTCGATATTCCGCGGGCGGTAAGCAATTTTGAGTTTTTCGCGGCAGCGGCTACACAATTTGCCAGCGAAAGCCATTACACCGAAGGACTGGGAATAAACTATACGCTGCGAAGGCCGCTTGGAGTTGTAGGATGTATATCGCCCTGGAACTTGCCGCTCTACCTTTTTAGCTGGAAAATAGCCCCGGCACTCGCTGCGGGAAATACCGTCGTAGCAAAGCCATCTGAAATTACCCCAATGACGGCATACCTGCTTTCTAAAACCGTTCATGAGGCAGGCTTGCCTGCGGGAGTGCTGAATATTGTACACGGTCTTGGCGCAAAAGCAGGCGATGCCATGTGCAGAACAGAAGGCATTAAGGCCATATCGTTTACCGGTGGAACAGAAACAGGAAAGAAAATTGTAGAAGTGGCCGGAACCCGATTTAAAAAGCTTTCACTTGAGCTGGGCGGGAAAAATCCAAATCTCATTTTCGCCGATTGCGATTTTGACGATATGCTTCGCACCACTTTGCGTAGCTCCTTTTCAAATCAAGGCCAGATTTGCCTCTGCGGGTCGCGTATTTTGATTGAAGAATCTATTTATGATAAATTTAAGTCGGCCTTTGTAGAAAAAGTAAAAGCCATGAAAGTGGGTGATCCCAGCCTCGATAAAACGAAAATGGGGGCGGTGGTAAGTGCCGGCCACAAAGAAAAAATATTGGGCTATATCGCTTTGGCGAAAGAAGAAGGTGGAACGATTCTTTGCGGTGGAAAGAGCATAACTATGGACGGCGAATTAAGCGGCGGCTATTATATTGAACCCACTGTAATTGAAAACCTAAGCCAGAACTGCCGCACAAATCAGGAAGAGATTTTTGGCCCTGTTGTAACCATAGAGCCGTTTAAAAATGATGAAGACGCCCTTAAAAAAGCGAATGCCACAGTTTACGGTTTGGCATCGACCATTTGGACCAGCGACTTGAAGCGCGCACATAAACTTGCGGGTGAAATTCATGCGGGAATTGTCTGGGTAAACTGCTGGCTCGAGCGAGATTTAAGAACGCCCTTCGGAGGCGTGAAAAATTCAGGAGTGGGTCGCGAAGGAGGTTTTGAAGCAATGAAGTTTTTTACGGAACCTAAAAACGTTTGTATTAAGTATGAATAGCCTTTTCATTCGCCGTACAAACGCATGCCATAGTAGGCGAAATGCAACATCATACGCCCTTTTACTCTCTGGAATAATTCTGGTATTTCTGTTGGCGACAACAAACAGCTATAGTCAGGCTGAAACCAACTTGGAGCCGTTTTTGCTTCTTGAAAAGCCGGGCACGAAAAAGCGGATTAGATACTATATTGGTGATGAAATAGAGTTTAAACTCAAAGACGAAAAGGATTTTCACAAAGGAACAATTGTACAATTTTCGGATACTTCTTTTTATGTAAATGGCTACGCTGAAGTGCCTTTGCGCACAGTTGGGGCGCTGGCCGACAGATCAAAAGTGGAAGGAATACACGCGCTGTCAAAGAATACTCTTTTTGTTATTCCGGTGTTTTTTCTGTTTTCGGCTGCCAACAATCTGTTTAATACGGGAGATACGCCTATTGTAAACAAAGAAGTTTATCCACTCTCGGCGGTTTTTCTCGGTATTAGTGGGGCAGGCTTTTTGTATAAGGGCAGGCGCTACCGGCTAAAAAATCGCTGGCGAATAATAATGGTTCGGCTATAACTCAAAAATAATTCCGAACTTTCACTCTCGTTATCAGTTGTACATAATTCACATCTTTCAGTACCTTTATCACCATGCTAAAGCAGAGTTTACAGCAAAAATTACTTCAAAAATTATCCCCGCAGCAAATTCAGTTGATGAAA
The DNA here is from genome assembly GCF_010686655.1 of Cryomorpha ignava. Lineage (GTDB taxonomy): Bacteria > Bacteroidota > Bacteroidia > Flavobacteriales_D > Cryomorphaceae > Cryomorpha > Cryomorpha ignava. The sequence goes on along the minus strand of NZ_JAAGVY010000001.1, from coordinate 253,681 downwards.
TTGCTTCAGGTGCCTACTATTGAGCTAGAGCAACGTATCAAGGAAGAGCTTGAGGCGAATCCCGCCCTTGATGAAGGCGCAGAGAAAGATCCGGATGACGAGACCGAGCAAAATGATGACCAAGAAGAATCTGAAAAATCGGATGAAAAGGAAGAATTTGACTTTTCTGACTATATAGATGACGATGAGACTCCTGCGTATAAGCTCAATATTAACAACAAGGGATCTGACACTGACGAAAAGTCTATTCCTTTTGCTTCCGGCACTTCTTTTCGAGATCATTTGAAAGAGCAGCTCTCCTGGCGAAATATTACCGATCAGCAAGAAATGCTCGCCAAAACCATTATTGGCAATCTGGATGATGACGGCTACTTACGTCGCGAAGTCGAGAATATCTCTGATGATCTGGCGTTTTCTCAAAATATTATGGCAACTACGGAAGAACTCGAAGAGGCGCTTCGTATTGTGCAACACCTTGATCCTGCCGGAGTAGGGGCAAGAGACTTGCGCGAATGCCTTATGCTACAGCTTGCGCGAAAAGACAATACCTACCCTTCAGTCAGAATTGCTACTGAAATACTGGATAAATATTTTGAAGCTTTCACTAAAAAGCACTACGACCGCATTACCAAACGGATGGAAGTAGATAATGAAGATTTGAAAGTTGCTATTTCTGAAATAGTAAAGCTAAACCCGAAACCCGGGAATAGCATGCGCGATTCTTCAAAAACTATTCAGCACGTTGTACCAGATTTTGTGATTACTACCGATGATGAGGATCTTTTGCTTAGCATTAATGGAAGAAATGCACCTGATTTGCGTATAAGCGACTCGTACAAGCATATGATTAAAGGCTATGAGCAGGCTCCTTCAAAAGATAAGAAGCAGAAGGAAGCAGTGATGTTTGTAAAGCAGAAAATTGACTCTGCTCGTTGGTTTATTGATGCTATTAAGCAGCGACAGCAAACCCTTTTGCTCACCATGAATGCTATTATGGAGTTTCAGAAAGAGTATTTCATTACGGGCGATGAAACCAAGCTGAGGCCAATGATCTTGAAAGATATAGCCGAAATTGTGCATTTAGATATTTCTACCATTTCGCGCGTGGCAAATAGTAAATATGTGCAAACGCCTTATGGTACTTTTCTTCTCAAAACCTTTTTTAGTGAGTCGCTCACAACAGATACCGGCGAAGAGGTTTCAACCCGTGAGGTGAAAAAAATTCTGCAGGATGCCGTTGATGGCGAGAGCAAAAAGAAACCGCTTACCGATGAAAAACTCGCAAATCTACTCAAAGATAAAGGCTATCAAATAGCGCGTAGAACAGTTGCCAAATATCGCGAACAGCTCAATATCTCTGTAGCCCGACTTAGAAAGCAACTCTAAGCGTATGCGGAAAATTGCGCACCTAATTTCGGCTATTCTGCACCCGCTTTTTATGCCGCTTGCCTGTGTATTTGTAGCTTATACGTTTGATTGGTATATTAATGGCAGCCTTTCGGCCGATCAAATGCAGATTATTTATTTGATTGTAGCCTTTAGCACAATTGTTTTTCCTGCGGTAAATATCTTACTCCTTAAATGGTATGGAGTGGTGAGAACTCTTAAAATGGAAAGCAGGGCAGAGCGAAATGCACCTTTTATTTCTACTGTTTTCTTTTATGGTCTGGGCTACTATATGCTGCGAAAGGGAGCCCTGCCCGAGTCTCTTTTTTCAATTCTCGTGGGGTATATTGCCGTTTTACTCCTGATTATCATAATCAATTTCAGATGGAAAATAAGTGCTCATGCTGCCGGTATTTTTGGATTAATAGGTGCTGTGGTTGCACTTTTTCAGGTGCATAGCTTTGGCAATATTGTTTTGCTTTCTATTTTGCTTTTGCTCGGAGGGCTGGTTATTACTTCGCGACTTATACTCGCAGCTCACACACCTTCAGAATCTTATAGCGGAGCAGCTGTGGGATTTCTAACGATGTATTTTTGCGTTTATTTCGGGATTTTTATCTGATAGGCGTTAGTGCAATACCCACCGAAAAGGGAATAACAGAGTCGCTCCCTTCAATAAGCGATACGAGCGAATAAAATCCTGTAACCTGAATTTTTCCGACACCTATTCGCGCCGAAACACCATATCTCCAGGTTGTTACATCATTAAAGTCGTAAATCTTACGCTTTCCGTCTGTATCTATAATTTTTTGGTGGTCAGATAAAAGGTATCCAAGCCTGAAACCCGCAGCAATTTTAAATGGGCTTCTTCCTTTGGCGATATATCTGAGCTCAACCGGAAGCTCCAAATAAGTGGTTACAAATTTATTTTTCTCATAGTCGTAATCATCAGGGTATGCTACTAGCTCCTGCTCGCCTAAATCACCATTTGGAAATTCTTCTTGCACCAATATGGCATTGCTGTGAACATTGTCTGCACTGATTCCAAAACCCCAGGCAAAACTCACATTCGAATTTGCACCAAAAGTATAATCCGAATAGAAATATCCCTTAAAGCCCGGAGAAAAACCACGCAACTCAACACCCGCCGGTAAATCGAGCCACATATCATTGGTTATTTCAAAAACAAGCTTGTCGTCGTGGCGGTCGAGAATTCGTACAATTACGGTTTCTTTTTTTTCTTGGTCTTGCGCCAATAGCGTTGGTGTAAAGAGTAAAAAGATTGCTACTAAAAGAGTAAATTTTTTCATTTCTCCTGTAAATTTTGTTGCCAGTTCCAGGCGTGTTTCAGTGCGTCTTTCGTAGAATATTCCGCTTTCCAGCCCAGCTCTCTATTGGCTTTCTCACTATTGGCATAAATTGCCTCTACATCTCCTTTTCTTCTTGCTCCGTATGCAACATTAACCTTCATATTATTTACTTCCTGAAATAGGTCAATTATTTCTTTCACACTTACACCATATCCTGTTCCGATATTGAAAACAGATAGTTGTGAAGTATTGTTTTCCATCATAAACCTTAAAGCGCTTACGTGGGCTGCCGCCAAATCAACTACGTGTATATAGTCTCTTACGCAAGTACCATCGGCGGTGTTATAGTCATCGCCATAAATGGTTAGCTTTTCGCGAATTCCAGCGGCAACTTGCGTCAAATAAGGCACAAGGTTATTGGGTTTACCAAGGGGTAGTTCGCCAATTTTACCGGAAGGGTGTGCACCAATAGGATTGAAATAACGCAGGCTTACTTGTTTTGTATTTGGCTTACTAATTTGAAAATCATGCATAATGCGCTCACAAACCTGCTTGGTGTATCCATATGGGCTGTAAGCGGCCTGCCAGGGTGATTCTTCTGTAACCGGCTGTATTTCGGGCGTGCCATATACGGTGCAAGAGGAAGAGAAAACAAAATTTGACAATCCTGATTCGCTGGCAGCGCGAATAACAGAAGTCATTGCGCCAATATTGTTTTCGTAATACTTCAGCGGCTGTTCTACAGATTCGCCAACGGCTTTATATGCCGCTAAATGAATAGTTCCGACTATCGTTTTTTCTTCTTTAATAATCTTTAAGATCGAGTCAAATTTGCAGCAATCTGCTTCGTGAAAGGTGATTTTCCTGTTTACAATAGATTCAATTGCAGTAATAACAGAGCGATCAGAATTCGAAAAATTATCGACGATAATCGGTTCAAACCCTGCATCTACAAGCGCTACGGCAATATGAGACCCAATGTAACCGGCACCGCCGGTCAAGAGAATTTTTTTCATTCTATTCCTTTGCTGCGAATATAAGGGTTTGGCGCGAAGACTTGTAAAAAATTGAATGAAGACAGGAAATCTAGCCGCAAGCTATAAGCTATAAGCTTTTAGCTGCAAGCTTTAAGTCCATAAGCCCCAGGCAAGACTGTAAGATGTGCCAAAGAGTAACATGCGCATTACTTCCTGTGGTAGGATTGATCTACGAGCTTGAATTCTGAAGCCGTGCAGTTGTTTCCCATTTGTTGTTCCCTTAAAGCCTGAAGCTGTTTGAATAGCTGCAAGCCTGAAGCTGGAAGAGGTCTCCGTTATTGAACTTTAGATATGAATTACAACCAAATCTTGAAGCTTGTGGCTTACTGCTTATAGCTTTCGGCTCAAATTCAGCCTTTAGCATAAAACTATTCGTGCGGCCTCATTCAAGGATGTCGCTCATCTTGAAGCTTGTGGCTTACCGCTTGCGGCTTAGAGCTAAAGACAAATGTCCCTCGAGACAATTCTCTCCCCAAAATTCTCCCTCACGACTAGAGACTAGCGACTCGAGACTATTTCAAAACAACCTGCACCCCAAAATCCTTAACCTCCCCACTATTTCCTCTGGCAGTAATAATTACAGTATAAACTCCATCGGGGTATTGGTTATCTTCAGGGCTCCAGAGAGTCAGCGCCGGTGGCGGGTTAGTTGCTTCGCCACTTTGAAGAAGGTTTCCCCAGCGGTTGCGCACTTCCCAGCGCATAATGGCTACGCCTCCGGTTTGTACCACGAGGGCATCGTTGCGGCCATCGTTATTGGGTGTAATGATATTGGGAATAATCATTTTCAGTCCTTCTGCTACCCGAATGGTGGCAAAGGCAGTATCAGTACATGTGGCGTCTATGCGATACGCAATAAGTGCGACGGTAAAGGTGCCCGTATCGGAAAAGGTATAGCCGGCATAATTAGGTGAAGTGCTAAAAGACTCGCCATCCATAAGCCAGACAAAGCTTGTGGCATTGGTACTTTGGTTGTGAAAAACGACTTTAAGAGGCGAGTAACCTGAATCTGGATTTGCAGTAAAAGCCGCTGTTTGAAACGGATTTACATCAAGCACTACCGTACTGTCCCACCTACACCCCAAAGCATCTTGCACAGAAACGTTGTATGATCCGGGCGAAAGATTCTCAAAAGTGGAACTGTTTTTAGTTTCACTATTGACAGAGTACTGAAAAGGTGCCTTTCCATCCATTCCTCCAAAAACAATCTTGCCTGTGTTGGCCGGGCAGGTGCTGGCTATTATCTGGAGACCTCTTGGGCGCGGCACTTTGCCAACCGTTAGAAAAACAGGGATTGTTTGAGCGCAAGCTCCATTCTCATCATCATTCCACATCCTGACTCGGTACCAACCGCTGCTATCTGCATTGCAAATGGGATTTGCAATTGTAGAATCGCTAAGCCCTGCGGCAGGTGTCCAGGCGTAGTGGTCGTAGCCGGGTATGGCGCTGAATTCTATGGGTTCTGTGTAATCAGGTTGGCCGGTAGTACTGGACTGGCGGCGGCAGGTTGATTGAGAGCGGGGCATATCTCCCTGCGGAAGACTGCAATTTGGAGTGTAGACGATGAAAAAGGCTGGGTGGGGATTGGCACCCCATATAGGATTATCAACATTCACAGGATTTAAGTAAAGGCTTTGTTCTTCTTGATCGTTTAGATAATCATTGATAACTGCAATTCCATCACTGCGGTAAACTTGAGTATTGGCTGTATCATCATCTAAACCGAATAACTCTCCATTTTCATAATAAAAATGACCTCTTACACCTCCGGCTCCAGGATTGGTTTCATCAAATCCCCATATTTCTCCCAAAATGTCATTATTTATTCCTATTTGCGTTCGGTCTTCATAATATATGTTTAAACGGTCTGAATAAATAGAGAATCCTACATCAGTATTCGCTCGATAATTGGGTTTTTCAAATTTATACTTCTGCATAGCTGTTTGCTTTTGAGATGCTGTGTATATGTTAATGCATGTCGTGTCAGTTATAGAAGAAGATGTGTAAAGAAATAGAAATTGTAGACTGTACCATCCAGTGAATTGTTGTCCTAATGGAGCATGTCCATCCATATAGACATAAACTGAATCCTTCTGAATGTTCACCATGTCGGTTACTCTTTTTCCATGTACGGCAAAAAACTTAATTAATTCAGTATCATAGAGTTCTTCGCCTATAATACTAGTTTCGTCCCACTGAAATTCATTACCGTCAATAGCAAAAGGTATTTGCGAGGGTCTACCGTATCGATAGGTTAATACGTAGGCATCTTTTAGAGTGTACTGCGTTTCCCATTTGAATTTAAAGAAACCATCGGTAATGGATAAGGATGTTCTTCCCGAAGCTGTGACGCCGCCAACAAAACATTCTTCAAGAAAAAGATTTTGACTCGAAACTTGTATTTGAATAAAAAATGTTGCGCCTAAAAAAAGAATCCATTTCATAAAAATAATTTACATAATGCTTGCTAAATTGGTTTTTTTTTTTTAGCATCGCAAGTAAATCCTTTAAAACTTTACATTATGAAGAAGATTTACTTATTTTTAACAGTATTATTGATTGTTTTCGGTTTTATGAAACTGGAGGCACAAAACAATTTTTGGACGTTCCCTGATCAGTATTGGAATCCAGGATTCAGTTTTCCACAAAACCTCCCAAACTCGTCGCCTTCTGATTACGTACACGCGGGTATTCAGGATCCTTATGGAGAAATTAAGTTCTATGTACTCGATGATCGCGTATATGACAAGTTTGGTTTGGAAAATGGAGTTTTCCAAGATATTTATAATCCTATAGGAGGCTATAGTGAATCGCTGATTGTTCCACAACCTGGTAGTTGCGAACGTTATTACATTTTCCAAGCCGGTCTAGTTGGACCGACGAGTAACGATCGTGTACCTTTTTATTCTGTCTATAATCATGATATGCACCAGCTTGAAACAATTGGAACCGGATACACAACTGCGCATCGAATAGATGGAGTATATACTGATCCTTGGTACTATGTTTCTAATTTTAGAATAAAAAATATCCACTTTGCAGCGACTAAAGAAAGACCGGATAATACTCGGTTAATTTTTACGAATAGTAACCAGTCTTTATATCGCATGCATCTCACCTGCGATAGCTTATACGGTAGCTCTTGGTCATATCAATTTGGATTTAGCGAATTGGATGAGGGCAACAGAAGCGAACTAGAACTCTACGAAGATACTGCAAACAATGTAATTCGGATTGCGGTACCTTATCAAGAAAACACAATTAACGGTTATATTAAAGTTGCGATTTTTGATTTAGATTCTATAACAGGAAATTTTGTTCCCGGTAGTCGTAAAACTATAGAACTACCTAATGATAATTCAACGGGTGGCCAGTTGCCTACTTGGGTCCATGGGTTGGAGTTTACACCTGATGGGAGGGGGCTTTATATTAGTCATGAGATAAATATCAACTTCGCGAGCCCACTTAGCTTTTATGATATTGCAACACAAACGCTTACAAATCTAAGCCCAATAGACTATCCGGGTATTACCAATTTTAAATATTCTCAATTACAGGTGTCGGGAGATAGTGCAAACTACACACTAAACTTGGCTAGTGAAAATTATATCGGTTCACTTTGGGATCCGAATATCCCAGATGATGGAAATTGGAACGCCACGGCTATTTCACTAAATATCTACCCTATTAATAATGGTGGAATAAGTAACTTTTCTATTGGAGACCGAAAGCGATTGGTTCCTGACCAGATAGATTATGAAGATTATGCTGAAACAATGATCAAAGCCTCCTGCGATTGCTGTGAAAAGTATGCGTATGCGGGAGAAGGAAAAGACACTATTTATAATGCTTTCACTTCAGAAACATGGTCTTATGGCTTAGCGAACAACCCTTGGCAAGCCGAATCTGGCGATACCATTTTTATTCGCGATTATCTCAAAATTAAACCAGGTGTAAGTGTAACAATTGATAATATGATTTTTAAGTTTGGCCCTGATGCCCGCGTTATTGTTGAGCGCGGCAGTGGTGGAAGTCCGGGCGCACGGCTTCACATGAAAAATAGAGCTGTTTTTACTGCCGATTTTAGATGTTCGCGCAATAAATATGGCTGCTATGATCCAGATAAAGGATGCGATACACTGAAAGTTTGGCAGGGAGTGCGTGTGGAGGGTCTGGCATCAGATCATTCACAATCAACGGCCAATCAGGCTACTTTTACAATGTCCACCGGCTCAATGATAGAGTATGCATTGACAGGAATTCATGTTGGGCATAAAGATTTTGCTGATTATGGGGGTGGTAAAATAACCATTAAAGACAGTTTTCTGAAAGACAATATAACCGGAGTTAAGTTTGATCCCTATTACCGCACTAGCGGAAGTACGGAAATCTATAATTTAAGTCGTGTTGAGCGAACTTCTTTTGCTACAACTGAAGATTGGCTTGAAGATTATTTTCCAAATGCTCATGTGGTAATTAACGAGTCTAGTGGTATTTATCTATTGGGTAATGTATATGCCAACGAAAATACTACGCTTGGATCAAACCCAACGAAACGTGGGATAGGCGTAAAAATATCAAATTCGCGGGTGGACATCGGGTATAACTGTACCGGTTTCCCGTGTTCTGGCAGCGCCTTAACGAGGTCAGAATTTAATGGGCTGCAATATGGCATTTACGGACTTAACGATGGAACCACGACGCGTACACTCTATTGCAACTATAATATATTTAACGATACCTATTATGGGGCTCAGTTAAGCGGTTTTACAAATGCGTTGGTGCTTGATAACGAATTTAATGTAGAAAGAGCACATTTTGCAGGTGGGCTCTATTTAATTGGTTCTACAGGTTACTATGTTCAAAATAATAACTTTACCACGCCCGGTTCTCAAATGTATTTCAATATTGGAGTAACTGTGTCAGATTCAGGTGAGGAGGAAAATGAAATTTACAAAAACACTTTTTCTAAACTGTATCTCGCAGGCTATGCTGCCAATACCAATGTAGATCCCAATGATCACGATATCGGCTTGCACTGGGTGTGTAATGAATTCAAAAAACCCATCACGGCAGCAGATATTTATCTCGATGGCGGGATGAGTGATAATCAAGGATTGTGCAATGGTGGCACTGCTGCCGGTAATTTATTTAGCTGGAGTAGTCAGTTAGGTGGTTCGTACAGCAATCACAAAGACCTTCAGGCCACAATCGGTTCTACCGACAATATTGTTTACTCTCACCATAAATTAGCTGGAGCTCCTCCTAAATTAGAGCCTCTGGTGTGGAATACCTCTCATTATCAAATATCTGAATGTTTAAATCAAACCTATTCATCAAATTCTTGCCCTGTGGAAAAATCAGGTTTACCACCCGGAATTGATCTGCCACCGGGTATTCAGAGCACTATGCCTTCTTACGCATCTGTATCTGCACAAGCAACAGAATATGCAGAACAAATGGCGGCGCTCAATTCTAGCAGTTCAGAAACCACTGAAGATTCAGATAATGGAGCAGAATTCAAACAGATTCGTAGAGAGAACGATGAATTCTGGCATGAGATTTCCAGTTTTTATATGGCTGATACTACAGGAGCCATTTCAAAAGAAGAAATGGAGCTTTTGCTTTCTACCTATGAGCCTAGAAATATTCAGCGTTTTGCTTCTGCGCTTCTTGCATCCGGAAACCAGGAATGGATTGGTCAGAGCAATGCTTATGGCGTTACAGATATGGCTGAAGCGGCGCTGCCGTCGATGGTTGGAGAAGAATTACCAAGCGATATTCCGGAATGGTTTGCCGGCGAATTCTTCGCGTCAGCCTCAAATATTGCTGCACTGAATAGTTTGTATATTGAAAATGAAGCAATCTACAATCCCTATTTCCCATTACCTGAATTAAGCAGTTCAGAAGAAGGTAAAAGCAATAAAACGGATAAAGAATTGGTTGACGACAACACAAAAAATAAACTTGTGGTACACCCAAATCCGTTTAAAACATACACCACATTCGATTTATCTGCTTATCAATTTGAAGGGAATGATAACCGTATCGTGTTTTACGATCTTCTAGGTAAAAAAGTGTTTGAAACACAAATTGCTGAAAAACAGATTAACCTCACTGTACAAAGCGCAGATTTACCCACGGGTATTGTCATCTATAAACTCTACATGAATAATACAGAAGTTGAAACCGGTAAAATAATCAGTATGAAATAAACTCAATAAGTTAGTTTACCAATCTTGAGTCCACTCCGACAACCCAGAATTCCATGATTTTCACCTTTTTCGCCCCTAACCCCTAAAGGGGAACCTGTTGAAAATCAGTGAATTCCTAAACACTCCAAATAGTGAATTCTAAGACAACTTACTTATCGGAGTGGACTCAATCTTAAATTACAAAAGCGCATCGGGAGTTTCCGGTGCGCTTTTGGTTTTGGAAGTTTTTGGTAGCTATAAGCTACAAGCCACAAGCCCATAAATCAAGCGGCAGGCATGACTGCAAGATGTGCCAAAGCGAAGCGTGACATGCGCACAACTTCCTTTGGTAGGATTGATCAAAGAGCTTGAAGCCTGCAGCCGTTTCCAATTTGTCGCTCTCTTGAAGCTTGCAGCTTATTGCTCATCTTGAAGCTTGCAGCTAAAAGCTTGTAGCTCTCTCAAAGCCTGAAGCTTATTGCTCATCTTGAAGCTTTCCGCTAAAGGCTTGTAGCTCTCTTGAAGCCTGAAGCTAAAAGCTCACCCCTCACTTACTATCCAAATTAAACCAAGTACGCACAGCTTGTGCTTTTGACGGGCCAATGGCTTCGCTTATTTCGGCGAGGGTTGCTTTTTTCACGCGCGTAACCGACTGAAATTTTTTGAGCAAGTCTTCTGCCGTACCTTTTCCAATACCGGGAATGTCAGTAAGCTCGGTTTTAAAAGTGTTTTTACTTCGCTTGTTTCTGTGATGGGTTATCCCAAAACGGTGTGCTTCGTTGCGTGCATTTTGCAATATTTTCAGCGTTTCCGACTTTTTGTCGATGTAGAGAGGAGCAGAATCACCGGGGTAGAAAATCTCTTCAAGCCGTTTGGCTATTCCAATTATGGCAACTTTTCCGCGGATACCCAGTTCATCAAGACTTTCCAGGGCAGAGCTCAATTGCCCTTTTCCACCATCAACAACTATAAGCTGGGGTAGCGATTCCCCTTCGTCAATCATTCTTCTATACCGCCGAAATACCACTTCTTTCATACTGGCAAAATCGTCGGGCCCCACTACCGTTTTGATATTAAAATGTCGGTATTCTTTTTTGCTTGGTTTTCCATCCCGAAAAACCACACATGCCGCTACGGCATTTGTTCCCTGAAAGTTTGAGTTGTCAAAACACTCAATATGAGCCGGTTTTTCAGATAGGCGCAAGTCTTTTTGCATTTGTACCATAATCCTTTCGGTATGCTTTTCAGGATCTGCAAAGCGGGTCTGCTTTTGCTTATCGAGCATAAAGTACTTCGCATTTCGAGTTGAAAGCTCAAGCAGCTTCTTCTTATCGCCACGCTGGGGAATAGTAAAATGGTGGTTTTCCATCTCCATATCAATCGCCTCAGGAATCAAAATTTCCTTTGCCAGAGCGTTAAACTGCACACGTACTTCGGCGATACCAAGCTGAAGTAAATCAGCATCAGATTCTTCGAGCTTTTTCTTATATGCCATGGTATGGCTTTGAATTACAGCACCATCTACTACTTTTAAATAATTTACGTAGCCATTGTGTAAATCTGAAATTACTGAGAGTACATCTACGTCGCCAATAGCGGGGTTCACGATAGTGCTCTTACTTTTATATCGGTGTAGAATATCTATGTTCTCCTTGATTTCGAAAGCCGATTCGTATTCCATTTTTTCGGAATATGCATTCATTCTGTTTTCCAGAATGGTGATTACCGAGCCAATATTTCCTTTAATGATTTCCTTAATGTCGGCAATCTGCAGCATATAATCTTCGAGGCTTTGCAAACCTTCGCATGGCCCCTTACAGTTTCCAATATGGTATTCCAGACACACCTTAAATTTTCCAAGTGCAATGTTTTTTTCACTTAGATCGTACTTGCATGTGCGAATCTTGTAGAGTTGCCTAATGAGATTCAACAGAGTTTTCATCATTCCCACAGACGCATAAGGCCCAAAGTATTCAGATCCGTCATTTATCTTGGTACGCGTGGCGAATATGCGGGGGAAACGCTCATGTTTAATGCAAATCCATGGATAGGTCTTATCATCTTTGAGCATTACATTATAGCGGGGCTGGTACTGCTTGATAAGATTATTTTCAAGCAGCAATGCATCAAGTTCAGATTCTACAACGATAAAACTAAAATCCTTAATGCGCTTTACCATTACACGTGTGCGCCCTGAATGACCTCCGTTTTTGAGAAAATAAGATCGTACGCGGTTGCGCAGACTCTTGGCTTTTCCAATATAGATTATTTTGTTATTCTCGTCTCTGAACTGGTAAACACCCGGATTTGATGGGAGTAATTTTATCTTTTCTGATAAGTCCATGGTACAAATTTACAAAGGCTTTTTGAGTGAAGAATATAAATAATGGAATGTCTAAGTGTTTGGAATCAAAACTAAACAATAGTAAGTTTGTGGCGTTCTTTCAATAATTTAATTTGCATGATAACATATTCGATTAAAGATCTGGAGCGTTTATCCGGAATCAAGGCGCATACTATCCGAATTTGGGAGAAACGGTATGAATTGATATTTCCGAAGCGCACTGCCACAAACATTCGTTATTACGATGGCGAAGACTTGAAACAAGTTTTAAATATTGCAATTTTAAACCGAAGTGGAATCAAAATTTCCAAAATTGCAAAGTTGAGCAGCGACGAGTTAACTGAAAAGGTTCTTGAAGTAGGCACCACTGACTCCAGTGAAGAAGCTCAAATAGAATCACTTTTAATTTCGATGATTGAATTTGACGATAAACGTTTTGAATCTGTATTGACAAATTGTACCATTCGAATGGGATTTGAAGATACAGTTATAAAAGTGATATATCCGTTTTTCAAAAAGGTGGGTCTTCTTTGGCAGTTAGATTCTATCAATCCCGCTCAGGAACATTATATCTCAAACATCATACGCCAGAAAATTATCGTGGCTATTGATGGGTTGAGTGGCAATGCAAAATCTGGTGCCAAAACCTTTTTACTCTTCTTACAAGAAGGGGAATTGCACGAATTGGGGTTATTGTTCTACAACTATCTTATTCTAAAGGCCGGGCACAAGGTGATGTACCTCGGGCAAAGTGTGCCCTTAGAAAACGTTGTTACAACTGCCAGCCAATTTACTGTCAGCTACCTTGTTACATCAATCCATAGCTCTTTTTTACAAGAAGATTTTATGAAAAGGCTCAATAGTATTGGAGAGGAATTACCTCATATTCCGGTTATTCTTACAAACCGCATAGAATTTGATATTAGTAGCTCGACTATCGATCAACTATATGTTAATCTTAGCCCCGAAGCATTTAACGAAATGCTGAATACTGATAAAACAACGAAATGAAATGCGTTTTGTTCGAATGAAGAAAACGCAACGATTTATATTATGTTGATAATGACGTGTTAAGGGTGCCCGGATAAGATCGATTGGAAGATTTAACAATAATTTTATCAATCTTTGTTTAACTAATACATACATTTGTTGAACAAAACTAAAGCCACTTTAAGATGAGCACTTACAACTTTAACGAAGAATTGATCGCATTCGAGAGACCCCTTAAATCATTTGCTTATGGTTTTACGAATAATGAAGAAGAGGCAAACGACCTATTGCAGGAAACGTTTCTAAAAGCCCTGACTTATCGCAGTAAGTTTAAAGCGCAAACTAATTTGAAAGGTTGGCTTTATACGATAATGAGAAACACCTTTATCAATAATTACCGAAAAGCCATGCGTGCGAATACGATCATCGACAGAACAGATGAACAGTATTTCATAAATTCGGCTTCCACGGGTAAAGGTTTTGCTGATCCGGATAGCGTTTTCTCTCATGCCCAAATTGTTAAAGTTGTTGACAGATTGGAAGAAGACTACAGAGTGCCGTTTGAAATGTATAACAATGGATTTAAATATAAAGAAATAGCTGCGAAACTGGATTTGCCGATTGGTACCATAAAAAGTCGCATCTTTCTTGCCAGAAAAAAACTAATGTCATCACTCTCTGATTACAGAGTATAGTGCGTGATGTGTTAAAACCTACATGAAGAATAAAAGTGTTGTAGTCATAGGGTCCGGATTTTCCGGACTTTCTGTTGCCTCAAATCTTGCTAAGGAAGGATATGACGTTTCAGTATTTGAAAAAAACGACACGCTAGGTGGACGAGCCAGAAGTTTTTCTTCAAATGGGTTTACGTTCGATATGGGTCCCAGTTGGTACTGGATGCCCGATGTTTTTGAATCTTATTTCGCCCATTTCGGAAAGCAGGTTTCCGATTATTACGATCTTATTCGCTTAGATCCTTCCTATTCAGTGTTCTTTGATGAAAATCACCGAATGGATATCCCAGCCTCTTTTGATGAACTTTGTAATCTCTTTGACAAATATGAAGAAGGAAGTAGCTCCGGATTAAAAAAATTTCTCAACGAAGCCAAGTACAAGTACGAAGTTGGTATGCGCGACATGGTTTACAAACCGGGTCAAAGCATAACTGAATTTATGGATTGGCGCGTTATTTCAGGAGCTATGCGTCTTCAATTGCTTACCCCCCTTTCAAAGCATGTTAGAAAATACTTTTCCAATAAATATTTATTAGAACTTCTCGAATTTCCAGTTTTGTTTTTAGGTGCCAAACCTTCCAAAACGCCGGCCATGTATAGTATGATGAACTATGCGGACATTATGCTCGGTACCTGGTATCCCAAAGGGGGGATGATAAAAATTATAGATGGAATGGTGTCATTGGCAAATGAACTGGGGGTAAAATTTCACACTAATTCCCCCGTTACTTCTATTCGCGTAGAAAATGGTGTGGCACTCGGAATTGTTGTTAATGACATATTGCATGAAGCAGATGTTGTAGTTTCTTCTGCAGATTATCACCACACCGATTCAAAACTGCTGAAGCCCAAATATCGTAACTACTCTGAATCATACTGGGATACCCGCACTATGGCGCCGTCGAGCTTAATCTATTTTCTGGGGATCGACAAAAAGCTTGTGGGCCTTGAGCATCACAACTTATTTTTTGACGCCGATTTTAATCGTCATGCGGAGGAGATATACGACGATCCAAAGTGGCCGCAGAAACCTTTGTTTTATGTTTCTGCAACTTCCAAAACGGATAATTCCGTTGCACCAGATGGTTGCGAAAATCTGTTCATTCTAATCCCAACTGCTCCAGGTTTGATAGAGACAGAAGCTATTCAAGAGGAATATTTTGATATGGTAATTGAACGTTTAGAGCGGCTTACATGTCAAAATGTGCGCGAACATATCGTTTATAAACGCAACTTTGCCTGCAGTGATTTCATTAATGAGTACAATTCGTTTAAAGGAAATGCATACGGGCTTGCGAACACTTTACGCCAAACAGCTGTTTTAAAACCGAAGTTAAAGAGTAAAAAAGTAAATAATTTGTATTATACAGGTCAATTAACGGTGCCAGGTCCGGGAGTACCTCCTTCACTAATTTCCGGAAGAATTGTGGCGCGTGAAGTGCAAAAAAATTACGCCTTATGATGGACTTATACGAAAATGTTTCGATTAGATGTAGCCGCCTTACCACAAAAGCGTATAGCACGTCTTTTTCACTTGGAATTCGTTTTCTGGCAAAAGACATGCGCGACCCTATTTACTCCGTTTACGGGTTTGTGCGTTTTGCAGATGAAATCGTTGACACCTTTCATGGATTTGATAAGGGAATTTTGTTGGAGAAATTCAAAGAAGACACCTGCCACGCCATTGACAATGGAATAAGTTTAAACCCCATTTTGCAGAGTTTTCAAAAAGCGGTAAACAAATACGGTATCGATCGTGAATGTATTGAGACATTTTTGGAAAGTATGCGGATGGATTTATTCCAAAGCGAATATACGCCCGAAGAATATGAAAAATATATCCTGGGATCTGCAGAAGTAGTTGGCCTTATGTGCCTGCGTGTGTTTTTGCGGGGAGATGCTGAAAAATATGAAACACTTAAGCCGTTTGCGATGAAGCTGGGATCGGCATTTCAGAAGATTAATTTTTTACGCGATCTCCATGCTGATTATAAAAACTTGGGCAGGACTTACTTTCCCGGAGTGGATTTAAACGCTTTTAGCGAAGACGTAAAAAAAGAAATAGAGGCCGACATTGAAAAGGATTTTCAAATGGGTTATGAAGGTATTAAGCAGCTGCCTAAAGATGCCCGATTTGGTGTTTTTGTAGCTTATGTTTATTACTACAAGTTATTTAGAAAAATAAAGAATCAGCATACCCATGATATATTGAGTAGAAGAGTACGCATTAGCGATAGAAGAAAATTTGCTCTTCTTTTTGGAAGTTATGTACGCCATAGCTTCAATTTATTATAATGGTCATGGAGAAAGAATATGTTATTCTGGTAGATGAGAACGATCGCAAAACCGGAACTTGTGAAAAGCTTGAAGCACACCAAAAAGGATTGATGCACCGTGCTTTTTCAATATTCCTGTTTAATAAAGAGGGTGAATTTTTGATTCAGCAACGTGCCGATGAAAAATATCATACTCCCGGATTGTGGAGCAACACCTGCTGTTCGCACCCTCGTCCCGACGAGGAAATGGAAGAAGCCTTGCAAAGAAAACTCTTTCAGGAAATGGGCATTTATTCCCAAGTCGAGAAAGTATTTGACTTTGCATACCGGGCAGATTTTGATAATGGTTTAGTTGAAAACGAGGTAGATCATGTTTATTTCGGTGAATATAACGAGGAGCCAAATCCGAATCCTGAGGAAATTCAAGCTTGGAAGTACAGCTCTTATGAAAAAATTAAAGCGGAAATCGCAAAAGATGAAAGCAATTTTACTCCCTGGTTCAAACTGGTGCTGGATAAGGTGCATGGACATTATAAAAAGATGATGACGGCGTAACCTATCGCTATTAAGTCTATCAAATAGTTTAAAGAATTAATTATGAAAGTTTCTGTTTCCAGAAGAGCGCATTTTAATGCGGCTCACAGGCTGAATAACCCCAATTGGAGTAGTGAAAAGAACGATGAAATATTTGGGAAATGTAATCTTCCAAATTATCATGGACACAACTATGTTTTAATATCGACCGTGCTTGGATCGATTGATCCTGACACAGGTTACGTGATGGATATGAAGGTGTTAAATGATATTATTAATGAAGAAGTGGTAGATAGATTTGATCATAAAAATTTGAATCTGGACACAGCTGAATTTAAAAACCTAAACCCCACTGCAGAAAACATTGCTGTTGTAATCTGGGACTTATTGCGCAAGCGCATCAATACCGATTTTAAACTCAAAGTAACATTATATGAAACTGAACGGAACTTTGTCGAATATGAAGGATGAACTCAAAGTAGTGAATTCTGATACTGACGAACATATCTTTACCAATGCCGAAACTCCAATGAGAGCAGATGCATTCGCGCTAAGCGATGAAGATAAGATGGAACGTATTTCTCACCACTTTCGTGAAATAATGGATACTCTTGGCCTCGACTTAACTGACGACTCGCTAAAAGGTACACCCGCCCGTGTTGCAAAAATGTACGTGAAGGAAATTTTTAGTGGTTTAAATCCTGAAAATAAACCGGCGGCTACACTTTTTGAAAATAAATTTGGCTACAACCAAATGCTGGTTCAAAAAAATATCACCTTAAAATCTATGTGCGAGCACCATTTTGTGCCTATTGAAGGGGTGGTGCATATTGGTTATATTTCAAATGGATATGTAATCGGTCTCTCAAAGATGAACCGAATCGTTCAATACTTTGGCAAGCGTCCACAAGTACAAGAGAGATTGAGCATTCAAATTGCCGAAGAATTAAAGCGTGTATTGAGAACGGATGATGTGGCGGTAGTAATTGATGCCAGCCATAAATGTGTATCACTGCGCGGTGTAGAAGATGAAGCGAGCAGCACTGTAACAAGTTCTTACCACGGACGGTTTAGAAATCAGAACGATAGAAATGAATTTTTAAAACACCTATAATTATGTTTGGACTATTCGGGAAAAGTAACCCCAAAGCAAAACTTGAAAAGCAATATAAAAAATTACTTGAGGAGTCTCATCGGCTTTCTACCATTGATCGGGCAAAGTCTGACAAGGTGCGTGCCGAGGCAGAAGAGGTAATTAAGCAAATTGAAGAACTTGAAAAATCAGGAAAATGAACTATTTAGTCATTGGCGGTGCAACAGGAATCGGTAAAAGGCTTACAGAGATTCTTTTAGAAAAAGGGCACAAAGTGCATGTAGCCTCTAGAAACGCGAAAGCCAATTTGGAGGAGGATTCAAATTTGGTTGTAAATGATCTCGATGCTGTTGATTCAGATACTGATTGGTCTTTCCTGCCCGAGGAACTGGATGGTGTGGCTTATTGTGCTGGGACCATTAATTTAAAACCCTTTAAACGGTTAAAGCCCGAAGATTTTAAGAAGGATTTTGACGTAAATTTAATCGGTGCTGTAAATACCATTCAGGCCGCTTTGCCTGCCCTTAAAAAGGGAAATGGCGGTTCGATTTTGCTTTTTAGCTCGGTGGCCGCCCAGCGAGGACTTACATTCCATGCCTCTGTGGCTGCGGCCAAGGGTGCAATAGAAGGTCTTACCCGCGCACTTAGTGCCGAGCTGGCACCCGATATTCGTGTAAACGCTCTTGCCCTCTCTCTTACAGATACGCCACTTGCGCAAAATCTTTTGAGTACCGACAAGAAAAAGGAGTCGTCAAACGACCGACACCCATTGAAACGTTATGGAAAACCAAATGATGCTGCTTCTATCGGAGCTTTTTTGCTCTCGGCCGATGCTGATTGGATTACCGGACAGGTAATAGGAGTAGATGGTGGAATGGGAACGATACAGAATATTTAGAATTTTAAAACGATGGAGAAAAAGGCGGTATCAATTTTTTGGTTCAGGCGAGATCTCCGCTTATTTGATAATGCAGGACTTTCAAAAGCACTGAATTCAAAATTTCCGGTTGTTCCCGTTTTTATTTTTGATTCAGAAATTCTTGACAAACTCGAAGAAAAAAAAGATGCGCGGGTTCAGTTTATTTATCAAGAACTGGAAAAGATAAAGTCCAATTTGCGAAATTTGGGTTCAGATCTCGATGTGCGATATGGCAGCCCGGAAAAAATATGGAAGGAACTGCTAAGCGATTATAATGTTCAGGCCGTTTTTGCCAACCGCGACTACGAGCCTTATGCCCGTGAGCGAGACAGAAAGATTTACGATTTCCTCGAAGAAAAAAAGATTCCATTTCGCGCATTTAAAGATCAGGTAATTTTTGATCGTGCACAAGTCGTAAAAGATGATGGAGACCCTTATGTGGTTTATACCCCGTACAGCAAAAAGTGGCTGGAAAAGGTGGAAAACGCTGATTTACAATCATACGACACCGAAAAGCACCAGAAAAATTTCCATAAGTTTGAAGCTAAGAAGATGCCTTCGCTTAAATCAATGGGTTTTAAGAGTTTTGAATTTTCATATCCTTCACGCGAGGTAGATGTCGAAAAAGTAAAACAATATGACAAGCTTCGGGATTATCCGGCAAAAGATGCGACATCTCATTTAAGTCTCCACTTGCGTTTTGGTACGGTAAGCATTCGTGCGCTTTCGCGGATAGCGCAGAAGCACAATAAAACCTGGCTCAATGAATTGATTTGGCGGAATTTTTATCAGATAATAATCTGGCATTTCCCAGACAGAGTGGAAAATGCATTTAAAGAAAAGTACGATCGTATTCCCTGGCGCGATGCCGAAACAGATTTTAAGAAATGGTGCGATGGAATGACCGGTTACCCAATTGTTGATGCCGGAATGCGACAGCTCAATGCAACCGGCTTTATGCACAACAGGCTGCGAATGGTTACGGCGAGTTTTCTCACCAAGCATCTCCTTATCGACTGGCGCTGGGGTGAGGCTTACTTTGCACAAAAATTACTTGATTTCGATTTAGCATCAAACAATGGCGGCTGGCAGTGGGCGGCAGGAAGCGGAGTAGATGCGGCGCCCTATTTCCGAATTTTCAATCCCTACCTTCAAACAAAAAAATTCGATCCGGATAATAAGTTTATAAAAGAATGGATTCCTGAACTTGATACAAATAAGTATCCTGAGCCGATGGTTGAGCATAAAGCTGCACGGGAAAGAGCTTTGGATACTTATAAAAAGGCTTTGAATTAAGAGCAAGGCACAAACATTTTATAAGCCGCTATTTCTTTCATTATTTTCGACTCCTCTTGAAAAGAGCATTACTTAGGTTTGTATACAAAAGACGATTTCCATATATCTTTATCTATTTTTTCGCGAGCTTCTTTAATTGATTCTTCCATCACCTATAAATCTTCTACACGTATTTTGCCAGCAAAATCCAAAAGCCTTTTGTTGGATGATTAATCATTTATTGTAAGTGATTTCAGTTAATTCAAAACATTCATCTGTTCGTGCTTTGCTCTTAAGTCAACAGCCGTTTATCTAGTATCTGTCCATAAAGTCCTATACCGGCGTAGCACCATGCCGTTGGCTTGGTCTGAAGCCTTGTCTTGAAAATCGAAGATCAAGCCATTTCGGCATGACAGTCACTTAGACTCATCTCGGCTACGCTTGATAACCACCGCTCAGCACATCGCATCCCGCCCCAGCGGAACTTCTTGATTACGCCCTGCGGTTGTGAGGTAGTAACTAACTCATCTTGAGCCACGTCTATACCTACTACTTGTCTAAGTACTGTTTTCTTTTAGAAATGATTAATGGATGAATAATAAATAATTCTAAAGTGAAAAATCCCCCTTACGTCTTTTCTCCTAATTGGATATTCTGGATATAACGACATGCATTATTCCTTACATTCTGTTCAAACTCTAAGAGATAAAAAAGGATGAGGCATTATCTCACAAAGAACATACTTCAAGAGCTGTTTGGCCGCTTCTTCGCTCTCATCCTTTTTCACTTTATTGTCGTCAAATATACCTCACCTAAATCAATCTAAGCAAAGGCATATTTTGATTGAATACAAACATAGGAGACCGCTTCGCTAAGTGTTCAATGCTGCGTGCGCCTTGCTATTGAACTTCATGATCCAGCCACTTGAGTGTATTGACAGACTCTATCTAATTTTTTATCTGCCAGATCTACGCATTTCTAGACTTATAAAGACACCTATTTAATGCCGAAAAGAAAGTGCGGCCAAAACGAAGGGGTGGAAGTGATGTACGGCATAGGTTAATAATTGTAGCAACGTATGAATAATGCATGATTTCATCTCCAAACTGCCTAAAAAATATAGGTTAAAGCCTCATTTATTTATTGTTTTCTATATGCCCGTCATTAGAAGTATTAGTGTCTCAATCTAACGCTTGGCTTTTTTTAACAAATTCGTATTAATATTATAATCAACTACGTACTTCAATACACAGAGGTAAATCAATTCAAAATGTTTAATAAAAAAGACAAAACATTAAACAAAATAGGTTTTATCATGTTCCCTTTCTGATTCAAAAATCTTAACCCAAGAATAGGAAATTATGAAAAAGTTTCTACTTTCAGTTTTAGCAGCTACTACACTAAGTTTAGGTGTAAATGCGCAGACAATTGCAGATATTGTGGCGGATAGTCCAGACCACAATACACTTGAAGCAGCACTTGGCGCTGCAGAACTTACATCAGTGCTTGACGGTACAGATGAATACACCCTTTTTGCACCTACCGATGCAGCCTTTGCTAACCTACCGGACGGATTGGTGGAAGCATTACTAACAGACCCATTCGGGGTATTGACCGATGTGCTCCTCTACCACGTGGTTGCCGGTGCAGCACCGTCGTCGGCTTTATCAGATGGCCTGATGGTGGCAACAGCAAATGGTCAGGATGTCACTGTTACCATTTCTGGTGGGAATGTGATGGTAAATGGTGCGATGGTTACTGTGGCAGATATTATAGCCGACAACGGAATTGTTCATGTAATTGATGCGGTACTTGTTCCGCAAACCACTACGATTTATGATGTTGTTGTAAACAGCCCAGACCACACAACGCTTGAAACAGCGATAGATTTAGCTGGTCTTGATGGAACATTGTCAGGCGCGGGTACTTTTACGCTCTTGGCCCCGACAGATGCTGCCTTTGCTGCTGTTGACCCTGCTACTTTAAGCGCATTATTGGCAGATCCACAAGGATTACTTACCGACGTGTTGTTATACCACGCTGTTGGGTCAATTGCTTTGTCATCTAATCTTTCAACTGGCGCCATGGTTCCTACCTTATTTGGTGAGGATGTCACTGTTACAATAGATGGATCTACGGTAATGATCAACGGTGCAACTGTTACCGTCGCAGATATTGTTACCATAAATGGGGTTGTACATGTTATAGATGCAGTCTTGGTTCCAACAACGCTGAGTGTGGACGAAATCCCATCACTAAATTCACTTGAAATATTTCCAAATCCGGCAATAGATAAATTTTCGATAGCATTGGACATGGCTCAAAGCGAAAATGTAACGATCGACGTTTTAGATATAACCGGTAAAGTAGTTTTCTCACAAAGTCTTGGAAAACTCAGCGCTGGCCAAAGCTTGCAAACACTTGATGTGAGCAAACTTCAGTCTGGAATTTACATGGTTAATATCACTGTAGGTAATAAGCAAGCTACAAGCAAATTACAAGTTGTAAAATAAATTAAATCTTTTTGTTTGAATAGGTGGTTAGAAAAGCGCTGCACCCTTGTTGGGGTGCGGCGTTTTTTAGGAGACTTCGTTTTATGAAAAAATCAGAATTGCCTCTTAAAACTTGTCCTGTTTGTAAGAGACCATTTTCATGGCGTAAAAAATGGGAGAAGAATTGGGACACCGTAAAATATTGTAGCCAAAAATGTAGGCTGAATAAAATGAATTAATATGCGCAGAGCCATTGTACTATTCAGAAATGATTTGAGGTTTGAAGATCACGAACCGATGAGGAAAGCCGCTGAAAATTTTAATGAAATTATACCGGTATATATTTTTGATAGAGAGTGGCTTAAGGGAGAGGCTTTCAGTTCTAATAGATTGGGTTACCATCGGCTGAAGTTCATTTTAGAAGCATTGAGTGATTTAAATCAATCGTTTGTAAATGCAGGTGGAAAGCTGCATGTCTTAATTGGAAAACCACTTGACGAACTTTTAAAAATAATTGACGATTATCACCCTTCATCCATTTATCTTCATAAGGAAATAGGGCCCGAAGAGATCAAATTTGAAGAGTCCTTGGAGCATAATTTGCCCGTAGAGGTCAAAATAATATACTCGTGGAATCAAACACTGGTTCATATAAACGATTTGCCATTCAAGCTAAATGATCTACCCCATGTTTTTACTGATTTTCGTAAAATAATTGAGAAGCAATGGTATGTCCGCGATGTAATTAAGACACCAGAAGATATTGTACTTTGTGAAGGGCTTAATGGCGAAATTCCCACTTTGGCTCAACTTGGGTTTGAGGAAGTTCCACAATCAGAATTCACCACTTTTACCTTTGAAGGAGGTGAATCAGCCGGTTCAAAACGCATTGAGAATTATCTTTGGGAATCACATCATATTTTGGATTACAAGCAAACCCGAAATCAGTTATTGGGAGAGAATTACTCATCTAAATTTTCTCCATACCTCGCACAAGGTTGTGTGTCACCACGAAAGATTTATTGCGAAATCAAAAAATTTGAAAATGAAATAGAAGCAAATGACGCGACATACTGGCTTATATTTGAATTGCTGTGGCGTGATTTCTTCAAGTTTGTAGCCTTTAAATACGGTAAAAAGCTATTTGCGAAAGCAGGAACAAATGAAAGAAAGCCCGATGTAAAACCAGATACTGCAAAAGCGGAAGCTTGGAAACAGGGAAAGACCGGGATTCCATTTATTGATGCAAATATGCGCGAGCTAAACGAGACAGGTTTTATGAGCAATAGGGGACGACAAAATGTTGCCGGATTTTTTGTGGACGATTTAAAGCAAGATTGGCGTGAAGGTGCTGCCTACTTTGAGCAGCGCTTAATTGATTACGATATGGCGAGTAATTGGGGAAACTGGGCTTACCTGGCTGGTGTGGGCAATGACCCGAGGCCAAACAGACATTTTAATGTGATAAGTCAGGCGAAAAGATACGACCCAATTGGTGAGTTTGTAAAGCGCTGGCTTCCAGAACTGAAAGGCCTTATCGAGGAGGATGTTCACGAACCTTGGAAATTGAGTGCTGATAAAAGGATAATCAATAAGTTGGAAAATTCCATATACACGCATCCCATCTTTATTTCCCCTACTTGGTAATCAGATTTTCCCAATCAATTTAAAATAATCGCGTAATGTTTGTCGAATATTTGCCATATCAGATTCCGACACCCACAAGGTATCCGTTTTTTGGGGAATCCCAATCCGATTTTTCGCTCGGGCAGCGAGAAAAACATTTTTTGCAAAATCGTAATGAGATTCGTTGTATTGATCTGGTGGGCGAATTGAATCTATGTCCCCATTCGCGGAAGCGGAAACCAAATAATCAGTGGCAGCAAACTTTGTATAATTCGTATCAACCCGCACAAAGGCCATATTTTGCCGCCAGCTGTTATAGATTACAAATCGAACGCCGAATGACAGCGTATCTTCATAAAGCGCAGAGAAGCGATAGGCATCAAAAGCGCCCCCACCCTCCTCACGAAAGTTGTAATAAAAAGACCGTACGTTTCGAAAGTAGAGTTCTGCAGACTCGGTTGTTTGGAAACTTACCTCGTCAAATTTAGACGGCCGAGAATCCGGCTGGGTAAGAAAAACAACTAAAATCATGAATGCAAGCCATGCTGAAAACCAAACTATCAACTTATTTTTACCCATTGCGTAATAAACAATCAATAAAACACCTTGTTTATTAATCAGAGTATATCGAAATGACCGCAAGCACTAACAAACATGAAGATTTAATTAGACTGGCCGAGAACAAGAAAGTTCTTTTGGTTTTCCTGCGTCACTTTGGCTGCACTTTCTGTCGCGAAACGATGACGAGATTGGCTGAAGCAAAAGACGAGCTAGAATCTCAAAACACCAAAATTGTAGTCGTACACATGGTCTCATCAAAAATTGCTGATCGGCTTTTAAATTTATACGATCTTAAGGGAGTGAGCCATATATCAGACCCTGAAAAAGAGCTCTATCATTATTTTGGATTGAAAAACGCCGAAATGAATCAATATTTTAATCCAAAAAACTGGTGGCGGGCGTTCACCCACGGCGTTTTAAAAGGTCATTTGATAGGAAAACCTGCCGGCGATGTATTTCAAATGCCGGGTGTTTTCCTGTTTCACAAAAAGCAAATTTTAAATAAATTCACCTACAAATATGTTTCAGATATGCCCGACTTTCTGAAATTAACTACCTTAGCATAATGGATTGGATATATGTACTTTTAATCTTTAGCACCTTCTTCTTTATGGAGTTCATGGCTTGGTTTACACATAAATATGTGATGCATGGCATTGGGTGGTATTTTCACAAAGATCACCATCAGCACAAACCGGGCTTCTTTGAAAAAAACGATGTTTTCTTTCTCATTTTTGCTATCCCTTCCATGCTGCTTATCCTCTTTGGGGTATTGGCCGGAAACGACTGGCGACTCTTCATGGGCATAGGCATCGCACTTTACGGGGCATCCTATTTTCTGATTCACGATGTATTTATTCATCAGCGATTGCCATGGCTTAAACGAACGGATAATGTATATTTGAGGGCGATTAGAAAAGCCCACAAAGTGCACCATAAACACCTGGGCAAAGAAGAGGGCGAATGCTTTGGAATGCTGCTTGTACCTATAGAATATTTCCGTGCAGCAAAAAAGGCAATTGCCTGAAAGAAAATAATTTTTAAACAGGCTGAGTGGAGAAATATACCTATTTGCTTCTCAATATATTGACCATTGCACTTCCGTTTTTTTGGAGCTTTGAGAAAAAAATTTTCTTTGTTAGATATTGGCGGGGTCTGTTTTTGGGAATTGCCGTAATGATTCTTGTTTTTGTTCCCTGGGATGTGTGGTTTACATCTATGCAAGTATGGGGCTTTAATGAGCGGTACATTACGGGAATAAAAATTGCCAACCTGCCTATAGAAGAGTGGCTATTCTTTATTACAGTTCCTTACGCCTGCACATTTCTGTATGAAACACTGAATTATTACCTTCCAAAATCGCCGCTTGCCGGCATACAAGATAAGATTACGGCTATCCTTATTTTCGTGAGTTTCGTCCTTTCCATCGTTTTTGTAGATCGAATTTATACGTTTACCACCTTTTCACTTTTAAGCCTTTTTTTAATCTGGCATCTGCTCATCAATCGCAGCAATTTTTTAGGTCAGTTCTATCTATTGTTCGTGTTTGTCCAGATTCCGTTTTTCTTTGTTAATGGCGCCCTTACGGGGATGTTTACTGACGAGCCCATTGTATGGTATAACAATGCAGAGAATATGGGCATACGTTTAATTACCATTCCGGTAGATGATGTGGGCTACAACATGTTAATGCTTTTGATTGTTATTACGGTGCTTGAAATGTTTAAAGTGCGCATCCTTACCGGAGCACTTAAAGTTACATAGCTTTAAAAAATCATGAAGAAAATAAGAGAAGTTGAATCAAATCTTTCAGATCGCGATCTGGATAGAGTGGTAGAGATGGCATGGGAAGACAGAACCTCCTTTGATGCAATTTTTAGACAGTTTGGTATTGCCGAGCAAACGGTTATTGATCTAATGCGTCGCAATATTTCACCGGGTGCTTTTAGACGCTGGCGTAAACGCGTGCAAAATAGGGCTACAAAACACGAGTCTCTTTCGGAGGGTAATGACCGTTTTAAATGTACAAGACAAAGGGATATTACAATGAATAAAATTTCGAAACGATGAATGCTGTATTGCGTGATTTATTGCATTACGATGTATATCGGTTAAGTCCGGAAAAGCCATGGATGGTTTTTGTGCACGGGGCAGGCGGAAGCGTAAAAACCTGGCAAAAACAAGTTGCCTTTTTTAAGGATAAATTTAATCTTCTGCTTGTAGATTTACGCGACCACGGCGAGTCAAAAGATATTGCTGAAGGCATTCACGGATTTGGGTTTGACACCATTTCTGATGATGTGATTCACGTAATGGACGAATTGCAAATTCCGGAAGCACATTTTATTGGCGTTTCAATGGGGAGTATCATTATTCGTCATATTGAGAAAGTACAACAAAGCCGTGTGGCATCAGTCGTACTTGCCGGAGGAATATTTAAAATGAGTAAGAAAATAAAGGTGTTAACTACTGTGGCTACAACGCTTACGCGGATATTGCCTTTTCAATTGCTCTATCAATTATTTGCCTTCGTTTTGCTTCCGAGAAACAATCATGCAGCATCGCGCAGAGTCTTTATTCGCGAAGCACAAAAACTTAAAAATAAAGAAGCCAGAAAGTGGCTTGGATTGATCGGAAAGCTGAACAGAACGCTCACTGAGATGTTTAAAGAAAAGATACACGCACCCTGCTTAGTTGTAATGGGAGCGCAAGATCACGTATTTCTCGAACCGGCAAAAGAGTACGTGGCAAAATATGGCGAAGTATTTCTGGAAGTGATAGAAAGATGCGGCCATGTATGCAATATTGAAAGAGCCGGAGAGTTTAATAATAAATGCCTCAACTTCATTAATTTATTGGAGCAAGGCTCCCAAAAAACACATAGTTATGCCGGCAAAAACTAAAGCAAAAACAACATCAGCAAAGTGGACAAAAGAGAAAGTGCGCGACGCGTATATTAAAACCCTTTTGCTGGAAGGCAAACAACCCAATTCTGTATTCAAATTTACTGATGATTTGGGAATGCCCGAAAGTGAATTTTACACTTTTTACAGTTCATTTGATGCCATAGAAAATGATGTTTTTAAAGAGATGATGGCAGAGACCATCAAATCTGTACAGAGCGATAAGGCTTACGCCGAATTTTCAGCCCAGGAAAAACTGCTTACTTTCTACTACGCACATTTGCAAGTGCTTTTGGCGAAAAGAAGTTTTGTAACCATTAAGTGGCCTGAGCTTAAAAAACGTGCTACTACGCCAGATTGGTTGAAAGGCTATAAAGAAGCTTTTCTCAATTACGCTCGTTCTGTAGTAGGCGATGCCATTCAAGGCGATGAGATTAAGGAACGACCATTCATCTCTGATAAATACGATAAGGCATTTTGGCTTCAGCTTATGTTTGTAGTCGATTATTGGACAAAAGATACCAGCGCCGATTTTGAAAGAACAGATGCGGCCATCGAAAAAGCGGTTAATCTTTCATTTCAACTGCTTGGCGATACTACGATTGATAGTATAATCGACTTTGCAAAATTTTTATGGCAATCAAAATGAGCCATACCAAAGAGCAAGATTCCATACCAACATCTAAAATGCAGCGTGCCTCAAAGTTTGTGGGTACGGGTGCCAAGATGGGAAAAAATTATTTGAAGTATTACGCAAAGCGTCTTGTAGAGGGCGATACCGGTCGCGATGAACTCGATGAGGCAAATGCCGAAGACATATACAATTCGCTGAGCCAGCTTAAGGGCAGCGCACTAAAAGTGGCGCAGATGATTTCTATGGACGAGAATTTGCTTCCGAAAGCGTATGCCCAAAAATTTCAGATGGCGCAGTACAATGCTCCTCCACTTTCTTATCCACTTGTGGTGAATACGTTTAGAAAGCAATTGGGAAAAACGCCCGATCAAGTTTTTGATACCTTTTCTCAACGTGCTGTTAATGCCGCTTCAATAGGCCAGGTTCACAAAGCAGAGCTAAACGGAAAAACGCTCGCAGTAAAAGTGCAGTATCCCGGTGTGGCAGATAGCGTATCGAGCGATTTGCGTTTAGCGCGACCTATTGCTTTGAGCCTGATGAATATCAAGGCCAAAGATTTGGAGAAATACCTCGAAGAGGTGGAAGCGAGGCTGCTTGAAGAAACAGATTATGAACTGGAATTAAAACGTTCTATTGAGATCACTGAAAAGTGCAATGGACTGAAAAACGTCAAGTTCCCGAAATATTACCCCGAATTTTCAACGCCACGCATCATTACAATGGATTGGATAGAAGGGAAGCATTTGATGGAATGGGTTAACACCAATCCCGATCAGGAAACCCGAAACAAAATTGGGCAGGCGCTCTGGGATTTTTACGATTTTCAAATCCACACGCTCCGAGCTGTACACGCTGATCCGCACCCCGGAAACTTTATTATTACCGATGATAATCTTCTTGGAATCATTGATTTTGGCTGTGTAAAAGAAATTCCTGAAGATTTTTACAAAGAATATTTTCGATTAATGGAGCCGGGAATTACCGCCCGAAAAGAATATTTTCTAAACCTTCTCGCCGAGCTGGAGTTTTTCCTTCCCGGCGATTCTGAAAAAGAGAAAACCTATTTTACCGGCATATTTACCCGCATGGTCGATTTACTCGGCAAGCCGTTTGATTCAGCATCATTCGACTTTAGCGATAAAAAATACTTTGAGCAGGTTTATGGACTTGCTGATGAAATTGCTAACGACAAACAATTTCGTAAAAGCAATGCCGCACGCGGTTCGCGCCATGCAATTTACGTGAACAGAACCTATTTTGGGCTCTACAATATTTTGCACCAAATTGGGGCTGTAGTTAACTCGCGTATTGATTTTTCGGAATTGGATTTGAAAAAATAATAGCCACTAATACACGAATAAATTTTTGTGTAATTTGCCGCCGCAGTCGCTCGCGTCTCGCGAGGGACTTGTTACTTGGGCGTCTCGCCCGGAACCTATAGTTGGATTACCGTAAGAGATTCATCTCTATGCCCTCCCCTGTATTTACAATGCTTCGGCATAAGTGTGAAATAGGAAGTTTAGACTTTTCCTTAGCAGAAATTCACATTATCAACTAAACCTTTGCAAAATTCTACTTTTGAAACATCACAATCGTAATGGTTAGAAGATCAAAATGATTGACACGAAATATATTGTCCTTTTCTCCACAAACCCAAATACGTTCTCCTAAACCATTCTTTTCCTCATACGTTTGACTCCTATGTCAAAACCTGCCTTAAGACTAATTCTTGGAGATCAGCTAAATCACTTTCATTCGTGGTGGAAAGAAGATCCAAAATCGTTTACAGTGTTAATCGTAGAATCAAAAGACGAAGCGACTTACGTAACACATCATATTCAAAAAGTAATAGCATTTTTCTTAGCGATGCGCAACTTTGCCGAATGGTTGGAATCAAAAGATTTTGATGTAAAATACGTTGCACTTAACGATAAGAAAAACGCTGGCAGCATTGCAGATAATGTGCGAGCAGAGCTAAAAACAGATCGCTATACTGCATTTCACTATCTGCTACCAGATGAATACAGACTTGACGAGAGTTTGAAAAAATTAGCTGATTCTATTGAATTGCCGGTAGAAACATTTGATACAGAGCATTTTTATACTTCGAGAACTGATGTAGCTGAAATGTTTGAAGGCAAGAAGACTTTCCTGATGGAATCTTTTTACCAAAAGATGCGAAAGAAACATGGAATTCTCATGGATGGCGATTCGCCGGAAGGCGGAAAATGGAATTACGACAAGCAAAATAGAAAAAGCTTGCCCAAAGAGCATAAAGTTGTTGATGCTAAGCGTTTTAAGCGAGATGTTTCAGAGCTGGTAGATTTGCTGAAGGCAGAAAAAATTGAAACGATAGGCAGAATTGATCCAAAAAACTTTCTGTGGCCTGTAACCCGAAGCGAGGGATTGGCGATGCTTCGCTTTTTCATTGATGAATGCCTGAGCAATTTTGGCGATTATCAGGACGCTATGAAGCGCGATGAATGGAGCATGTACCACTCGCGCTTGAGCTTTTGCATGAATGCTAAACTTCTCAATCCCAAGGAGGTAATAAATAGAGTAGAAGAGGCCTACCACAATGATAAAAAGAAATACAACTTGCCAGCCGTGGAAGGATTTATAAGACAGATTCTCGGTTGGCGCGAATACATGCGCGGAATTTACTGGGCCAAAATGCCAGACTATGCCGGCCTCAATTATTTTGATCATAAGCGTAAGTTGCCTTCGTGGTTTTGGGATGGGAAAACCAAAATGAATTGCCTGTCGCAAGCTGTTGGTCAATCGCTTGATTATTCATACGCACACCATATACAACGCCTGATGATAACCGGAAACTTTGCTCTCCTCGCCGGCATAAATCCTGACGAAGTGGATGCTTGGTATTTAGGTATCTACATAGATGCAATAGAATGGGTGGAGATAACAAATACACGCGGCATGAGCCAGTTTGCCGATGGTGGAATTGTGGGAACCAAGCCTTATGTATCATCAGCAAATTATATTGACAAGATGAGCGATTACTGCTCGGGCTGCCATTACGATAAAAAGAAAAAGGTAGGAGAAAAAGCTTGTCCGTTTAATAGTTTGTACTGGGACTTTTACCACCGTCACAGACAAAAACTCCAGAACAACCCCAGGTTAGGTTTTGTATATCCTACGCTTGACAAGATGGATAAAGGGAAAGTAGAAGAAATCTTGTTACAAGCTCATGCGTACTTAGAAAATATAGATGAACTTTAGTTTTAATATCGATTAAGTATTTAAGCTTAAGGTGATTGAGACCTCAAAGGTTTCCAAAACCTTTGAGGTCTTTACACGATAATAATTTTCTATTTATCTCACTCATTGAAAAAATTCTACGGAATACTTCCACCATCAGCACCAGTAATTTTTAACCCTTAATCTCTTAATGGTTTAATTTTTTGAACCATGAAGGAATTCAGAAAATGAAGGCTTAATATTTTTTACTTAGAAACGTCCTTAAAACAAGACATTCAACACTATAAATTCAATAAAGCATCTCCAAATGCGATTGCAATCTACCCACCAGCATAGTTACAATCCGCTTATTTGCCTCTATCTTATTTTCACAATAATAATCGTATTCTTCGAGAGTCATCATACTTACCACCGAGGCGATCAGCGAGTTTTTAATCCGCGGATCGCGTTTTAGAACTTCGTCAATATAGTTTCGCTGGGTATTTTGATTGTACGCATTAAATGCTGGCTTAAATTTTTGAACGTATTTGGTAAATTGTGCGAGAAGTATGCTGTTTTGTAGCTTTAAAATTGGGCGCAGCGTCTCGGTTTGAAACTGCTCGGGCAAAGTGCTATCAGCACTGTTTATAGATAGTACAGGTCTGATGCCTTTCACGGCTCTGTCTCTTTCATCTCTAATCATTCTTGAAAAAATTAGTTAGTGTCATTAAAACAATTACATTTATGGGCTTACATCAATTATTTGAAGTAGCATTATAGCCAAAAACCATGCTTTAAGATGTTTTAACGGAAACCTTAATTCTATGAAAATTGCAATTTCTACTGTCCTCTTTTTACTGATTTTTCAATTTCCCGGCAAAGCGCAAACTAAAGATTCCGCAAATCTTCTGGCAGATATAACCGGCAGCGAACGGATAAGTTTACCCGAAAGTTTTGTTTTTGATAAATCTTTAGACATTACTTTTTCGTCGGGTACCAAGTCAAACCTTTCTGTTCTTCAATACAAGTTCAGATATCCTGAAAACCAAGCTTATATGGCTATGACTATTACCGGCCAGGCGGAAGAAAGTAGAGAGAAAAATCCCGAAATTGTCGTTGACTTTGAAACCGAAAGAATTATAAACTTCATGTGTTTTTCGCATACCAAAATGGCGTTGATTCACACACTCACCGAATCAAAAAAAGACGTGAGAATTTTGAAAACTGATTGCAGCGGGCTTAGGCCAACAGAAAAATCAAAATTAATTCTCGGCTACAATTGCACCGCGTATCGTTTTGAAAACGAATCTGCTAAAGGCACAGTTTGGATTGCGGCCACCGTTGACAGCAGCCTTGAAAAACTGTTTTCAGGGCTGGGACTTTCTGTTTTGATTGACGAAACCCAAACAGGCTACATTCTTCTGATGGAAGCAAAGGAACTTAATTCTGGAGAGTTGACGAAAGTCGCTGTAAATCAGGTTAATGTTGATGACGACTACGCGATTGATTCGCAAAGCTACGTGGCAACTGCCGTGCCCGCAAATTAAGCCGATTCGCTGACCTCATTTCCCGTAAGGGCTCCCCAAAATATTGACGTTGTAAATAGCCCTCGGTTTTTATACCTTTGCACGTCTTAAAAAAAGACTGCCCTATGTCTAAATATCGTGAGTATAAAGGTCTTGACCTTCCCGTCGTGGCCAACGAAATGCTTGAACGCTGGAAGCGCGAAAATACCTTTGAAAAAAGTGTTTCATCGCGCCCTGAAAACAAGCCGTTTGTGTTTTACGAAGGCCCGCCTTCTGCCAATGGTCTTCCCGGTATTCACCACGTAATGGGCCGCGCCATAAAAGATATTTTTTGCCGCTATAAAACCAATAAAGGCTATCGCGTAGAGCGCAAGGCCGGCTGGGATACGCATGGACTGCCGGTAGAGCTTGGAGTAGAAAAAGAACTGGGCATTACCAAAGAAGATATTGGCAAAACAATAAGCGTTGAGGCGTATAACGAAGCCTGCCGAAAAGCGGTAATGAAATACACCGATGTGTGGAACGACCTGACCGAAAAAATGGGTTACTGGGTAGATATGGACGACCCGTATGTAACTTATGAAAACAAGTACATGGAGTCGGTGTGGTGGATATTGCGCAGACTTTACGACAAGGGCCTGATGTACAAGGGCTACACCATTCAGCCGTATTCTCCCGCCGCAGGTACGGGGCTTAGCTCTCACGAAATTAATCAGCCGGGCAGCTATCGCATGGTTAAAGACACTTCGGCAACTGCGCTGTTTAAACTTAAAGAAGATGGTCAAAAAATGTTGGCCACCCTTACGGGAAATAATGACCTGACATACACCATGGTGGCATGGACTACTACACCTTGGACGCTACCATCGAATACGGCTCTGGCAGTAAATAAGAAAGTGGATTATGTGGTGGTTGAGTCGTTTAATCAATACACTGGCAGCCCAATGGCTGTGGTGCTTGCTAAAGATTTGGTGAGCTACCAGTTTTCCGGAAAGTACGAAACCAATGAAGATGATTCTGCATACCACGAATTCAATCTCGGCGATAAGAAAATTCCCTACAGAATAATTGGAACTTTGAAAGGCACTGACCTCGTAGGATATTACTACGAGCAATTGCTGCCTTATGTATTGCCAATGGAAACTCCGGAGAAAGCTTTTTGCATAATAGCGGGCGATTTTGTAACCACCGAAGATGGTACGGGTGTGGTACACATTGCGCCAACTTTTGGTGCAGATGATGCCCAGGTGGCAAAAGCAGCCGGTGTGCCGCCTATGTTAATAGCAGACGCGCAGGGCAATCCGATTCCACTTGTAGATTTGCAGGGAAGATTTGTAGATGCCATGGGCGATGAGCTTGGCGGCATGTATGTGAAGAACGAGTATTACACAGAAAATGAGCCTGATAAATCGGTAGATGTTCTTATTTCAATAAAACTGAAAGAAGAAAACAAAGCCTTTAAAATTGAGAAATACGAGCATAGCTATCCGCATTGCTGGCGAACAGATAAGCCTATACTTTACTACCCGCTTGATAGCTGGTTTATAAAAAGTACCGCTGCCAAAGACCGCCTTATAGCGCTCAATAAAACCATAAACTGGAAACCGGAAAGCACCGGAACAGGTCGTTTTGGAAACTGGCTGGAAAACTTGAACGATTGGAACCTTTCACGCTCGCGTTTTTGGGGAGTACCCATCCCGATCTGGCGCACAGAAGACGGAACTGAAGAACTTTGTATTGGAAGCGTAGAAGAGCTTAAATCTGCAATTGTAGCCTCTTTAAATGCGGGAATAATGAAAGAAAATCCGCTTGCTGATTTTGTGCCAGGCGATATGTCTGAGGCAAATTACAATACGTTTGATCTGCACAAAAATTACATGGACAATGTGGTGCTCGTTTCGCCGAAAGGCAAACCCATGCACCGCGAGCAAGATTTGATTGATGTGTGGTTCGACTCGGGCTCAATGCCTTATGCACAATGGCATTACCCTTTTGAAAACAAAGATAAAATTGATGATGGCAAGGCTTTTCCGGCCGATTTTATAGCCGAAGGGGTGGATCAAACCCGAGGTTGGTTTTTTACCCTTCACGCTATTGCCACTATGGCCTTTGATAGCATAGCGTACAAAAGCGTAATTTCAAACGGGCTGGTGCTTGATAAAAACGGCCAGAAAATGAGTAAACGTCTCGGCAATGCTGTCGATCCGTTTTTGATGCTCAATAAATACGGCGCCGATGCTACCCGTTGGTATATGATTACCAATGCACAACCATGGGACAATCTGCGTTTTGACGAATCTGGCATTGTCGAGGTTCAACGTAAATTTTTCGGAACGCTTTACAATACCTACTCCTTCTTTGCGCTTTACGCGAATGTTGATGGATTTGACTATTCTGAAAATGATGTTCCACTTTCTGAAAAACCTGAAATAGACCGTTGGGTTATCAGTCGGTTAAATTCATTGATTATCGATGTTGATGCGGCTTATGCAGATTATGAGCCAACAAAAGCGGGTAGATTGATTCAGAATTTTGTAACCGAAGAGTTGAGTAACTGGTATGTACGCCTTTGCCGCCGCCGCTTCTGGAAAGGAGATTACGAAACAGATAAGGTTGCGGCATACCAAACGCTTTATACTTGCCTTGAGACTGTTTCTATTCTATCGGCACCCATTGCGCCGTTTTATATGGATCAGCTCTTCCGCGATTTGAATGTGGTAGCTGACAAAAATACGGCAGAATCGGTTCACTTGGCCGAGTTTCCCGAATCGGATAGCTCTAAAATTGATCTCGACCTGGAGCGCAGAATGAGCCTTGCACAACGTATTACTTCTATGACGCTTGGGTTGCGCAAGCTTGAGAAAATTCGTGTGCGACAGCCATTGCAAAAACTGATGATTCCGGTAATCGATAAAGATTTTGTTCGTCAGGTTACCGAAGTTTCAGACATGATACTACGGGAAGTTAATGTAAAGGAAATTGAGTTTTTGAACGAAACAGAGGGTATTCTCGTTAAAGAGATAAAAGCCGATTTTAAAAAGCTCGGCCCTCGCTTTGGAAAGCAAATGAAAGATGTTGCTGCGCGGATTAATGCTTTCGGTCAAGCCGAAATAGCAGATTTGGAGCGTAATGGCAAAATTGAGATAGAGATGGGAGACGCATCGCGAGAAGAAATTATTCGCGATGAAGTTTTGATTACAACAAAAGATATTCCCGGCTGGTTAGTAGCATCTGAAGGTGAACTCACCGTTGCTATGGACATCACAATTTCTGAACAACTGAGAGAAGAGGGAATAGCGCGTGAGTTCGTAAATCGCATTCAAAATTTGAGAAAAGACAGTGGTCTTGACGTTACAGATAAGATAGCTGTGAAAATAGAATCTCGTGCTTCGATAGAACAAGCAATTAAGAATAATTTGGATTATATTTGCGCCGAAACGCTAGCAGATTCTTTGGAGTTGGTCTCCAAAGTAAATGGAGGCAATTCGCTGGAGGTAGAAGTTGAAACCGGCATCGAAACGCGAATTGCATTAGAAAAGATTTAAAAAACATTGCATTATGGCAGAAGAGAAAAATAGATTTACAGACGAAGATCTGAAGGAATTTAGAGAGTTGATTGACAAGAAATTAACTGATGCGCGCGAAGATTTGCGCCAGCTAAAGCAATCGCTTTCGTATGCGGATGATAACAGTACAAACGATACTGCATCAAGCTTTAAAATGATGGAAGATGGTTCAGAAACCATGTCGCGCGAGGAAACTGCGCAGCTTGCTTCACGTCAAGAGAAGTTTATAGGCCACTTAGAAAGCGCTATGCGCCGTATTGAGAACAAAACCTACGGTATTTGCCGCGAAACGGGTAAGTTGATTAAAAAAGAACGCCTAAGACTTGTTCCGCATGCTACATTGAGTATTGAAGCAAAACAGCAGCAAGATCGACGCTAATATCGAAATTAGAAAAAAACTGGCACGCCTTGCAATTTTCACAGTTGCGGGCGTGTTGTTTATTGACCAGGCTTCAAAAATCTGGGTAAAGACTCAAATGTATCTCGACGAGTCTATCTCTGTATTTGGTGATTGGTTTTTTATCCATTTTATCGAAAATCCGGGCATGGCTTTCGGATTTGAATTTGGTGGCGAAATGGGCAAGCTCGCTTTGAGTTTGTTTCGCATTGTTGCCATCGTATTTATTGCTATTTATCTACGGAAGCTGATAAAGCAGGAGGCCAACCGTGGATTAATAATATGCGTTTCGCTTGTACTCGCCGGTGCTGCCGGCAACATAATCGACAGCGCTTTTTACGGGGTGATTTTTAGTGAGAGTCCTCCATTTTCGCCCCAAACCGCGCTTATGTTTCCACCCGACGGTGGTTATTCATCATTTCTACACGGCCATGTTGTTGACATGCTCTATTTTCCCATTATTGATACCTACTGGCCAAGCTGGTTGCCACTGGTTGGGGGAGACCGACTTCAGTTTTTCCGACCTATTTTCAATATTGCTGATTCGGCTATTTCTGTTGGGATGATTCTTATTTTGTTCAATCAGAAGCGGTTTTTTGCATCTGAAGAGAAAATAGGAGAGGTTGCAGAATCAGAATCAGAAGAAGGGGTAAAAGTTTAGATGCTGCCGTCGCTTCGCGTTTCGCGAGGGACTTACTGTCCGGCGTCCCGCCGGGTTTTTTAGGAAGAAAATGGCAAAAG
Organism: Cryomorpha ignava; assembly: GCF_010686655.1. Classification (GTDB taxonomy): domain Bacteria; phylum Bacteroidota; class Bacteroidia; order Flavobacteriales_D; family Cryomorphaceae; genus Cryomorpha; species Cryomorpha ignava. The sequence goes on along the minus strand of NZ_JAAGVY010000001.1, from coordinate 215,945 downwards.
GCAGCCGCTTTCTAATGCAATACAGTCACCTAAGAAACTAAGCTTATTAATTTTAGACAACGCGATTAGCAACGGGTATCAGAAATAATTACCCTATCCATTAATTATTTTTTCTAAATCGTCAGGAGTTTCTCCAAATATTGATACGCCGTATTGCCCTACAGTTTCTATAAATTCTCTTTTAGAAATTCCCACCATCTCTGCCGCCTGTCCTGACGTCAAGATTCCTTTATCGTATAGGTAGGCTGCGAGTTGCATTTTAATATCCTTCTCATCAACCGAATTAGGTATTTTTATAGTCAGCGTTTTCATATTTTAAAAGTTTGTATTGTTACTAAAGTTACCTAAAAAACGTATTAACTCAATTACTCATTTGTTGATTTTCATGCAAACAATAGCCTATTATGGGAATTTCTGAGACAGGTATCATTCTTATACTTGAAAACTCTACTCGGCAACATTAGCAATGATTCGTCAAATACATTTCCCCTTTTGAATTGTCTAAGTAATCAACCCCAAGCTCAATAAAATCGCAAAAATATCGGTATCGCCATACTTTCCATCTATTGCGTATAAAGCATCCATTGCAAAAGCCTGGTCGCCTTCATAAATAACACCGTTTTTAATGGTGTATAGAATGTCTAACAGAAAGCTTGAATCGCCTTTATAGATTTTTCCATCCCTAAAGGTATAAGCTATTTGAGAGGTGTACATCGCCGTGTCTTTAAATAGCTTACCGTCTCTGTATGTGTAGAGTAAATCAAATTCAGAGCCGGTACCTCCGGTCATGATTTCATTGCCGATTACGGTATATAATACATCGTTAAAATTAAAACTGTAGCCTGGATAAACTCTGTTATTAGCAAAATGCAGTACCTGCTCAGAAAGGATGTGTCCGTCACCTCGGTAGACCGCCCATTGGGCATTGGAAGTTTGTGACGCAAGAAGCCCAAGAAGGATGAGGGAGAATATAAGTGTAATTTTTTTCACAGGATAAATTTAAGGTAAATTCGGATACAAATGAATTGTGCTTTGGTAATGTACAACGGCCTAATAGGTGAAAGAGTTCATAGAAATCAGTTTTTAAATCCCGCCACAATCTCGGCAATTTCCACAGCAATGGTAGCCGCTGCATTTCTCAAATTATCTGATGTGAGGTATTTGGGATATGCGATTATCTAAAATCTTCTTGTAAAGTGTACTACAACCCTACCTTTTCATAATAATTCATATCTTTAGTAAATAAAGACAGAGACTATAACATGTCACTTAAGGCTTCAAAACACCAGTATAGAAATTTTTTAATTTGATTGAAACGATATTGAAATATGAAAATCGAGACCACATACTTTGACAGGTGCATTCGTACGCTGGAAATGGCTTATGGTCTGTTGCAAAAAAAGTGATACACATGATATTGCACATGACATGTATCGATCTGCGTGCATCAAAGAATTTGAAATTATTTTAGAACAAAGTGGTAAGCTGCTGCGCAAAGTATTAAAGCCATATTTTCACTCCTCCAGAGAGGCAGATAAGCTTTATTTTAAGGATATATTCAGACAGGCAGTTTTGCGAAGCATCATCTCTGTCGAAAGCTGTGATCGTTGGCTGCAATACAGGGACAATCGAAACAACACAGCTCACGACTACGGTGTTAACTTCGCCGAAGAAACGCTCATCTTGCTTCAACAATTTATTGCAGATGCCACTGAATTGTCAGAAATTATTAATCATCAAAACGATGCTTCTAAGAGATAAAGATAGACAAGCCTTAATAGAGATATTTTCATCGATTAATATCCCCATTGAAGTGTGGGCGCATGGGAGTCGTGTAAACGGTACCGCCCATGAGGGAAGCGATTTAGATTTAGTAATCCGAACTCCGCAACTCGAAAAATTGCCTGTAGAGGACTTTATGGATTTGAAAGAAAAAATTCAGTTTAGCAATATCCCTATTGTAGTTGAACTGTTTGACTGGGCAAGGCTGCCTGACAGTTTTCACCGAAATATTGAAGCTTTACATGAGGTACTTTTCAGTAATCTGGAGATCATTGCAAATGAACCACTCGATGTGTATAAGAAGGGTCGGGATAAAAAGTAAAGAATTGAAGAGCTTGAAATTATAGAGTGATCGGATTTTAAAATGTATTTGTGATCATCACTTCAACCCCGCCACAATCTCAGCAATCTGCACTGCATTTGTAGCAGCTCCTTTTCTCAAATTATCCGCAACAATCCACAAATTCACACTCTTGGGTTGCGAAAAGTCACGTCTGATTCTACCCACAAAAACCTCATCTCGCTCATGTGCATAGCGCGGCATGGGGTAGCTGTTTACATCTGGATTATCTTGAAGTACAATGCCCGGTGTATCGTGCAATAGCTTGCGCAACTCTCCCAAATCAAAATCGTTTTCGAAGGAAATATTAACCGATTCAGAATGGCCACCAACCACCGGTACACGCACTGCAGTTGCGGTAACATCAATCGCCCTATCAAGAATTTTCTTTGTCTCGTTGGTAAGTTTCATTTCTTCTTTGGTATACCCGTTTTCTTCAAATACATCGCAATGCGGAATGCAGTTTAGATCAATCGGGTAGGGATAAACCATCTCGGCTTGCTCGCCTCTTCGCTCTGCAAGCATTTGTCTTACAGCATTTACTCCGGTTCCTGATACAGATTGGTATGTGGAAACAACCACCCTTTTAATTCCATATTTGCGGTGAAGTGGTGCCAATGTCACTACCAGCTGAATGGTTGAGCAATTTGGATTGGCAATAATCTTATCGTCCTTGGTAAGCGTATTGCCGTTAATTTCGGGAACGATTAGTTTGTGGTCAGGCGACATGCGCCAAGCGGAAGAGTTGTCTATAACCGTGGTGCCCACCGCGGCAAATTGTGGAGCGAATTCCAAACTGGTCGCACCACCTGCCGAAAAAAGAGCAATATCCGGCTTTTGAGCGATAGCTTCTGCCATTCCCATAATCTTATAAACCTTGCCGTTTATCTCTTTTTCCAGCCCAGCCGATCGCTCGGAAGCGACCGCAATGATTTCATCTGCCGGAAATTTGCGTTCTTTTAATACTTTTAGCATTATATTGCCAACCATTCCGGTGGCGCCGATTACCGCTACGCGCATAATTTTTATTTTGAAATAAATCAGTTCGGGGCAAAAATACTATATTTCGAACCAAGCTTAATAAATGAATGAAGTCAAGTAAGTTTATTTTTCTATTTGCCACTATAATTTTAGCTCATTTAGCCGGATACAGTCAGGTATTTGATGATTTCTCAGATGGCGATTTTACAAATAGTCCTACCTGGACTGGCAATGTAGCAGTTTTTGTTATCGAAGATGAAGTTTTAAGGAGCAATAGCCCTGGAGCTGCAGATTATTATTTAAGTACGCCCAATGCCTTTATGGATGATGTGCAGTGGGAGTTTTATATCAAACTGGCTTTTTCCACATCAGGGTCAAATTACGCAGATGTCTATCTTGTAGCCGACAATAGCGATTTAACTGCGGTACAAAATGGTTATTTTATTCGCATTGGTGGAACACCTGATGAAATTTCACTTTTTAAGAGAAGTGCTGGGGCTAACACAATTATAATTGATGGTGAAGATGGAATTGTGAATAGCAGCTCAAACAATATTTTCGATTTACGGGTTACGCGCACATCCGATGGGGAATGGAGTGTTTTTTATGATAAGAATCAAACCGGAACTTTTGTTTCTGGCGGAACTGTTGTTGACAATGAGATTACTTCAACAACGGATTTTGGTGTTTTTATCGAGCAGGCGAGCTCTCCCACCTTTGTGAACAAACATTTTTTCGATAATTTCAGCGTCGCACCTATTCCGGTAGACGAAACTCCACCTGTAATAATCGGGGGAGTAGCAAATTCTTCTACAGAATTTGAACTCTCTTTTAGCGAAGCGCTAGATCAAACCACAGCCGAAGACGCCGGGAATTATCAGCTTAACGGTGTTTTTTCTACTGTTTCTGCTGCGGAGCTGAGCGGCACCGATCCCACAATTGTTACCCTTACGATCGATAATCCCATTCCAAACGGAACTGTTGTCCCTGTACATGTTACCAATGTAGAAGATCTCGCGGGCAATCCCATGGGCACCCAAACCATCGACATTCTTTATTTCACTCCCGATGCTTCAAATTATAAAGATGTTGTTTTCAATGAATTATTTGCAGATCCAACTCCGGTTATCGGCTTGCCGGATGGGGAATATCTAGAAATTTTTAATGCCAGCGATGGTATTTTTGATCTTGCCAATTGGACTTTAGTCAACTCCACAACAGCTAAAACTCTTACTTCTGCAGTATTATTTCCAGGCGAATTTGTAATTCTTTGCGATGCCGCAAATGCAGAACTGTTTGAACAGTACGGAACAGTTATTGGAATTCCTTCTTTTACTGCTTTATCAAATGCTGCAGACAGCCTGACTTTGCTCAATCCACAGGGCGTGATAATCGACATTGTGTCTTACACCGATTCGTGGTATAACGATCCGGTTAAAAAAGATGGCGGCTATTCCATCGAATTGATTAATCCATATACAGAGTGCTCGGGAAAAAACAATTGGAGCGGTTCTAATAATGAAACCGGAGGTACACCCGGGGCCCAAAACTCTATTTTTGACGAAACGCCCGATACAAGCTCTCCATCAATTTCATCGTTTCAACTTATTACAAATCAGGTGCTTCAGATCAATTTCAGCGAAAGCATGGACGCCACAAGTCTTGTAAATGGTTCTTACTCATGGAATGAAGGAATTGAAAATGCCGGAATTACCGTTTTGCCAAATTTTGAAGCGGTTCAAGTTGAATTGAATATGCCTCTTGAAACAGGCGTTTCTTACATTTTGTCGATTAGTAACATCACTGATTGCAGCGGAAACTTAATTGCTCAAAACACCACCATTGAAATTTTCCTTGGCCAGCAGCCCGAAGAATATGACCTGCTGATTTCAGAAATAATGGCAGATCCAAGTCCCTCTGTCGGTTTGCCGGAAGGCGAATATTTTGAGCTTTACAACGCCAGCGACAAAATACTTGAAATTGCAGGTATTAGGTTGAATGATAAAGTCTTTTCTGAATCGCGTATTCTCTTGCCGGGTGCGTATTTGCTCTGTATTGACGAAGATTTGGCTCTCGACTTTATTAACTATCCCGATGCGTATATATTGACTGATTTGGGAACAACTTATTTCACTAATGGAGGAAGGGATTTGTCGCTTTATAATGCAAATAATGAAGAAATAGACCGCGCAAACTACCGCATGGATTGGTATCGAGATACAGATAAGCAAGACGGCGGTTATAGCTTAGAGCGAATAAACTTAGAGGAACCGTGCAGAGCTGGCGCTAATTGGAAGGCATCGATCGACCCGCAGGGCGGAACTCCGGAAGCAGAAAATTCAGTTATCGACAATACGCCAGATACATCACCACCCAAGGCAATCACGATTTTTGTGCAGGATTCTACCCAAATTCAAATACGCTTTTCAGAAACCATCGACGAGTTGAGTGTAATTATGGCTGCAATTTCAATAATTCCCGAATTGTCAATTTTATCGGTCGAGGCGATAGCTCCCGACTATAATGCAATAAACATTCAACTGGCCGAAAATATACAAGCCGCTATTACCTACTCTGTTTCCCTATCGGGTATTGCAGATTGTGTGAGCAATGAAAGCATGGAAACGGAAACTTTGTATTTCGGACTTCCGCAAGAAGCCACCCCGGGAGATCTCTTGATTAATGAAGTTCTTTTTTATCCGCAAACAGGCGGTTCTGACTTTGTGGAAGTTGTAAATGTGAGCGATAAAATTATCAGTTTGCAAAACTGGGCACTTCAAAATCAAAGCGCCACAACCCGCGAGATCACCCCAAATCCTGTGCTAATATTCCCTGACGAATACATTGTCTTTACCGCGAGCCCTTCAAATATTGCTCAGGAATACCCTTTCGGGAAACCGGAAAATTACTTCAAAATGGATGTGCCATCCTACAACAACGGCTCGGGATCGGTAATTCTTCTTGACGCTGATGAAAATGTGATAGACCAATTCGACTATCTGGAATCGTATCATTTTTCGTTACTCAACACATTTAAAGGCGTGTCGCTTGAGCGGATGAATTTTTCCAGTCCAACGAACGATTCAGGTAACTGGACATCAGCGGCTGAAACAGTGGGTTTTGCGACGCCAGGGTATCTCAATTCTCAGTATAGCGTCGAAGGGACGGCACGAACCAATTTTGAATTTGATAACGAAATATTTTCACCCGATAATGATGGCTATCAGGACATCCTGAATTTGAATTATAAGCTGGAAGCTCCCGGATACGTGGCTACAATAGAAATTTACGATCGCAGGGGACGGCTTTTAAAAACATTAGAAAACAATCTGCTGCTCGCTACCTCGGGCACTATCTCATGGAACGGGGTAACAGACGATGGCATGAAAGCCCGAATTGGGCCACATATTTATGTCATCACGCTGTTCAATTTGGAAGGCAACACCGAAACTATCAAATTACCATGCATAGTGGCTGGCAGATTATCAAATTAAACTGCGCTATTCAATCGGTCTTTTCTATTTTTGCCGAGCTTTAATCTTTATAAATGATTTCTCCTGTAGCTATATCTTCTAAATTACCGCAAGTCGGTACGACCATTTTCACCATTATGAGTAAAATGGCGACCGACTTTAATGCCATTAATCTGGCGCAGGGTTTTCCTGATTTTGCTATTGATCCTGAGATAATTAGGTTGGTTACGAAACATATGCAGGCGGGTAATAACCAGTATGCACCTATGCAGGGTGTGCCGGCTTTGAGAAATGCTATTGCTCAAAAAATTGAAAATACTTACGGGCGCAAATACAATCCCGATACAGAAATTACGGTTACGGCAGGAGCCACACAGGCCATTTATACAGCAATTACCGCCCTTGTTAAAGATGAAGATGAAGTAATCGTGTTTACACCAGCTTATGATTGCTATGTGCCACCTATTTTGCTAAACCACGGAAAGCCGGTTTATGTACAAATGAAGGGACCTAATTACAAAGTAAACTGGGAGGAAGTAAGAAAGCTAGTAACGCGTAAAACGAAGTTGATAATCATAAATACACCGCATAACCCATCGGGTACAATTTGGAGCGACTCAGATATGCGCGAACTGGAAAAGCTTGCAGTGGACAGTGATGCGCTGGTATTAAGCGATGAGGTGTACGAACATATTGTTTTTGATGACGCCACTCATTACAGTGCAGCGCGATATAACGAGCTTGCCAAAAGGTCGCTTATTGTTGCGAGTTTTGGAAAGACATTTCACGCTACGGGTTGGAAAATGGGCTATATATACGGCCCTGAAAACTTAATGACTGAGTTTAGAAAAGTTCATCAATATCTGGTGTTTTCTGTGAATACGCCAATACAATATGCGCTGGCAGATTATCTCGAAAATCCGACGCGTTATCAGAATCTGGCGGCAATATATCAGCAAAAGCGTGATTTGTTTCTAGAGGCGATTGCACCTTCACGGTTTTCGGCAATTCCAAAAGCGCAGGGCACATATTTTCAGCTTTTGAGCTATACCGCAATTTCTAAAAAGAAAGAGGTTCAATTTGCAGAGCTGGTTACCAAAAAGCATGGAGTAGCCTCAATTCCTGTATCGGTTTTTTATCACCAACCGCTTGACCAGCAAGTGTTGCGTTTTTGTTTCGCTAAGAGCGATGATACCCTGCTAAAGGCTGCGGAATTACTCAATAAAATATGACTACAGAGCTGAAAGTTGCTGTATTGCAAACCGAAATTGCGTGGGAAAACGCGCAGAAGAATTTGGAGAATTATGATAATGCGTTTTCCAAGTTAGCGATGCCGGTTGATATTGTAGTGCTTCCCGAAATGTTTAATACCGGTTTTACAATGAATGCTGTAGAAGTAGCCGAAGAGATGGGCGGTGAATCCGTAAAATGGCTGAAAAATAAATCAATTGAAATAGAATCTGCAATTTGTGCGAGCTTGATAATTACAGAAAAAGATCGGTTTTACAACCGGTTTATCTGGGCTGAAAATGGAGAGGTTTTAATCTATTACGACAAGCGGCACCTTTTTAGAATGGCCGAGGAACACCATACTTTTTCGCCCGGAACAAAACGCCCCGAAATTAATTTTAAAGGCTGGCGCATTATGCCGCGTGTATGCTACGATCTGCGTTTTCCGGTATGGAGTAGGAGCAATAAATTTGATTTGCAAATATATGTGGCCAATTGGCCCGAAGCGCGCGTTTCTGCATGGGATAAACTTTTGCGTGCCCGAGCTATTGAAAATCAGTGCTACGTAATAGGTGTAAACAGAATAGGAAGTGACGGAAAAGGAATTTCCTATAATGGTCATTCAATAGTAATAGACCCTAAGGGGGATGCGCTTACCGCGGAAAATGATGAGAGTGACGGATGGATTACTGCAATCTTAAATCTGGAATCGCTAGAAGATTTCCGAAAGAAATTTCCGGTGTTCATGGATTCAGACCGTTTCGACCTCGAGATTTAGTCAAACGGTGTAGTGGGAGTCCACTCTACTTCAAATTCCCAGTTACTGCGCACTTCAATTTCTTCAGGATAAAAACTCAAACGCTCCGGCTGTATTTTGTTACGGTAAACTCCTGTATCCCATTTCCCGTTGTCATTTTCATCAAAAATCACTTGTAGTTTATATTTTCCGGGAATCATGCGCAGAAAGGTAGTTTCTAGATTTTTTGTATAAGTCCTTTCGGCAATAATTTTGCCTTGATCATCCAGAACCTGAAGGATTTTATTTTCATTTTCATCGTTTTTTTCCGCAGCCGAAATAGCTATTGATAAGCTTCCGTAAAATTCCGAATCGCGGAGGTTAAACGAAATAGAAACGGTATCGCTATAGATACCAAACACATCTACAAAAGCACCCGGCTTGGCATTGAAAATATATTTGGAGGAAGCTTTATAAGGGTAAGAAACAGAAATTTGTCGGTTTAAGTTCAACCGTTTAAATTCAGTCGGAAAAATCTGAACGCTATCTTCCATAAAGTAAACGAGCGATGTATCTAAATCTACAATCGGATTGCTAAAGTCAAGTGTAAGCGATTTTTCGAGATCAAGCTTATTGGCAGTAGTATTTGAGCTAATTTTCAATTCGGCTTTTTCCTTGTATTTCGGGTTGGTTTCGAAATACCAAAATGCCGTATCTGCAAAGGTTGTATCGTCGCGAATATAAACTACAGCCTCTTCAAAATTGTCGCGATCGGGAAGGCTGACCCAACTTTTTATAGTGTCTTTGGCAATGTTGATTTGGCTCACCGCTTCCAGTTTTTTATCGGTTTCTACGTCGTAAAATTGTACGTCGGGATTTATGGTAGAGGTATTAAAAGCAATTTCATAGTACCCGTAATCTGTTGATTTTTGAGAAGCAATATATTGCGTTGTATCTTTTTCAATAAATGCCGGTAGCAAGATTATATCAGTAGAATCGTTTAGCGAGCTAAAAACCCTTCCGTCGTAAAACCCGATTTGTTCAGGAGGGCCATTGTAAATATAGTTGCTGTTTTCTTCTTTCAGTGCAAAGATTTTAAAATCACCTTCCGGCAAATACTTGATTTTGAAATTGCCACTTGCATCTGTGAGGGTAAAATAATCGGGAGGGCTAGTGGTTGGAAGGCTATCGGCTTCAGCACGATAAATGAGTACAGCCGCCGCTGGCAATGGTACATTGGTTTTTGCGCTCACTACCTTTCCCGAAATAGAAAGGGAATCGATATAATCGCCTGTAGAAAAAACGTAAATTAAATCGGTATTTACATTTCCTTCGTTAACATCTACAACTGACTGTCCGAAGTTAAACTGATAAGTGGTATTTGGTAAAAGGGTGTCTGTCCAAGTAATAATCAGTTTCTTTCCGCGCAGCGAGTACTCCGGCAATTTTTTTAGTGGGGGCGACACTATTAGTTGCGAGCTATAACCGTTCACCCTTATATATTCATCAAATTCCATTTCGAAGCCATAGCTGTCAAACTCTGTAGTAAAAAGGGGCGGTTGATAGTACACAATCTGTGGGGGTTGTTCATCCTTATCGCCACCCGAAGGAGATGATTGCCGGGCGCAACCAATACCCAAAAAGATCAGGAATATGAAAATGACCGCTCTCAGACTGCTATTTTTATTGAATCAGTAATTAATGAGGCTATCTGCTCAAGCGCATCACGGTCGTTTTCGTTAAACGCATTCAGCGAATCACTGTCGGCATCGAGAATTATAAACACGTTTCCATCTGCATCAAATATGGGTACAACCAGCTCAGATTGCGAAGAAGCATTGCAGGCGATATGGCCAGGAAACTCATTTACATCGGGCACCAAAATTGATTGTTTCTCTTTCCATGCAGTGCCGCAAACACCTTTTCCAAAAGCAATACGGGTACAGGCTACCGGGCCTTGAAACGGACCGAGAACCAGCACACCATTCTTTACTATGTAAAACCCCACCCAGAAATATCCCGGAAGGATTTTTAGAATAGCCGCCACATTGGCCAGATTGGCTGTAAGGTCAGTCTCACCTTCTAATACACCTTTTACGTGTTTTAATACGTCTTCGTAATTGCGATTCATAGGTGCAAAGATAGCGGTTTTAAGCCGATGCAATCGTAGCAATGCTTATTTCTCTGGCTCCGGCTTCCAGCAGGCATCGTCCGCAAGCTTCGAGTGTAGAGCCTGTAGTAATCACATCGTCAAGCAATAAAATATGTCGCCCAAGAACCTTCTCAGGTTCGGCGACTTCAAAAATATGAGCCACATTGAGCCACCGGTCAAAACGCGCTTTTCGTGTTTGGGTAGGGTTGGCAACTACACGCGCCACGGTATTATAGCCTACTTCAATATCTAAATGTTTTGTCATGCCTAGGGCTATAGAGTGGCATTGATTGTAACCACGCAAAGCGAGTTTGGCTGGGTGAAGCGGTAATGGTATCAGTAAATCGGGAAGGTCGTAATTATCAGCTTTTAAATCTTTTGCAAACATAGCGCCCAATCGCTCGCCTAAATCTTCCCGATCTTTGTATTTTAATTGGTGAAGTAGAATTTGAGCCAAATTTCCCTTATGAAAAAACAAAAATGAAAAACCGGCGTTTATTGGCATTCTACCGTCGAATTTTTGAGCTACCGGGTTGTCTTTTACCCGGTGGAAATTGGTTCGAGGGAGCTTATAAAGACAGGCAATACACACGGTATCTTCTTGGTTATTAAGGCTATTGCCGCAGGCAGCGCAATTTATTGGAAACAAAAGTGTTTCTATAGCAGACAACCATCCAAAATAGTATTTTTGCCAAGAGTTAGCCATTTGATTGCATTTACATAAATTTACCCTTTTAGTTGAAAGAAACCATTTTAATAAAACAAAATTAGCATGATTGAGAAGCCTGTAACTCCTGAAAAGAAAGATTCAAATAAGAAATACCTTATAATTATTGCCGTGTTGGCTGTGTTGACCATAGTGTTTGGCATACTTTATTTTACCAGCCATACCGAAGTTGTTGAAAAAACAGAATCTATCAGCAGTCTGGAAATAGAGCAGTTGCAGCTTAAAAACGATCTGCAGGAAATGCTGATTCAGTACGATACGATAACGGTAAATAACGACCGCCTTAGCGCAGAGATTATGGGTCAGCAAGAGCAGATTAAGGAATTGCTTAAGCAAATGGAGAAGCATAAAGACGATGCCTACATTATTTCGAAATTGAAGAAGGAAGCTGGTACTTTACGTGATATCATGAAAGGTTATCTGGTTACGATAGATTCGCTAAACACGATGAATATCGACCTTAAAAAAGACAATCAGTTTCTCGCCGAAGAGCTCTCTGAAACCAAAACGCGCGCTCAAAGTCTTGAGACAACTAAGAAAGATTTGGAGCAAATTGTTGCCACAGGATCTATTCTTCAGGCCAATGGAATGACCAGTGTGGGTATAAGAGTGCGAAATAATGGCAACCAGACTGAAGTGAACCGTGCCAATAAAACTGAACTGATAAAAACGTGTACAGAAATAGGCGAGAACCGCATTTCGCCGAAAGGCAAAAAGAACATTTTTCTTCGGATTATATCTCCCGATGGCGTTGTGCTTGATAGCAACGATGGAGAAGATAGTCGCTTTGACTTTAACGGTGTAAGTGGAAAATACAGCGTAAAACGACAAATTGATTATGAGAATGCGGCGATGGAGCTCTGCATTTTTTACACAGTTAGTGCGGAGGCCGAATTACAACCAGGAAAGTATATTGTAGAAATGTACGAGGCTGGAACCCTTATCGGGAAAGCAGATTTTGACCTGAAATAGGTTAGAAAAATGCGCGCACCTGCATATTGCCGGTGTGAATTGATTTCACCTCTTCAGACTTTCTGCCGTTGTAACTGATGCTTAGCTGAAGATTTTTGCCCAGATTGCGCTGCACGCCTGCACCCCAGGTTATGTTTGTGCCGTCTTGCAATCCGTCGAGCATTTGGTAAGAAATACTGTTGTTTACATCGCCCGTATAATTTATCGAGATCACATTTATTTGGGCAAACATGGTTCCAGATTCAACTTTACTAAGCCTGAAATCAAGCCCGAGGTCTAGCAATTCTGCTTCTTCTCCACCCAGAGCAACACTGTTGTTTTTTTGTGAAAACGTATTGGTAAGGCTTACGCGAAAAGCTGTACCGGGCTGATAAGTAAGTGTTTGCTTTAGACTGAAATAGTCTATAGCATAATTTCTTCCATCTATAATGTCGCTTGCACTTTCTTTATCGCCTACTTCCTGCTCCAGAATTATTCCATATTTTGAACTGAAATTATACCTTAAACGAAGAATATGCGCCAAACTTTTGCGCTCTTCAAATCCGGAGGTGAGCGGATTTTTGCTGAATTGATCGCTGTACGTGTAGTCTACACCAAACTTACTGCTGCTGCGGTTATAGAAAAAAGTATTTCGAATACTCGAAGATTGCGATATTAGTGTGGAGTCTCCAAAAGAGCTTAGAAAAGGATTAAACCGATCTGCACTTTCTTCCAAACGGGTTTTGCGCTGAATTCGAAAAGCCGTTTGGTTGCTAAATCGTGCAAGTACTTTTAAAATGCCGTCCTTATTAATCCAGAGCCCCACCGGGTTGAGGTTGAGCGATTGTGAAAACTGATTGGAGTAAGCGCGCACATAGGTGTCTGTAGGTGTAAAAACGCGAATGTAGCGATCGCCATCTTCGGGTCTAGCCAATTCAAATTCGTTGAGATCTTTTATATTATCGGCATTGTAATCAATCCATGTGTATGGCCCCTGCCCGGTAGGGTCTTGCAAGTAAATAAATTCTTGACGCCGTTCAAGTCCCGAACCAATTTCGTAGTATATATTCGAAACGATTGTATTTTTAAAGATACGAAGGTTGTGCTCCAGTCTGCCTAGTAGCGTGCTTTCGGGCGTCTCTGCAGTTAGTTCCGAATCAACAATTGTCAACTCTCTGTTTGATACCGTGGCCTTAAATTGATTTTTAGGATTTTGCACAAGTGAAAGATCCACTCCGTATTGAGTGGCATGGGTACTTTGATTTAAGTCATTATTCTGAGAAGCAAAGTCATCTCTTTCGCGGTAATAAATCCGGTATCCTACTTTCGAAGTATCCGGATTGGTAAGGTAAAATTGCCAGTCGTAAAATTTATACGAATTCACCGAAAGGCTATCCGTTTCTGCCACAAATCTTTGATTGTCTTCGCGTTCATCTGTAAATCCAACTTTTGTAATCCAAACACGTTTTTCAACCAAGGCTTTATGTCTGCTAAATCTGGTTTTTTCAATTCCGGAGGTTTCTAGAATACTTCCGTCGAAAAGCACTTTAAAACCTTCTAATTCTGCATTGGCATTCAGTTCATTTTTTATTCCGGTATACGTATTTCCCGCGTCAAAACGATTTAGGGTGTAGTTTACCTTGTAAAGGGTTGGTTTTTCCAGCCCTATTCCACCACTAACCAAATTTTGATCTTCGCCCGCCAGAATTGGATTGAGATTCCAATTTCTATTAAACTCAACTGAGCGATAGGGCTCAATAGGTTGAAAATTGTTTCCGATCGATTCAAACATGACCCTTCCTACGAGTGAAAGCGGATTTTCCTTTTCTGAAAGTGGTTGCACATGCCTTGCGCTAGCTGTTATTCCATGACTGTAATTATCGGCGTTTCCTTTTTCAGAAAATGTATTTAGGTCATTGTTAGTAAATCCAAGTTCTACCATGGCATCTGTCCGTTCAGAAAACTTATACGTTCCACCGGCCATTAGTATTTGGCTCTTTTGCGGTGCAGCGAGCAAACGAACGGGTGCGTAATTTCCCTGCCTGATAATTTCTCCGCTAAGCGTATCGGGTGCAACCCACAAAAAAATACGCCCGGTAGCATCAAATCCATTTTGAATATAGTCGCCGTTTCCATCGCCTACTTCGCTATAGTTTACACGATAAATGTTCGGCACAGATTCGGTTACACGAACAAATACCGTGTCGTATCCAAGACTGTCACGGAGTTGATACAACACCTGGTCATTATTAAATTGATCGATGCCAAAATAATTTGGTGCCACTGCTTCATTAATATTATCGCCTACAGCATCGAGAATTCGCTTGTCGTCTTCATCTAAATCTTGTTGAAGCGATTGATTTTTAGCATCTTGTTCTGAATAAAAATTCACGTAAGCTGTATATTTTTCAGTTTCTACTCCCGAAGAGGTTTGAATCATACTGCGCACGTAATTCGCATCAGAATACTGAAACTCAACCACTATTCGTTTGTCTTTATTGATAAATTGATTGGCTGTAAATGTTACCTCGGCTGTATTATAGTCTATCGTATAATCATTTTCCTGACCCCGTTGCATCTCGCGGCCATCTATATATACCTTTTCTGTACCCGCCAGAACGATAATAAAGTTCTCGCCGTTATTTCCGCGCAAGCGATATGGCCCTTGATTTCCCTCTTCACCCTGTTTAATATATCGTGCAAACTTCCCTTTTGACAGCGCTGCGCTGGTTTGCGTAAAAACTTTAAGATCAGCATTTTCTTGAACCGGGAATTCAGTTGAAAAACTGGCTCCCTGCGCTCTCTTGAAGTAATTGGTAAAATATCCGCGTGGTTTCTGAAGAATGAAATCACCGACAATCAATTTTGCCTTATCAGTATACAGCTGTATAAATACCTGATCAAATTCCTGTAGTTGCGCTGTGTTTCCTTCGGGTTGAATTGGAATATTATCGTCCGTTACGGAAGCCAATACACTTATATTATCGGTTAGCTGGCCATTTAGCTGCAAGCTTAAGGTACTGTTTACTGTTAAGTCCTGATTGTTTCCAAAACCGATACCACGCGAAATGCTTCCGGTTTTATTGAGTTTAGTTGAGCCAAAAACAGATTCCTGACCAATTTGCGGTCGATAGGTTTGTGGATTGATTAGGTAGTCAGATTCCGGCTGAATAATATCAGCAGTTCGCCTTCGGTAAGGTTTCAGTAGGTCTATGGCCAATACGCGATAGGTGGCAGTTACGGGTTTATCCGTATTGGCTCCTTTCCAGAAAAAGAGTGCATAAACGGGATCAAGAAAATAATCATCGGCATGCACAATGGTTGAATCTGTATAGTACAAGCTAAACGACTCCTCTGCGATTATCATTGAGTCGAGCACGACGGTATCTGAACCGAGCGTAAACGTTTTGGTTCTCAGCGAGCTCAAATCCTGTGCAGCGGTTTTTCCAGCACCAAAACCGCTCACTATAAGCAATGTAATTATGGTTGCGCATCCTTTTGAGGGAATATGCATGAGAGGTGCAAAGATTCTTTTAAATTTGAAGCTTTTCAAACTGTTAAATCATGTGGCGTTTTACTTTCAATGCACTTTAAATAAACTGTAACATAGAAATGCCGCTGTAACAATACGTAATTTGAAGCTTAAAATTATATCATACAATGTAAATGGCATCAGAGCAGCCATTAAAAAGGGTCTTTTGGAGTGGCTAGAAGCAGAAAATCCAGATATATTTCTTGTTCAGGAAACCAAAGCCAAGCCAGAGCAAATAGATTCGGCAGCTTTTGAGGCCTTGGGCTACAATAGTTATTTTCACAGTGCCGAAAAACCGGGATATTCGGGTGTAGCTATTTTCTCAAAACAGAAAGCAGATTTTCTCAAAGCGGGCTGCGGAATCGAAAAATATGACAGCGAAGGTCGGGTTTTAAGAGCAGATTTTGGAAACCTTACGGTAATAAGCACGTATTTTCCTTCCGGTAGCAGCGGCGATCACCGTCAGGAATTTAAAATGGAATTTTTAAATGATTTCAACACTTTTGCCGACGAATTAATCCGTGAGCGTCCTAAGTTGGTTATTTCGGGCGACTACAATATTTGTCATAAAGCAATAGATATTCACAATCCTGTGTCTAATAAAAACTCAAGCGGATTTTTACCTGAAGAAAGAGCGTGGGTATCGCAATTTCTTGAAAAGGGTTTTGTAGATTCGTTCCGCGTTTCGCATGAAGAGCCGCATAAATATACATGGTGGACTTATCGTTTTAGTGCCAGAAAAAAGAATTTGGGATGGCGAATAGATTACCACTTAATTAGTGAAGACCTTAAATCGTCTCTATCCAATGCATCTATTTTATCTGATGCATTTCATAGCGATCACTGTCCCGTATTACTTGAGCTTAATATTTAAAATGAAACACAATCTCACTCTGAAACATATTCGCTTATTCTCAATCTTTATTGTCGTTTCTTATTTTGGCACAATCATAACTGGTTGTACCGGAACCTCTCGTCCCGAAAAGACTGTCCGCACAAGCAGTGCAGATATGGAGATTGGCGGCTTGTTCAGAATGAATATTACAAATAATATGCGGAGTATTTTTCCGCATAATATTGTCGATGCATCTGCCACAAATCTCATGAATCAGGTGTATGAGGGATTGCTGTGCCTTGACCCGGAGACAAAAAAAATTGAACCGGCACTCGCAGAGAGTTATACAGTAAGCCCTGATGGACTAATTTATACTTTTAAATTGCGCAAAGGGATATATTTTCATGACGACGAAGTATTTAAAGGGGGAAAAGGGCGTGAGGTTTTAGCTGCCGATGTAATTTATTGTTTTACGAAGCTCTGTGAGCCGTCGCCTAGAAATCAATTGTACGCCTTTGTGGTCGACCTAATTAAAGGAGCACGAAGCCATTATGATTCCGGGCAGCCTGGAAGTGTGGAAGGTCTTAGAGTTATAGACGATTACACGCTACAGATAGAACTGGAATATCCTGCGCCTATTTTCTCATCTATTCTTACTCACCCTTGCGGTTGGATTTTTCCAAAAGAGTTTTATGAATACAAAGATGATATTGACATGTGGTGCATTGGCACCGGGCCTTTTAAGGCGCGTTCCATTAAAATAAACGAAGTGGTTATTCTGGAACGCAATAAAAAGTACTGGCGAAAAGATGAAAGCGGCAATACCCTTCCATATCTGGATGCTATCAGGTGTAATTTTATTGAAAACGAAATAAAGCAGCTGAATTTATTGCTTGAAGGAAACCTTGATCTGATTTTAGAAGTTCCATTTAGAAGCATTGCGGGACTTAAAAACAGGATGGAAGAAAGTAACAAGGATGTAAACTATCACATTATTACCATTCCTGGTCTTCGGGTAGAGTATTATGGGTTTCAACATAGAAGTGATATTTTTGAAGATGTAAAGGTGCGAAAAGCAATCAATTACGCCATTGACCGCGAATTTTTGGTTGACAGCATTCTGCACGGTTACGGAGAGCCTGCTACGCATGGTTTTATTCCAGTGGCTATGCCGGCGTATCCTTCAGATAGTGTAGTGGGATTTTCTTATAACCCCGACTTGGCACGATCTCTTTTTGCGGAAGCCGGATATGAAGGGGGCAAAGACTTCCCGGTGTTGACGCTACAAATAAACGATGGGAGCAGCACTGTAATAGAAGTTGCAGACGCTGTACAGCGAATGCTTACTAGGGTGCTTAATATAACGGTAGAGATTGCTGTATTGCCTAGAAGCCTGCACTATGAGCAGATAGAAAGCGGGCAAGTAGGATTTTGGCGTGATGGATGGATTGGTGATTATGCAGATCCTGAAAATTTTCTTCGTCTATTTCACGGTAAGTTGGTGCCTGAAGATTCTGTAAAGGCTTCGTTTTTGAATACCGTACGTTTTAAGGATCCCGAGTTTGATAAATATTTTGAAGCTTCTCTACGTGAACGTGATGAAAAAGTGAGGTATTCAGACTATTGGCATGCTGATCAGGAGCTTATGAATCAGGCGGTGGTAGCACCTCTCTATTATGAAAAATGGGTGTGGCTGGTAAATAATAGGGTGCGCAATTTGGATTATAGCGGTATCGGAGTGCTCGACTTAAGCAAAGTTTATTTTGCGAAAAATATAACTAGCGGACTCGCGCAATAAGGTAGTTTTTTACTATTGGCAGTAACATTTCAAAATGAGGAACAGCCGTATTGCTCTCCACTAAAAAGGCATTGGTGCCTAGATCTCTCGTGGAGTTTCTTATTATATTCCACTTTAAATCATTGAAGTTTGTGAGTATTCCGGTATTGACTTCATCTAAAAAAATTGTTTTTACATCTTTATAGACATCTGTATTTCCGGGACGCATGATCATACGTAAATCATATGAGTATATTCTGGTTTGATTGCAATTTCTAAAAAGAAGCAATCCATGATCCTCGTGCGAATCGCTTATTCCAAGTTGGGTAATTTCAATTTCTTTTATAGCTGTTTCAAGTTCACTATGAGCTTGTGTAAAGCATTTGTTGAGATGAATATCGGCAAATTGAATAATCTCCTGCAGTTCTGCTATTACACCTTTTCTATCTTCTACCGGGCGCTTTACAATTTTCTGATTTTTTAGATCGATAGAATCGATATCTCTCTCAAGCTTTTCTTCCAGCGAAACTTTTGCTTTGCTGTATGTGCTTAATTCGGCTATTCGCTTCATTAGCTTATCTATATAGGGATAAAACTCCCACTGAGAGAAGTGATTGTTTAAGAACTGAGTGTACCCCAACACCTCGTAAGACTTGTATTCAAAGTCAAACACCGGCTCAAGAAACCAATTGTCATTTAGTGTTGCCATATGTTATGATACTTATTATGTGAACAAATTGTTACCTTAACTCATTGTATTAAAGACAAAAGGTATCAAATTTGTAGTTAGAAATGAAATGATTTGAAAGATTATGAAAAATAATATAACAGTTCTCCTCTCAGCGGCTTGTGTTGCAACGGTTCTTTATTCGTGCGTTCCCAATCGTCAATTTACTGATGTTAAAAACAAGCAGGAAGCGTGTGAAGCTGAGAATAAACAATTAAGAGCTAATGCAGAGGTCTTTGAGACCAGGCTCAACGAATTTGATTCGAAATATACTGTTGCCGAAAAAAAGATCGAAGCCTTGAAAAGCGATACTGCCGTAATGGGTAATTCACTGCGCATTTTGCGGAAGCAGTACGACAAAATTAATGCTTTAAATGACGAACTTTTGAGTAAATCAGCAAGTCTCAATGCAGGTTCCGAGCGCGAAAAAAACACGCTGATGGCTGAACTTGAAGAATTAAGAGTGAGGTTGCTGGCTAAGGAAGATGCCTTGAATGAACTTGAAAGTACTTTAAATTCTAAAGAAGAAGAACTGCAGGACAGAGAGCAGAAACTCACTCAGTTACGACAGATGATTCAGCGTAAAGATTCTGCAATGCAGGCGTTGCGTGCGAGTGTGTCAAAAGCGCTTCTTGGATTTGAAGGGAAAGGGATTACTGTAGAAAAACGAAATGGCCGCGTGTACGTGAGTATGGAAGCACAGCTGCTTTTTGCAACAGGAAGTACTGAAATAGACCAAAAAGGGAAGCAGGCGGTAATAGATTTGGCAAGAGCCATCCAAGGCAATGATGATTTGCATATCATGGTAGAAGGTCATACCGATACAGATGAATTTAGCCGAACTACATATCCGCGAAATAACTGGGATTTAAGTGTGCTTAGAGCTACTTCGGTTATAAAACTAATGACTGAAAACTCAGATATCGACCCGCGTTTGCTCACCGCAGCCGGTCGAAGCCAGTACCAACCAGTAGATCCTGCAAATAAGGCTAAGAATCGACGAATAGAAGTTATTTTATCACCGAAACTTGATGAGCTTTTTGATGCAATTCAAGCCGATGAAGTGGCACCGGAAGAGAATAAGTAATAAACCGGTTTTGGCTTAGCCAAACATATTTCTTAATACATCTTGAACCTTACCTACTTGAATAATTTCAATGTCGGTAAGGTTTTTTTTGATATCGCGGTGATGCTCCGAAATAAAAATACGCTTAATACCGAGCTTGGATGCCTCATTTATTCGTTGTTCAATACGGGTTACAGGCCTTATTTCACCCGAAAGACCTACTTCTGCTGAAAAGCATACATCGCCGGGAATAGTTAGGTCTTCGCTTGATGAAAGTACAGCGGCAACAACGGCCAAATCTATTGAGGGATCGTTTACTTTAAGGCCACCGGCTATATTGAGAAATACGTCCTTGGCGCCTAGTCTAAAACCGCACCTCTTTTCTAGAACGGCAAGCAACATGTGAAGCCTGCGCACATCAAAACCAGTAGCCGATCGCTGCGGAGTGCCATATACAGCGGAGCTTACAAGCGCCTGCACTTCAATCATTAAGGGTCTTATTCCTTCTACAATAGCTGCAGTTGCAGAGCCGCTAAGATTTCCAGTTTGACCGCTTAAAAGAAGTTCTGAAGGATTGTCAACCACAGTTAGTCCCGAGCTTTCCATGCGGTAAATACCCAATTCGTTGGTAGAGCCAAACCTGTTTTTGGTGCAGCGCAATAATCTAAAAAGGTGTTGCTGGTCGCCTTCGAAAATAATAACGGTATCAACCATGTGCTCCAAAACTTTAGGCCCCGCAATGGCGCCATCTTTAGTAATGTGACCAATCAGAAAAATACTCGTTCCTGATTCTTTTGCAAAACGCATCAATGAAGCTGTACTTTCTTTAATTTGGCTGATAGATCCAGGCGAAGATTCAAGCCATTCAGCATTGAGTGTTTGAGCCGAGTCAACAACAATAAACTCGGGTTGCAGATTATTTGCTTCGTTGATAATCGCCTCAGGATCGGTAACGGTCATAATGAAACACTCTTCATTTAGTCCGCCAAGTCTTCTCGCGCGGTGGGTAATTTGTTCGCTGCTCTCCTCTCCAGATACATAAAGAACCTTGCCGCCCTGGTGGCGCATTGCGACTTGTAGCATAAGGGTTGATTTACCAATTCCGGGTTCTCCTGCAACAAGAATCATTGATCCTGGAACAAGGCCACCACCAAGTACGCGATTGAGTTCTGAGTCGCTTATGGCACCGCGCTCGTGTGTTTTTGCTTCTACATCTGTAATCCGTACCGGCTTTTGCTGCGTCCGTTTGCTGAGCACGGTTTTGCTGCCAGTCGATTTTCTAACTGTTTCTTCTACAAAAGTATTCCATTCATTGCATGAAGGGCATTTTCCTTGCCACTTTGCAGATTCAAATCCGCAATTGCTGCAAAAAAAGGCACTTTTAAGCTTCGCCATCGCTCATCTTTTTTACCATAGATGTGGTAGAATATCCATTTACTAAATCAACACATACCGTATCTCTGCCGCCTTCCCGCTGCAAGTCAGATCCTACCACATAGTTCTTTGCTTGACTATTTGTTTGGTTCGGGTCGTAATCGCCACCTTTTATAAGCACAGCAGGCTCTATTTGTCTTATTATTTTGTAAGGAGTTGAGTCGTCAAAAATCACAATCGCATCTACTGATGAAAGTCCTCCGAGAACGAAAGCTCTGTCTTGCTCTTTGTTTATAGGTCGGTCGGAGCCTTTGCCCAACGTGCGCACCGATGCGTCAGAATTTAAACCCAGCACGAGCAAATGCCCCATTGCTTTGGCTTCCGCCAATAGAGTGACATGACCGCGGTGCAGAATATCAAAAACGCCATTTGTGAAAACGACACGCTGACCTTTCAGTTCCCATCTTCCAATAGCTTTATCCAGCTCTTCAATGGGAATAATTTTTCTTTCAATAGATTCAACTCTCAACATGGGTAGGGTGTTTTTTATTGTAAATAGGGATATAAAGCATACTCAATCCTCCGAAGAGGACAATCATAATGGTCTGCGAAAGCCAAATAATCCAGCCAAGGGCAAATCCGGTTTCCTGGGCAATTCCATACAACAGCAGGCATTGCATAATTCCTACGGGATAAGCGCCAATACCACCTGGGATAAGCACAATGGCGAAACTACCGAGTACAAAAGCCGCAAAAATGGCATTTGCCCCCAGATGCGAAGTGGCCTCAAGCGAGAAAAAGCAAACCCAAAACATACCAATGTAAAGTACCCAAATGGCGACGGTGGCTAGCACGTATTCAACGCGTCTCTTCATTCTGAAAATACTTCGCAGTCCCTCAATGAGTCCGTCAACCAAGGCATTTATCTTTGAAAAAAATGAATTGTGACGCAGCTTTCTGAATACGAAGAACAAAACAAACACAAGGATTACAGCTACGACCAGTCCAATCCATAATGTTGGAGAACTTGCCGCTTTCGTTATTTCCGCAAAAATTTGGTCGGCAAACTCTTCCAGCAATTCATATTGAAGTATTACAGTTGCTATTCCTATCATCATTAGCACAATCAAATCTATTGCGCGCTCGGCGAGTATGGTACCAAAGCTTTTCTGAAAAGGTACTTTTTCGTACTTGGTAATGGCGGCAGCCCGGCTCACTTCGCCCACCCTCGGTAAAACCATATTAACAATATAGCCAATCATTACGGCCATAAAATTATTTGCAGTGCGTGTATGGTAGCCCATTGCCTCCATTTGAAATCGCCAGCGGTATCCGCGTATGTAATGACTAGTAAGACCCATGGCTAAAGAAACTACAATCCAAAAATAATTGGCTTCTTTAAAAGATTCAAACATGGCCATGCGCTGGCCCGTATCTAGCTGGTTGTAAATGTGATATACCAAAAATAGTCCCAAAGATATGGGAATAAGTATTTTTAGCAGACCGATGATTTTCTTCTTCAAGCGGGGTTTTATTCGAGGGTCAAATCTAAGAACTTGAATTGGTTTGGAGTAAACCAATACGGATTAATTCCCTTCTCAAGAGGCTTTAGTTCATTTCATGCCACGACTAAAGACTAGAAACATTTGCTACTAAACTGCAAATAATCCATTACAAAAACATATTATCAATTAGCCTAACTCCTTCTACACGTGCGGCGAGCAGAGCAACCAAATCATTTGAATCTTGATTTTGAGCGGGGTTGAGATTGTTCTTATCTACTACTACAAAATACTCCGGCTCAATTCCTTCTTTGCTCTCCAGGTAGGCCATGCCAATCCTCTCAAGCTCAACTACAGGATATTGTTTAGCTACATTTTTCACCAAAGCAAGGCTTTTGTGCAAGTTGCCCGCTGTTTCTTTTCCTTTTTCTGAAAGCAACTGGTTGCGCGAACTCATTGCCAAACCAGATTCTTCACGCAAAATAGGGCAGCCAACAATATTCACGTCCAGCTTGTATACTTCTGTAAGTTTTTTAATAATTAGGTATTGTTGATAGTCTTTTAGGCCAAAATATGCGTTGTGAGGACGCACTAGTTCAAGTAAACGTTTTACAACAGAAGCAACACCGTTAAAATGTCCGGGTCGATGAGCACCTTCGATTAAGGATGCAACTAAACCGAGGTCATAGTTCGTTGTGTCGGGCACCGGATATATATCTTTTACTGAAGGAACAAATGCCAGATCACAACCGGCATCTTCAAGCTTTTTTAAATCAGTTTCTACCTGCCTGGGATATTTTTGAAAATCTACTGGTTCATTAAACTGAGTAGGGTTTACAAATACCGAACAAATAGTAAGATCATTTTCGCGTTTTGAAGCGTTTATTAAGCTGACATGTCCGGCGTGAAGCGCTCCCATGGTAGGAATAAACCCAATTATCAACGAATTTAACCGCTGTTTAGACGTGTATTCCTGTATCTCACTCGCGGTTTTAAGTACTTGCATATCAGTGTAATGCGATGGTGTTGACATGAGGCTGGAACATGTCAAAAGTCGCCAAAGCTAAAACTTTAAGTTGAAAATATGGGAAAAAGGTTGTAATTTTGCACCTGTATTATAACAATTCCCAAATTTTATGAAGAAACCGAGAGTTTTGTACGTATCGCAGGAAATTACACCTTTCCTGCCAAAAAGCGAATTGTCTGAAGTGTCGCGCAATCTTCCGCAAGGAATCCACGAAAAAGGAAAAGAGATTAGGGTGTTTATGCCTAAATATGGGTCTATAAACGAGAGAAGACATCAGCTCCACGAAGTTATCAGACTTTCAGGAATGAATCTGGTAGTAAACGATACAGATCATCCTTTAATTATTAAGGTTGCATCTATCCCTACAGCCAGAATGCAAGTGTACTTTATTGATAATGAAAACTATTTTCAGCGTAAAGCAGTGCTTAGCGATAAGTCTGGAAAATACTTTAAAGACAATGATGAACGTTCCATTTTCTTTTGTCGTGGCGTTCTGGAAACTGTAAGAAAGTTGGGCTGGGCACCGGATATTATCCA
Organism: Cryomorpha ignava; assembly: GCF_010686655.1. GTDB lineage: Bacteria > Bacteroidota > Bacteroidia > Flavobacteriales_D > Cryomorphaceae > Cryomorpha > Cryomorpha ignava. The sequence continues at coordinate 191,196 of NZ_JAAGVY010000001.1, read as the reverse complement.
TTGCCATGGATGGTTTACATCTTTACTGCCATTATATGTTAAGAAGTTTTACAACGATGATCCGCACTTCGCCGATTCAAAAGTCGTGTTCTCTGCTTATAATAAAGGCTTTACGGGAAGTTTGAATTCAGGAATTATCGAGAAATTAAAATTTGATGGTTTTACTGATAAAGATCTTTCTGAATTAACTGACCCTAATTTTGAGAATCTCACTAAACTTGCATTAAAATATTCTGATGCAGTTGTAGAGGGAAGTAAAGAATTGCCTGAGGAAATCACAAAGGCTGTTAATTCTTTTGATAAAGCAAAATTATCATACTGCGATCCTGCTAACTGCGTTAAAACGTATGGCGAATTTTATGATGAAATTTTGGAAGAGAATTCAGTTCTTGCCGATTAAGAATGAATCACTTATGAATAAAAAATTGAAGCGGCCGCTATTGCGCGCCGCTCTCTTTTTTATAACTATAGCATTGGTTGCTACAAGTTGTAAAAAACCGGAAGAAGAAATTGGGCTTGAGCTACAACCCGGGAGCGATCTTTTGCAAGCCAACATGGTTGATACATTTTCGATAAATGCTTATACCGTTATTGACGATTCAGTGCGAACTGATAAGCTTAATCCGGCAATAATAGGCGCTTTTGACGATCCTGTTTTTGGGTTTACAAAGGCAGGCCATATTAGCGAATTACGCCTTACAAGCAACAACCCAAGTCTTATTCCCGAAGGATCTTCAATCGATAATATTGTTGTAGATTCAGTTGTGTTGATTTTGGAATACATTAATACAGATGTGCAAAATCAACCTATAAGTCCGGTATATGGTGATATGGGAGAGCAGTATTTCGAAGTGTTTGAAATTACAGACAGCTTACAAGCCGACACGTTTTACTACGAGAATACCCCTGTAAACTATATCGCTCAAGATTTGATAAAGTCTGGTTTCAATTACCAAACGCCTAATACTACTGATTCTGTAGTAGTGGGCGACCTCATACTGGCTCCACAAATGCGTATACCGTTGAATGAGAGTTTTGCAGACCGATTTTTTCAGGCAAGTGATGGTGGAGGTCTTGATAATCAAACTTTTGTATCTCTTCTTAAAGGAATCTACATTACTGTAGATGAAACGAAATTCAATACCAGCCAGTCGGGATTGATATCGTTTGACACCTTTACGGGAAATAGTCGCATTAGACTCTATTACCGAAATGAGCTTCCGGATACTACCGAGTCGTATGCTTACAGCTTTGCCTTAAGGGGGCAGACTCCCAAATATGAGCGTATAGAGCACGATTACTCTATGGCGGCTCCGAGTCTTTTGCAACAGCTAAGCGGCGATACGCTACTTGGTCAGCAAGATGTATATGTACAATCACTGGCAGGAACAAAAATATTTTTGGACTTACCTTATATTGAGAGTCTGCGCGATTCGTCGGGCATAGCCATTAATCAGGCTAAAATAACTTTACCTATTAGAGGTGGAGATCTGGAAGCTTTTGCCCCTCCAACGCAACTGCTTATCTTTCCGCGAAATGAAGAGGGAAAGATTTACACCCTTCAGTTTGACAATCCTTTCGATTATGGAAAGTACAACGAAGAAGATGGGGTTTATGAATTTTATATTACCCGTTATTTACAGCAGGTTTTACTTGGTGAGCGCGAGCATTACGGATTTGAAATAGTAAGTATCGCCGCTGGAAACAGCCCGAACAGGGTGGTTTTAAACGGAGCAGAGTATCCCAACGCCGCAAGCCCCTCTAATAATCTTAAATTGGCAATAACATTCACTAAATTCTGATCATAATATGTGTGGTATTGTAGGATATATTGGCCCAAAAGAAGCCTATCCGGTTTTAATTAAAGGCCTTAAACGACTTGAATATCGTGGCTACGATAGTGCCGGGGTGGCAGTTTTGCAAAATGAAAATATCGTAGTTTATAAATGCCAGGGAAAGGTGGCAAATCTTGAAAATTTGGTTGCCAAATCTGAACCGCTCATCGGCACAATAGGTATTGGCCATACCCGATGGGCAACTCATGGCCCACCAAATGATGAGAACGCACACCCGCATAGCTCTGAGGATGGCAACATGGTTATAATCCACAATGGAATAATTGAAAATTATAGTCCATTGAGAGAGGAACTTATTAAGCGAGGTCATCACTTTAAGAGCGAAACTGATACAGAAGTACTCATTCATTTAATTGGTGATATCCGTCAGAATGAAGATGTAACACTTTTTGAAGCAGTAAGAATTGCCCTAAATGAGGTTATTGGAGCGTACGCCATTGTGGTGATGGAAAAAGACAACCCCAATCAGTTGATTGCTGCAAAAAAAGGCAGTCCGCTAGTTGTGGGAATTGGCGAAGGTGAATTTTACATCGCGTCAGATGCTACTCCAATTATTGAATACACCAAGAATGTAGTTTATCTTGATGATGAGGAGATAGCCATAATAGACCGCGAAGATGGGTTTAAGCTGATGAACATAAAGAATCAAGAGAAAACCCCTTATGTTCAAGAATTGGAAATGAAACTTGAAGCCCTCGAAAAAGGGGGTTATGAGCATTTTATGCTCAAGGAAATATACGAACAGCCCAGATCTATACGCGACAGTATGCGCGGTCGTCTTAGACCAAATAGCGATCAGGTAGAACTGGGAGGAATAAGAGATTATATAAAGAAATTTGTAAATGCCAAGCGCATCATCATTCTTGGATGTGGTACAAGTTGGCACGCGGGTCTTGTAGGCGAATACCTTTTTGAAGATATTGCCAGAATACCGGTAGAAGTGGAGTATGCATCAGAATTCAGATACCGCAATCCGGTAATTTATGAAGATGATGTGGTGATAGCCATTTCACAATCTGGAGAAACGGCTGATACACTTGCGGCTATTGAGCTTGCCAAGTCAAAAGGAGCAACCATTATCGGTATTTGTAACGTTATTGGCTCATCCATTCCACGTGCTACCCATGCGGGTTCATACACACACGCCGGCCCTGAAATAGGTGTAGCGAGTACCAAAGCGTTTACGGCTCAGGTTACAGTACTTACCTTAATGGCACTTCATGTGGCGCATCAAAAAGGTTCAATTACCAACCAGCGTTTACACAGGTTGCTCATCGAGCTTGACTCTATACCAGATAAAGTACAAAAAGTGCTCGATCAAAATGAGAAAATTAAGTATATCGCCGAAATATATAAAGATGTGCATAATGCCCTCTATCTGGGCAGAGGGTATAATTTTCCGGTTGCCCTCGAGGGTGCATTAAAGCTGAAAGAAATATCGTACATCCACGCCGAGGGTTATCCTGCTGCAGAAATGAAGCACGGACCTATTGCGTTGATAGATGAGGAGATGCCTTGTTTTGTTATTGCTCCACGTGCTGGTGCGTACGATAAAATTGTAAGCAATATTCAAGAAGTAAAAGCCCGCAAAGGAAAAATTATTGCGATTGTAACAGAAGGTGAAAAGCTAATAAAAGAAATGGCAGATCACACAATTGAAATTCCTGATACAGAAGAATGCTTAATGCCTCTGATTTCTGTAATTCCCTTGCAGTTATTGAGTTACCATATTGCTGTTATGCGCGGTTGTAATGTAGATCAACCTAGAAATCTAGCGAAATCTGTAACTGTAGAATGACACGAAAAAATCTTGTATATGACAAAGAATTTATTAGCTTTGCGCCCTTAATTTCAACACATAACAACTAAATTACATGAAAAAAACGTTTGTAGCATTCGCAGTAGTAGCATTGGCATTGGCATCTTGTGGTAATGAATCCAAAATGGAAGAGAACACCGAAAATGCTCAGGAAAAAGCAGATGAGATGACTGACGACATGATGGAAGATTTGGAAGATACCGGAGACGCAATTGAATACGGAGCAGACACGCTTCAAAATGACATCGAAGAAGGTACTGAGGACATGAAAGAAAACATGGAAGAAAATTAATTTCTTCATTGTGAAAAATAAAAAAAAGCACTCTTTCGGGAGTGCTTTTTTTTATAGTATTTTGATGGATCCTGTTAGTCAGGTAAATATGACACCCGGTTAGATAATCATTCCGGCACCTACCGTCTCATTCGTGCCCTCATCTATTAAAATAAGGCTTCCAGTTATTCTGTTTCGCGAATATCTATCATAAAACAAAGGTTTGGTAGTGCGTATAGAGATCCGTGCAATATCATTGAGCTTAATTTCCTTATCGTCCTCCAATCGGTGTAAGTTGTTAATATTCACCTTATACTTGATGTCTTTCACAACACAACGTACATCTCTGGTGGTATGCTTTACATAGTATTTGCCATTAGGCTGCAGGGGCTTTTCGCTCATCCAGCATACCATTAAGTCTAAATCTTGACTAACAGTAGGCGCGTTGTTTGAACGTACCATCATATCGCCCCGGCTCAAATCCAAATCGTCTTCAATTTCAATTGTAACGCTCATTGGAGCAAAAGCTTCTTCAATTTCACCATCGAAAGTATGGATAGCCGATATTTTACTCGTAAACCCGGATGGAAGCAACATTACTTCATCACCCTTTTTATAAACCCCACTGGCAATTCGACCGGCATAACCTCTAAAATCATGAAACTCATCAGTTTGAGGTCTTACAACATATTGTACGGGAAAGCGGCAATCCACATGATTGTAATCACCCGAAATATGCACGTTCTCAAGGGTGTACATCAGCGTACCTCCCTGATACCAGTTCATTTTCTTCGATTTATTTACCACATTATCGCCTTTAAGAGCTGATATTGGAATAAAACGAACATCATTTACCTCGAGCTTAGAACAAAATGCCTGAAGCTGGGCACGAATTTCTTCAAACCGGTCTTCTTTATAGTCCACCAAGTCCATCTTGTTAATGCAGAAAACAATATGTGGAATTTTAAGAAGCGATGCAATAAATGCGTGTCTGGAAGTCTGCTCCACGAGGCCGTGGCGGGCATCGACCAGTATTATTGCCAGGTTTGCTGTAGAAGCACCTGTCACCATATTCCGTGTATATTGAATATGGCCCGGTGTATCGGCTATGATAAACTTCCGTTTTGGCGTAGCGAAATATCTATAAGCCACGTCGATAGTAATTCCTTGCTCGCGCTCAGCACGCAATCCATCGGTAAGCAAGGCGAGGTTTATTCCCTCTTCGCCACCCATTTTGGCACTGGCACGCTCTATGGCTTCAATCTGATCTTGAAAAATGCTTTTGCTGTCGTATAGCATTCTGCCTATAAGCGTAGATTTTCCATCATCAACACTGCCGGCAGTGGTAAACCGCAGCATATCCATATCGAGATAAGCGTCTTTTTTCTTCATTCTTTAAAAGTATCCTTGTTTTTTTCTGTCCTCCATTGCTGCTTCGCTGCGTTTATCATCGCTTCTTCCACCTCTCTCGGTAACGCGCGTTGCGGAGACTTCTTCAATTATTTTTGCAATTGTATCTGCTTCAGACTCCACGGCACCCGTACAAGTCATATCGCCGATGGTTCTAAAACGTACTGTACGCGTTTCACTTTTCTCTCCGGGCTTTTTTTCTATTACACCGGTATCAGCCAGTAGTGATCCATCGCGCTCTAAAACAGGTCTTTGATGAGACAAGTAGAGTGATGGAATTTCAATATTTTCTTGAAGGATGTACTGCCAAACGTCCATTTCTGTCCAGTTGGAAATTGGGAATACCCTAAAATGTTCTCCAAAGTTTTTTAGACCATTAAACAGATTCCAAAGCTCGGGGCGCTGATTTTTCGGATCCCATTGCCCAAACTCATCTCTATGGCTAAAAAAGCGTTCTTTCGCTCTGGCTTTCTCCTCATCTCGGCGCCCACCACCCATTGCTGCGTCAAATTTGCCCTGCTCAATAGCCTCAAGAAGTGTCGCGGTTTGCAATGAATTTCTGCTCGCATTTACTCCTTTTTCTTCGGTTACCTTGCCTTCATCAATCGATGTTTGCACAGAACCAACAAGCAAGTTGGCACCTGTTTTCTCAACAAGTTCATCGCGAAAGGCAATGGTTTCCGGAAAATTATGACCGGTATCGATGTGCAATAAGGGAAAAGGAACTTTAGCAGGCCAAAAGGCCTTACGAGCGAGGTGAAACATAACGATAGAATCTTTTCCCCCGGAAAAAAGCATCACAGGATTATCAAATTGTGATGCCACCTCGCGCAAAACGTAAATAGATTCAGATTCGAGCTCGCGCAAATGTGTTAAGCTATATGATTGCATTAGCCTTTAGAAATTTTAGGTTTTATAAATTCCAGAAGTTCTTTTGCAGATTCTTCCGGTGAAATGTTTAATGTATTGAGCACCAAATTGGCATTAACGGGAATATCAAAAGGGGCGCTAATTCCGGTAAAATTAGGAATTTTTCCGGCGCGAGCCTTGGCGTAAAGTCCTTTTACATCTCGCTTTTCGCATTCTTCCAGCGGCGTATCGATAAAAACTTCAAGGAATGATTTCTCTCCAACAATAGATTTGGCCATTTCGCGCAAGTCGTTTGTTGGACTCACGAAGCAATTAATCGTAACTACTCCGCAGTCGTTAAAGAGTTTGTTTACCTCCGCTATTCTGCGAATGTTTTCTCTTCTTCCACTTTCGGTAAAATCGAGGTTGTTGTTCAAACCGTCGCGTACATTGTCTCCATCAAGCAGCATGGTAGTAAATCCCATTTCATGAAGTTCCAGCTCCAGAATCTGGGCAATAGTCGTCTTGCCCGATCCTGATAAACCGGTAAGCCAAATTGTGTACGCATTTTGGTTTAAAAGGTCTTCTTTTTCCACCCGCTGTATCACTTTATCGTGAAATGTAAATATGTTTCCTTTCTTTTCTTTCATGAAGTGCCCACAAATTTAATAATTGTGCGACTTTTACCACCTTTTAATTCAACATAGTTCAAAATTACTTGACCAAAATGAGAATTCAACCGGAAATATGCATCAATGAAGTAATGGAAACAGCCATTGCAACAGCTTATAGAGCGGGGCTTGAAATCCTAAAAGTTTACGATACCCCCTTTGATGTAGAGCAAAAAGAAGATACTAGTCCGCTTACGCTGGCTGATCGGAATGCACACGAGGAAATTGCAGCCGGCTTAAGCCAAACCCAAATCCCCATTTTGAGTGAAGAGGGAAGAAAAATTCCTTTTGCTGAAAGAAAGGAATGGACACGTTTTTGGATGGTCGATCCGCTTGACGGAACAAAAGAATTTGTGAAGAGAAATGGGGAGTTTACGGTAAATATTGCACTGATTGAGAACGGGATTTCGGTGGCCGGTGTTATTTATGTGCCTGTAACCGGTGTTATGTATTTCGGTATTCCCGAAAAGGGAGCTTTTAAAATTTCCAAATTTAATAATCAGGGCGCAGGACTTGAAAAATGGATTGCTTCCGCAAAAAAACTGCCTAGTTCAAATCAGAGTCGTGTCTATACGGTTGTTGGCAGCCGATCTCATAAATCTTTAGAAACTGCCGACTTTATGGACGAGCTGAGCGCAGAACATGGCGAAATAAATATCGTGAGTATGGGTAGCTCGCTAAAGATTTGCCTCGTAGCCGAAGGAGTGGCCGATATCTACCCACGGTTTGCACCAACAATGGAGTGGGACACTGCCGCCGGTCACGCTATTGCGAAAGGCGCAGGAAAAGAAATATACGACCATTCAACAGGAAAACCGATGGTTTACAACAAGGAGAATTTGCTGAACAACTGGTTTATAGTTAAATAATTATAGACTCGCGGTAGAAGAGAGAGCAATTTGTGCTTCTTTGAGCACATTGTCATCCTGATTCATGATGGCATAATATCCATCATTGCCCCAAATATTTCGTGCGATATACGCCTTAATCCGAATCTTTAAAACCTCTTTTGAAGCCTTAATTCCTTTATCATCTGCTTCTATTCCTTTCTCGGAAGAGTAGCTCACAAAATCTTTCAGCAAGTCATCGGTTATTTCAAACCTCTGCTTGAAATCCTTGTAGGATGTATAGTTTTTTAAATCAATTCTGTGGCCATCGGCATAATCGAAACCAAATTGATTTAGCAAACCTTGGTAGCTCACGATGCTGAGGTATTGGGAAGCGCCAACGGTATCTACTCCTACAAAAATATCGGGCATAATTCCGCCACCACCATACACTGTTCGCCCGCCGGGAGTAGTGTATTTCAGCGAATCTGGAAATACAATACTGTCCTGATACATCATTTCACCATGCTCAAATCTTATTTCATAGTCGTCTTCGTAATGCACTCCTTTCCCGTAAGGTTTTTGAATACTGCGACCCGTTGGGGTGTAATAGCGAGCTACAGTGAGCCTCAACGCCGATTGATCGGGAAGGCTTAGATGCTCCTGCACCAATCCTTTTCCAAAAGAACGGCGTCCAATAATCAAACCCCGGTCGTTATCCTGAATGGCTCCTGCAAGAATTTCAGATGCAGATGCTGAACCCTGATTAATTAAAACCGCCAGAGGCATTTCGCTGTATTCCCCAATTTTACTCGCATAATACGAGCGCTTGGGGCTCGCTTTACCCTCTGTATAAACTACGAGTTGACCTTTTTGGAGAAATTCTTCAGAAATTTGAACTGCAGCATTGAGGTATCCGCCTCCATTACCGCGAAGATCCAAAATAATGTCTTCCATTCCTTCGGCTCTTAACCGACCCATGTGAGACATAAATTCGTCGTAAGTCGTACGTGCAAAACGGCTTATTTTGATGTATCCTGTGGTCTTGTCAAGAAGTTGAGAGGTTACAACGCTATTTATTGGAATGGTACCACGCGTAATATTGAAGGGTATTACTTTATTGCTACGCAGAATATCCACATTTACTTTGGTTCCTCTCGGACCCTTAAGATGTTTTATTACGTCTTCGTTATTAATCTCCACCCCGGCTATATTCTCGCCATCTACCGCAATAATTTTATCGCCGGCCATAATTCCCAACTCTTCACTTGGCCCTCCTTCTATAGCAGAAACAACTCTAACAGTATCTGCCTGAATCAAAAACTCAACACCAATTCCGTCGAAATTTCCTTCTAATGGTTCGGTGTATGAAGCCAACTCTTCGGCTGATATATAGTAAGAGTGGGGATCAAGATCTTCCAAAATGGCCCCTATCGCCTTGTTTATCAAGTTATTTTTGGCAATGGTATCCACGTATTCCTTATCGATAAAATTGATAATTTGCCCAATTTTATCTGCGCTGTTTACACTTTTCTTTGGAAAAAATGAAGTCGTTTCTATCGTTCCCGATGAAAAATAAGACCCGAGATAGATACCCAGCACAAGCATTCCTGCCAGCAGCAATGGATAGTATATAAGGAGTTTATTACTATTTTGATTTTGATTCATTATTCTGGTACGGGTATATACTCTACTTCTATGTGGGCAGATTTCAAGAGTTCCAAGCCTAAATTATCTCTGTATTGTGTACTGTAAACTACACGTTTTATGCCAACTTGCAGTATCATTTTGCAACAGTCCTTGCAGGGCGACATGGTAAGATAAAGTGTAGAGTCTTGCGCGTTATTGGTTGATCGTGCAACTTTTGAAATGGCATTTGCTTCTGCATGAAGCACAAACCAATGCGTTTTGCCATCATCATCTTCGCAACAGTTGTCAAATCCTGCCGGGGCACCGTTGTAGCCATCCGAAATGATCATGCCATTCTTAACGATAATCGAACCAACTTGTTTGCGTTTACAATGAGAAAGTTTGCTCCATTCGTGCGCCATACGCAGGTAAGCCAAGTCGTAGCGAAGTTGTTTTTCCTTATCAGTGTATGTCAATATACCTTCTGCAATCATAGAGCAAAGGTAAAACGTATTCTTTTACTAAAGTTGCCGGGTGGCTTGTTAATTAAAGTGAAGGAGAGGTTTTGGGGATGTTTCAAAAGAATTAAACTGAAGGATTATATGAGTTTTTGGTGGAGTCAGAATGTTTATAGCAGCAAATTGGTATGTATTTTACATTCGTTTTTCTTTTTGCTTGTTCAAATCAGTAGAAACACTATTTTTGCAGTCCAATTAATGCCCGGGTGGTCCCGCTAATGAGCGGGATAAACTCCACCACCGGGTATTTAGTAAGAATAATGCCCGGGTGGCGGAACTGGTAGACGCGCTGGATTCAAAATCCAGTATTTTCGGATGTGCGGGTTCGATTCCCGCCCCGGGTACAAAAGAAAGCGAATGAGAAGGTGAGAGCTGGATGATTCGCTTTTTGGTTATGGTAGTCAACCCGATGGGTGAATGTGATTGAAAATAGAATCTTAACATAATTGTATTATTTTTCGACCAATTTCAATTATAGAATCATCCTTGCTTATTTCCTTGTTTTAACCCAACCATTTCCATACATTTGCACCCCTTTTTAAACGGCCACAATGAGTAGCTCAGTAAAAATTTTCGCAGGTAGCGTAACCGATGATCTCGGAAGCAGAATAGCACGCGCCTACGGGCAAGAGCTTGGCAATGTGAAGCACTCCAAGTTTAGCGACGGCGAGTTCCAGGTTTCATACGAAGAAAGTATCCGCGGAAACGATGTGTTTATCATCCAGTCAACGATGCCCCCAGCAGACAATCTTATGGAGCTTCTCTTGATGATTGATGCTGCTAAAAGAGCCTCTGCCAGAAAAATTATTGCCGTAATTCCTTATTTTGGTTTTGCCCGTCAAGACAGAAAAGACAAGCCACGCGTAGCTATTGGCGCTAAGCTGGTGGCAAATTTGCTTACAGCAGCTGGTGTAGACCGCGTAATGACCATGGATTTGCACGCTGATCAAATACAGGGATTTTTTGAAGTGCCTGTAGATCACCTTTTTGCATCGTCTATCTTTTTGCCTTATATCGAAACACTCGATGTGAGAAATGTAATTATGGCCGCTCCGGATACCGGTGGAACCAAAAGAGCAAATGCCTATGCAAAATACTTAAATGTTGACCTGGCCATTTGCTACAAACAACGGAAAGTGGCTAATGAAATAGAAAACATGACCGTAATTGGTGATGTGGAAGGGCGTGACGTCATTTTGGTAGATGATATTATTGACACTGCGGGCACGCTTACTACAGCATCTGATATGATGATGGATAAAGGCGCTAAAAGTGTACGTGCAATATGCACCCACGCTGTACTTTCGGGACCGGCATATGACCGTCTTGAAAAATCTGCCATCAAAGAATTAATTGTTACAGATACTATTCCTATTCAAAGGGAAAGTTCAAAAATAAAGGTATTAACAGTGGCTGATCTCTTTGCAGATGTTATACACAGCGCTATTAATTACCAGTCAATCAGTAAATATTTTATCGTTTCATAAATTAATAACTAAGTAAATGAAAACAGTATCGTTGAGCGGTTCTCTAAGAGAGAACGTAGGGAAAAAAGATGCTAAGGCAGTGCGTGCCCAAGGCCTTGTACCATGTGTGGTATATGGTGGCGAAGATCAAACGCACTTTTCTGTAGAGCTTATGGCTTTCTCTAAATTTGTTTATACCCCCGATGTATTTAAATTTGAATTAGACATGGGTGGTAAAAAAGTGGAAGCAATCTTGAAAGATCTTCAATTTGATCCGGTATCAGATCGTATTATCCACGCCGACTTCCTTCAAATTATTGATGGTAAGCCGGTTAAAATGGAACTTCCGGTTCACATTTCAGGTAACGCTATCGGGGTAAAGAATGGTGGTCGTTTGGCTACAAACTTCCGTAGAATTGCTGTACAGGGATTGCCAAAAGATTTTCCGGAAGCCATAGAAATGGATATTACAAAACTTCGTATTGGTCAGTCGCTTCGTATTAAAGACATCAACTTGCCGGATGTTACACTTCTTCACAACCCAGAATCGGTTGTAGTAGGTGTAAGAACTGCACGTGGAGCAATGGAAGATGAAGAAACTGAAGAAGGTGAAGAAGGCGAAGAAGGTGAAGAAGGAGCAGCCGAAGGTGAAGATGCACCGACAGCCGAAGAAGGAAAGGAATAAATAAATCTGTACACAGGTACATGAAATATTTGATAGCCGGTTTGGGAAATGTAGGCAGCGAGTATGCTGAAACAAGACACAATATCGGGTTTAAAGTAATGGACGCCCTTTCGAGGGCGTCCGACATTTTGCCCAAAACCGAGAGGTATGGAGATGTGGCGCATATAAAAGTACGCGGCAGAACCCTGGTACTTCTCAAGCCCTCTACATATATGAATTTGAGCGGCAAGGCAGTTAACTATTGGCTACAGCAAGAGAAAATTCCGATGGAAAGATTGCTGGTAGTAACAGATGATTTGGCTCTGCCTTTCGGCAAACAGCGCTTGCGAATGAAAGGAAGCGATGGGGGGCACAACGGCCTGAAAAGCATTACCCATATTTTAGGGCGTACTGACTATGCGCGTCTTCGAATTGGTGTGGGAGCCGATTTTGAAAAAGGCAGACAGGTAGATTACGTGCTTGGCGAATGGAATAATGAAGAGTTACTCTCTCTAAATGAGCGTATAACGATTGCTGCCGATACTGTTAAATCATTCGCCTCCATTGGCGGAAGCCAAACAATGACACAGTTTAATAACAAATAGTTAAAGTAAATGCGTACTTTACACGCTTAATTATGCCTATTTTTGGGCCAAATAAAAACCAAAATTAATATGATGAAAAAATTCTACTCAAGGTTACTCATAGTGGCTTTAACATTATGTACATCAGTCGGTTTTGCACAAAGCGACTTGATTCTTACCGGAGTGCTTGATGGAACGCTTCCTGGCGGAACTCCCAAGGCTCTTGAAATTTATGTCATAAATGACATTGCTGATTTAAGTATTTACGGCCTTGCTAACGCAAACAATGGTGACTCTTTGCCAGACACTGGTCAAAATTTCACTTTCCCTGCAAATTCAGCAACTGCCGGAGACTACATTTACTTAACTGCTAATGCTGGTGACGAGTTTTTAACTTTTTTCGAATTCGAACCTGATACTATAAATGTTGCCGCATTATCAGTAAATGGTGACGACGTTATTGCACTTTATCAAAATAACGAAGTTGTTGATTATATCGGCGTGCTTCAGGTAGATGGTACTGATGAACCTTGGGAATATAAAGATGGCTGGGCATACCGCAATAGTGGTTCTGTCGCTTCTACTACTTTTATGGTTACTGACTGGACTTACTCAGGAGTTGGTGCGCTTAATGGGGCGGCAACAAACGCAACAGCCTCTACTCCATGGCCTTTGGGAACCTATTCTGTTGATCTTCCACCTCCCGTAGATGCAACTGTTGCAGAAATTCAGGAAACTACAGATGAAGACGGAAACTCACCATTGGTTAATCAAATGGTTATTACTTCTGGTATCGTTACTGGTTTCTACAACAGCGGTTTCTGGATTCAGGATGGTTCTGGAGCATGGACTGGTATTTTTGTAAGAACAGATGGTGCTCCTACAGTTGCTATCGGAGATGATGTAACAGTAACTGCTACTGTTCAAGAAAGCAATGGCCTTACAAGGCTTAATAGTGTTACTGATATCACTGAAAATTCTGTTGGTAATGCACTTCCGGCTCCCGTGGCTCTTACCACCGGTACTGCGGGCGTAGAAGATTACGAATCGGTTTTAATCAGTATCGCAGACGCTACGTGTCTTAATGATGATCTTGGTTTTGGCGAATGGCTAATTAACGATGGTTCTGGAGATTACAGAGTAGATGACGTAATGTATGATGCAGCGCCGCAAAACTTTGTTAACTATTCTGTAACGGGTATTGCCACATATAGTTTTGGTAATTATAAATTGCTTCCGCGAGATGCAGATGACGTAACTGTTGGTGATGCAGAAATAGGAGTTTCTCTTGCAACTGCAGATTTAATGGTTTCTGAAACGGATGGAACTGTAACAGTAAATGTAACGATCACTAACCCTACAGACGTTGCCACTACGGTAGATGTTGTTGTAACAGGTGGAACTGCGGTAAACGGTACACATTACACTTTTACTGATCCAACTACAATTACTTTCCCGGCAAGTTCTTCAGAATCTCAGTCTTTTGCATTTGATGTAATTGATGATGCTGATGCCAATGAAGACCGCACAATTATGTTTGCATTGCAAAATGCGAATAACGGGGCACTGCTAGGAACAAGCGAACTTGAAGTTACCATTGATGATGACGATACGCAAGTTGTAATTACAGATATTGCTATTGTAGCAGCTGTTGATGTTGATGGTGTAGCTGTTAATAATGGCGCAGATTTTACCATAGCGGGAATTGTACACGGCGTAAATATGAATGCCGCAGGTCTTTCCTTTACAATTATCGATCAAACGGGAGGAATAGGCTTGTATTCAGGTACTCCATTAAGTGATTATACAGTTACTGAAGGCGACAGCGTTGTAGTTGAAGGCTCGGTTAACCAATTTAATGGTCTTACACAGATTTCGCCAACTTCTATTGTTTTGGTTTCACAAGGCAATAATACCATGACTCCTATTGTCGTTACAGCTCTAGATGAAAATATTGAATCTAATGTGGTTAAATTGGAATGTGTTTTTATACCAGACCCAAGCCAGTGGACGGGTAATGGATCTGGTTTTAACGTAACTGTTGAAAATGCCGATGGGATTCAATTTGCCTTGCGAATAGATAATGATGTTGATCTTTACTCCGCACCGGTTCCTACAGGAGGATTTAATGTGACAGGTATTGTTGGTCAGTTTGACAATAGCTCACCTTTCTTGAGTGGCTATCAGATTTTTCCACGATATGCTGCCGATATAGTATCTGCAGATTGTGGATTTACTTTACCACCGGTTAATGATGATTGTGGAGCCAGCTTAGAGGTTGATGCTTTATTGGGTGGTCCCGTTGGAGAGCCTCAGGTTTCTACTATTTTTACAAATGTAGATGCTGGTACTTCTGGCGATCCTGCTAATGGTTATGCATGTTTTGGCGAATCTGAGGCAAGTCTTGAAAGCACTGTATGGTTTACCTTTACAGGCGATGGAGCAGCTTATACCATAGAAACGAACGATTGTAATGGTACGGCTACAAACTATATTCCTGAAGGCGACACTCAAATGGCGATCTATTCAGGACTTTGTGCTTTTGCCACTCCGCAAGCTTGTAACGAGGATAGCGAAAACTCAACTGTTGGAAACTATTTTGCAGGTCTCGATTTTCAAACCGTAATGGGTGAGACTTACTTTATCATGATAGATGGTTATGTTGGGGCTCAAGGCGAATTTTGTCTTTCGTTTACACGCATGCCACTTGCCAATGATGAGTGTGAAGGCGCTGAAAACCTAAATGCTATTCTTGGCGGTGCAATTAATACACCGGTTACATCTGGAGTTTACTCAAATGCTGGAGCTACAGTTTCTGATACTGATCTGGATCCAAACGATGTTACGGCAAACTGCTGGTTTGGAACTCCTACTTTGTCTCATACAGTGTGGTTTACCTTTACAGGTGATGGCGGAACATATTTGCTTGAAACTACGAATTGTGATGGTGCTACAGATTACATCACAGATGGTGATACTCAAATGGCAATATTTACAGGAGCTTGTGGCGATTACACTCAGATTGAATGTAATGAAGATGGTCCAAGTTCAACAGGTACTGAGTACCCTGCAGGTATTCAATTTACCACAGAAATGGATGTTGAGTATTTAGTAATGATAGATGGTTACGAAGGTGCCGAAGGTGAATTCTGTATGCAGGCAACTGCTGTTGATCCTGATGGATTGAGTGATATCAATACATTCAAATTTGACGTGTTCCCAAATCCGGCTCACGATAGATTTGTAGTTGATGCACCAAAAACAATAGTTGCTGCAACTCTGACCAATGTGATCGGTCAGGAAGTTAAAGCTTTCGAATTTGCAGCTTCACAAAGAGTTGAATTGAATGTAAACGGTCTTGATGCCGGAATTTATATTCTTCAATTAAGAACTGCCGAAAATGAAATCTCTACTGCTAAAGTTGTTGTTGAGTAATTCATTTTTAAGTTAAAATTTAAATACCCGTCAAGCGAAAGTTTGACGGGTATTTTATTTTGGGAAATCTGGATTGCGGTCGTTTGTAGGCTACGAACCCACGAATGATTTTTGATCTAAATCCTTTGCACCGCTCTACGGAGTATCGACCCCGAGGGAATTTGGTTTGTTCAATTTCAATTGCCGAAAAGTTTCAATTGAAATTCAAAATGACTCCTCACATCTACATCATTTGCCATAAGCGCTCGGAATCGTTGCAATAAAGCGAAGAGGTTCCAAAATATTATTTGCTTGGTGCCTTGTACGACCGCTTACAGGGTCGAAAGGACTTTCGGTATCATAATTTACTACAAACGTGCGACACCGTACCGGGTCGGAGTATGAGATTAGCACCTCTCAAGCGAGCTCTACGGAGTATCGACCCCGAGGGAATTTGGTTTGTTCAATTTCAATTACCGAAAAGTTTCAATTGAAATTCAAAATGACTCCTCACATCTACATCATTTGCCATAAGCGCTCGGAATCGTTGCAATAAAGCGAAGTGGTCCCAAAATATTATTTGCTTGGTGCCTTGTACGACCGCTTACAGGGTCGAAAGGACTTTCGGTATCATAATTTACTACAAACATGCGACACCGTACCGGGTCGGAGTATGAGATTAGCACCTCTCAAGCGAGGTCTACGGAGTATCGACCCCGAGGGAATTTGGTTTGTTCAATTTCAATTACCGAAAAGTTTCAATTGAAATTCAAAATGACTCCTCACATCTACATCATTTGCCATAAGCGCTCGGAATCGTTGCAATAAAGCGAAGTGGTCCCAAAACATTATTGATTTGATGACTTTAGCTCACAATTCTGTTCTTTTTCAACATAATTGCTAATGTCATACTGAGGTGAAATGCAATTATTACACAGAGAGGATCTATCATGGTGTCTTTTGGTATGGTTTCACCCAGAGATGGTGAACCATCCTGTAAAGTGATTTTCTTGTAATCTTTTATTTTTTTACCAACTTCTTGGTAGGCATCTAGCAATTCCGCTAAGGCCTCAACGGTTTTGTCGCCCTCAGTGTGTCCTAGCGTAAGGTTGCTTGCTTCTAAGCTTCCAATTAAACTATCTATTTGACCTTGTAGTTTAGCGCATTGACCTGAAATATTTCCATACCAACCTTGCAAACTTGTCCGCACTTGTGTGTTCCCTTTTCTGGGTGATTTTTGAAGAACAGAATGACTTTGATTATGTAAGGAGTCCAAAGAAGTTTTGATGCCTTTTAAATCATAGATTGTTTTGTTTCTCAATTGCATTATCTGCTCCTTTGCATCCTTACTATTTGTGGATGACTTCGCCTGCTTTTCAAGCTCTTTCGTTTTTGACCTTAATTGGGAAAATGACATCTGTAGCTTCGACAGCTGATCATTAAAGGAATTAAATGAGCGAAAGAGTAGATGGTAATTATTTTGATTAGAATACGATAGGTTATTCATGATTTAGGGAGAATTTGGTTAGAATAATGAAGGCCGCGCACTTTCGTACGCGACCTTTAAATTTAAATGGTTGTTTATACGGGCCACTCATTTTCATGAGTTTCAGCACCCAGTTGTATTTCTTTTGCCGAAAGGGTAAAGCGCATTGTCATTGGGTTGCCACCTACTGAGTCAAAGCTCTCAGCATAGTCAATAACGTACGCTGTTTTGAAAGTCATTTCTTTCATTTTGGCGTCTTCGTCGCGCTTCTTAAAAATGATGTTTCCATCTACGTTTTTAAATTGGGCGATCATTAAATCCCACAAAGAAGTGTCTTCAGTAGATTCAATTTCAAAATTAATTGTTCCACCTTTCACTTCTGATGAAGGACGGCCGGTAGGATCTACATCTCTGTGCAGAGAATAACTGCAATGTAAAAGTCTGTGTGTTTTTCCGTCAATGGTAAGGTCAGCTCTAAATGCCATAATTGTTTGTTTTTAGTTAGTGATTTATTTGTTTTGATTATTTGATGAAACAAATGTATGGCAAGTCAATGCCTTAAATGGTGTCCGATTCACGAGTCTGTCTTTTTAATCGATTAACGACCGTTATGAACTCATTAACTGCAATGTGCTCTTTCTGCAAAAGATTCTCTACATTTATAAGACAATAAGTTAAGCCCACAGGGTGGAGTGATATTGAATTTCAAAACTCATAATGTATTGAGAATCAAAGTAAACCACCTTATTGAATTCTTGCCCGTATTCTCGGGGCAATCTCACGAATGGAAGGAGTATAACTGTAGCACTTCCGGGAATAAACAATCACAAATTTGAACTGTTTTTAATTCAAGCAGCATTCGCTTTAAGCGAAATTAAGAATCATGCAATTTTCTCAATTCGGAGTGATAGATTTTATAGTGACCGGCTATCTGTTTAAATTCACGTAGAATTACGTACCAAAAAATAGAATAAGATTATGTCAAAATGGAAATATAAAGTACAAGTTTTGGAGTTGGAAGAGATCCACGAAATGCCCAATGGCTGGACGAACGAGAAGTATTTGGAATTATTAAAATTTTTGGAGGCCGATAACCCGGAAGAGATTCCCAAAGATGAGATCAGAGATATGGCTGCTATGTCATTGATAGATTTTGAACCGGAAGAAGCGGCAGAAAAGGTATTGGAATTTCGCTTCGGCGATGCATTTAATGCCGGTCAGCGTGAAAATATTGCTGTGGACGCGCGGCGCCTGGCACTTTGGGAGCGGTATCCGGATGTGAAGTTTCATCAAGAAATGTTTAATGTAGGCTACATGCTCCATCTGGCTTTTCCAATGAAGTTTCGTCAGCCAGGTGTAGCGCGTATTAAGCTTGAAGTTAAAGCTTTGAACCACGATTCTGCCGAGGCATTAAAAAACCCGGATAGTGGATTTATAGCGCGTATGCTGGCCAAAGGGATGGATGAACACAACACTATTTATCGACTCTATCAGGATAGTGTGGAAGGAGAGCAATTTGTAGATGCTGAAGATATTATTTGGCGATTTGATTCGACAAATTATGACGATAAAGAACAGACAAATACGCTTGTTGTTTATACCTCATGGAATTGGGTCGATGAACTAAAGGGCGTAGAAGAATTTGAATCTGCAGCTTATAATGATGAAGAACCGGAGTAATATTAATTTGTAATGGGATGAAATAAAAATGAGATTGAGAATGGAATGGAAAATCAGGTTTTTAGCAATTCTATTTTAGGCGTATTTAGGGTTTCCTCATTCAATAAATACATGATTAAAAACGGCATGCAAAATATAAAATATGATATGTCTACATTGCTGTTCATGTAAGATTTCTCGTATCCGAAATTGACTATATGATAAACGGAATAAATAAAAATGGCAATAAACAGACTTAAACCACTGTAGAATAATTTGTCAATCTTGTTTTTAACGAAAAACGCCAGAACGATTGATATCAACATAAAAATCGCTGTATAAAATGTGGGAACTAAAAATGACGATTGAATGATAAATGGATTCATCATTGCGAATTCGTCTTTGAAGAAAATAATAAATGGAAGAAAGGAAGCACCAAACGCCAAAACAGCGATGGAAAGAAAAAGAAATAAACGCTTAAATGTAATTTCCCGGTTGGTAAGGCTTGAGATAAAAAATATAAAATAGGCCAAAATATATACACTTCTTGTTGATAGCAAAATCCCCGTTAATATTGCCAGAATATAAAAGCGGGTTGTCTGCGAACGCTCAAGGTTTAAAAAAGCCATAAGCACAAATAACAAAAGGGTGGTGAAGGAGAACACATTGCTTCTCGTCGCGATTTCCCAAATTAAGTACGCCGAAGTAAGAAAGTAGAAAAAAATGAAATTCAGATTTTGGGCAGAATTGATTTTTTTCCGGATTAAAAGTACAAAAACCAAGTAGCCCAGTGCACTTAAAATGCTCAATTCGCCAAGAAGGTAAAATGGTGCTGCAATTAAAAAATATACCGGCATTGGCCCGGGAAAATTACCCATATGCGACCTGGCAAAATAGGGATAATCACCCTGGAATAATTCGGTTAAAAAGGATGAAATAACCGTTGCCCGATCAACATTTAATGACTCTACAGGAATAGCGAAATGGCTAATTAATACCAGTGAAATGATTCCGATCAAAACTGCAAAGCAGATAATCTGTTTTGATTTAATCGATATAGTTATGCTATTTCGGAATCGATATACTCCCACTTGAGCGACCAGAATTAGTAGCGAAATGTATATGCCGAATTCAGTATAACGCGATACGTACTTGTATAAAAATATAAAATTGATGAAAACTAAAATTGAGACCGCAATATTCCCTTTTAGACTTTTCACTTACCAAATATTTTAAAAGTGCTATTAAAGTTCTTCGCAAGAAAATATTGAATCGAAGTTTTTAGTACGCCAAGGCCATAAATGGAACTGCGTTTAAAATTTATGGAAGAAGCTTCTTCAAAGTACTTTGTAGGACACGTGATTTCTGCAATTTCATAATCTTGAAAACATATCTGAGCCAGCATTTGATTGTCAAAAACGAAATCATCTGAATTTGAATTGTACTTAATGTCTCTCAATACCTGAGCAGAAAAAGCCCGGAATCCGGTATGATATTCCGAGAGTTTTTGACCCATTAAAATATTTTGAAATAAGGTGAGCATGCGATTGGCAATGTATTTATAAACCGGCATTCCGCCTTTTATTGCACCTCTTCCCAAAATGCGTGATCCTAAAACAACGGGATAAACGTCGTTTGCAATTAAATAACACATGGAGTGAATAAGCTTGGGAGTGTATTGATAATCAGGGTGTAGCATTACCACGATATCGGCGTTTAGTTGGAGCGCTTTATTGTAACAGGTTTTTTGGTTGCCGCCATAGCCCTTATTCTGCTCATGCCGTATCACATATTTTATTCCTAATTCTTGTGATTTCTCGAAAGTTTTATCGAGGCTTGAATCATCAACCAATATTATCTCATCTACAATGTCAAAAGGTATTTCCTCAAAGGTTTTTTGAAGTGTTTTTTCGGCGTTGTAAGCGGGAAGTACAACAACAATTTTTTTATCGTAAATCATTCAGATATCTTTCAATTACTAACGCCTGTGCAATCTGTATTTTCCGGTGTAAATTTCTTGTTTTGGAGCATTTTGAACTGGGTTCAAATCCAAAATTCTCAAAGATAAGTGAATCGTTCAGACTATCCAACGCAGTTTTGACTGGAAACAAATTGCGATAGTCTTATATTTATCGCTCTATTTATATTGAATTTCGCAATGCGTCTTATACTTAATCTAATTTGAAGGCATTCTTCACACAGCGTAATAACTTTGGGCACCTGCTGTTTTGGATTCTGCTTGCAGTCAATATCTATCCCATCTTTTCAGTGGCGTACTTTTATACCGGCGATGGGCCGGCGCATCTTTACAACGCTACGCTTTTAAATGATCTACTTTTTTCAGAAAACCCTTTTAGCAATCATTTTTTTGAGATTAGAAGTCTTTTTATTCCTAATATGGGCGGGCACGCCTTGCTGTGTTTTTTTCTTCAATTTCTTGATCCGGCTATAGCCGAAAAAATGGTCTATGCGCTTGAGATTTTGCTTTTAGCAGTAGGCTTTAAATCGGTGCTGGGTTTGAGAGAAGACGGCAATGTATGGCCCTTATTTCTAATTCTACCTTTGCTTAATAATTTCTGCTTTTACATTGGTTTTCAGAGTTTTTGCCTCGCTTTGGGTTTGGCTTTGTTTGTTTGTCGGCTTTTGTTTGATACCCGTTTTGGCAAGTCAAACAGAATTACTCTTGCGTTCTCACTCCTTTTGTTATTTACGGCATGGTGTCATATCGTTCCGGCCATTTTTGTGCTTATCGCATGGTTTTCATTTCAACTAGATTCTCTTCTGAAAAAGAAATATGTCTTCCGGGTTAAGAGTCTTATTTCAATATTTCCAGCCATAATCTTTTCTGGAACTTTTATCCTTCAAAATTCGGGTCAAAATTCTTTTGAGACTCTCGATTTCTTGGAACCTTGGAAGCTACTTCTGTCTTTTCAGGCGCTTATTCCATATAATCTTATAGATCAGCGATTGGCCGTTTTATTTTATACAGCTCTAATCCTGATTGGACTGATATTCGTTTTTATTTACACCAATGAATATCAAAATCGAGCTACTCTTTTAACGGCTCTATTTCTTCTAGCTCTTTATTTTATCCTGCCAAATAATTTTTCGCAGGGCGGCTATCTGTCTATTCGTCTGTTGCTGGGGGTCTTCGTATTTCTCGCTGTTTTTATAGCCTTCAATCTTAGCCTTAAATTTACTTTGGTATTAGCCCCTTTGCTAATCGCCATCAACATTGC
This sequence comes from Cryomorpha ignava, assembly GCF_010686655.1. Classification (GTDB taxonomy): domain Bacteria; phylum Bacteroidota; class Bacteroidia; order Flavobacteriales_D; family Cryomorphaceae; genus Cryomorpha; species Cryomorpha ignava. Next base: position 168,834 of record NZ_JAAGVY010000001.1, on the reverse strand, counting down.
GCAGATTTATCAAAATAAAGAAGAGATAAATTACCTTTCAGCTTATGCCGAAAAAGTATTGGATAGCACGCAACATATCCCACCGAATATGACAATGGTGCCGCTTGTATATTCTTCGCATTGGATACATTATAATTTGGGATTGTATCCCTCCGCTTTTGTTTCAGGTGCTAATATGGATAATTATGAAGCCTCTGAAACCGAATTTCCGGTGCGCTGGAAAGTAAATTTGGCTCCGGATCATAGGCTCGGATTGTTTGGCTCATCTCGCCGGCCTCCATTCGCGCTCGAGCCCTATGAGAGCGAAACCGGTGAACGAATTGACATTGTATTGCGCATTGGATACGAAGAAAGTATGACTTCAGATAGCACTACAGTAAAAACCAACGAATTGCTAAACAGTCGATTTGTAAAAACCGCCCAAGGCGAAAAGTATCAAGTTTGGGAAAGGAAAGAATAGGAAATTCCTTTCAAAAAGGTATTTGGTCAAACCTAAGGGTCGGAAGCCATAGCCTGTTTCTGATTTCACATTCGCGGAAGCGGAAAACACGCACATAAAGATTGGAGTGAATAGGCAGACAAACAAGACGCAATTTATCTTGTTGTATATTCATACCGCGAAAAACACGAATTGTGAGTAGTAAAAGAATCTCAAATCGGCCGCTTACGCGAATCAAGTAAAACATTATTATGAAATTTGACAGCATAAATCCATACAATGGCGAAGTGGTTGGAAGCCATAAAGAAACTACCAAAGTAGAACTGACCAAAATTTTAGACACTGCCGAAAAAACATTTGAAGAATGGCGCAAAGTACCGCTTGGCGAGCGAACAAGGCTTATCGCAAAGGCGGGTCAGGTGCTACGTGACAACGTAGAGCGCTATGCCAAAGTTATGGCCCTCGAAATGGGAAAACCCATTGTAGAAGCCCGGGCAGAAGTGAAAAAATGCGCCTTGGTGTGTGATTATTATGCAGAGAATGCTGCTGATTTTCTAGCCGATGAGATTATTAAAACTGATGCCAGCCAAAGTTTTGTACGCCACAACCCAATAGGCTGCGTATTTGCAGTAATGCCCTGGAATTATCCGTTTTGGCAAGTTTTTAGATTTGCTGCACCCACGCTCACAGCCGGAAATACCGGAATTTTAAAACACGCACAAAACGTATTTGGCTGCGCAGCTATGATTGAGGAAGTTTTTGATAAGGCCGGTTACCCCAAAGGTGTTTTCCAAAATGCATTTGTTGGCCATGACAAAACAGAGATGATTATTTCTCATAATGCAGTTAAGGCCATAACACTCACAGGTAGCGAGCGCGCCGGATCTGCAGTAGCACAACTTGCCGGAAAGTACCTTAAAAAATCACTTTTGGAACTCGGCGGAAGCAATGCCTTTCTAGTTTTGGCAGACGCCGATATGGACAAAACGGTGGCAACCGCCGTAAATGCCCGAATGATGAACGCAGGACAGAGTTGTATTGCAGCAAAACGCTTTATAATTGAGGAGAAAGTGTATGATGAATTCGTAGATAAATTTGTAAAGGCGGTAATTGAATTAAAATCGGGCGACCCGATGGAAGAAAATACCCAGATAGGCACGCTTGCGCGAATAGATCTGGCCGAAGGAGTGCAAAAGCAAGTGAAAGAATCAGTTAAAAAGGGTGCGAAATTGCTTCTTGGGGGCAAACAAAAAGACGCTTACCACGAACCAACTGTTTTAGGAAATGTGAAACCGGGAATGCCAGCCTTTGACGAAGAAACTTTTGGGCCGGTAGCTGCAATGATTAAAGCTAAAAATATAGATGAAGCTTTTGAGCTTTCGCAGATGTCTAATTATGCACTGGGTATTTCTGTTTGCACTAAAAACGTCAAAAAAGCTTTGGAATATGTTGATAGAGTGGACGATGGCGCATACTTTGTAAACGAGCTTGTAAAATCAGATCCCCGTTTGCCTTTTGGCGGTCAGAAAAATTCTGGATTTGGACGCGAACTTTCCCGAGATGGGATGATGGAATTTATCAATCGAAAAACGGTTTATGTGAAATAAAAAAAGACTCCGCAATTTCTTGCGCAGCCTTTTCTAATGTTTATTCAGTTGTTTTATACGGGCCATTCATTTTCATGAACTTCAGCACCCAGTTGTATTTCTTTTGCCGAAAGGGTAAAACGCAATGTCATTGGGTTTCCGCCTACTGAGTCAAAGCTCTCGGCATAGTCAATTACATACGCTGTTTTGAAAGTCATTTCTTTCATTTTAGCGTCTTCATCGCGTTTCTTAAAGATGATGTTTCCGTCTACATTTTTAAATTGTGCGATCATCAAGTCCCACAGCGTGGTATCTTCTGTAGATTCAAGTTCAAAATTAATCGTTCCACCTTTTACTTCTGATGAAGGACGGCCGGTAGGATCTACATCTCTGTGCAGAGAATAACTGCAATGTAAAAGTCTGTAAGTTTTTCCGTCAAGGGTAAGGTCAGCTCTGAATGCCATAATGATTTGTTTTTAGTTAGTTATTAATTGTTTTAATTATTTGATGAAGCAAATCTATGTCAATCAAATGCCTTAAAAGTGGATCAATTCATCAGTTAGGTATTTCAAGGGATTAACGACCGTTTTGAAGTCATTAAGTGCATTTTCCATCTAAAAGGCTTGATAAATCTGAAGTTTTGCTGTCTGTAGCCTTTTATTCCGGAGGAATAATTCACCATTATAATGGATATTTCGCCAATATTTTGGATAAAAGGGATTTGGAATACAAGGCGCTTTTTCAAAGCGTAGAATACAATTTATGGTTTCTCAAATGCGTGAATTCGCAAATATTTGTGAAGCCTAAGTATTCATTCTTAAAAGAAAGAATAGCTCGTGCTTTTAGTGAGAATTTTATTCATAAAAATCACTTTAAAAAATAGGTCAGGATACAGAGATTAAAAACATCCTTGTTGCCTTTTATAAAATGGATGAAGGAGAACTTACAATGACTCATCATACCGTTCATCTAAGCGTTAAACCCATTTCATTTGAATTATAACGGCTATTATAATAAGGTATGAAGGCAGTTATTAAAAGTTGAATTTCGATATAATTGCTGGGGTCTATGAATCTGTACCATCATTTGTGAAAAATAATTCTTCAGCCCCAACCACTGTAATCTCCTTTACCGCAAGACTGAAGCGCCTTATCATTTTTGTATCGTATCCAACTGTATTGTAACTGTCAGCAAAATCAATAACACTGCCACCTTTAAATTTCAGCGAGATTGCGGTGTAGCTTTCGCCAGATTCAAGGGAATCCCTAAAAGTAATGGTTCCATCGATATAGTTAAATGAAGTGAGCATCGCGTCCAGTAAGAAAAGTTTTTTTGTTGCATACATTTCACATTTTATTAATCCAAACACTACATGAGATGCTGCTCGTACATTGTGGTCTACAGTTCTGTTAAATGAATAACTACAACTTATTAATGGGAATGCGGGTTCCTTGTAATGGAAATTATAACCATCGATCTCAAGTTCAGCTCCATTTAACATAATAATTTCGGTGTTGGTTAGTAATTGTTTTGGTTTATTGGTTAGAGAATTAAAGGTATCGTTTGGTTTAATGGTGACTTAACTAAAATACACAACCTTATGATTTTATGGCATAAACGACTGTTTTGAATTCATTAACAGCTAGTAAAAAGTCATTAACAGTTCATTAAAAGTCATTAACTGCATTTTAAATCTTTGTATTGCAATAGGGGTTTACGCGCGTTGCGCCGGAGGCGATAATATCCATAAGACTAACCCTCTTTTGCTTTAACAACTGGTGGGGTATAATGAAAAAACCCTTCGAAGCTAAGATCTTCCGTCGAGCAAGGGCCAATGGATGCCAAACGGAGAAAGATCAAACTGGTTTAGTTCCTTTTCCGAAGCGCTTAGAAGACGCGGAAACAATGCCAACCATACCTTTTCAACAATTATTTTTTTAGTCTCTATGATATTCGTTCCATTTATGAATAATAATTTCCTTGTTTTCTCGATTATCGCCTCTGCAATTTTTTTTGGTTTAACCTTTTCATAAAGATAAAATTTTTGTGCAAGTGTTGGAACTACAACATCTTTGTTTGTTAAATGAATTTGATGTCTATTTTGATCAAACGGGGAAGCAAAACGAACTATTATTTTACTAGCGTCAAAAATAAATTTAGTAAAACCTTAGGCTTCTTTTGCAATAACCACAAGTTTTAGAAAAATGGAAATTTGTCCTGCGCTCATGGGGGCGGCTTTTTAAAGGCATAGTCCAGTGTTCAAATACTACAGGTCATTGGATTGGTGACGGGGAGATGCGCAATGTTTGCTGATAGAAAAGTCAAGAAATCCCCTTCCACTTGATTAGTTTTTTATTTAGGGATTGATTCATTTTTATTCAAATTGGTTTTTCAGTATGGCGGTGTACTCCATCACTTTAAATCCAGTAAAGTCTCTTTAATCGAATCTCGTAGAATAATATTTACTCCAACAGCGTCGGCATAATCATTCCATATCTGCACTTTGGTATTTATTTCAGATATAATGCTTTCCGGCTTTTTGATATTCATAGATTTTGCGAAAGAAATCAGATCGCTTTTTTGAATAGCTTCTCTTTTTCCGTTTACACTCAAGGCGTGCTGGCTTACCCAAAAACTATCAGGTCTATAAGCATGGCAAATGTCATAAGCAGGGGTGAGTTCCCATTCTCCATCTTGCTTAAGTCGAAACGCAAAATTTTTAGTATGATCGTCGCAATTTCGAGCCACTACATTAAATACCATACGTCTATACATTTGTTCTGCCGCGGGATAAGGCAATCGCAGAACCCTCATTGTTTGAAATAATTGCTCGTAGCTGTAGCTTCTCAAATCATTAAAATCATAATGCTGCATGGCGCAGAATGTTTGAATGTGATGCTTTTGCGAATCGTCATCTCTATCAAATCTTTTTGTCAAGAAGTGGGCTCTCCCATTTTCTTCGAGCAATTCAGATTCCATAATATCTATTTGGCAATCCTTTGCCATATTGTAATATGCCATTTCAACCCTTCCATAACCCGAACTTTCTCCAAATTGAATATCGCTTACGCCATCTAGTTTTATTAACCAATGTTCAAATCCTTTCGGTACATTAGTTTGTCCCGAACGCACTTCCCTAGTCTTTTTATTAAAGGCAATAATTGCTTTTGGTCTGGCTCCTCCGGCCGATGTTCCTAATTTAAGGATCTGCATCATGGCCTGTTGTTCATTTTCTTGTAAATTGGTGGCAAACTCCGTGCGCTTATTTAGAATGCGTTGCGAAATCTTTACTAAGCTGTCTATTTCAACCTGAAAGGAATTTTTATTGGGTTTAGGTTGGGTCGGCTCAAACTCCAATGCGCCCATGCCTCTAGTCCCTATAAAGCAGAGTTGCTCAACAGGATTAAGACTGTTTTCTGAACGGCCGTTTTGAGATAACCAGCTGTTGATTATTTGATTTCCAAATTTATCAGGCAAAGTGTCGGCCAGTAATCCCGGCAAACCTTTAAAGGTATCGTACTCGCTTGATTTTGAAGGGCGTAATTCGGGAAATGAGAATATTTGATTCGATAGAAAGGGCATTTTAATTGGAGCCAAATCCCAACCGGTAGATTTAAAATCTGGGTCATATTCAAAACTGGCTAACCTTGTTTTGTCATTCCAAGCAACGGCGCCAGCAGTTCTACCCCAAATTTTTACAAAAGCAGTTTTCGTCTCTACCATCCGCTTTTAGTTTTTCCGATTTTTGTCGCAGCTTTAGTAGCTCTTTGTCTTTTCTTTCGTTCTAACTTTGCTAATTCTATTGGACTTAGTTCTGATTCTATTTTGAAACTATCGAGAATGTGTAAAAGATTTAGTACACGTAGAATTTGAATTAAGGAGATTAGTGAAATAGGTTTGCCACTTTCAATTTTGGCAAGTGTCCAACGATTAATTCCAGCATTTTCTGCGACGGTAGCTTGAGTTTTATTCTGTTTTAGTCGCTCGTGTTTTATAAATTTACCAATGGTCGCAATAAGTCCTCCGTCACTCATTGAAGACCAATTATTGTTAGGATTTACCATCATTAATATGTATAAATGTAGATAATGTGAGTAAATATAGACAAATATAATTGAATATTTGATTTAATGATTTAGCTATGTTGGTAAATACTAGTCTTAAGTTAAATTTAAAGGTATAATGTTAGTAAATATCGACATAATGATTCAGTTATCTTTTGATGTCAATACCCGCTTCCGCGAAAGCAGTCTTATTAATTCACGTATTCACAACAATTAATTTTTTCCATATCTTTCAACCGTCTTCAACCACTCCATGTCCGATTTAAAATTCCGCCCCCGTTTTAAGATTGAAACCGAGCTAACTACTGACAAGGCTCAGGAAAAGATAAAGACCTTATTTAAAACGCCCCACGAATTTGAAACAGCCTATGTAAAAGGACACTTTATTGTAAAAATGCCTGAACAGGTGCGCCACTATTGGTCGCCACAAATGGATGTGTCAGTTTATTACGACGATTATACGGAAACAACCCAGGTGCGTTGTCTTCTTGCGCCCGCACCAAATGTCTGGACCTTGTTTATGTTCATATACAGCTTTGCCGGCTTCGGTGTTTTATTCGGATTATTGATAGGAAGCTCCCAATACAATCTCGGCAAAAACCCATGGGGATTCTGGATGGCACTGGGTGCGTTTATCGTGGCCATAATTCTTTTCGGAATAGCCCAATTTGGCAAAAGCATCTCTAAAGAAGAAATGCGAAGCATGAAGAAGTTTATTTACCAAGCTGAGTGGAAAACTCAAAAGGAAATGAATGTACAAGCGAAGCTATAACTATTAGCTGAGACGTTTTTATATACTTGAAAATTTATAAAATAGTCAATTTGAGTTTGTGCTTCTGTGTTTACAAGCCTGATATGACTGGCACGGCAGAGATTGCAACGGAAGATTTGCGATTGATTGAACGTATTTTTTATTCTATTCGTAAATTTTTGATATGTGATAAGAAGGCTGTTATGTTTATAAAAACACCTATCATAATCCGCTCAAAAAGACAAGTTATTTCGCAACTTTGAATAAAAATGCCAGAGATTTCCAGATTTTATGGGATTATTATAAGAATGTATTTTCAAGATTATAATCCACCACACTTCCATGCAGAATATCAAGGAATGAAAGCTGAGTATGCGATTGGCACATTAGATATTTTAGTAGGAAAAATGCCTCGTCGGGCAAATGCACTAATTCTGGAATGGGCATCTAAAAACAGAGTGGAATTAATGAACAATTGGCATAAAGCCATTATTCCTGAATCAATGAATCCAATTGAACCCTTAAAATAAGTCGATCATGAATGAAGTGGTAGAAATAAAGGTGTTAGAAGACTATCAGATTTGGTTAAAATTTCAAGACGATGAAGAAAAAGTCATCAATATTCGACCTTATATAGGAAAAGGAATTGCAGAAGAATTGCTTGATCCAGATAAATTTAAAAGCGTATTTATTGAACCGGGGGGCGGCATTGCTTGGTCAAATGGTTACGACTTCTGCCCTAATTTTTTGAAAGAGTTGACAGGTGTGGAAACACAAGTGAGTTGAAATCGGTCGTTATGGTTTGGTTTCTATCCATTAATCTCGCTATCCGAACAGACAACATTACTTCTCTACCTTTTTCAGCGTAAGCCCCAACTCATCAAGTTGTTTAGCATCAATTGGTGCAGGAGCATCTATCATCACATCTCTACCCGAATTGTTTTTCGGGAAGGCAATGTAATCGCGAATAGATTCCGAGCCACCAAAAAGAGACGACAAACGGTCAAACCCAAAGGCAATTCCACCGTGGGGAGGCGCGCCATATTCAAAAGCATTCATCAAAAAGCCAAACTGCTGCTGAGCTTCTTCGCGGGTAAACGCCAGCAAATCAAATATCTTGGCTTGCAATTCTTTGTCGTGAATACGTATAGATCCACCTCCAATCTCAACCCCATTAATTACCAAATCGTAAGCATTGGCGCGAACTTCGCTTGTAGCCGTTTCCAGTTTGTGAATATCTTCCGGCTTTGGTGATGTAAAAGGGTGGTGCATCGCAAAATGTCTTCCCTCCTCGGCGTCATATTCCATAAGTGGAAAATCGACTACCCAAAGCGGAGCAAAATGGCTGGTATTGCGTATATTAAGCTCCTTGCCCATGTGCAAACGCAACTCGCCAATTTGTTTTTGTGTGGTAGCTAAGTCGCCGCTCAGTGCCAAAAGCATGTCGCCCGGCTTGGCTCCACAAGCTTTACACCATTCTTCAAGCTGCTCAACTTCAAAAAACTTATCAATCGAAGATTTTACGATCCCATCTCCTTGATACTTTACGTAAACCAATCCTTTTGCACCAATTTGCGGACGCTTCACCCAATCTGTCAATGCATCAACCTGCTTGCGGCTATATTCTGCGCAACCTTCGGCTACAATGGCCAACACAGCTTCTGAATTGTCAAAAACCTGAAATCCTTTTCCTTTTGCCAGATTTGAAATGTCGTTAATCTCCATTCCAAAGCGGATATCTGGTTTGTCAGAGCCGTATTTTGCCATCGCAACAGCGTAATCCATGCGCGGAAACGCGGGCAATTCTGTATTTAAAATTTCTTTAAAAAGGTGTTTTGTCAACCCCTCAAAGGTGTTGAGAATATCTTCCTGTTCTACAAAAGCCATCTCGCAGTCAATTTGTGTAAACTCAGGCTGGCGGTCGGCGCGTAAATCTTCATCGCGAAAGCAGCGCACAATTTGAAAATAGCGATCAAAACCCGATACCATCAGCAATTGCTTAAATGTTTGCGGCGATTGCGGAAGGGCGTAAAACTCTCCCGGATTCATGCGGCTTGGCACCACAAAATCGCGCGCTCCTTCAGGAGTTGATTTAATGAGATATGGTGTTTCAATCTCTAAAAATCCGGCTTTGTCGAGATAAGCCCGCGTAGCAATAGCCAGTTTGTGGCGCAAGATTAATTTCTGCTGCACGGTATTTCTACGCAAGTCGAGGTAGCGGTATTGCATGCGCAATTCTTCGCCGCCATCTGTCTCATCTTCAATGGTGAAAGGTGGGGTTTTACTCACGTTGAGAATCTCGAGATTCTCTGCTTCGATTTCAATATCGCCCGTATGCATTTTCGGGTTTTTATTGCTGCGTTCGTTTACCTTTCCGGTAATTTTCACCACAAATTCGCGGCCCAGCTTTCGCGCTTTTTCGCAAAGGCCGGCGTTTACTTCCATGTTAAACAAAATCTGTGTAATGCCGTAGCGGTCCCGAAGGTCAATAAAGGTCATTCCACCCAGGTCGCGTGAGCGTTGTACCCACCCCGAAAGGATTACCGTTTTTCCTGAATCTTCTATTCTTAGCTCGCCGCAAGTATGTGTTCTGTGCATGGTTTTTTATTTAATGCCGCAAAGTTAAAATTTTGACTGTATGCAAAGTGCCTATTCTTTGCAGTTTAACCGAAAATTTTCAATACGCATATTTGGAAAGTCATAATCTTTTGATTGATGTTTATATTTTTTCAATATTTCGCATCAATCGCTTGGAGATATGTTTTATATTTGTAACCAATGTATAAGGTTGAATAACTTGGTTATATGAAAGATTATTTTACGCTTTCCGAAACGGCTGAGATAGTCGGTAAAAGTAAAGAAACTTTGAGAAGATGGGATAAGGAAGGCATTTTAAATGCGGTGAGAGAGCCAGTTTCGAATTATAGAGTTTATAGAAAGGCTGATGTACAATTGCTATTAGGAGATTTATATGATGAATCTATTGACGATGAAATTTCTAATTTTGTTGAGCCAGAAAATGAGTATTCTGCATTAGAGCTTTTTGCCGGTGCTGGAGGCTTAGCTGTTGGAATGGAAAAAGCCGGGCTTAAGTGTGTCGCATTAAATGAAATTGATAAATGGGCTTGTGAGACGTTGCGTAGAAACAGACCTAACTGGAATGTTTTAGAAGGCGATGTGAAAGATTTCGATTTTACTAAGTATCATAATAAAGTTGATGTTGTTACCGGTGGATTTCCCTGCCAGGCCTTTAGTTATGCCGGAAAAAAGTTAGGGTTGGATGATGCCCGTGGTACGCTGTTTTATGAATTTGCCAGAGTCGTAAAAGAAGTAAATCCACCCATTTGTATTGGTGAAAATGTGAGAGGACTTTTAAGCCACGAAAACGGAAAAACACTACAAGGAATGATTTCAATCCTTGACGAAATAGGGTATAATATTGTTCCTGTTCAAGTGCTCAAAGCCATTCATTATAGAGTGCCGCAAAAAAGAGAAAGATTAATCTTGGTTGGGGTTCGAAAGGATATTGAGATAACTTACGAATATCCAAAGCCACATAAAAAAATATTCAATTTAAAAGATGCCTTGAAAAAGGGAGTGCTATTTGATTGTAAAGTGCCAAAATCTGAAGGCGCGAAATATCCTGAGTACAAGAAACGTGTTTTAGACATGGTTCCTCCAAAAGGTTATTGGCGTGATTTGCCATTAGACATCCAAAAAGAATATATGGGTGGAAGCTTTTATCTTGGGGGCGGAAAAACCGGCATGGCACGTAGAATTGGCTGGGATGAACCTTCTTTAACGCTTACTTGCAGCCCTGCTCAAAAGCAAACTGAAAGGTGTCATCCTGAAGAGACTCGTCCGTTTACAATTCGAGAATATGCACGTATTCAAACGTTTTCTGATGATTGGAATTTTATTGGCTCAATAGCCCAACAATACAAGCAAATTGGAAATGCAGTTCCCGTTAACCTCGGTCAGGAAGTTGGATATTCCATTGTGAAATTTTTAAACGCTTATTACAACTCGTCTAAGCCCAAATAATAGCTGTAATTTTCAAAAGTGATTTGGTCGATAATGCTTCGACCACTTGAGTTTGTTTCTTTCTTAATTTCCGAGAGAGCCGAGTTTTCTGTCGTTGATTTCTTTTTTTTCAATGCCTCCATAAAATCAGAAATTGCGTTCGGCAAAGCATTGTACATGTCGAAAAATGCTGTTTCTTTATTTGCAACTATCGCGTAAAACTGGTCGCCTGAAATTTTATAAACTCTGCTGTGACTGTATTCTTTTCCGTTGATATCTCCAGTCCATTTTTCGTTAAAACTGCTTTTTGCCAAAATCTGAACCCAATAACATTTGGCATCTTTATATGTATCTGCATAGCGCGCCAATTTTTGAAACAAGCTTTCCGCAGAGCTGCTATTCATTGTGTTGTGCTTATTTTTAATGTCCGCAAATAACGTATCATCTTTAGCTTTTATATCAAAGCCACTATTCATACCAATTTCAAAACCATTAATACCACCGAGTATTTGTTCGTGAAAAGTGCCAATCGAATTATTTATGGATTTATCTATTTGCCGTAATATTTCAGTTTCAATAATGCTTTCTTCGTCAATTTTATTAAATCTGGAATCGAAAATCAGTTTAATAGAGTCAATCTTGTTACTATAGAATTTTCTTTTAGTAATATTTGCCTTGGCTCTAACATAAGACGTATGCAAGTTTTCGACACATTTAAGAAAATGCTCGTCTGAGATAAAATCAACGTATTTATTCTTCATAAGAATTCATCGTACAATTCTCAAACATATAAAAAAACCCATTATAATCACTTTAATTCGGTATTTAGAATTGCGGATAATAATTCGCTAACCCCAAATTCCAAAAATCAACCCCTATCTTTGCCTCATGACATTACAGGTACAAAGCGACGAATATTTCATGAAGCAGGCTTTTCGCGAAGCTAAAGTAGCTTTTGAAATGGACGAGATTCCGGTAGGAGCGGTGGTAGTTTGCAAAGGTCAGGTTATTGCGCGCGCTCACAACCTCACTGAGCGCCTCAATGATGTAACGGCTCATGCAGAAATGCAGGCTATTACAGCGGCGGCCGATTTTTTGGGAGGCAAATATCTCTCGAAATGCACGCTTTATGTTACCCTTGAACCTTGTGTGATGTGCGCCGGAGCACTGGCCTGGTCGCAAATAAGCAAAATTGTTTTTGGCGCATATGATAAGAAAAAAGGGTTTTCTCTAATTGAGCAACCCATTTTACATCCCAAAACAATCTGGGAGGGCGGCCTGATGGGCAATGAGTCGGCAGAATTGCTACAGCGTTTTTTTGCTGAAAAGCGAAAAGATAAATAGACAAAACCTATCTGGTCTTTACACTTTTTAGGCTTTTACATCGTTAGCCTTTCATACCTTTGTATAAAATTATAAAACTATGTATCCACCAGAATTAGTAGCACCTATGAAGGAAGATCTGACAGAAGTTGGATTTACCGAATTACATACACCAGACGATGTAGATCAAATGCTTTCTAAAAAAGAAGGAACCACCCTCGTAGTGGTCAACTCTGTATGCGGTTGTGCAGCAGGAGCGGCGCGTCCGGGAATTAAAATGTCCCTTTCGGGAAATAAAAAACCAGACAATCTTACTACTGTTTTTGCAGGTGTAGATGGTCCGGCAACTGAGCGTGCGCGTCAGTACTTTTTGCCTTACCCTCCATCATCACCAGCCATCGGCTTGTTTAAAGATGGTAAGTTGGTGCACTTTATTGAGCGTCATCATATAGAAGGGCGCCCGGCAGAGATGATTGCTGAAAATTTAAAAATGGCATATGAAGAATACTGTTAAGAATCTTTCTTTTGAGAATATAAATAAAGTACTCCTGGCAGGAGTGCTTTCAGTTGCGGCGTTTTTGAGCGTTTTGGCTTTCTCATATTCAGAAAAAGCTTCTAACGAAATTCTCAATATCGGTACTATCGCCCCAGAGCAAAGTCTTAAAATGACTGATGTTTCGGGAAGCAAGGTGTCTCTGAATACAGTGGCTAAAAAGAAGGGCTTGCTCGTTATTTTTAATTCGAATAATTGCCCTTTTGTTGTTGGCAACGGCTCAAAATCTGAAGGTTGGGATGGTCGCTATCCAGAACTTTACGATTTAGCTTCGCAATCTGATATCGGTATGGTATTGGTAAATTCAAATGAGGCGCATCGAGAAAAAGGCGAGAGCATGGACGATATGAAGGCCGGCTATGAAAAGCGAGGATTTAAGGGTTATTATGCCCTTGATGACAACCACGTTCTGGCCGATGCCTTTGGCGCATTGACCACACCACACGTATTTTTATTTGATGAAAATATGAAATTGATTTACCGCGGTGCAATAGACGATTCAGTTGATAGCACCAAAGATGTAAAAGAGGCATATCTTAAAAATGCCATTCAGGCTCACCTTTCGGGAAATGAAATTGAACCGAATAGTACACGCCAGCTAGGATGCAGCATTAAACGGGTAAAAGTTTAGTGACTTTTTAAATATTGTAGAATTCTAAGGGGAGCAATTTGCTCCCTTTTTTGTTTTCTGACATTACCAATCACAACCTCTGGAGAGCCGAAAACTCAAAGCGCTCTAATAACCAGACAGTATCTAAAACATTTCCTAAAAACTCCAATTTTGCAACGTGTATTCTTTTAGCAAACTTACCTTTGCAAAAAAGTACCCTTATGAAAGTTCTAATCCTTGGATCTGGCGGAAGAGAACATGCCCTGGCATGGAAGATTGCGCAAAGTAAAGATTGCGAAAAACTCTACACCGCTCCCGGAAATCCCGGCACAGCGCTGGTTGGAGAGAATATTGATCTCAATCCAGAAGATTTTGATGCGGTGGCTGTAAAGGTTCTCGAACTTCAAATCAATCTGGTGGTAGTTGGCCCCGAAGCTCCGCTGGTAAAAGGGATAAGCGATTATTTTAAAAGCTACAAAGATTTGAGCCAAGTTCTCCTGATCGGCCCAGGCAAGGAAGGCGCAAAACTGGAAGGAAGTAAGGATTTTGCAAAGACTTTCATGGCGAAATACAATATTCCTACTGCGGCCTACGCTACTTTTACCAAGGACACACTCTCTGAAGCAAAAGCCTATCTCGAAACCATTAATCCACCTTATGTTTTGAAAGCCGATGGGCTCGCTGCCGGAAAAGGTGTTGTTATTTTAAACGAATTGGCGGAAGCTAAAAAAGAACTTGATGAGATGCTGGGCAATGCCAAGTTTGGCGAGGCATCGGCGCGCGTGGTTATAGAAAACTTTCTGGATGGAATCGAACTTTCGGTATTTGTGCTTACCGATGGAAAGGACTACGTGATGCTACCTAGCGCGAAAGATTATAAACGCATTGGCGAAGGCGATACCGGCCTAAATACTGGTGGAATGGGAGCTGTAAGTCCTGTCCCATTTGCCGATAAGGCATTTATGAAAAAAGTTGAAGAGCGCGTGGTAAAGCCAACGATCAATGGTTTACACAGCGAGAAAATGGATTATGTCGGCTTTGTATTTATCGGATTAATAAAAGTGGGCGACGAGCCCTTTGTAATTGAGTACAATGTCCGCATGGGCGATCCAGAAACAGAAGTTGTAATGCCGCGAATAAAATCCGACTTCCTGCAATTGCTCAAAGCTGCCGGAGAAAAGAAGCTGGCTGGCAAATCGCTGGAAATGTCGTCTGATTTTGCGGCTACTGTAATGATGGTTTCAAAAGGCTATCCTGAAAACTACGAAAAGGGAAAACCGATATTGGGCCTGGAGAAAATTGTAGAAAACACACTATTTCACGCTGGAACTCGAGAAGCTGAGGGGCAAATTCTAACAAATGGTGGGCGTGTACTGGCCGCCACTGGCATGGCGAAAACCCTAAATGAAGCATTGAGGAATGCGTATGCGATGGTCGACCAAATTGGTTTTGACGGCAAAACCTACAGAAAGGATATCGGAAAAGATTTGATGCAATAAAAAAAGGCAGTCCTTTATTTTAGGAATGCCTTGAAAATTGTAAACCAATTTATGAGAGTGATAGTCAATAAAATTAAAATAACCAGCTAATAGTCAGTTATTTAGATCGTACAATGAATTAAATATTCTTATTGAAGAGTACCTTCGCGATCAGCTTTCTTATTGTATTTGTGCTGCAGGTTTAACCAGAAGAATAAACCGATAAAGCCAATAAATAGGAAAATATAGTTTGGATTAATAATAGTTGGCAATTCGCCAATTGGTATAAGAATGTGGTCAAATGTCCATTTGATAATAAAAGCTATGGGTCCTGTTATGTATTGCATGTTTTTATAATTTGGCAGGTCAAAAGTAAGTATAAAATTCACAGGGTAAAAGCATATATTCGTCGCTCATGATTCATTCTGCTTTCGGTTCTAATCGGCCTATGGTGTTTGGTGTTTTACTGATACCGGCTATCATTTATGGTGTTTTAGCGCTTAACCACGCGCAAATGCCTGTGCATGTGCTTGGTGGGCCACTGTTTGATCTACTTATCACTTTTGTTCGCCTTCCGTATTTATCGGTTATTCTCGGTTTGATTGTAAATTTAATCGGTGCTTTTTTGGTCAATCTTCTCTACAATACGCACGATTATTCGGTGCGAGAAAATTATTTTCCGGCTTTTTTCTATTTTTTACTGGCCTCTTTACAGCTTTCCTGGATATATTTAAACCCTGTTTTAATCGGAAATGTATTTGTATTGCTTGCCTTACGGCGAATTTTACGGATGTACAGAGTTCAGGAAATCACTTCAATGATTTACGACGCGAGCTTTTTCCTTGCCCTTGGAGCTCTCTTTTTTCCCTTATTGATTTTCGTGTTTCCACTTTTATGGATTGGTCTGATTCAGCTGCGTACATTCAATTTCCGTGAGTGGATTGTACCAATAATCGGTCTTCTTACCCCAGTAGTATTTACCCTTGTATTTTTTTGGTGGCAGGACTATACGCTAGATGTTTCAGAATATATGGCTTTTAATGGGCTGCCCCTGGGCGAGATTTTTGCCGATCACGGATTTTGGTATCTGCCTATTTTGATTCTCTCGCTTCTTATCCTTTTTATCGGATTAATAACTTTTTTAAAGGATATGAGCACATCTACTGTCCATAAAAAGAATACCAAAAAGGTTTTTGTCACCGTGAGCATCCTAATGCTTGCGGTATGTATTTATGGGCTTTCACTCACAAGTGTGCAGGCAGGAATGTTTGCAACCCTTGCCATACCGGTTTCGGTATTTGCATCGGTTTATTTTTCGCGTACCCGCCGCAAGAAGTTGGTTATCTTCTTGTTTTATGTATGGGTACTTCTATTGTTTTTCTACCCCATTTTAGCTACACTGATATAGCTGACTTTCGGCATATTTGCTATCTTTGCTCCTCAATTTTAAAGGCTTTAAAATGAAATTTGGCGTAGTGGTATTCCCGGGATCCAATTGTGATGAAGATCTGATATATACCTTCGAATCCATTCTTGGGCAAGAGGTCGCAAGACTTTGGCATAAAGATACTGACCTTCAAGGGGCAGAGTTTATCCTTATTCCTGGCGGCTTTTCGTATGGCGATTATTTAAGATCGGGTGCCATTGCTCGTTTTTCTCCTATTATGACAAGTGTTATTGACCACTGCAATAAAGGTGGTTTTGCATTGGGAATCTGTAATGGATTTCAAATTTTATGCGAAGCCGGATTGCTTCCAGGAGCACTTTTACACAATGATTCGCAGAAGTTTGTTTGCAAGAATGTTTTTATGAAAGCAGCAACCAGCTCTACCATTCTTTCATCTGGTCTTGAGCCCGACAAAGTGCTTAAAATACCTATTGCGCATGGCGAAGGGCGCTATTATGCAAGTACACAAGAGCTCAAAAAGCTAAATGAAAATCAGCAGGTAGTCTTTAGATATTGCGATAAAGACGGACTATTTAATTCGGATGCCAATCCAAACGGATCTCTCGAAAACATCGCCGGCGTGTGTAATGCGTCCAAGAATGTATTTGGAATGATGCCACATCCCGAGCGTGCTTCAGACATTGCTTTGGGTAATACCGATGGTCGATTGATATTCGAATCAATATTAAATTCAATGATGGTAGCGTAATTTTATCAGCACAAACCTGTTGGTAAAACATTCTGATTTTATTTTCGTTTAACAAGATATTATTCGTTACTTGGTAATGTCAAATCCGACAGGTAGTCGGTTGCAACGAAGCAAGGGTCATAATTTGCTTGACTACATTTCGGTGTAATGTTTAACTAATTTAAAGGAGGTGTGTAATGTCTGATAAATCCATCCTGGTTATTGAGTCTTATGTTTCACCAGTCTCCACAAGAGGCTGCTTCTGAAACGAAGCCCTTTCCGAAGGGTTGGACGCAATCCAATAACCAGCGGAAATAATACTTAAGGCCTTCTCGATTCGTCGGGAAGGCTTTTTTTATGATGATTTTGGTGGAATGGAACCAAAACTTCTTAGACGCCCCGTAGACCAACGGGAGTGCGTAAGTGGTATCCACCACCGCAAAGCGGTATCTAAGACCTGCGAAATTAAGTTTAGTGCAGTTAATGAACACAACTTCGAATAAACCTGACGGAACGCCGGATCAATAAGTCCTCAAGCCTAAACATTGGCATCCGTTTTCACCAATAAACAATTTTATTTTGCGCAGATGACTTTTCAGAAAGCTTGAAAAAATTTTAAAGATGAATTCAGATTTCAGTTCTGTTCAATAGTAGAGACCGTAAAAAAGCGCTTAACTTATTTAGCTCCACTGCAGAAATAGAGAATCTTTTCACGCGCGCGCTCATTACCCATAGACAGGCTCTTTTCCAAATCCTTGCAACCGTCAATTCCCTGGTAGCCCAATATTTTAGTTATACCACGGTTATAAAGAGCTTCAGCAAAGTTGGGATTTAGCTCAAGCGCCTTATTATAATCTTCCAGAGCGTCCTGATATTTGCCGAAGAAGGCATTCACATTTCCACGAAGATTGTAAACGTTTGGATTATCCGGATTTGACTCCACCGCACGATCATAATCTGTGATGCTCTCGGCGTATCGGCCCAGCATACTCTTTGTAAAACCGCGGTTGAGAAGTGCCTCTGTAAAATCACTTTTTATGGCGATTGCTTTATTGTAGTCTGCAAGTGCACTTTCTTCGTTTCCAAACATTTTGTGCGTAACTGCACGGTTAAAATAAGCATTCGGAAAATCCTGATTTAATGAAATCGCGATATTCAGATTGCTAAGTGATTCATCTATTCTTCCAAGTTTTTTCTGCGCCACGCTTAGATTGTAGTAGGCCATGGGAAATGCAGGGTTTAGATCGATCGCTCTTTCGAAAGATGCAATCGCATTTTCTACCTCGTTGATGGTGAGGTAGAAAAGCCCTTGTACGTCATAAACCAGTTCAGAATTTGGCGCCAGAACAAGCGCTGAATCAAGATCGGCTTTAGCCAAATCATAAGCATTTTGCTTGCTGTAAATGATAGCTCGCTTTAGCAGTGAAATAGTATCTAAAGGATTGAGTTCGAGAAGAAAATTCAGGTCATCCAAAACTTTTTCATACTGGTTATCTTCCATGAGGGCAATAGATCGTATGTCTACCAGATATTGATCATATGGACTAAGCTCTAAGGCTTTGTTAAGATCGCTTATGGCTTCTTGATAATCAGTTTGATAAATTTTTAATCTCGCGCGTTTGTCATAATACACTTCGCTATATGGGTTCAGGTCTATGGCCTTGTTATGATCCTTCATGCTCTCTGTGTAGCGTCCCATTTGCTGTAAGAGAAGGGCTCGCTTCATGTAGGCTTCGGCATAATTTGGATCAATGGCGATAGCGTTGGTATAATCCAGAAATGCTTCATTAAGCATCCCACGGCGCTTGTTCAGCTCGGCTGTCTGCATGTATTGCATAGCCTGCTCCCTGCTTTGAGTGTATATGTTTTGACCTTTTACCGTGGGTTGTAGGACGATAATTAAAAAGACTATCAAAAAATATTTTAATCCACTTTGCATTTTAGTCGTATTATGGCTTGAAAATACATAATTTTGCGCTCCAAATGCCGAAAAAATCAAATTCGACATATCTTGTAGGTATAGCTGGCGGAAGTGCATCGGGCAAAAGCTCGATTCTTAAAGAACTTCTAAACCATTTTCACCCTGAAGACATTTCTTTTGTGACGCAAGATAACTATTATCTTGATCGTTTAAAACAAGCTGTGGATGAAAAGGGAGAGGTGAACTTTGATTTGCCAACTGCTATTGATCGCGAGGCGCTGGTAAATGATGTGGAAGCATTGCTAAAGGGTGAAACTGTAATCCGCAAGGAATATACATTTAATAACCCCAAGGTAATTCCCGAATATGTTGAGGTAAAGCCTGCAAAAATATTGATTGTAGAAGGACTTTTTGTTTTTCACTTCAGTGAATTGGCGCAACGCCTGGATCTTCGCGTATATATCGATGCGCGTGACGATGTAAAGCTTTTGCGTCGACTAAAGCGCGATGCTCTTGAGCGCGGTTACTCCGAAAGCGATGTGCGTTACCGTTGGGAAAATCACGTGAAGCCCTGTTACAAAAGTTATCTTAGACCTTACCGAGATCATTGCGATGTGGTGTTAACAAACAACGTGCATTACATCAAAGGCCTCAATGTATTGGTGAATCATTTAAAGACCCTCGTTTAAAACGGATTTCCGCAATTGTTTCTCCGCGATTCATCGCGGGGCTTTTGCGGTGCTATCGGGGGCTCGCGGGGCCAATCTACTTCAGTTTAAGCCCCCAAACCATCTAAAAATCAAAGGCTTAATTTAATTTGTAACCTTCACTCATCAACTACCGTAAATATCCATGGATTTCATTAATAAGGTTAAAATTGGTGATTAAGAGAAAAGGTCGGCGTAAGCCGACCTTTTTGTGTTTTGATCTAGGCGATCTTGCTATTGCTTCGTTGGCAGTCGTTGGCAGGCGAACAGTTTACCACGCTCCTTAGCGCGACAACTTGCCTTGCCCATAAAAAATGATGTTAGGGGCGAAGGTCCTATCGGCAACTTGCCAGGTTTCTGAAGGTAAAAATGATTTGTATCTATCAAGTTAAATGCCCGACTTGCTACCCCACATTTTCTTTCTTTCTTTCTTACTTTCTTTTTTGCTTCTATTCCGAATTCAATCTTCGTTTCGTGTGTTCGCTTAGCTAAGTTCCCCAACCCTTAAGGTCTAGCTTGCTAATTGAATTTCGTGATCGTTATTTTTGCCAATTGCCAATTGCCAATTGCCAATTGCATCTACATTTTCACAAGTTTCTGCGTCAAGCTTCCCCATTTTCCCGAAAGGGTAACCAGGTAAACTCCCTTGTTCAAACTTCCAATATAGATGTCCATTTTATTCTGACCGCTATAAGAGTTAAAATTCTTTTCAAAAACTGTTTTTCCCTGAATATTGGATATGCGTAAAACGCCATCAACGGAAGTTTGAGAATCAAAAACCAAAGTAAAAACTTCGCTTGCCGGATTTGGATATAAGGAAACGTGATCTACTGTTAGCTCTTCTACTCCCGATACTACTCCGTAAAGCGCCATAAACTCTTGATAAAAAAGATTGGCGATGGTGGCATCGTGAATGATTAAAGTGTTTTCATCATTTTCAGATTCTGCTGCACCGCTCCAATTGTGCGATCCGGTTACAACCATGGGATCTGAAAGAGGCTCTGAATGATCTATTGTGGCGTACTTATGATGCAATTGACCGGGAATGCCTTGGTGCGAAAGCATTAGAACACCTTCATCTATTAAAAAGTCGAAATCACTGCCCGATCCTCCGGGTGTTTCTACTATTCCTCGCGGAGTCAAAAATATGCTAACTCTGTCGGCCACAGCATTGGCCAAAGTATTATTGGTAATGGTGAGCAAGGCAAAATCAAGATCGTATTCCGCAGTTTCAATGGCTTTTGCAATTGCGGCTGTAGTATTATCTGATGGAGAAAAATAAAGCTCAACAGATTTTCCTCCGATTAAGAATTTTTCGGGGGTATTATTGATTTTCAATTCGCCAAAACGCGATTCTGTGAAATTGGGTTCGGGCAGGTCGCTTCCCCACATTTCGTTAAACTCAAGCGTATAAGCCCTTGCAAGAGCTTGATCTTATATGATAACCATATTGTTGGGATCTGAAAAGAGATTGTTTGAAGTGAAATTTGTAGAGCCGGTAAGAACAATTGCGCTATCTACATTCTCAGCATCCACAATTATAAATTTGTTGTGCATTCCACTCGAAGTGGCATTCTGACGATAAAGCACCGGAATGGCGGCATTGAGGCTACTCAAACCAGTATTTGCATTTTGCCCTTCGGCGATGTAGCGCACTGTAACTCCGCGGTCGAAGGCATCGTTTATGGCCATCACTATAGGTCCGTTATTATTATTGTAAGCCGCTATATCAAGGGTTGTTTGTGAGCGATTTATTTGCGCAACAATGGTATCGTCTGTAGCTTGAAACAGGCTAATTGCATCCACGCCGGTCGAAAAGCCATTGTCGACATCTCGATTAAAGTACACACTTATTTTGCCTGACGATTCTGAAACGGTTGAATAAACACCAATATTGCTAAAAGCGGTATCAGCGCCGGCTACAGAATATACCTGGCAATAGTATGGCATTCCTGATTGAAGTGCTGTAATTGTAATTTCATGATTGGCTGTACTCTCATCCAGATACGCTTCTGCTCCTAAACTGGGCATAATTCCGTAAAAAATTCCGGTAGAAGAGGCTACGTCGGTATTCCAGTCAAGTGTAATGCTTGAAGTAGAAAGGTTTGTTTGAGTAATTACAGAAGCAAAATTGATTGGAAATTCAGAAATAAAATCAGCCATCGAGCGAGGCAATAGCTGGTAGCCGTCAAACGGATTGGCAAAGCTGAATTGGGAAAGTATTCCAACTACGTCTATAGTTCCCAAAGGCACTAGCTCACCGATTAAATCTGAATTAGCGTTTGCATAAATTAATCCTTCCTCGCCGTTTATGTCGGTAAATGCATAGGTAGAGCTTCCAAAAACGTTGCCGCCATCAGAAAAGTTAACACCATTAATCTGAATAATCTGGCCTTCAAAAGATTCGTTCAACTCATTTGGCGTAAGCACCACCGGCTCAGGGAGAGGATTTGAACTGCTTAGTAGGGTTATTCCTTCAATTACAGGGCCCACTTCAAGCAGGTTGGCAAACATACTCAGAGTACCTGTAATGGAAACCTCGTCGCCAGGTTGCGGTGTAAAATCAAGATTATTCCAGTTTGTTCCTGGATATAAAGCTATTCCACCGGTTTCGTCTTGCAGGTAGCGTATACTGCCGAGTTCTGCACCATTTGTAATTATTCCGGAAACGGTTACTTCGTCATCTACTCCGTAATTTGCCTTGGCGTCGGCAATATTGTCTTGAGCATGGAGAAGTACCGGACTAAATAATAGGAGAAGGGCTACTATTGGAAATTTCATTTTTATTGAATTCTAAAGTGAAATGAATGAAGTTTTACGACCTTTTTTAGATCGTACAACTCCAGTTTTAAATTCTAAAGCGTTATTACAGCCGAGATTGAAAACGTTCTGGGAAGTCCGATATAAACAGATGCTGAATTTGCATCAAAAGATTGAGTTGCTTCAGGCTGACCACTTACATAATCTACAGTTACCAGAGAGCTACCCCCGTTGTTTTGGCCATCAGCAATATAGAGTACATTAAAAGCATTGTCTACAATAAAATTTAGACCGAGCTTAACTTTATCAAAATCAAATCTATAACCCACATAAAAGCTGGTCAGACCAAAACTTGGAAGTTCCCAAGATTGACGGCCTTCATTTTCACCTGACAAGGATAAGGGGTCGAAGCTGGAATAGTGACGGTCGAAGTATGTGTAACGCGCTTTGATATAGGCATTTTTCAAAATCGCGTAGTTGAGTGACCCTCCTATTTGAGTTTGAGGAGCATCACCTACTGCAACTCCTTTCGCATCAAAATCAATAGTGACTAGCGAATCGGTAGGCTGAAGATTTGAATCGTAGTTGTATATAAGATTCCCTTGGTCATCGTAAAAGTTCACACGCTTTGCGCTGTCCCATTCCCAGTCTCCCAATGATAAGAAAGCTTCGAAAGTAAGTTTTTTGTTTATCAAATAACTCACGCTGGCCTCTATACCTTTGTGGATAGCATTCATTGCATTAAGGTTGGCCTGTACTGAAATACCTCTGTCCGGTAGAAATACCGAAGGTGGATTATCGGTAGGGCGGTTTTGCCAATACGTATAATAGGCATTGAAAGTACCTGCCACACGACCGGAAGAATATGAATATCCTAATTCTACTGAAGAGATGTTTTCATTTTCGACATCTCGTGTAAACTCATTAAAAGTCCCAAATCCTACAACGTTTCTAAAACGAGGAGTTCTGCTTATATAACCGATATTCATGAAAACCGTATTAAACTCATTTATCAGATAGCTTGCTCCACCCTTTACGGTATAGCCGGGAATATTTTTCCATGGCGTTTCCGAAGTTTTAGATTCTCCATCATCAAATCCAACCCTTCTGGCTCCAACTATGTACGAATTACCGGCGGGTGCATATGGATTTAATGTGTTTGACGGATTGTTCACGAAAGTGGTATCACCTGATTGAGTAATCGTTGGTTGAATTCCTTCTCTTGTTCCATTTGGCTTACTTGCCGCCACAAGGAGATCTGTTCCATTATAAAATAAAACGTCTCCGTAGCCTATCGCATTTTGGAATCTTTCGCCGGTTCCATCTACCACGAAATCTCTGTTCTTAAAATAATCTTTTCGCTTGTATCCGGTTATTACTCCCGAGACATTCACGAAAGCTCTCCAATTTTCTTTAGAATATTTAAGTTCACTAAAAAAAGCACCCCATCTCATAAGGTTATCATTGTAATAATTGTACTTATCACCTTCGCGGTAAGCGTTGAATGGAGCATTTGAAGAAATTGTTTCAGGAAGGTCAAAAGTTGGAGGCACAAAATAATCGCCACCTATTAAGTCATGTACTTCCTGATACTGTTCAGATTGATAGGTTCTAAAATCCAGTCCACCAGCAAATTTGAAGTTTTCATTGATTTCATAATCAACCGTTGAGAGCCACCCAAACCAGTAATGATTGTCAAAACTCTTATTGAGAACTACTGTACTTTTCTTCGCAGTTGAATCTATTCTCACATCAATGGGCGGGAAGAGTGTTCCTTCGGTATTGTTAAGGTATACACCGTCAAAATTTACCTGTAAGTTCTCATCATAATCGCCGAAGCCCAGTCTCGGAACCCGTGATGAGGAACCGCCTTTTCCGTATGAATAGTAGAAAACATTTGAGAGATAAACTTTATCTGAAATAGCCCAGAAATCACGCAATGAAAAAATTGGTTTATTATACTTTCGAATAGATTCGTTTTTCTTTTCTCCATTCAAATAACCCCAGTGATTGTTATATCGCGGGCCTTTCGTGATTACGCCGGCGGTATCTATAAAGTCATTTTCTGACGATACCGATTTGAAGTAGGAATCATCTATCACAAAATTTTCACCATCATAAGTTCCCCATCCGTTTGCTTGAGCAATCCCATTCTTTATTTGCAAAGACTCCTGATAAATGGTGCTATTCGGATTATTAAAACGCATATTATTTATTGCCACATTATAGCGCGATAAATCATTGTATAACTCGTCATTGCCGTTAAATTGCTCCAGCGCCAGATCTTTGCTGTAAGTTGCAATTTTTTGTTTGGTTCTTCGCAGGCCGTATTCTACCGGTGAACCCATTGCTGAAACAGACACAATATGATTTCCGATTTCTTTCTGAACTTTACCGTAGTAGAAATATTCTTTTTTGTACTGCTGATCAGAATATCCGTCAGAAGTTCTGTAAGATCCGGCTACAGAGTAGCCCCATCCGTTTTTAAGCCTTCCTGAATTGTATCCCAACGAAGTTCGAAGCGTATTAAATGAACCGTAATCCTGCTTAATACTCAGGCTGGGCTTATTTTCAATACTTTTTGTGATGAAGTTAATGGTTCCTCCAATAGCGGGAATGGCGAGCCGCGAAGAGGTCATTCCCCGTTGCACCTGCATATTTGCCAGTACTGCGTCAATACCAAAGGTACTTGCCCAAAATACATTTCCATCGTCCATATTATTGATAGGTATTCCATCAATCATTACAGTAACGTTTCTATCCTGAAACCCACGTATGGAAACTCGTGCACCACCGTCATCGCCACCTGTGGGCGATACGTACACACCGGGCGTGGTATTGAGCAGAAGAGGTAAATCTGAAGCACCCAGCTCTTCTTTAATCTGCAGTGGAGTAATATTGGAAAACGCTACAGGTGTTTCTCTCGAAATAGCGAGATCGGCCACAACTTCTACTTCTCTGAGGGTAGCCGATTGTAGTGAAAAGTCTAAATTTTTGAATGTTGAATTGATGGTTATTTTTTCTGTAACTCCCGTATAACCAACATAAGATACCTCAATTTCGTATTCGCCATAAGGCAATACAAGGCTGTACTTACCATCAATATTGGTGGCTACACCTTTACCAGGTTCGTAAACCAATGTGGCTCCAATTAATGTTTCTCCCGTTCCCTGGTCTTTTACAGTCCCACTCAGGGTCCCCTCCTGAGCAAAAAGGACATTCATGCTACCAAATAGTACAATGAATAATCCGGCTATATTTTTCAACATGAAAGTATTTTTAAAAACTAAAAAGCCCATCGAAGCGCGATGGGCTTTTATTAAACAAAAATGAGTTCTATTCTTTGATGAAACGCGTTGAATACGTAACGTTATTCTCCATGTAAATATTTAAAATATACGCACCTCTTGAAAGGGCCGATACATTTACCATACCTGAGTTTTTATTTGACAGGCTCAAAGAAGTTTTAACTATTTTTCCTGTAATGTCATATACTTCCACATTGCGAATAACTTCGCTCGTTTTGATTGTTACAAAACCCTCTTGTCCTACAAGTGTCGGGTAAACCGATACGTCAAGTGGATTTCTGTCAGCGATACTAAGAGTCGGATCGCATGCACAGGCGTGGATACCGAGGTTAGACCAATTATTTACACCAAGTGTGTCGTATTGTAACAGAGGCATAAAAGTAACGGGGGGTTGAGTTATTCCGCTGGTTATAGATGGTTTTCTCACCATCGTTTGGCTATCAGTTATGTATGTTCCATCAGGGGCAGTCCAGGCTTGACCAGGATCTTCTCCCGGTTTTCCAAAAATGTCAATCAAACTTCCGCTGTTCAATAGCATAAGCGCGTCATTTCCATTCATGAAAGTTGGAGCAGGGTACGGATTGTCTAACTGGTCTGCCAATGCCTGCAATTCAGGATCGCATTTTGGAGAAATGAAACCTCCCAAATCAATATCCTCTGTCTGACCATTAGCTACAACCCAAGTGCCATAGGCTGGAATGATACCCGCCAGAATAGTTACCCCACCGTTTACCGGGTTGGTGTCTCCATTTGACCAACGCTGCAACTCATAACCATTCAGGTTTATATCATTTGCAGTTGGGTTGTAAAGCTCGTAAGCCTTATTGTTTCCCGTTCCTACCACATATTCCGATATGAATAGCTCTGTACACTGGGCAGATGTAGCAACAACCACTGCCATTGCCGAAATTGAAAGTAAAAGTTTTTTCATGCTATTTAGATTTGTTTGTGATGCAAAAGTAATATTTAAGGTAGTGCAAAAGACCACCTGTTTGTAAATTTCACCTAAAGTTAATATTACAAATGAGAAAGTCAAATATGGCCGGTGCAACTTTCTTATCTTTGTGTACTTTTTAATCTCCGAATCAGGTTTTAATTTCAATGCCCTATTCAAATATTTTGCGCCCAATTTTTCTTCTATTCATCGCGCTGTCTTTGAGTTTAAGCATTTCTGCGAGTCATATTTCCGGAGTGAATATCAGCTATGAATGTCTGGGTGACGATGATTATCTTATTACTGTAAATCTTTTTAGAGATTGTCAGGATTTAAACAACCTGCCGGCAAATCTCAATGTTTATATTGGCTCCACCTGTTTAAATATTGGCTATCAAGCGTTTCCGCAAATAGATT
Source organism: Cryomorpha ignava (assembly GCF_010686655.1). GTDB lineage: Bacteria > Bacteroidota > Bacteroidia > Flavobacteriales_D > Cryomorphaceae > Cryomorpha > Cryomorpha ignava. The sequence goes on along the minus strand of NZ_JAAGVY010000001.1, from coordinate 141,825 downwards.
TGATAGAAGTATCTCAGCTCTGTGCGGCAGAACTGCCCAACAGTACCTGCAATGGCGGATTTCAACCGGGAGTGCAAATGGGTGTTTATCAAGCAATAGTGGAGCTCGAGCCTTGTATCGATTGGCGAATTATAGTATCTGAACAAAATCGCGATGGTGCAATTGTAAACCTTGTTGACCCCGAGCTCTTCAGTGTGCATGCCGAGGCTTTTCTCAATAATTCTTCAAATATATGTAACTCATCGCCCGAGTTGTCTCTGCTAAACCTACCCTATATATGTGTAGGTACTCCGCTTTTTTACAATCTTGGATTTATAGATGCCGATGGTGACAGCCTCGCCTATTCGCTTGTGCCTGCGCTCTCCTCACCAACCCCAAATCTTCCCGTAGAAATGGATTACACCGGAAGCTACTCTGGTGCAGAGCCCATTACAGGGATGACCATTGATCCAATTACCGGGCAGATTGTAGTCACTCCAACTCAGCTGGGGAAGTTTAACGCTGTAGTAGAAGTGCGCGAATATCGAAACGGCAACCTTATTGGCATTGTACATTACGACTTTCTCTTTCTGGTTAATGTTTGCGCCATTCCGCCACCGGAGCCAGACCTAACCACCTTTGCAAATGTGAGCGGAGGCGGATATCCAATCGATGAAAATACGGTGAGCATTTGTCCCGAAGATGATTTCTGTTTCGAAATTGATTTTACATCTATTGATCCCTCCATCAATGTCGATCTAAATTCTAACATAGGTTTGCTCATTCCCGGAGCGACCGAAACGGTTACAGGAACAAATCCGGCAACGATTCAATTTTGTGGAACCCTTCCACCCGATTTTAACGGAGGTTCGTTTATCATTACCGCCATTGACGACGCTTGCCCCGTGTACGGGCAGAATTTTTACACCATCGATTTTGCCTTCCGGCAACCCATTCAGGCCTTCAGCGATACGACTATTTGCCTCGGCGAGTCTGTGCAAATCTCTGCTATAAACGATACGAGTTATACCTGGTATTCCCTTTCGGGAGAACTGATCTCTGCACCCGACGCTATTTCATGCAATCCCTGTCAGCAGGCTTCGGTCTCTCCCGACACTTCTACCTATTACGTAGTAGAAGGGCAATATGCCAATAGCAATTGCGCCAATCGCGATACCATTTTGATCGATATTCCGCTGAGAATTGACGCTACCGTTTTTGACGAAACGTGCACCGGAAACGATGGGATTATTGAAATAAATGTGCTCACCGGATCTGGAGATTACGATGTAATTTGGGACGATATCGGCGATGGGCCGCTACTGCGAAACGACCTCGTTGCAGGAACATATTATGTGCTTATTTTCGATAATGCCAACAGCTGCAGTAGAATCGACACCTTTAATCTAATACAGCTTTCTCCGCCCATCACCGATGCCGGAATCGATTTTGAGATCTGTGGCCTTTCGGCAAATCTGGCAGCTATTCCCAGTTATGGTATTCCATCATGGAGCAATATTTCCGGAGCGAGTTTTATTAATAACGCCGATGAAAACACTTCTGTAACCGTTACTACTGAAGGGACTTATGCCTTTGTATGGAATGAAGATGCGGGGGTTGGCTGTTTTGAATCTGATACCGTAGAAGTAACTTTCTATGCCCAACCTTCTGCCCAAATTCTCAATGCCGATTCGGTCTGTGGGTTGCAAGTAGGCATCGATGCTGTTATTTCAAATGGCGCGCCGCAATGGTCGGCTACGTCGGGGATTAATATTGATGATCCACTTTTGCAAAATACCGAAATACAGGCCGACTCTTATGGAATTTCAACGCTTTACATACAGGTTGAAAACGGGCTTTGCCTTACGGCAGATACGGCCGAGATTTTGTTTATAGAACAACCCGTTGCCTATGCCGGCACAGATGTGGAAGTCTGCGGAAATGAAGCCGAAATATCAGGGATTGATGCTATTGGAAATGGCGAATGGTCATTGCCCGCAGGAATATCATCAACCCAAGATCTCACAGATCTTTCTATCACAATTACAGGCGGCTCTTACGGCAGTTTCGACATTATACGCACACTTGTAAATCAGCTTTTTTGTTCTGATTCCGATACTGCCACCGTAATCTTTACAGAAATTCCGGTTGTAGCACTCGGCGGTGACCAAAACGTTTGCGATAGCCTTACACTCGTCAATTTCACCCTTCCCATCGGAGATTTGAATTGGGAGCTTTCGCCAAACCTCACTGCCATTGCTTCCGTTGCTGTTCCCCAAGAATTGAGCGGCGACTATGGAATCCATCAGGCCATTCTCCACGCCGATAATGGTTACGGATGCATCCATAGCGATACCCTCAATCTTAATTTTGTGGTTCAGCCTGCGCTACAGGCGGTTCTTGCCGATACAGTATGCGGTTTGGAGTATGTATTTAACGCCGAAACTATAGCCGAAACAGCGTATTGGCTTCCGCCAAATAATGCTACAATTTCAGATCTGGCAAATCCCAACTCGCTGGTTACAGCCAATGTTCAAGGCGATTATATTTTTCAATGGGTAGCCGAAAATGGTGGATTTTGTCTTGATACCTCTGATGTTGCGGTTACTTTCTATAATCAGCCTGTAAGCAATGCCGGCGAAAACTTAATGATTTGCGGATTGTCAACTACACTCGATGCCACTTCCTCGGCAGGGGTTCTGTTGTGGGAAGATCAACCCGGACTTACTTTTACAAATCCCCTAAGCCAGAATTCCCTCCTTGCCGCCGATTGGTATGGCAACTATTCCATTTCGCTTACCGAAACCAATGGTATTTGTGCCGATAGCGATACCGTTGAAATTCAATTTATTAGCACGCCAGAAATTCTTAATCCGCAATGGGAATGCACCGGTACCGATGCTGAATTTGTGCTCGACTTCGATGTTTCGCTTGGCGATACTGCCAATTACGAAGTGCAGGGGCTTCCGGGCACGCTTACCAATTTTCACTTTACTTCAAATCCTCTCGCTTCCGATACGCCCATTGCTGTTATTCTCGAAGATTTTGGATATTGTGGAGGCGACACACTTACCGGTACACTATTTTGCCCCATTCTTACCAATGCCGGATTGATGGATCCCGATACCATGCGGCTTTGCGGAAATGAACTTGTGGAAGCCTTGCCGACTTTGGGTTCTGTGCTTGATGGAAACGACACCCTCCTTTACGCTTTTCACGATGGGTCGGCAAATGCGCTCGGCACAGTTTACGATTGGAACAATAGCCCTGAGTTTCTCTTTTCTGCGGTTTTAGATTTCAATGAAACCTATTTTATTTCGGCTGTGGCCGGAAATGAGCTTGACGGGGAAGTAGATTTAAACGACCCTTTATTGTCAGTATCAGCCGGCACGCCTGTGGAATTTTATGCCTTGCCTTACGGCGAAATTTCGGGTAGTTTTAATGCTTGCCCTTACGATACTGTTTTTATTCCGGTAGATCTCGGCGGTGCTATGCCCCAGGAAATCACGTATTCAGTGGCTGGTCAAATCTATTCGGTTTTTGCCGATTCGTCCGATTTCTCGATTGCGATTGTCGATTCCGGCGCAGTAAACCTGATTTCTACCAATTCGCAATTCTGCACCGGCGAAGTAAATGGAGCGGTATCTCTGTCTTATTTCAGGATTCCGGAAGCGAGTATTTCGGGGCCACCGATTTTTTGTGCGGGCGATACAGCATTAATAGAAGTAGCTTTTGATGGTGAAGCTCCCTTTTCGGGAAATATTCTTCAGGATGGTGCTGTGATTCAATCTATCAATACAACGGCTGATTCACTGAATTATCTCACCACAACTGGCGGTAATTTTTCTGTTCTAGAATTCTCCGACCAAAATTGTTCATCTTTTGATACCGTTAACACTTTTCTCATAGTCAATCCTTTACCTGTTGTCTCGGCGGGCGAGAATTTGGATGTTTGCAATGGAGATACCATTTTAATTGGTGACAATTCCATTCCCGGCCAGCAGTATTCCTGGCAGCCAAACACCTTTCTCCTCGCCACAAATTTGGCGCAGGTGGAGTTTGCAGCCCAGAGCAATTCTCCTTTTCCGCAAACATCGCAGGTGGTGGTTTTGGCAGAACTAAATGGATGTTTTGAGACAGATTCTGCAGTAATTACGGTTTTTCCGCTTCCTATACCGCAAATTGTAGGCCCAACCACTGTTTGTAGCGGCGATTCTATTATGTTAATTGGTTATGGTGGCGCGAGTTACGAATGGAGTCCAGCCCAGTATTTTGCCAATCCATTTGCATTGGCGACGAAGTTTTCGGCTTCCGCCAATACCGAAATTGAACTCACTGCAATAACAGAAGCAGGCTGCGAGGCTCAGATATTCGCCGAATTGGGAGTTCTTGAAACGCCTTCTGCAATTTTTGGAGTTTCGGAAATGAGTGGTTGTGCTCCGCTTGATCTGGAGCTGGTTGCCCTTTCGGAAAATAACGAAAATAGCTATGCCTGGAATCTTCCAGGGATCAATAACATTCCCAATAATGCTTCAGTAATACCCACATTGGCCGAAGCCGGAACTTATACCGTTTCGCTAACAGTGACTTCACCTAATGGATGCTCCAAAATGGAACAATGGCCACAAACCATTCAGGTATTTTCAACATCGGCAGCTTTTAAATACACACCCGAAAAGCCGAATATAACCAATCCTGAAGTCTTCTTTTTAAATCTATCGCCCAATGAAGTTAGCTCTGAATGGACGATTGATTCCCTCGTTTTTAGCGAAACCAGAAATGCAAGCTACACTTTCCCCGAACTTATTGGCGGAAGCTATACCGTATGCCTGAAAGTGACCGATACCAATGCATGCACGGCAGATTATTGCGAAATCATAAAGCTGAAAAACGATTTTGAGATTTACGTTCCCACCGCTTTTACGCCAGATGGCGACGGAATTAACGATTTATTCTATCCCGTACTTTCCAATATCGGCGTTACTGAATATAAATTCTGGATTACTGATCCCCGCGGAAGGGTTGTTTTTTCTACCACCGATATAAACGGTAAGTGGGATGGCAGCTCAAACGGTTCCGAATATTTTGGTGAAAACAAGATTTACAATTGGCATGTTATCGCCAAGCCGGAGTACAATGTGGAGACCAAATACTTTACGGGGCATGTAATGTTGTTGCGGTAACCGATACTAATCTTCGTTTTTCTCTGGTTTTAAGGCGTCGTACAATATTTTGCACCCATATTTAAAATCTCATAGTGCGACACCTTACAGAGTCGTGCTTTAAGCTTATTTTGTTATTTCTTCATAAATTTGACCTCTACAACCGGAAGGCGTCCGTATTGACGGGTTAAGTATGGAATGTCAATTAATAAATAGTCAGATATTCAATCAAACTATTTAGAATAATTAGAAAATTAAAATTTCACTAAGTTCGACTGTTTAGTGGCTTATGATTTTGAGTAATACAAAATAATTGTCTCAGCTTAAAAAATTCGAAACAATTCATTTTGAACATGCGACCCTGTAAGGTGTCGCATGTTTGTAGTATTGACAGTGATGAGTGTGAGATACCGACCCTGTAAGGCGTCGAACAATATCTTTGCATCAATATTTAAAATCTCATGGTGCGAACAGTGCGACGCCTTACAGGGTCGCGTTGGACATTCACCTTTAGGATTCTACAAACATTTGACCCCTCCAGGGTCATTATTTACAACGCAATGCATGAATAGTATAAGGCTTTTCGTCCAAAAAAAGATGAGACTTGTTATACCGATCATTTAATGTTGCTCCGGCCGACCCTTTTAATGCGCATCTTTCTTTAAAAGCTCTGGAAATTTCTCTTTAAACCTGTTCAATCGCGGAATAGAAACGGATTGGATATATCGACTATCCGGATTGTTCTTCTCGTAATTCTGGTGGTAATCTTCTGCTTCCCAGAATTTTTCAAAAGGCATAACCTCTGCTGCAACGGGCTCGCTTAATTTTGCAGAAAGCGCTTCTTTCTTTTGGTCAATAATCTTTTTCTCGGCATCGTTTTGATAGAAAAGAATCGAACGATACTGCGATCCTCTGTCGGGACCCTGACCATTTACCTGAGTTGGGTCTTGCGATCCAAAATAAACATCTATCAAAGTTGCAAAGTCAATTACCGACGGGTCGTAAATCACTTCTACCGCCTCGGCATGACCGGTTTTTCCGGTATTGCTTGATTCGTAAGTCGGGTTTTTTGTGTGGCCGCCTGCATAGCCGTTTACTACCTCACTTACTCCTTTTAGACTTTCATAAACCGCTTCGACACACCAAAAACATCCGCTGGCAAAGTAGGCCCTAGCCATTTTATCACTGTCTCCGGAAACATTTAAGTCCATTGATGAAACTTCGCTTGCGGGAATAAATTTTAATGCTGCCGAATTCAGGCAATATCTATTGTTGGTAGGAGCTGGGCCGTCTTTAAAAAGGTGACCAAGGTGAAGTCCTGTTGCTTTTTCTACCACTTCGTCGCGTACCATACCGTGACTATTATCGGTTACCACATACACATCTTCTTCATTGAGCGGAGCAGTAAAACTTGGCCATCCCGTTCCCGAATCGAACTTTGTCTCGGAGCTAAAAAGCGGTTTTCCGGTGGCGGCGCTTACGTAAATTCCTTTTTCGTGATTGTCGTAATAGGCATTTTGAAAGGGTCTTTCAGTGCCTTTTTCTACCATCACATTATACTGCTCAGCAGTTAACATGCTTTTCCATTCGTCCTTTGGTTTTGCCTCTGGAAATTCGGTGGTTTTAGAGTCTGCTTTTTCCTGTGCATTGGTGCAGCTGAAACTCAAAATGCCCAGCATGATTAAAAAGCCGGTGTTTAATAAGGTTTTCTTAAATATTGAAAATTTCATGATTTTGTTTTTTCTGTATAGGGAATGTATTTATTCGCCTGTTGAATTAAATACTGTTTCTATGACTAAACAGATTTTTGTGGGTTTTCCCTCATGGGATTGTTGAGGTATAACAATTTTTGTGGGGAATGGTTTTGGAGGATTTGTTGATTGTCTGATGTGCTGATGTGCTGATGCGTTGCCCTGAGCCTTTTAAAGTGTGCTGATTGGAAAATTTGTTACAGATCAGGAATGCGAAAGAGGATTAAGTTGCCTTGTACCTAAGGGAATTGGAGGAAATTCTATTATTTCCCGATGGCTTAACTGAAAGTTGACGGATTTGATTTAAATTGCAAACAAGAACCCGCAGCATTGCAAATCTCGGCTCAAGCCTAAGGCATGATGCGGCGGAGCGAAGTGAAATTTCAAAATAAAACATGTGAATATATTTAATTTTCTGTACCACAAAATGTAAACTGCCTACAGTAAAAAGAGGGATTTGCCAATATTCAATACAATCCTATATATGTATATTTTGAAGTTCATGCTGGGAATACTTTTCATCAAAACAGTCTTTGGGAATGATAATTTAATCATTCGTATTTCTTTAAAATATTCAATTTGGTTTTTTTCGATATTTAGTTTGTGTATTTTGACTTTCAACTACTTTGCATATTTCACTCAAGACTATTCAAAGTTAAAAGAGAAGTATGAAGGTAAGGCAAAGTGGGTTAAAGTTTCGATGATCGTTTTGTTGCCAATTTTAATTCTTTTTGGCGGTGTATCACTTAGGAATTTCATGCCACTAATTTGCTAATACGCTTTACTTTCGATAGCTCAACAGCGTATTGTAAACTTGCTAAAAGATCTTCTTCTTCTTCTAAATCTTCATAATCTGCAAGAACTTCAATATGAGACATTCCTGATGCCAAAAATTCCAAAATGTTTTGTACCGGATACCTTAACCCTCTGATGCATGGTTTTCCATGACAAATATTTGGGTCAATGGTGATTCTTGATAATAAGTCACTGCTTACCAATTGCTTATAATTTTGGTAGATTGAAATTTGTAACTTAATAAAGATAAGATATTTTGATCAATGAAACAATTCCTAAATTGAACAGTGTTGGTTTGTGTCTTTCAAAGTAAATAATGTTCCGAAGTAGCTATGGACGCGGTACACCTCGTGATGAATCGCGAGGCTACATACAGAAAAAGGTCGGCTTGCGCCGACCTCTTCTCTTAATCACCAATTTAACCTTATTAATGAAATCCATGGATGTTTACGCAGGTTGCTTTCCGGGAGTTACACTTTCCATTACAATTTTGTAAAATCCTTCGGCGTCTTCGGCGTGAACCCAGTGGCCGGTGGGAAGAGCTGCGAATTTTGCCTTTGGAAAAATCTTTCGGAGGGCATCAAAATCTTCCTCTTTTATATAGTTCGACTTTTCGCCGTAGATAAACAAGGATGGTTTCTCAACGACATTTCCCGGAAGGGCGGCCAGAATCTCATCCATCTTTTCTTCCAAAACCGGAAAGTTAACCCGCCAGGCAAATTCGGTTTTTGTTTTTCGATAGAGGTTCTTGAGCAAAAACTGACGCACTGTAAAATTGGGAATAATTGCCTCCATCTCTACTTCAGCATCTTTTCGCGATTCTAAGTTTGGTAGATCGAGGGCGTGGAAAGCTGCTAAAACATCTTCATGATCTGATGTGTATGTTTTTATTCCCATATCAACCACAATCAGCTTTTCCACTTTTTCGGGATGGAGCTGGGCAAAGCGCATGGCTGTTTTTCCGCCCATTGAATGGCCTATTACGGTGGCTTGTGAAATTTCATGGTCAACAAAAAATTCTTTAAGGTCGTTGGCCATTATTTCATAAGAAAAGGCTTCGCTATGCGGCGAGTGTCCGTGGTTACGCTGATCGACCAGATAAACCGTAAAATCTTCGGCAAATTGACGCCCGAGAGTTTGCCAATTATCCGATGATCCAAAAAGTCCGTGAAGGATGACCAAAGGTTCGCCTTCGCCCATTTTTTTAAATGCTAATTTCATCTCAATTCTTTTAAATAAAGTCTTATTGTGTTTTCCAATCCCATGTAGAGGGCATCGCAAACCAGGGCGTGGCCAATAGATACCTCGGCGAGTTGGGGAATGTTGAGGTGGAAGTACCGCAGGTTTTCAAGATCGAGATCGTGGCCAGCATTTATCTCCAGGCCTCTCTGAAGTGCGGCATTCGTAGCTCTTATGTATGGAGCAATAGCTTCTTCCTGATTATTTTTGAATTCTACCGCATAGTTTTCGGTGTAGAGCTCAATTCTATCTGCACCTGTATCCGCAGCAGCGGCAGCCAACTCTTCATCGGGATTGACAAAAATGCTGACGCGGGTACCGGTTTCTTTTAGCTTACCTATTACATCCTGCAAAAGTGATTTATACTTTTTTGTGTCCCAGCCGGCATTGCTCGTTAGCACGTCAGGCCCGTCGGGCACCAGGGTAGCCTGCTCGGGCTTGGTATCGGCCACCAGCTTGATAAATCGCTCGTCGGGATAGCCCTCAATATTGTATTCGGTAGTGATAAGTGGCTTGAGATTGTAAACATCAAGCGTGGTGATATGTCGCTCGTCTGGACGCGGATGAATGGTTATTCCCTCAGCTCCGAAACGCTGACAATCGCGGGCTATTTTTAGTAAATCGGGATTGTTGCCGCCACGGGCATTTCGCAGTGTGGCAAACTTGTTGATATTCACGCTTAGCTTTGTCATCTGATCGTTGTATATTTCGCCCCAAAGGCACGGCAAAGTTAAGTGTTTAAAAAAAGACAAGAAATAGAATAAAACTAAGTGAATAAATGCGCGCAGGAGATTTAATAAGCGATGAAATACCCACCCTAAATGGCGATGATAATGCATTGTTTGCCATGCAGTTGCTCGATGAATACAAAATGAAGCACCTGGCAGTGGTAGAGGGCAAGCGCTTTCTGGGATTGCTTTCAGATTCATCTGTTTTGGAAATAATAAATTACGAAGCGCCCCTTCTCGAAAGCGTAGACCTGCTTCAAAAAGTGTATATCCAAAACGATCAGCATGTATATGATGTGGTAAACCTTGCCGCTGAATTTCAGTTGAGCGCCATTCCCATTCTCGATATCGATCAGAATTTTGACGGGGTGGTGAGCATTTATAACCTCATTCGCGAGCTTTCAAAAGTAGCTGCAATGAAAGAACCGGGCGGGATTATTGTGCTGGAAATGAATCAGCACGATTATTCGCTTAGCGAAATAGCCCAGATTGTAGAAAGCAATGATGCGCTTGTTTTGAGTGCAAATGTTACCTCTATTCCCAATTCAACAAAGATGGAAGTGACGCTAAAAGTAAACCGTACAAATATGGACGGTATACTTCAGACTTTTTCGCGTTACGACTACACCATCAGCGCCTCTTTTCACCAGTCAAAGATGGATGATACTCTCCACGACCGGTATGATGAATTGATGCGATACCTTAAAATCTAATCTATTTGAAACACTTTTTTCTTACGTTCCTCACCGCGGTTTGGGTGTGTTGTGCTGTGCTTTTGCACGGTCAGAGTGTAAGTGCCGTGCAGCTAGATACCCTCGGAAAAAAAGTGATTACCGATATTCTTATTGAAGGAAATAAACTCACCAAGCCGCGCATTATTCTTCGGGAGGTTACGCTCAATTTGGGCGACTCGCTTTACTGGGGAAATCTAAAGGCCGGAATTGAGCAATCGCAGAATAATGTGATGAATCTCGGGCTTTTCAACTTTGTGAAAATCGAGCCCGTTCAAACAGATAATGAGCATATTATATTATTGATTTCGCTGCAGGAGCGGTGGTACATTTATCCCGTTCCCATTCTTGAAATTGCCCAAACGAACTTTAATACCTGGTGGGAAACCAAGGAGCTGCGCTGGCTCAATTACGGTGTTTACGTTTCACACCAGAATTTTAGGGGTCGAAATGAAAAGATAAAATTTACTGCCCGGTTTGGATATACCAAAAAATTCAGCGCAAGCTACAGCATCCCAAATCTCAATCAGAAGCAAACGCTAAGCCTGTACACGAGTGCCGGATATTTAGAAAACGAAGAGATAACTTACAATACTTTCAGCAATGAGCGGCTGTTTTTCGACAATTCAGAAGATAAGGCCCGCAAGTACTATCAGTTTAAGGTGGGGCTGGGCTACCGTGAGAATATTTTTGTAAAGCATTATGCCGAGCTGTCATATTTTGATGCAACCGTTCGCGACAGCGTATTGATTCTTCAACCTGATTATTTTTCTGGCGGCTTAACGCATACGAAATTTTTGCGAGCGACATACGTAATAGACTATGATACAAGAGATTATAAGCGATACCCGCTAAACGGCGTTTTGGTTTACGGCACTTTTCAGCAAAATGGGCTTGGGCTTGTTAACAGAGAGGGCCTAAACCTTTTTACAACCCAGGTAGGCTATAATCATCACCACAAACTCTCCGACAGGTTTTATTTTGCACACGCCCTTTCGGGAAAAGTGAATTGGAGCACGCCTCCCTATTATCTCACCCAGGGCTTGGGCTACGGCGATTTGGTAAGGGGTTATGAATTTTACATCATTGATGGTACCCGCTGGGGGCTTTTGCAGACCAATTTGAAATTTGAAATCTTAAAACCCAAGTCTATTACCATTCCTTTTATACCCAACGAAAAGTTTAATAAAACATTTGTGGCGCTTTACGCGAATGCATTTTTTGACTCAGGTTACGTCTATGGAAAAGAATTTGAACAGAATAATTCTCTTGTAAATCAGTATATTTACAGCTTTGGTCTCGGGCTGGATCTGGTAACCTATTACGACAAAGTAATGCGTGTGGAAGGCTCCCTCAACGGCGAAGGACAATACGGAGTTTATGTAGCTTTTAAACAATCATTTTGATGAAGATAGCCATTTACGGAAAGCCTTATAAAAATCGTCTAAACGAAAGCGTGCCTCACATCGTTGAGCTCATCGAAAAGGCGGGTTTTAAAATGGCGATTTACGAACGCTACTCTGAATTTCTAAGAGAGAAAAATATTTTAAGTGGCGAATATGCCACCTTTAGTCGCAGCGATGTAAATATTCAGGATTATACCTGCCTGGTGAGTATTGGCGGCGACGGAACACTGCTCGATACGGTTACTATAATCGACGATTCGGGTGTTCCGGTAATTGGTATCAATGCCGGAAGGCTGGGTTTTATTTCCAGTATTTCTATAGATGAATTTGAAGATGTTTTAGAAACGCTGAAAACCGGAAATTTTGAATGCGATAACCGGTCTCTGCTACAGGTAGAAACTGCGAGAAATATTTTTGGCGACACCAATTTTGCACTCAATGAGCTTACGATCCACAAAAAAGATACTTCATCGATGATAAAGATCGAGGCTTTTCTCGATGAGGAGATTCTGAATACGTATTGGGCAGATGGATTGATTATCAGCACCCCTACGGGAAGTACCGCTTATAATTTAAGCTGTGGCGGCCCCATAATTGTTCCCGGATCAGAAAATGTGGTGGTTACACCCATTGCCCCGCACAATCTTACGGTGCGTCCGGTAGTAGTGTCCAATCATTCAAAATTGAGATTGCGGGTTAGTGGCCGGGGCGATAATTTTTTGATTACCCTCGATAGCCGATCTGACGTGATTTATCCCGACGAAGAAATTTATGTTTCTCGGGCGCCGTTTTATTTTAGGCTTATTCAGCCGGTGGGGCATGGTTTTATTAGTGCTATGCGGAATAAACTTGCATGGGGGTTGGATAAGAGGAATTAGTTTTTTGGTTCTTGGTTCTTGGTGTTTGGAGTGACCTTGCCTGAAATTCAGTTTATTTGAGCCAATTTCACTCTTTGATTCCTCAAATAATTAAATCTTTCGCCACAAGCTGAATAGAGTGGCGGCCTTTCCAAACTTGCTCTTCAATATTGTATGCCAGTTTAAAGGTTTTCCCGGAAGCCAGATCGTCAAAAAGTCTCGCCATTCTAAAGGCTATTACTGGAATTTTCCGCTCGGGATCATGTTCTTGATACACCTCAAATTTTAAATGTTCCTTGCCCACAATTTTTGGAAAGCGGGCTTTACATTGGCCGGTAGCAAATATGGGCGGCATATTGAATGGGCCATATGGGCGGCAGCGGTTTAGCTGTGTAAAGAATCCGGTGAACTTATCATTATACCAATCTGAAAAATCGAACTCACAATCAATATTCAGCTGGGGTTCGCTTCTTTCGCCCGGCACATGAATGGCAATTGCATTTTCAAAAGCTTCTGCAAAAGCTTCGAGTGATTCTGCTTTTAGCGTAAGCCCGGCAGCGGCTGAATGTCCTCCAAACTTTTCGAGATGCTCTTTGCACGTTGCCAGGGCATCGTAGAGGTGAATTCCTTCAATGCTTCGCGCACTTCCGGTAAGCATTCCTTCCACATTGGTAAGTACAATTGTAGGTCTGTAGCATTGCTCAATAAGCCTTGATGCCACAATGCCAATAACCCCCTTGTGCCAATCGCGGCTGTGTACAATAGTTGCTTTTCGCTCCAGGTCAGGGTCTGCTTCATGCATTTGGGCCAAAGCCGATTCTGTAATTTCGGTGTCCAGTTTTCGCCGCTTCAAATTCAGAGATTCAATTTCCGAAGCCAGTTCGAGGGCGCGATCCAGCTCTGTTGCGGTAAGCAATTCTACCGCGAGCTTGGCATGATCTAACCTTCCCGCAGCATTAATCCGCGGCCCGATTTTAAAAACCACATCGCCAACATTTAGATCGCCTTCATAACCGGCGGTTTTTAAGAGTGCCCTAATGCCAAGAGACCTATTGTTGTTTATTTGTATCACTCCCGCGCTCACTATCAGTCGGTTAATTCCGGTAAGTGGCACAATATCGCAACAGGTAGCAATGGCGGCAAGATCAAGATATTTTTTCCATTCATCGGGTTTATTCAGCTTCCGCGAAAGCGAACGCAACAACATGAGCGCTACACCACAACCGCAAAGTTCCTTGCCCTGGAAAGTGCAGTCGCTTTGTTGGGGATTTACAATGGCAAACACTTTGGGCATTGCCCTTCCGGGAATGTGGTGGTCGCAGATGATAACATCAATCCCGCCTGCTGTCGCTCTTTCCAGATGGGTTACGGCATTAATTCCGCAATCTACCGTTATCATTAAATCGTAATTCCCCGAAAGGGCATAATCGATTCCCTGACTGCTCACGCCATAACCCTCGGCGTATCTATCTGGTATGTAGTAGGAAACATCAGCTCCAATAGATTTTAAGAACAGCACCATCATGCTTACAGATGTTGAGCCATCAACATCATAGTCACCATAAATCAGAATTTTCTGATCTGATTTAATTGCATTATGAAGTCTGTCTGCACCTTTTTCACAATCTTTTAATTCACCAAAAGAATTGATCGTTTTGAGGTCAGATTTGAAGAAATCGCGCACAATATTGAAGGAATTGAGCCCCCGCTGCACGAGCAATTGGGCAACAACCGGATGAAGATTTTCTATTTCTTCAATTAATTTATTAATGGTATTCTGCTCAGGCTTTGGGGCTACAACCCATTTCAATTTGCTGGCTATCAAGTTACTCATTTTGTTTATACTTATTAAAGCGGGAATAATTCCGCTCTAAGATCTACTTAAATTCAGCCTAAATTTAGCATTTAACAGGCTTAACTTGCATTAAAAACAACTTTGTGTATTTTTGATCGTCTTTGTATTGATCTTAATTAACACAATCTAACAGTCTGCGGAAACAGATAGCTGTTGCAATAATCGTTTTAGAAATGAAGTCATCCCAATTACGAAATCTCGGTATATTCTTTCTTGCATTGCTCGCATTTTCAGCGTGTAGAAATCCAGATAATGAAATTCAACCCACCTGTTTTGACGAGGTGAAAAACCAAGGTGAGTTGCGCACAGATTGTGGCGGACCTAACTGCCCCGAATGTCAACCTGCCTGCGATGACTTTATAGCAAACCAGGATGAGCAGAGTCCGGTACCAAATGGAAAAGTGCTTGGTATTGACTGTGGTGGAGCTAATTGTGAACCCTGTTCTTCTTGTGAAGATGGAATTCAGAACGCTCATTGGGTAATAAACCCAAACCTCACCGATGCTGATCTTGGCAGCCAAGATGTTGCACAGTCAAGCACCGGAGTTTTATACAGCCTTATTATGGAAACTAATATTGACTGCGGTTTTCCGTGTCCGCTGGTTTGTGTTGCGCCTCAAACGAATGACGATGGAATTATGAACGGCGATGAAGAAGGTGTTGATTGCGGTGGCTCTACCGATACTCCTTGTCCTTCTCCCAATTGTAACGACGGTATTCAAAATGGTACTGAAACAGGTATTGATTGTGGAGATATGATTGAGCCTTCTAATTGTGGGCCGTGTCCGGATCCTACCTGCGATGATGGAATTCAAAATACACATATTGAACTTAATTCAGAGCTTCCTGCAGGATATACGGTGGTAGTAGAAACGGGTATTGATTGCGATACTCAAGCTATGACTTCTTGTCCTGATTGTCCGATTCCTACTTGTTTTGACGGAGTTCAAAACGGAGGTGAGACTGGTATCGACTGTGGTGGTTCGTGCGGAACGCTTTGCGATCCGGAGCCAAACTGCAACAATGGTATTATGGATGGTGATGAAACGGGTATTGACTGCGACGGCGATGACGCAACAGCTTGTCCGCCATGTGCAGCTTGCGATGATTTAATTAAAAACGGTCCTGAATTTGACGTGGATTGTTTGGATTACCCAATCGCCGGATTTGAAGCATGTGCCATTTGTCCTTCCTGCCATGACGGAATTCAAAATCCTATTGAAGACCTTCTTTACGAGTTGGATATTGATTGTGGTGGTCCGAATTGTGAGCCATGTAATCAGTATGTAATTATCGACCTTATCGGAACTGCGAGTCCAAGTAATTTTATGGATCAATATACTTACAATCGTCTGTTGGCTCAAGGTGGCAATACAGATACATTGGAACTCGACCACAACCAATACCCAGGATTAAAAGCTGAAAAAGTTCAGAATTTTGGGCTTGGCGACCCGTATCTCAAAATTACGGCCAATCAGGGATTCATGACCGCCTCAAATGGTTTATACGTGAGAACGGTTGTGATTTATCAGCGCTTCCCCGAAAATTTAATCAACGGCACAGACAGTATTGCTGATCTCGGTAACCCTTCATTTGGTATTTGTGAACCTCTTCCAATTACAAAACTACCTTTCGTAGTTTATAAAGAGAAACTGGTTGATTCACCAAACTTGCTAAATATATGTATGACTTCCTACGAGGCACCTCTTGATCCGATGTTCCCGCTCATAACAGAGAGTTCAACCCTTACCATCGATTACCTTTATGGTTTGCCACAAGCATCACAATACTATACCATAGGAAATATCGATGCGGGTTCGTTACACTCTAAAAAACTGGATGGAACTATGCTCGAAGGCGACTATGAGAACATCAAGTTTGCCATACAGTATTCTTATTATTAATCAGAAAAGAATTGAAATCAATAAGCCCTGATCACATTTGTGATCAGGGTTTTTTTTTGAGCTGTAGGGGAAGGATTCGAACCTTCAAGGAGAGGTTAGCCGGTGTGCCATTTCATAGCAGTGATTTATCCCATTTTCTCCACCCCCGAGACAGGGGGGCATGTCTGCCTGTTTCATCACCCCACAGTATAATAAGTGTCTGTCCATAAAGCCCGATAACTGCGTTACGCTTGTTTAGAAAACAGTCATTTACAATTGTAAACTCCTTGGTTTTCTAAACAGCGCGTGCCTTGTTCTCAGACTTTCTGACCGAGACACTCGAGTGTATGTACAAAATTAATTTGGCCGTTGCCAGTTAACTGTTTTACCTTTTTTGTGTAATGAACTATGTCAAAGATAAAGCAGACAATCATAAATTCATAATAATATAAATATTTGCCAATATTTTTGTATTATTGATATTTGAAATGCGCTTTCATTGTTTAATCAGTATTTTAAGACTTTTTTTATGGATTCAGATTATCAGATTGACAATATAGACCGGCAGATCATGCAAATACTGCTTGAAAATGCCCGAACGCCTTATACAGAAATAGCCCAAAAACTCATTGTGTCGCCCGGTACAATACATGTGCGCATGCGAAAGCTCGAAAAAATGGGAATCGTAATCGGCACTGAACTGGTAATCGATCCGGCAAAACTTGGCTATGATCTTACAGCCTTCATTGGGATTTATCTTGAGAAAAGTGTGAATTACAAAGAAGTCATTCCCGAACTGGAAAAGATTGAGGAGATAATGGAAGCCTACTATACAACAGGTGGCTACAGCATTTTTGCTAAGATTGTTTGTTCAAATACAAATCATCTGCGCACTGTGCTCAATGAAAAGATTCAGGCGGTTGCCGGGATTCAACGGACGGAGACTATGATTTCGCTTGAGCAGAGTATTCGTCGGAAAATGCCGCTTTCGGCTTTGGAGATTGGGAGGTAAAATTACTATATCATTTTCCCTAAGCTGCGCTCCAACTAAAAAAGTCCTGTCCATACGGATTCCCTTTGGCCAAACTAATCTCTACAGACATCATTTTTACGATTGAAAATGATATTTTTCTTTTTTCGACATGCCAATTATGGTTTTAAAAGAAATCAATTTAATTGAATGCATATCAATGCCCTCGCGCGCCCCCAACCCCTAAAGGGGCGAGCCCTCCGCACATCTTATCGTTCCGGGAGAAGGCATGGTTTGGTGAATCTCATGGTAGCTATGCTATAGAATTTTAATGATAAATATTTGTCCTTAGAATGTTGTGTGCGGTGGTCTCTTTTTAGGGCCCTAATCTCTTTACACATTTTTTGTGATCTAACTTACTTCGTATAGGGTAACAGCGAATAGATATAATTGTTATACTCATCATGTCAATAAATCTATTTGCAGATCAATACAACTTACTGTCTATCAATGTAATCTCTCGCCCCCAGCCACTAAACTAATCTCTTTACACAAATTTATTATTTTCTGAAATGCTGTAGAAATCGTTAGCCAGAGAATTGTAAATCAATTCCTTCGCGCGCCCCACCCCTAAAGATAGTCTACCGCACGCATTATTGTTTCGTTAGGAATTTCATTTTGTGAAACTTCAGTATTCAGTGAGGTGGCATAATAATGATTAAGATTATTGGCTTATATGATCTGTGCGGCTGAACCTTCCGGGTACTGGGCGCGTGAGGGCATTACATGGGGATACTTAATGAAGGTAACTGCAATCATCTGAATTTTCTCAATAGATGCGATGCATTGAGCGGCGTCGAAATGTGTAAAGAGATTAGGCCACTAAAGGGGAGCGTCCGCCGCACACATATCGTTCCTGTAGAAGCTTAATTTAATTATGTTAAAGAACAGCAAATAAATAAATAGTATCGCTCGCATGAATAACCTGTGCGGTGGCACCCTTTAGGGGAGGGGCGCGCACGAGCCTTGAAAATCAACAAGATGGATTCATTTCTCTACTTGGAGCCCAGATATATTGTCTAATTATGGTGATATCTTCTGAGGGTTTAGAACATGTAATTGAAGGAACAATCAGATTTGTTTATACAGATTAGCTAAGTCGAAAGGGCACAACCGCACACATCATGTAGAATGATCTACAATAAGGCAGAATAAGTGCAAACCGTTAACCCCGTTACTTAAAAAACCAATCACGTGATTCTAGAAAGAAAAATATCATCCCCTAAAAATATTTAATTTCGCCGACAAGTTTTCGGCCCCGTAGTTCAATGGATAGAATAGAAGTTTCCTAAACTTTTGATCCAGGTTCGATTCCTGGCGGGGTCACTAAATTGCCGCAATGGCAAAAATGAGATACTCTACCACAAAAAGTCCCCAAAAAGTAAGGTAGAATCTTTTGATCGATTCTTGATTTTCAGGTTTAACACGAGAAGCCATTCCCAGAAAAATAAATCCGGCGATTGCATTTCCAATAGTCAATATACCGAGGTTTAAGCCATTCATATTCACAAAAATTGGAGCAAAAGCGGCGAGTGTATACCCAAGAGCCACCACCAATACACCGTAGTTAAAGGCGCGTTTGCTGCCAATAGTGATCGCCAGGCTGGCCACTTTTTCTGTTTTATCGCCAACTACATCGGGAATATCTTTAAACCATGAAATGCCCAAACTAAAAAGGGCAACAAAAATAATGAGCAGCCAAAGCGGGTTTGTGATGGCGCCAATATCAGCATTGTGCCCTGAATAGTAGAGATAAAACCCGGCATTGATTAAAAACCCACGAACAAGGGTGATAGCAATGGCAGCCAACCGGTGCTGCCTTTTTAGATAAACAGCTTTCCAGGAATAGAGAAATCCAATAGCTGCAATAAGCAAAACGAGCGCGAAGAAAAACGTAGACAAAAAATAGGCTGTGGATAGAGAAATAATCAGAGCGGACCAAACGATTTTTTTACCGGTAAGAATGGTCATCTCGCCCGACGCCAAGGGTAAATAGGGTTTGTTGATTTCATCTAATTTCACATCTACCAACTGATTGTAGCCGGTAATAAAAACATTGCAGGTAACTGCGCTGATAAGCGATATCCAGAAAGCACGCGGCCACGACACGTATTGCGATGTGGCAATAATAAAAAGTGCTGATACGCTGGTGATAGTCCCAATAATGGTGTGTGGGCGGGCAAATTTCCAAAGACTGATAATGCTATTCATTTCAATGGGCAATATAAGTGAGATTTGTAAACCGGCCGCCAAGAATTCCTGTAGATATCACTAAACGCTTTTTGAGATTAACGTATTCATAGTTTTTATGTTTATTTTGTTCCCGAAGCGACGAAAATGGGGCTTTATTTTACCACGATATTGATATGGGTATAGTGAATCAATATGTATATCGTCGGCTATACTGCTCCTTACTTGCGGGTAATAAATAATCCAGATGGAAATTATACCTTTAGCAATAAAACCGTATTTCCAAGCACATCTTATGGCTTAAAGTATTACATGCCCATGCAAAAGATAATAATATCGCCCCCACCCGGTGACCCCGAACCGAATGTGTACACCCGTATCTTAAATGATAAGGTATATGAGCTTGCCGACCATTTGGGCAATGTAAGGGCGGTGGTATCAGACGAAAAATACGCTACGCTCACAGCAACTGTGCCCGTTGATTTTGAGCCTGATATGGTTGCAGGGAATAATTATTATCCCGGCGGGTCTATCATGCCAGGGCGCTCATTCAACAGTAGCGCAACGAGATACGGCTTTAATGGAATGGAGAAAGACGATGAAGTCAAGGGGGTTGGGAATCATTATTCTTTTGGTGACTTTGGATACGATTCACGTTTAATGCGAAGATGGAACATTGATCCCGTTGTAAAACATCACGAGAGTTCTTACGCCGCTTTCGCGAACAACCCAATTTGGTTTACTGATAGCGACGGACTTGACACCTTAATGGTACATCGGAAATTCTTGTATACTAAGAATAACATAGAAACATTTTTAGTCACATTTTCTGTAATACGCAACAATGTAGAATACAGCATGGATCAAACAATGTACATGGGAAGTCGTGATGATAGGGTTTCACTCCCAAAAGGTATAACTATACCCTTATCCTATGATAGAGAAATGAGCAGACACGAAGGAGAATGGAAGAATCAAGCAATTCATGTAGAGTACACTTACACGAGAAATGATGGAACTCAAGGAGATAATATATTTATCCACCCTACGAATTATCCAATTCGCAATATTGGATGTATTGCTTGTAGCGAAACTGAACCATGGTCAGTTGACAATTCTGATGAAGACGAAACATACATAGATTTATATTTTAATGATACTGGCACAGCCTTGAATAAAATTAGAGATATGTATGTGAACGCTAATGGTGGTGAAAATGGTGACTTACTAAGTGGAAAGAAATTCTTATTAAAGACAGAGTCTACGGCAAGAACAAAAGGATTGAATAAAATTGAGCCAATAAAGGGAAAATCAATTGAAAGAAGTCAAGAAAATCGAAATGTTCGAACTAATTAAAAGAAATTGTTCCCATGAAGCTATTATTTATTATATTATTTATATTTCAGACACTTTTTCTTTTTGGACAGAACCAAAGTGAATATAAAACTCATTTAAAGTCAATTGATAAGACTTGGTATCCATTGCTCGGTAATGAAGAGAGATATCATACTACTAATGCCAATCTCGCATTGGCACAAACTGTAATTGCTAATAATCTTGAATATCCCGGGCAGTATAAATTTATCGCAGATAGAAGGCTTTTAAGAAAGTTAAAAGGAGTTTACAATAATTTAAAGATAGAGTTTCGGGATACTACTTCGAAAGGTGAAGATATTTACCTACAAATGGATTTTGCGAAATTTGATTCCGTTAAGCATGAAATAACGTTAACCAAAAATGGATATTGCTGTAGTTTAATTGATGGAATGTTCCCCTATGGCGCGGAATACATCTTGCCAAGTTTTCAAGTAGATACATTATGTGTTAACATTGATAGTGCAATTATTTCAATCCCTTTCCATGCTTATTCGAATTTATATAACTTAGTTAGATCAATACCTGAAAATGAATTTGAGCGACCTATCGAGTTATACGAATCAATAAACGGGGAATATTACTATTTGTATTTCTACGGTGGAAGTGAAGCAAGTACTTATTTTGGGAAGCTCATCTTTTCTAAAGATGAATATTTGGGAAGGATAATTGTTGATTATGACACTTTAGCTAATACAAATTCACCAAGGGCGAGTTTTATAGGGTTTTAATTTACAGCCCTCACAACGCATTAATCTTCGCCGCTTTAATCATCGCATCAATCGTATAAATAATATGGTCTTGCTCATCCTTCGGGAAAGCCATAATATCGTTTAGCCTTTTGAGCATAGACGGATCTTTGAGCACTTGGTCGGCCGTTTCGCCGAGCAGATAGCCTACTGTGGTATCCAGTACTGCAGCCAGTTTTTACCCTGCATGTGCAATATTGAGGCACTAAGGCTTGAACAGGTCCGTAGTGTGAGCTAAATGCTTAGTCATTTTACTTGTTTAAAGAATCACAGATGGAAATATAACTTATAGTAAATCCGATCAGAGCCGATACCGCCACGAAAACAATGAATTGCCATTTTAAAGGCTTGACTTTGTATAGAAGCGACGATATGAGTTTAAAGACCGATATTCAATGGATAAAATCAGAGTTAGATTTTGTAGAAGATCCTGATTTGATAGAAGCTTTTAAACGTTTGCTGGCTTACCGAAAAGCCAAAACAAGAACCATGTTTTTTTCAACTACAACAGCCGATTTAAAGAAAAGAGCAGAAGCATCTTTACAATCAGTTGAGAAAGGAAAAACGAGATCTTTGGGTTCTTTTAAAGAAGAAATAGCAAATTGGAAAGTAAAATAGCAAACCAAGTAGAGATTACTCCTGAAGCAGAACAGTACTACTTAGTGCCTGTCCATAAAGTCCACTATCGGCGTTGCACTTGAATTGAAAACAGTTATTGACAAATGTCAACTCCTTGATTTTCAATTCTGCATGCGCCTTGCTATTGAACTTTATGATTCAGCCACTTGAGTGTATTGACAGACTCTACTTAGACTTAATGTATATTTTGTATGAAAGTCACAGCGAAAAGAGCGCAAATAAAAAGTTCGTTGAGATTCTGGAAAAAGCCCTGTCTTTATCAAGTAAACCGAATAGGGGAAGGTTAGAAGATAATTTAAGTTACTTGAATAAACGTCACCGCTTTTTGGTTTACGCCATTACAAGAAGAAGGACGGTAAAAATTATTTATTTTGTTGATGAGTCAAAGAAAACGGTTTATGTAACCGACTTCTTCGCAACGGAAATGCATCCTTCTAAAATACAGCTGAGAGGCTAAGGCGGTTTTAGAACTTGCAGTCTGGCCCGCAATCATCTCCTGCTAAACGCAAGAAGAGAGGGTTCTTTGCAAAGGCAATTTTCCCGATCCGCAGCATCTGAGATGCTGCGAAATCACGTCTCTAAACTTTATCGCGATTAATATAAGTCCGAATCCCTTCTTTCAATATCGAAATTGATTTTAGCATTTACCTGCTTCGCTGCGTCCGTACGGAGTCATTTCAATCATGAGATCGCGTTGCTAAGTTGTAATGATTTAGAACAAAGTATATTTACATCTTCACAACGCATTAATCTTTAATTATCGGATGAACAATATCGTCCTGCTCGTCTTTCGGAAAATCCATGTATTGTTTAGCCTTTCGAGCAAGGGATAGAATTGAGAACTTGGTCGAATTAAACCGCAGCATTGCAACTTAGTGCAACGATCTCATGACCGAAGGGAATAAATGCAGCGAAGCCAACAGACGTCACCTATAGAAATCAATCGGTTTTCCGCGATAAGGGGAATGCTGCGGAGCGGATTCTTCATTTATCGCGGAGAAGGGTATTGCGGAGCTAATTGGCTACTACTCAAATGCTACTATGGTTTATACTTTACCTTACTGACAGTTTAATTTCTCCTTCCCTGACTTTCCGTATAAATTCCTTTTGTTCTGCCAAATTCATACCTTCCATTTTTTCAGCTAATAACGTTTTCACTTGACGGAAAAACTTCACGGTGTCAAAGGATTTTTCTTTTTTAGCCTTCATATTTCACAAATTGAGTAGAATTTAGTTGCGCTTCTTTTAGGAAAGAATCGACCACTTTAAGAATGCTACTTTCATGATAAATATTCAAGATAAGTAACAGAAGTAAACCGACCACGAAGAATTCCAACAGAAATATCCAATCCATTTTCCGCGCAAGCTTCCTTTAAACCTTCCAGCTTTTCAACCGAATAAGATTTTTGTACAGATACCATCCCATCCCAAAAAGTAGCGAGCACACCAACCGGAATTAAGTAAGTGAATAGTAACCGATCCCACCTAAAAGGCTTTGTAAAAGGAGCAGTACAAAATGGAAGGAGGAGCGTGGCAATGCCAACTTTTAGGAATGTGAAAAAATGGGGCGTAATTGGTTCAAAGAAATAAGCCCGCGAATGAGTCGACTTAATTTTTTTGAGAATTGAGATAATTTCGGTCTGATCAAAATGATGCAAACCATTAAACATGAGGTAAATATCGGCTTTTGGGAGTTGGTCATTTATGATGTCAACCGATTTCGATAAATAGGTTCCCTTAGATTCGCTATTGACAAAACCAATATTTTTCGGATTGGGAAATTTATCACAAAGGGTTAACGAAACATCCGTGTTAGGTGCAGTGATTAATGCAGGTATTCCACTGCCCGATGCCAAATCGACCAACTGGTCATTGGTATTAATTCTTTGTTTAAGGAATGCCTTAGCGGGTTTATAAATGCCCAGTAGTTTGGCAATGGCGCCCAAAAAATCGGTCTGATATGCGCGCAAGCTTGTTGGAAACCACGATTGATCTTCCAATTCCAATGATAGACTTCTTTTTTTTGCAATATTATTTTGCATGGTTATAAAAGTAATCTTCCCGGTGATTGTTTACAGGAGATTAAATTATATCACTTGACGAGTAATGGGGTTACCAAGATCCTATTTCTTATCCATTTCCTCAAGAATCTTCTCTTTTCTATTGTCTCTATCCGGATCGTATGTTTTGTACATGGTCCCCATTTTGGATAAATACTTTTCAGGATTGACTGATCCCCTGTGGCACATTACGCAGTTTGCTACAAAGACCTGTTCTGGTTTGGGATCCGGAAAATGAGGTTGGAAATATTTCGCATTGATGTCAAGTGTCATTTGTATCATGCCAAGAGCAATCTCCTTCTCGAACGGGTGCGGCAGAGAGTTTCTTAGCCGTTAGCCTGAAGCTTCAACCTGCAAGAGGGCTTTTGTTTTGAGAATTCAAATTAGCTTTTGAAACAATAATTCGTGCGGTGGACTCCCTTTAGGGATGGGGTGCGGGAAGGTGTTGATATACAGCTTTATAATTGGTTTTAAATTTACGAATATAATTATCAACTACGCTGTCTATAGAGATTAGTTTAGGGATGGGGTGCGAGAAGGCGTTGATTAGAAGAGATTTAGAAGACCGAGCTTTCCGCAGTCACTTTTCACACACACCCAATGTGTTTAGAGATTAGTATGATGGCAAAGAAAAAAGGATAGCTCGAAAGAAAAGAACTGAAGATTTTATGATATTTAGGTTTTGGAATGATCTGGTTGCTTTATTTAGACCTAAACCGAAAATCCAATAAATTTTACAAACCTATGGCTACAGGCAAAGAGATTAAATCATATTTTAGCCCGTAAAACCATTTCTATTTGGAAGTTGCAGGTCTATTTTTATGCATCATACTCTTTTTTGTTTTCTTATCGCGTGTGCTCTATAGCCGCGGTATAGTGAGCGAAACCATTGCGAGAAAAATTCTGCATATTGTAGCTATTTCTATAAGCGCAGTATCGCCTTATTTTATTCCACATCACATTCTCGTTATTGTTGTTGGGGTGGCGGTTCCAGTACTTTTTTTCCTGGTTAAATACGGTTTCTTTATCGATGCTGACCAAGGCCGAAAAAGCTGGGGCATTGTTTATTTTGCCGCCGTTTTACTGACTCTATTATTGCTTTTCCCCAAGAATAACGAGCTGGTGTTTTTTCCGATGCTGGTGCTGGCTTTGGCTGATGGGTTTGCTACAATAGTTGGAAATCTATTCGGAAAGCGGACTTTTTCGTTTGGTGAAGAAACAAAGTCATGGGAAGGCTCTACTGCTTTTCTCTTTTTTACGATTTTAAGTTTTGAAATTATCCCGAAGTTTTTGCCTTTTATCAGGTCACCCTTTGATTCATTCTCGGCCCTGATTATTGTTTCTGTGTTTCTCACACTTTTAGAAGCATTGTCAATAAAAGGTCGAGATAATATCTGGGTTCCACTGGCTGTTGCGTATTGGATATTGTTGGACACTACGTTTATAAATCTATTTTCACTGGCACTGATCGTTGTAATCACTGCAATCGTATTTTTTACTTACAAAAAGCGCTGGCTAACATCGGCAGGAGCGGTTGCCACTTTTTTACTGGGTTGTTTATTGCTCATTTCACCAGAACCAAAATGGATTATTCCGGCACTTTTTTTCTTCGTTGCAGGGAGTTTAATCTCATTCCTTCCAAAATCAAATAAGGAAGAATCGCTAGGTGGGCGAACGGCTAATCAGGTGTTTTACAATGGAGGGATAGCCACTGTGTTTATTAGCGTTTATTTTCTGACTAACCAATTCATGTTTCTGATCGGTGGTTTGTCGGCACTATCTGCGGCTATGAGCGATACTTCTTCTTCTGAAATAGGAAGCCGATATGGTCGTAAAACCTATAATATTCTCACCGGCAAAAAAGTAATCTCTGGTCTAAGTGGTGGCGTTTCACTCGTTGGGATGGGTGCAGGTTTTGTATTTACAGCACTATTTAGCCTTATTTCTATTGGGCTTATGGATAGTTCTAGCTGGAAGCTTTTTCTAATTCTACTTATTTCAGGCATGGCCGGAAATATTATGGATAGCTTGCTGGGTGCTCTCTTGCAAGTAAAATACCGTTCCGATTCAACCGCCCAATGGAGTGATTTCCCAACAGAATCGCCCAATCAGGAGATGATGGGCTTTCGTTTTATTACAAACGATATTGTGAATTTGCTAACCACTATTTTCGCTGCATTCCTAGGTCTTCTTCTGTATAACCTTCTGTAATATGAATTTAAATCTGTAATGTCGCAGAAAATTTTGCAAATGATGCCGATGTAAATTTTAAGGAGCATCTATGCGACATTTAAAAATACAATCGGTATAAATGATTCCAAAACGACACCTTACCCACAGGCAGCTGTGGAAAAGACATCTTTTTTGAAACTCTATAGCGATGGTATTACGTATCTTTAGCTATTAAAGTACCTCCCCTTATGAACACAGTTTCGGCCTGGCCGGTGATTGCTTTTGTGGCTATTGTTTTCCTTTCATCGCGTGCGGTGGCGCAAGATTGTGCTGATCCTCAATTGCTTTGCGGGCAATCTGCTCCTGAAACCCTTTCGACAGCCGATGGAATAAACACACCGGTTCCCGCATCATTTTGTTTCGATATAGCCGAAAATGCCGTATTTTTTGATTTCCAAACGCTCGATTTAAGTCAGTTTCCCGGCTTGAGCTTCGACGATCCAACTGCAACGCTTTCAATTGGCAATATTTCTTGTCTTCAGGATTCGACCTTTGGCGAGGGAATTTTGTATGCTGTATTTGCTGCTACAAATGCCTGCGACGAATCGACTTTTGATGCGCCAATTGCTTGCGACACCTTATTTCAGGCAACTGATATTCCGCTTGACGATCTCGATCCATCTACTACCTATACTGTGATGATCAGCGGTTTTCAAGGAGATTTGCCAGCCATTAATCCCGGAGAATGCGAAGTGAGCATTTCGGTTTCAGGGCCGGCTGTAACTTACGATTTCGAAGCCGACTGGTATCCGGATGGCGATCAATCCAGAAATATTTTGCTTTCGGGAGAAACCGTTGTGCTAACTACAAACCCCGATCTTACAGGCTATTCATGGACAGGTGAGGCTTTAAATGAAACTTCTGGGCCGGTGGTCACAGCAATTCCGGTGGGTGTTGATCAAAATTTTGAATACATTGTAGAGACGACTATTAACGGATGTATCTATTCCGAAACATTGAGTGTTTTGGTGAGGCCGGCCATTTTGCCATACAATGCCTTTACGCCAAATGCCGACGGGATAAATGATACCTGGGAAATAAAAGATATCGAAAAGTGGCAAAATGCACAGATAAATGTTTATTCGCGCTGGGGTACAAGGGTTTTTCAGGCTACCAATTACAAGAATGATTGGGGTGGCGACGACCTTCCTGCTGCTACTTATTACTATGTTATAGAATTAAATCCGGTTGATTTTAATTCAGATCCTTACACGGGTTCTGTTACGATATTGAGATGAGAAAATATTTCGCCATACTGCTATTTACGGCCTTTAGTATAGCGGGTTCTGCGCAGCAAAATCCACAGTTTACCAATTTTCTTTTCAACGCATTTGCAATAAATCCCGCCAATGCCGGACTCAAAAAATGTTTAGATGCCAGGGCGGGTTACCGTACACAATGGGTTGGTTTTGAAGACAATCCAAGAACTATTTTCGTAAACGCCCACCAACGCATTGATGCGATAAGCAATGAACGCGGCGTAATTCACGGAGCGGGTCTCGACATTGAAGCCGACAATACCGGCCCCAGCAGCCGCACTACGATGCATCTCAATTACGCCGTTCACGTGCCGCTTACGCGAAAGGTGAGGCTATCGTTTGGAGTGGCAATAGGAGCCTTTCAATACCGGCTGGATGCAGCGCAGCTCAATGTGCCAAATCAGGCAGATCCTGTTACGCAGCAATCGCAATCAGAGCTGATTTTTCCAGATATAAAAGCCGGAGTATGGCTATACGGCAAACTCTGGTTTGTGGGATTCAGTGGTGCACATCTTACAAATCCTACCTTGAATGAGATCGGGATTGATACTCAACTACAACCCAATTTTAACCTTATGGCAGGCCGCATTTTCGAGTCAGGCGACAAAATGAGCTACATACCGGCGGCTCAATTAAAATTTACAGGTAACTCTGTACCGTCGATTGACGTAAACTTCTGGGCAGATTACGATAACCGGGTTGCCCTCGGGGTCGCTTTCAGATCTCAGGACGCCGTATCGGGTATGCTTAAATTTAACTTCTTAGACTATTTTACAATCGCTTATGCATACGACTTTACCTACTCTAAAATGCGATTTGGATCGGCAAATTCTCACGAAATTATCCTCGGAATTAGTGCCTGTCCTCGAAGCCAAAAAGTAGGTTTTGTACCATGCAATGCTTATGACTAGAAATATTGAATAAGCTCAAAAATATATTGCCCTTCGTTTATACCTTCATATTCATGTGGGTGTCAAATTATGCCATGGCACAGGCACATCAGGTTTATTCATGGGTGGGTGGCTCCGGAAGCTGGCACAATCCGGATAGCTGGACGGTAAATGGCACGGGTGCAGCGCACTATCCCCAGCAGGGAGATGTAGCGTTTATTTCAACTTCAGAACCGATTTCAATTTGGCTTGATCAAAACGCTTTCGCGGAAGCGCTGACCACTGCCGGAAACGGAAAAATAACATTTACTGCAAAGAAAAATGGTGCCATAGAAATTAACAGTTCCTGCATTATCTCAGATGAAACTGTTTTAGATCGCAACGTAAAAATAGTTGTGAAGGGCAAGGAAGGTTATTACAATTATCCTGAAAACCTCTCTGACCAAATTGAGTTTAAATCAAAAAAGGGATACGAGAAATTTGCTGACCTGCCCAAAGCGAGCGGGTCTTGTCCGTTTTTTACCATCGTTTCAAATTCTACCGGGCCTACCTGTAATGGTTTTAGCAACGGAGTTGCATCGGTAGAAGTTCCAGTAGATGGTGTGGGTCCTTATACCTATCAATGGATTGGTGGGCCTACCACGAGGCAATGGAACAATGTGGGCGCCGGAACTTATACTGTAATTATTTTTGATGTGGGACAGGGTGCTCCTTGTAATATAGACGTTTTTATAAATGAGCCTGGACCACTTACCGTTTTTTCTATGAATGCATCGCCTCCACTTTGCGCTGATGTGTGCAATGGAACCGCTTCTCCGATAGTTATTGGTGGAAACGGTGGTTACATTCTTAGCTGGTCAAGTGGCGAAACGGGTTTAAACGCAAGTATGCTCTGCCCCGTTTTCACATTAAATATTGAAGATCAGATGGGCTGTATGTACGATACAACTTATACGTATCCCAACCCACCGGACACCATAAAATTTACTGCTGCGATTACGGAAATAGATTGTTTTGGAAATAATAATGGAGCAATAGATGTTTCAATCTCGGGCGGTGTTGGTAGTTTTACCCCTTCGTGGACAGGGCCAAATGGATTTACAGCCGCTACCGAAGACATTTCTAATCTGGAGCCGGGAGATTATTTCCTGCAAGTAGAAGATGCAAACAATTGTTTGGCAGATACAGTCTTTACAATTACTGAAAATCTATTGCTTACCGCGACCTCTTCTAAAATAGATAATGCGTGTGGTGGCGGATCTACCGGATCTATAAATATTACACCCGCAGGTGGCGCAACTCCTTATAGCTATGTGTGGACCGGACCGGATGGCTATTCGGATACCAACCAAAATATTGGCAGTCTCGCTTCCGGGCTTTATGAAGTTACCATTACCGACGCTGCCCTTTGTACGCTCACTTTGCAAATTACAATTGGCGAACCCGCAGAAATAAATGTTGATTTTACATCTGGCAATGTGCTTTGTGCAGGCGGAGCAACCGGCGTGGCAACTGCATCAGCTTCTGGTGGTACGGCAGGATATTCATATGCCTGGACCGGCCCTGCATCATTTAGTGCAAACGGCCCCGGTATTACAAACCTTTTGGCGGGTATTTACAGCGTTACTATCACCGACGCCGCTCTATGTACGTACGAAGAATCTATCGAAATAACACAGCCCGATTCGATTCAGGCCAGCTTCACCGTAAGCGATATCACTTGTAATAATGGTGGTGACGGTTCAATCGTGTCAGCCATATCTGGAGGCACTGTACCTTATACTACTTCTTGGACGGGGCCGGCAGGGTTTACTTCCGCAAATCAGGATATAAGTTCGCTCTCTTCCGGTACATACACGCTTACAATTACCGACGGAAACAATTGTCAAATTATTGAAACAGTAGATATTTCCAATCCGGCTTCCATAGCAGTTACTGCAACCGTAACTTCTAGCTCGTGCTCTAATGGCAACGATGGCGCAATAGATATAACAGCGGCCGGTGGTACAGAACCATACACTTATGCATGGACGGGACCAGCGGGCTTTACCAGTACAAATGAAGATTTGACCAACAGACCCGGCGGGTCTTACACCGTAACTGTAACCGATGCCAATTTATGTTCTGCTTCTGCAACTTATATAATCAATGCCCCGTCGGCTTTATCGGCTACATTTACCAAAGTAAACGCGTCTTGTTTTGGGGTTTCTGATGGTTCTATAAACACTAATCCCTCGGGTGGAGTAGCTCCATATTCATTTGTATGGGTTGGTCCGGCCGGATTTATTTCTACCGATCAAAATATTACCGGATTATTAGGTGGCTCTTACAGCGTTCAAATTTCTGATGCAAACGGCTGTGCAGGATTTCTTTCAGTTACTATAACCCAGCCTCCCAAAATAAATGTTACCGGTCCTATTACTCACGTTACCTGTTTTGGTGGAGCCAATGGATCTATCGATGCAATTGTAAACGGTGGAACTCCCGGATATACTTATTCCTGGTCGGGGCCAAATGGTTTTTCAGCTACTACCCAAGATGTTACTGGTCTTGTGGCCGGAACCTATACGCTAACGGTTACTGATGCAATAATGTGTAGCAGATCAAGAGATTATGTGGTAAATCAGCCTTTGGAAATAACTGTAAATGCTACAATTACTGACGTGCTTTGTGCCGGCGATTCAGATGGAAGTATTTCTGTTACGGTATCAAATGGCGTAGCACCTTATTCATTGGCCTGGACAGGTCCCGCAGGATTTACATCTACAATGCCAAGTATCACCGGGCTGGTGGGCGGAACATATAACCTCACCGTTACTGATAATAACAGTTGTACCGTTTCACATCAATATGTTGTGATTGAAACAGTTGTTTTAACCATTTCTGAAGATGTGTCAGACGTATTGTGTTTCGGAGATTTAAATGGATCAATAGACATTACGCCACAAGGCGGGGCAGAGCCTTATACCGTTTCTTGGACGGGTCCCGACGGATTTTCATCCAACGATATTTCGATTGCAGATTTGGCTACCGGCGATTATGAAATCACACTAAGTGACGATGGGGGCTGTACAATTACACAAATCATAACTGTGGGATCGCCCGATGCGCTTGATCTCACTATCGATATTCAAAATATTACTTGTGCCGGAAATGGCGATGGTAGCCTTACGGCGAATCTTACCGGCGGCACAACTCCTTATGCTTTTGCATGGTCAGGCCCAGATGGTTTTAGCTCAACACAGCAAAATATTCTCGCTTTAGATTCCGGGCTATACCAGCTCACGGTTACTGATGCAAACAATTGTATTATTAGTGGAACGGCCTCAATTACGGAGCCGGCAATTCTTGAAATGACCGTAGAAATCATTCAGCCGGGTTGCCTTGCAGATGATGGCGTCCTTACGGCAAATGTTTCTGGTGGTACTATAGCTGTAGATTACACCTATAGCTGGGAAAATGGAATGGGAATAGAAGTTGGAACCACTGCCTCAATTGTAAATTTAGGACCGGGCGACTACACCATTACAGTTACTGATGACAATGGCTGTACTATTCAACAAACCATTGAGTTAACAAGAGTCAATTTTAATATTATTGCAGCCGTAAATGGAGTTAGTTGTTTTGGAGCGGCCGATGGAAGTGTTCAACTCTCACCTATAAATGGTACTGCTCCCTACACTTATTCATGGATAGGTCCCGACGGTTTCACATCAACTAATTCACTGATTGAAAACTTAGCGACAGGACAGTACGAAGTAAATGTAGAAGACGCCGCCGGATGTATTTTGAATGTGGTTTATGATGTTGATCAGCCCAATGAAATTGGATTTTCGGCCATCGTTTTGGCCGAATCATGCCCAGGTGAAATGAACGGTGCTATTGATTTGACAATTACAGGCGGTACACCAGGTTTCTTGGTGACTTGGATAGGTCCCGATGGGTTTACTGCCAACACTTTAGATATTGATGATCTGGTTTCCGGTGGCTACACTGCTTCAGTTACAGATGTAAACGGATGTACAAAAGATACCCTTATTGATGTAACTGTTGGTGACGATTTTGCGATCGTGCTCACTCCCACAAACCCGATTTGTACGGGCGAACTGACTGGTAGCATCACTGCCGATGCCTTTCCAAGTTCCGGTGCGCCGGGTGTTTTTAGCTTTAACTGGACAGGGCCCAACGCATTTTCGTCAGCAAATCAAAATATTTCAAATCTCGATGCGGGAGTTTACATAGTTAGCATAACAAGCGAGAACGGATGCACCAAGCAGGATACAACCGAGCTTTTTATGCCAGATTCGATATTGATAGATCTTACCATTGTAAACTCAAACTGCTTGCAGGCAGACGGTTCTGCATCGGCAGTAGTCTTTGGTGGAGTAGGAGCACTTTCGGTAAGATGGCTTGATAATGTCGGAAACGAAATTGCAACCGGTTTATCAGTTAGCAATCTTTCTTCGGGTATTTACACTATTGAAGTGACTGATGATGCAGGCTGCGTAATTACTCAAACAGTTGCCATTTCTGATAGTTCAGGAAGTGTAGATGGCATCATTTCAGCCCCTGTTTGTGTGGGCAATGCTGATGCTGCTATCGATGTAACGGTGGTAAATGGTGCCGAGCCATTTACTTATGAATGGTCTGATGGTATTTCTGTGATCTCTACCGACGAAGATATTTCTGGTATAGCTGCCGGTACGTATAATGTGGTAGTTACTGACGATAATGGATGTACTTACACAGCATCTTTTAATATATCTGATCCTGCACCAATTTCGGTTGCAGAAACCATTTCAGGTGTTTCCTGCAATGGAGGAGATGGAGCAATTTCACTCGAAATTACAAATGCAAGCAATCCGGTGACTGTAGAATGGACCGGGCCAAGTGGATTTACCGCAACAGGAATCAATATCTCAAATCTCGATATTGGTATTTACGACTATACCATTACCGACGCAAATTTCTGTTCTACTACAGGGTCTGTTGAGATTCTGGCTGTGGACGATATTCTGGCTTCCGCCGATGTAGAAAATGTACTCTGCGGAGGTGAAAGTAGTGGATCAATCGACCTGACAATTTCAGGGGGTGTTAGTCCGCTGTCTTATTCGTGGAGTGATGGTGCAGCTGTTATTAGCACCATTCAAGATATTGCCGATGTACCGGCAGGAAATTATACAGTTACGATTACCGACGCTCAAAATTGTTCAATTGCAGAAACAATTATTATTACAGAAAACACGCCTATCGAAGCGGTTTATACCATCGTTCAACCCGATTGTGCGGTTGATAATGGAAGTATTTCGGTAGTGCTTTCAGGCGGGGTGGTTAGCACAGATTATTTTATTTCGTGGACAGATCCCGATGGAAATACGTATCCCGCCACAGCCGATTTAACAGGGCTGGGAGTAGGAATTTATATTTTTAGCGGATCAGACGATAACGGATGTGCTATCGATACCACAATTACTCTGACTAATCCCGATGCGGATATTAGCCTTACTGCAACAGGGCTTACTTGTCCTGGCTCAAACGATGGTTCTATTGTACTTGAAATTGCAGACGTGGAAGAGCCTTACACAGTAGCATGGACAGGTCCTGGAGCTTTTACTTCAGATCAGGAAGATATTTTTGATCTCGAACCCGGCATTTACGAATATACCGTAACCGGAAATAATGGCTGTGAATATATCGATATGGCTGTTGTTAATCCGGCTGATTCAATTCAATTATCCGGCGAGGTATTTAAATCTTGTTTTGGACAGAACACAGGTTCAATTTCGCTCGACCTTAACGGTGCAAATCAGCCATTTGAATTTACATGGATCGGCCCGGATGGGTATTCTTCTACAGATGAAGATATTGATAATTTGGCTCCGGGAACCTATGAGGTAACCGTTACAGATTCGAATCTCTGTACAGTAACGAGTGACTTTGAAATTACCGAGAATCCTGAAATTCTGGTTGATATTACCAAGACAGATATTTCCTGTTCCGGCGATAGCACGGGAGCAATAGACGTGGTAGTTTCCGGCGGGCTTGCACCCCTTGCGATTAGTTGGACTGGTCCTGATGGCTTTATTTCAACTGATGCAAACTTAAGTGAATTGATTGGTGGGGAGTATGTGCTTCAAGTTAGCGATAGTTCTGGCTGCGTTCTTGATTCAATGATTACCATCATTCAACCGGAACCCATTACAATTACTGCCACCGTGGTGGCTGCCGGCTGTAGCGCTTTCGGAAATTTAGGATCGATAGAATTAACAGTAAGCGGTGGCACACCAAATTATTCCATTGCCTGGACAGGACCTGATGGTTTTTCTTCCATAGATTTTGCCATGATAGATCTTGAGCCGGGCTTGTATAATTACACCATTACCGATGCAAGCGGCTGTGAACTGACAGGAGAAATTATGATCCTTGATGTTGAACCCATTGATGTTGAGGTCGTTTCGCAAGATATTCTTTGTGCAGGCGAAAACAACGGTCAGGCTTTCGCCAATATAACCGGGGGCATGGAACCTTATGAAATTAACTGGACAGGCCCAGCCGGGTTTACCAGTTCTGAATTGTCGATTACCGATCTTATTGCAGGAGAATACACGCTTTCGGTAAATGATTCTGCCGGATGTTCATTCACAGAAACAATTGAAATTATAGATCCGGCTCCAATCGCAATCGAATCAGAAATTTTTGATGCAAGCTGTAATACATCTCCTGATGGATCAGTTGGCATTACAGTCTCTGGCGGAACCGAGCCTTATACATTTACCTGGACAGGATCCAACAGTTTTACATCTACGCTAGAAGATTTAAGCGGAGTTCCTTCCGGTACATACAATTTGATTTTAACGGATAACAATGGTTGTGAAGCAACAACCGCTGCGGAAGTTGATTTCACACTTGAAGTTTCTGTTAATGCAGGTACTGATACGCTTATTTGCGAAAGCGACTTGCCAGTAACTTTTACGGGAACCGGAGAAAATGTAGATGAATTTTCATGGCTCGATTTAGACGGAAATCTATTGAGCGATACGGCATCACTCGAATTTTTTGAAACTCCAGGAGCGTATACCTATATCTTTTACGGTACTGATGGATTCTGTGAAACGCAGGATACCATTTATATTCAGG
Source organism: Cryomorpha ignava (assembly GCF_010686655.1). Taxonomy (GTDB): domain Bacteria; phylum Bacteroidota; class Bacteroidia; order Flavobacteriales_D; family Cryomorphaceae; genus Cryomorpha; species Cryomorpha ignava. The sequence goes on along the minus strand of NZ_JAAGVY010000001.1, from coordinate 105,879 downwards.
TTCTTGCCAATCCGGATGCAGATGCAGGAATTGATCGTGAGGTATTTGTAGAAGAGGTGTTTACATTGGGTGGAAACCCAACTTCTGCAACCGCAGTTTCGTATCTATGGTCGCCAAATCCCACAGAATCGTTGAATATTACTAGTGCAAATCCTTCAGGTTATTTGCTTGAATCTACTGATTTTATAGTTGTAGTAAGTGATCAGAATGGATGCCTGGGCAGAGATACTGTTTATGTTGAAGTACTTCCCGATGTAATTGTTACTTCAGGCTTTACGCCGAATGGCGATGGCGTAAACGATACCTGGGTTATTGATAATATGGAACTGTTTCCAAACAATGTCGTAAACATTTTTAACCGCTGGGGGCAGGCTGTGTACAGTCAAACGCCATACAATAGTGGAAATGCCTGGGATGGAACTTATGAAGGAGAGAAATTGCCGGTGGGAACCTATTATTATACCATTGAATTAAATGACGACCGATTCCCGGATCCACTTACCGGACCAATAACAATTTACAGATAATGCGCGCTATGAAGTACATATCACTATTCGCACTCCTCCTTTTGGGAACGAGTATCAGCGCGCAACAAATACAGCAATTTACGCAGTATCAATGGGTGGGCTTGAGCTATAACCCGGCATTTGCAGGAAGCGACACTTATTTTAATGCCTATGCCACTCACCGCACGCAATGGACGGGTATTACAGATGCGCCACGAACTTATCAACTCGGCCTGCACGCTCCCTCAAAATCTGGTAAAATGGGTTTTGGCGGACATATCACTACCGATGTGGCAGGCCCCACAAAAAGATTTGGTTTTCAGGGTGTTTACGCCTATCATCTGCAAGTTAGCGAAAGCTCAAAACTATCGCTGGGAGCATCTTTTGGGCTTACCCAATTTACAATAGATGGTTCGCAAATCACACTTCGTGAAGGTAGCGACAAAGCTATGGATGGATCAATGCAATCTGAACTTAAACCCGATGCAAGTTTTGGGGTGCTTTGGTATTCCGACAAATTTAAAGTTGGAGCTTCGGCCATGCAGATCTTAAACAATGATCTTGATCTTTTTCCGGGCGACGGAGACGGGAAAATGGCAGTACATTATTATTTTACAGGGAGTTACCTATTTAATGTTTCTGAAGAGATTGACATAGAGCCATCTACGTTGATAAAGTACGTAACGCCTGTACCGGCTCAATTCGACTTAAGTGCCAGAATCATCTACAAAAGTAACCTTTGGATCGGCGGATCGTATCGATCTTCTGATGCAATTGCGATATTTGCAGGTTATAATGTACTTGATTATCTTACTTTAGGCTACTCTTATGATTTTGCAACGTCTGATATACAGGCTTATACAAATGGAACTCACGAGATTTTAATTCAACTCCGATTTGGAAAAAAACAGCTGGTCGATAAAGAAAATTAAATTTACAATCATGATCCCCCTTATGAAAACACGTTATCTACTCCTTTTCGGATTCTTGCTGTTCACATGCACGCAAGTTACTGCTCAACTTGATACGAAACACTGGATACCGCCTTTCTATGCCAAGCCGGGAGCGAATACAGGTACAAGTAATATTCAAAAACACTTTGTAAGTCTCTCAACGCCAAGCGAGGACACTATTCCCGTTACTATTCGAAATGGCTACGGTGAGATTGTAAATATCATTGAAATTTCGCGTAATGCGCCTGCAGAATATACGCTGGGGCCTATCGGAAATGCAAACACAAATACCTACCCACTTAACGTTATTCCCACTGATAGCTTAAATTTAAAAATCAGATCGCAAGGTTTGTATTTTGAAAGCTACCAGCCGTTTTTTGTGAATATGCGCCATAAATCAGGTTCGCAGGGTACCTCACTGACTTCAAAAGGACAAATCGCTAAGGGGAAAAGATTTTATTCAGGTCATGTTTATAATAGATATAACAATGATAATTCATGGAACCTGGAGCGTCGCTCGCACTTTATTTCAGTCATGGCAACTGAAGATAATACGATTGTAACTTTCGATATGATAAAAGCACCTATTACTTATGTAGGTCAAACTCCGGGGGAGCCTATAACAGTAGTGCTCGATGCTTTTGAATCTTATGTAATAGGGATTGATCACGGCCAATTTGATAATTCCACAATCAACCTGGCTAATGGAACACGAATTACCAGCACAAAAAATATTGTATGTAATACGGGGTCTTGGCTTGCCGGAAATGAAATTGGGCAATGTATTGGATCAGACCAATTAGTGCCTGCCGAAATTACCGGACAGGAATATATCCTCGTTCGCGGATTGGGCGATGAATCTACTGAGCGCCCTATTGTAATTGCCACTGAAGACAATACAGAGGTTTATCTTAACGATGGTGCAACACCTGTGGCCAACTTAGATGAAGGTGAGTTTTATATTATACCCACTGCCGACTTTACTGCCAACGACAACTTATATGTGCTCGCAACTAATAAGGTATACTTGTATCAAACCCTATCTGGTTCTGCCACGAATATTGGACAGACCGTAGGGCTTAGTTTTATACCGCCGCTTAATTGTATTGGGGCAAAAGAAGTAAACCTTCCATTTGTAAACAGCCTGTCTGGTGGTACAGGTCAGGGACGAATTAATATTATTACCAAAGCAGGAACTTCTGTTTATGTAAATGAAAACCCGACACCTATAACTGGTGCCCAACCGGTAACGGGAAACGCTGATTGGGTTACCTATGCGTTTAATTCTCCTTCTGACAATGTAATTATAGAAAGTGATTCGGTTATGAATGTGGCCTTGCTTACCCGCGACAATAACGTAGGTACTGCCGGGTATTTCTCAGGATTTACTTTAGAGCCGGTTGTAGGATTGAGCTCGGGTGTTTCAGGAACTTTACCGTGTATTCCCGGTAACGCGGTACTTCAGGTTTTTGGTTTTGACACCTACCAATGGTATTTTAATGGAGAAGAGCTTCCCGGAGCTACTGACAATACATTATTTCCAGAGTTTGCAGGAAACTATGTAGTAGAAGGAATTGATTTGGCTTGTGGATTTAGATTTCCATCTAATAATTTTGCGATACCATTTTGTCCTTCAACACTTGGTGCTGCTAAGCAAGTTCAAAACGTTGCAGAGACTGCTCCAGGATCAAAAATATTTGATGTTACCTACCGCATTTTTATTGAAAATTTGGCATTTAGCCCAAGCGAAAACATTCAGGTAATTGAAAACATTAACGGGGGATTGCCAGTAGGAGCGACAGCTGAATTAATTGGGTCTCCATCCATTGCATTTGGAATTTTGTCAGGTGGTGTTAACCCTGCATTCGACGGAGTAACCGTAAAACAATTGCTTCCAGGTAATGGATCTCTTCCGGGTAGTGCAGCTGATGCTATAGACCTTATTGTAAGAGTTGACATGAATGCTGCGGTGCAAGATGGTTATTTTAATCAGGTAACGGTAACAAGTAAAAATGGTGTTATCAATGATGGTGTAAACGGACCTTTCAACGGACAGGATTTTTCTCATGTAGGTAGTAATCCCGATCTAAACGGAAATGGTGAACCCAATGAGGAAGGTGAAAATACACCGACACTTACTTGCTTTTTCCCGAATGATATAGAATATGGTCAAACGAGCTTTTGTGCTAATGAAAGTTTGGTGCCTGTAGAATTAAATGGAGTTAATTCAGGAGTTTACACTGTTGATATACCGGGATTGTCAATAGATTCTGTTTCGGGTACAATTGACCCTTCGCAAAGTGCAGTAGGAACTTATGCCGTTACTTTCACTACCACAGGCCGCTGTCCTACAGTAACAAGCACTGAGGTAACCATTGAGCCTGCACCAATAGCAGGAAATTCGATTTCATTGATTGAAACCTGTGCCGGATCAGATCCTGTAAATCTCTTTGATTATATAGAAGGAGAAGATGAAGGTGGCGCATGGACAAATGCCGGAGGTACAGAAATTGATTCTATTTACGATCCGAGTATCGCAGGTAATTTTGGGTTTACGTACACTGTGGGAACTGCTCCTTGCGATCCTGTAAGTGTTGTGATTACGCTCAATGTTCTTCCGGAACCAAACCCTGGTGTACCAATTGATGATACTTCGGTATGTCTATCAGATGGAAACATAAATTTATTTGACTTTGTAACTGGTGAACAAACCGGCGGCCAATGGATCGATTCTGATAATAATCCAATTTCTGCAGACGTTACGCTCACAGAGCCCGGTTTATTCGGATACAGCTATGTGGTAACAAATAGTGCCTGCGGGTCGCGAACTTCAAGCTTTAACTTAAATGTGATAGCTGTGCCAGATGCTGGTGTATCGGTTGGAAATGCAGATGTATGCGCCGGAGAAGACCTTAACTTATTCGATTATTTAGTCGATCCAGATCTGGATGGATACTGGATAGATCAGGATGCAAATATCGTGAATGACGAAACACGCATTGACAATGCCGGAGCCTATGTTTACACCTATATTATTGACCGTTCTCCTTGCGAAAGCGATTCAACAGCAGTTTCATTTAATGTAGAGCTGGGGCCAAGTGCCGGAATTCCACAGAACCCATTATTGGTTTGTATTAGCGATCCTGCCTTTAATCTCATTGATTATGTAAGTGGTGCTACACCGGGTGGTGTTTGGACAAATGCGGATGGCACAGTTATAAACGGTGTTTTCGATCCGGAAACGACAGGTGTTTTCACATTTACCTATACTGTAACCAGCCCGGAATGCGGCGATATTGCGTCTGATTTGATTGTGAATGTTTCGCAGGCTAACTGTACTGATAAAACTATTGTGATCCCACAAGGGTTTTCCCCGAATAATGATGGAATAGGTGATATATGGATTGTCCGCAATATTGAGCAATATCCAAATAGCAGCCTGCTTATTTTTAACCGATGGGGAGAGGAAGTTTTTACAGCCCGTCCCTACACCAACAATTGGGAAGGGAAAGCCGATGGCGGTTTAAATTCGGATAACGGACTACCGGTAGGAACGTACTATTATGTACTCGACCTTGGCGATGGAACTGATATTCGAAAAGGATATATTTATTTAAACAGATAATCATTTTAAAGAGATAAAAGATGAAAAATTCAAGTGTTTTCAAGTTGGCCTTGCTAACCATCGGGTTGGTATCTGCTGCCGGGGCATACGCTCAGCAACAGCCGCTTTATACCATGTATATGTGGAATCAGCTGGTAGTCAACCCTGCTTACGCGGGAAGCCGTGAAGCTATTACGGCCTCGGCTGTGTGGCGTGAGCAATGGGTTGGGTTAGACGGTGCTCCATCTACACAGGTTATTTCTATTCACAGTCCGTTGCCAAATGAAAAAATTGGTCTGGGACTTACCGTTCAAAACGACCATATTGGGCCGTCGAATAATACCGGCGTATGGGGAGATTTTGCATATAGAATTCAAACAAGCGAAAAAGCCAAACTTTCTTTCGGCCTTCGAGCCGGTTTCGGAATTCATCAAGCCAACTTGCGCGATCTGGATAATATAGATGCCAATGACCCGGCATTTACGAAAAACGTTGAAAACAACCTCCTTCCCAATTTTGGATTTGGTGCTTATTACTACGGAAATCGCGGTTATGTTGGTATTTCGAGCCCTACGATTCTTGAAAATGAATTGAATAGCGGAAACAATCCCGGAAGCAAAGGAGAGGACTTGAACAACAGACATTATTACCTTTTGGCAGGTTATGTATTCAGCCTTAGTCAAGATAGTGTAGGCGTAATGTTTAAGCCATCGGTTGTGGTGAGAGCTGTAAATGGCGCACCAGTGAGTTTTGATGTTTCTGCCAACTTTTTGATTAAGCAAAAACTTTGGCTTGGAGCCGCATACCGTTATCAGGATGCCGTAGCAGCTATTGTTTCGTTTCAGTTTACTGACCATTTACAGGCGGGCTATTCGTATGATTTTGGAACCAGTAATTTGAGAAATTATCACAATGGAAGCCATGAGATTATGCTGACCTACGACTTTTTTAGTAAGGATGTTAAAACGAAAAATCCGCGGTACTTTTAGGAGCGTTTAGTCTCTAGTCGCGAGTCTCTAGTCTCTAGTCTCTAGTCGAGAGAGGCTTTTCAGAAAGGATTAGCTTTAGCTTTTTTATTTAATAGGTTATCAATAGTTTTGGATAGAAAGCCTTGTCCGTAAGGATTTACTGTGGTCTAACTAATCACTTGATACATGTTTAGTGAAATTTGACTTTGGATATTTGGAGCTTAAGGATAGCTTCACAACAGTGCCTTCCCGCGCCTGTGCTTTCCTCTCGGCAAAAAACCTAGTCGGATGCAGAAAGAGCGCAACCGCAAAGATTATACACGGGAGTAATTTTATTCATGAATATGCTATTATTTAGCATAACTAAAATGAAGCTTTTCACGGAACGATAATGCGATGCATTGAGTGGTTATTGAGCCTGTCGAAATGCTTAGTCGAAATGTGTGCGGCGAAAACTATCCTTTCGACCATTTGGGAGTCTGTATGGAAGGGGTCGGGGGTGCGCGGAAGGATTGAATGACAGTAGTTTGCAATTGAGCGGCACTGGATTTCGGTACCAGGAGATGCTACCACACAAGTTTTGAGTATGATTTACACTAATCCAGGTATTTTTCCATACACCAAATTCTTAGCTCCACATCGTTGCTACCCACGCATTTCTTAAGGCGTTTTCCAGCTCTTTTCAGAAAATAAAAACCTATTCTGTTAATATTCTTACGGCTTTTCTATTTCTTTATCCCTTCTAATACAATTAATCGTACTTTTACAAGTTTAGCACAAGGCATTGGTTTCTGTAAGCATTTTACTAAATCAGCAACCGGAAGTTTAGCCCGGCAAACATGTTAAAACCAGCACGAAAAATTTCGTTTTCTGATCTGATCTAAAATTCAGACATTTGCAGCCCGCAATTGATATGAGTCTTAAAAGTAAAATAAAGTCAGATCTGGTACCTCAACACATCGCCGTAATAATGGATGGCAATGGTCGTTGGGCTAAAAATCGCGGTGAAGACAGGGTTTTTGGTCATCTGAATGGTGTAAACAGTGTTCGCGAAACTCTGGAAGCAGCCACTGAAATAGGCGTTAAATTTTTGACTCTTTACGCTTTTAGTACCGAAAATTGGGACAGGCCACGCGAAGAAGTATCGGCATTAATGGATCTTTTGGTGCAAACCATACTCAAAGAAATTGATTCGCTACAAAAGAATGAAGTGAGCCTGAAAGCAATTGGCGATTTGTCAATGCTTCCCCAAAATTGCCACAATGCCTTGCTTGAAGCTATTGATAAAACGAGCAAAAATGAGCGTATTACGCTTACACTGGCATTGAGCTATAGTTCGCGCTGGGAAATACAAAAAGCAGTTCAGGAAATTGCAAGAGATGTTAAAAGCGGTGAGATAACCCCCGATGACATCGATCAAAATACCATAAGTCAATATCTTGAGACCCGAAATTACCCCGACCCGGAATTGCTCATAAGAACTAGTGGGGAAAAAAGAATTAGTAACTTTTTGCTGTGGCAAATCGCCTATAGTGAATTATATTTTACCGAAACGCTCTGGCCGGACTTCAAGAAAGAAAATTTCTTTGAAGCGGTTGTTGCTTATCAAAATCGAGAAAGAAGATTTGGGAAAATCAGTGAACAAAACGCGCATTAATCTTATTCTCGCCTGCATGGTGGGAATAATGGGTTTTTACCATCCGGCTACGGCTCAGGTTGGTGTTGGCGATTTTAATATAGATTATAGAAGTCCGCGCGAATTTACCATTGGCGGTCTCACCGTTTCTGGTGCACGCAATTTTGACACACAGGCCATTATCCTGTTTTCGGGTCTTAGCGTAGGTCAAAAAATTACCATTCCCGGCGACCAGATTTCACAGGCCATTAAGAACCTCTGGAAGCAAAAACTCTTTGATAATATTACGATTAGCATTTCCGAAATAAAAGGAAATGAGATATTTCTTGATATCGGACTTGTGGAGCGACCTCGCCTTTCTAGATATAAGTTTGAGGGAATTTCTAAAGGTGAAGCCGAGAACCTGCGCGAAAAGATTAATCTTATTCGTGGCTCCATTGTAAACGAAAATCTCCTTACAAATACTTCTAATATTATTGAGAAATATTTTGAAGAAAAAGGGTATCTCGATACCGAGGTAAATATTTCTCAACATCCCGATACGCTTGTTCCGAACAGCGAATACCTGATTCTTGACGTGCAGAAAAATGATAAGGTAAAAATTGGAAATATCACTTTTACGGGTGTAAATGATGTGTCTGAGGCCAAGCTGCGCCGGGCATTGAAAAACACCAAGGAAAAGAATTTCTTCCGAATTTGGAAGCGCAGTAAGTTTATCCGCGCCTCTTATCGCGAAGATCTGAAAAAGATTACCGCGATTTACAATGAAATGGGGTATCGGAATGCGAAGATTCAGAACGATTCTGTTTATAGAAATCCAGATGGTACTGTAGGTATTGATATCGATATCTATGAAGGCAATCAGTTTTACTTTGGTAATATTGAATGGGTTGGGAATACAAAATACACGTCTTCAAAATTGTCGGAAATACTCGGTATCGAGAAAGGCGAAATTTACGACCAGTCTAAGTTTGAGTCTAGACTAATCATGAGTGCCAATGGGGGCGATGTAAGTTCGCTTTACCTCGATGATGGGTATTTGGCATTTCAAGCAATCCCTGTTGAGAAAAGTGTTCAGAATGATACAATCGACGTACAGATTAAAATCTATGAAGGGCGTCAATACCGCATTAATAGAGTTATAATTAAAGGAAATACCAAGACCAACGACCGCGTAGTGCGCCGGGAAATCAGAACCAAGCCGGGCGATCTTTTTAGCCGGTCTGATATTATTAGAACGCAGCGCGAGCTTTCGCAGCTCGGGTATTTCGACCCTGAATCATTTGGGATCAACCCTGTTCAAAACGATCAGGACGGAACGGTTGACATTATTTACACCCTTGCCGAACGACCTTCTGACCAGATTGAACTTTCGGGCGGCTGGGGTGCAGGAAGTATTGTAGGTACGCTGGGATTGTCGTTTACAAATTTCTCTATGCGCAATTTCTTTAAGGCTGGAGCATGGGATCCATTGCCATCAGGCGATGGGCAGAGACTTTCGATTCGTGCGCAGACTAATGGAAGGTTTTTTCAGTCGTACAATGCATCGTTTACCGAGCCGTGGCTGGGTGGTAAGAAACCAAATTCCTTTACAGTTGGTGTTCAACGCTCTATTCAAACAAATGGGGTTACGAAAAAACAAGAATCAAACGGTTTTGAGCGTCAGGCACTGATAATTACCGGTGGTAGTGTAAGTCTTGGTAAGCGACTAGGTTGGCCAGATGATTACTTCCAGATTCTGGGTGGAGTTAGCTACCTGTACTATGATATTCAAAATTACCGAAGTGGAAACAATACAGGAATATTCGCTCTTTCAAACGGAACCTCAAATAACTTGTCATTTATTTTTAACCTTTCCAGAAACTCTGTTTTTGATCCGATCTATCCGCGTTATGGATCAAATATTCGTTTAAATACAAAAGTCACGCTTCCTTATTCACTTTGGGATGGTATAGATTACGCCGGTGACATTACGGATGAAACGCGTTATCAAAATGCGGAATACTACAAATGGAAACTGGTTGCCGAGTGGTACACCGAGCTTGCTCCAAAACTAGTATTAATGACGCGCAGTGGTTTCGGCTTTTTGGGATATTACAACCGTGATAAAGGCGTATCTGCTTTCGAAAGATTTTATCTAGGTGGTTCTGCACTTTCTGGATTTGCGCTTGATGGCCGCGAAATTATCGGCTTACGTGGATATGATGATTTGAGTTTGTCGCCTGCTACCGGGTCTAATATTGTTATTAAGCAGACCATGGAGCTTCGCTATTTGATATCGCCAAATCCTTCGGCTACAATCTTTGCGCTTGGATTCCTGGAAGCAGGTAATACTTATGATGGTATTGAAAACTTTGATCCTTTCAGAATGTATCGTTCTGCGGGTGTTGGTCTACGAATATTCTTACCAATGTTTGGGCTTATGGGGCTCGACTACGGTTGGAGATTTGATGATGTACTGCTTAAACCATCTATGCCACGCAGCCAGTTTCACTTTACTATTGGCATGAATCTTGGAGAACTCTAAAAAAATTGTATTTTCGCTCATCGCCTAAAGAGTCATCAGAACTTATGAAAAAGCTCATATTCACCTTAGTTATAGCAAGTTTTTGTATGCTTTCGGCATCAGCCCAGCGCTATGCTTATGTTGATACAGAATATATTTTAAAGAATCTCGCATCTTATAGCGATGCGCAGAAAGAACTTGACAGGCTATCGAAGCAATGGCAAACTGAAATTGAGCAACGCTACGAATCTATCGACAGATTGTACAAGGCTTATCAGGCCGAAAAGGTTCTTTTAACTGAAGAGATGCGCAAAGAGCGTGAAGATGAAATCGTAAGAAAAGAACAAGATGCGAAAGAGCTACAGCGTAGCCGATTTGGCGTAGATGGCGACTTGTTTAAAAAGCGTGAGGAGCTTATTCAGCCTATTCAAGACGATATTTACAACGCCATTAAAGAAGTAGCCCAGGGTGGAGGCTTTTCAGTAATTTTTGATAAGGCCAATCAGAGCAATATTCTATACGCCGACCCACGGTACGACAAAAGCGACCGGGTGCTAAGCAGGCTCGGTATAAGTGCAAAAGACAGAACTACTGACGATGCTGATGACAGCGATAGTTTAGACGATAATTCGCAACAGCGCGAAGAACCATCAAGAGATACAGGAAACAAAAGATAATTTTTAAAATCACGAATACAAACAATACAATATGAAGCGAATAATCTTACTGGCAGTACTTACTATTGGAGTAATGACACAATCTATGGCGCAAAAATTTGGCCATGCAAACTTTGAAGAAATCGTAAGCCTTTTGCCTGAACGGGCAGCAGCCGAGAAGGAAGTTCAGGATTTACAGAAAAAACTGGAAGCCAGATTGAATTCGATGGTTGAGGCTTATCAAACCAAAACTGCCGATTTTCAAAGCGACACCACCCTTACTTCGGGTATGCGTACAAGCCTCAGAAACGAAATTGCCGATATGGAAAAACGCATTCAGGAGTTTCAGCAAACGGCTTATACCGAAATAGAAAATAAACAGAACGAACTTATGAGCAAGATGATTGACAAAGTGCGCGCTGCAGCTGTTGAGGTTGGAAAAGCAGATTCTTATACCTACATATTCGACGCCAGCAATGGAAGCTTGCTCTACGCAGGTGGTGAAGATGTAACTCCGAAAATTAAAACGAAACTGGGAATTTAATCTTCCCGTTTAAGCATAATTTAAAAACATCCCTCTTTTGGGATGTTTTTTGTTTTGTACTTTTGATAATGAGTATTGAGTATTGAGTATTGAGTATTGCGTATTGAGTCTCGCGTGAGGTGTGGGGAGAGTCACGAGTAAGAGAATTGGGAGGTATAGATTTGCCGGTAGTTTGCTTCCGCGAATTTAAATGGGTTGTTGAATATTTTATATGTACTAAAATTCCGAAAGGGGCATTCTTTTAAAGCTTTGAAAACAAAATCAGACAATCGGCCAATTGGTATTTTTGACTCCGGAATAGGAGGGCTCACTGTCGCATCGGCCATTGCGAAAAGAATGCCCAATGAGCAAATAATTTATTTTGGCGATACAGCCCATTTGCCCTACGGCGACAAATCACCTGACGCAATACGCACGTACTCGGCGGGAATATTTGAATTTCTAAAGTCTAAAAACTGCAAGGCGGTAGTTATTGCATGTAATACAGCTTCGGCAGTTGCTACCACTACGGTAAGAGCTCTCGCAGGGAAAGATATTCTTGTAATTAATGTAATAGACCCTACCTCGCGCTATGTTGCTTCTAAATTTAGTAAGGGAAAGATAGGCGTAATTGCAACAAAGGCTACGGTAAACAGCCGCATCTATGCCAAGCGTATAGAAAAGCGTAACGAGAATCTGAAAGTAACTATGCTCGCCACACCTCTGCTGGTGAGTATGATAGAAGAGGGATTTTTCAATAACAATATTTCTCAGGCCATAATAGATTCTTATTTAAGCAAATCTAATCTCAAAGATATTGATGGATTGATATTGGGTTGTACCCATTTTCCGTTGATTAAAAATGAGGTTCAGAAGTATTATAAATCACATACTGAAGTAATTGACTCAACAGAGATTGTAGCAGAACACACCCATCACGTTTTAGAAAAACATGGTCTCTTGAATCAAAAAAGTGGTGGCGTTCACCATTTTTATGTATCGGATATTACACCTTCATTTGATGCGAGTACCAAACTCTTTTTTGGTAAAAAACTAAAGCTCGAGAAGAAAAATCTTTGGGTTTAAATCAGCTAGCAATGCATTGTAATTTAGACCTCGTATCGAGACTTCATTTTCATGAAAAAAATTATCTAGAGTCGCTCCGTCGACCAATGGGAGTGCGTATTCTGCGATGCGGGCAGCGTCTACTTTATCATTCTTTCCTCTCACAACACCCATCGAACGTTTAACTTCCAAACCGGATACCATAGAGAACAGTATGTTCTTTTCAGCTAGAAAAGCTGCTAAAGAAAGTGAATACAGACCAGTATGTTCGAAACAGAAGTAAACTTCATCTGACTTTACTTTATGCTTCTTGATCCAAGCGAGCAAGGCTTTAAATCCCTTAGCATTATTTGCAAATTGCTTATGCTGATTAATCAGGTGCAGATGAACGTCAATGGTGAGTTTGGATATATCCACTCCGACAGTTTCATTGTAATTTTTCATACTTTTGAGTTTTTAATAAATAAATGTTGTCTCCCGCTATTACCTTTAATGAGACCCTAACGTCTAGTATTCTAATTGGCGCTGACAACGGTTATAAAAGAATGGGGACTAATACGCACTGTAGGCATAGAGGCCTAGTATGTAAGATAGTTCACCCCATTCTTTTTTTTATTCACAATTTTACGAAGTTTCGAGTCTCCCCCAAACCCCCTCTTTTCAACAACACTATCAACAATCTTGAAAAGATTAAAAGGGTGAGACAAATCTAAAGGTATGTAAGTGGTATCCACCCCCGCAAAGCGGGATCTAAGACCTGCGGGATCAAGTTAGATTTGATTGATTGCATTCATACTTATTCCTCCCTGAAATTATGAGTCGCTCCGCAGTGGCATCCACCCTGCGGGTCAAGTTAGATTTGATTGATTCTGTTCAAGTTCTACCAATCTATTCCTCACTATAATTATTAGAGACGCTTCGTCGACCAACGGGCGTGCGTATGTAAGTGGCATCCACCCCCGCAAAGCGGGATTCTAAAACCTGCGGGATCAAGTTAGATTTAAAAATCAACTATACCAATCCTTATACCCCACATAACTTTCAGCCATTTTGCGCATTTGCTCAATTGATTCGTCGGAATCTAATTGCTTAACTTGTTTGGCGGGCACGCCCGCCCAAATGGTGCCGCTCGGTACAATAGTATTTTCAAGAACAACAGCTCCGGCAGCTACAATCGCTCCACTTTCTACCACCGCATTGTCGAGCACTATGGCGCCCATTCCTATCAGCGCATTGTCGTGAATGGTACAGCCGTGCACAATGGCGCGATGCCCCACGGTAACTCTGTTTCCAATCGTTACTCGGCTTTTGCCGGTAGTGGAATGCAAAACAGCACCATCTTGAATATTGGTTTCATCGCCAATTAGTATTCTGCCCACATCGCCACGAAGAACAGCCTGATACCAAATGCTACAGTTAGATCCGATATGAACATCGCCCAGAATCGTAGCATTTGGAGCAATAAAGGTATGCTCCCCGATGAAGGGAGCCATACCGTTAATCTGTTGGATAATGGGTTTTTGATTAATCACACCCTCCTCCTGATTTGCAACATCCGTCTAATTTGTCGTAGGCTTCTTTGTTGGCAGGCATATCGCCAGCGGCATAGCCCAGATCAGTAATGGCCTTCTTAACTTCCGTTTCAGAAATTTGGTTGGCTTTATACTTTATAGTTATTTCATTAGCATCTACATCTACACGTGCTGATTTTATACCATCGGTATAAGCCAAGCCATCTTCAATAGTTTCTTTGCACATTTGGCAAACGATGGTAGATTTTACAACCAATTCTTGTTTTTGAGCCGAAGCCATCGAAAAGGTGAGAATGAATAGGATACTTGCTATTAAATACTTCATTGTTTGTGGTTTTTAAATTTATAATTCTATTAAATTGTTTTGTTTACTTTGGATTTGTAATGGTTAAGCGCACTCCGGCATAGAAGGTCCGTCCATTTACAGGGCCGTATATCATTGATGAATCAAAATTTGATCCAAAAGGATTTTCCGCATCAATAATGGCATCTTTTTGAATAAAGTCACCAATATTTTCTGCCCCTACATACACTTCAAACTTTCCGAGTACGCGAGTAATCTGCGAGTTAAAAATAAAAAAATCTTCCGAATCTGAAGCAATTTGAAAAGCTTCCGGATTTTGCGATGTGTCAGGCAAGCGTGACGAACCGTAATAGTTGGCCGTTGCATCAATATACCATTTCCCTTGAGGCGATGTATAGCCAACATTAAAAAGAGCTCGGTTATTAGGCACAAGTGGTTTTTCCAGTTTTCCTGAAATATAATCCACTTCTACGATCTGATATTTGTACGAAAGCTTTACGCCAAGTCCTCTAACCACTTCTGCTTGAATATCGGCTTGAAAGCTATGGGCATCGCTATTTCCATTCAGGTTGTAAAAAAGCAATTGATTTACGTCAGTATCGCGATCTACCACCAGTTGATTTTCGAAAGTGGTGTAATAATAATCTACGTTGAATGCGGCATCCTTGCCGAATAATTGAAATTTGTGCAAGAGCGAGATTCCGGTATTCCAGCTCGATTCAGCTTCGGGTGTTTGCAAGACACGCACGTGACGCGAACTCGCCAAAACCCCGAGTTGGTCAGCGAAAGCATTGGGCGATCTAAATCCCCGGCCCAATGTAGCTCTTAGCGTCGTAAGTGGTTTTAAGTTGTACTTACCGTGCATACGTGGTGAAATTTGAGTGCCATATAAATTGTGGAAATCTGATCGGAGTCCGGCCACGAAAGTAAATCGCGGTCTCTCGTAAGTATATTCCACAAATGCGCCCGGCACAATTTCTTCTCTCGAAAAAGCCGAATCGGCATAAGTTTCTTCATAATTGTCGTAGAGAAAGTGAACTCCCGCTGTATAGCTGTGATCAGAATATTTCGAAAACTTACTAGCAAACAGTGAGTTGAAACGCGCTGATCGCTCAACACCTTTGTAAATTGTATTTCCGAAATACGAATCCACGTCGGTGTAGCTATAAATAGCGGTAAGTCCCAGGCTCCGGTCTTCTCGCTCTTTTGAGAGTATTCCGACTTTCCCCATAACTTCTACTTGATCGAAGTTTAGACCGAAACCGTAGTTGCTGCCCTTACCAAAATCGTCGTCATAATCAAAGCCAATTTGCCCTGCAGTTCGTTCTTCGGTATTGTATCGTACTATAAACTGGCTGCGTAGAAAATCACCAGCGTATTTCCAGCGATTCATCAGTTTTATTCCTTCGCGCAGAGGCATATCCATGAAGCCATCTTTGTTATTATCAATTCTTTTGTTTTCTATGTTTCCACCAAAGAAAAGGGCAGTTGACCAACGCTCGTTTAGTGGTTTTGTCCATACGGCATTGGCTTCTAATCGGTTTTGACTATTCGCGAAAGCGTCTAAATAAATCGTCTCATCCCCATCTGAAGGTAAGAAGTTGATATTGATTTGGCCGGTCATGCTTTCATATCCATTTTGCACTGTACCAACTCCCTTGGTGAGCTGTATAGCACTAATCCACGGTCCGGGAATCTGGTCGAATCCCTGCACATTTGCCAGCCCGCGGGTAAATGGAATTCCTTCGAATAGATTTTGGACATAAACTCCATCCAGACCGAGCATTTGAATTTTGCGAGTACCTGTAATGGCGTCGTTTAGCACCACATCTACCGATGCCGTTGTTTCAAAACTTTCGGAAAGATTGCAGCATGCAGCTTTTCGCAAAATGCCGCGGTTGATATGCTCTGTATTAAGCTTGTCTACGGATGACATGGTAAAAGCACCCCGATCTTCGGTTACTTCCACAGCATTCATTTCCACGGTCGATGAAAGCGAAATGGTAAGCGGTTTCTCTGTTGATTTAACTAAAAGGGTATCGTTTCGATAGCCCACATAGCTGACAATTAGGGTGTGTGGGAGAGTTTTTACAGCTTCAAGAGAGAACTTCCCATCGGTGTCGGTAATGGCACCGGTAGTAGTGTTGCTCCAGTAAACGTTTGCACCGGGCAAAGATTCTTTGGTTTGCTTATCGCGAACTGTGCCCTGAAGCGATTGAGATTTGGCAGGGAAAAATATCCCGATACCAAGTAATATTAGGATGTATTTGTACATATAATTTTGATTTAAGCGTTTAGAAATAGAATTTCAAAAAGCTTAAAATCAAACGGTGTACTTGCAAATTTGGGTGAGTATGTCGCGACCCGAGAGGGGAGGCGCATGAGCGAATTGAGCAACAAGAAATTGTTGTGTCGATAGAAAAGGCTCTAAATAGGTTTCAAACTGAACAAAAGTCGAAAGCAAGGGCAGAAGCAAGAAATCTTTGTGCTCTACTTTAAAGCTGTGAAAGGTAACTTCCGATTTTTCTACATCGCAGCATTTTGCAATTAATGAGGCAATAGGAGCAGCTTCTGCTTTGCAGCAACTGTCTTCAGAACCTACCTTAACCGTCTTGGTGCCAGACATAAAACACTCCATAGTAGTAACCGCCGAAAATCCGGAATACACCAGCATAGACATTGCCAGAATAAGGCTGCCTGTAGTTTTCCACCAGGAAATTTTATTATGTCGCTTTTGATTCAAAGGAGTCTAATAAAGGTTTTATCTTTGCAAAAATACAATTTTCAAGACATGTTTCCAACTACACTATATGCGGAGCTTACTCCCAACCCAAATACAATGAAGTTCGTATCTGACCGAATTATTTTTAAATCGTCAGATCCGGTAGAATACAAATCTCAATCTGAGGCCAAAGGCTCGTCGGAGCTTGCTTACCAACTTTTTAATTTTCCTTTTGTAAAGGGAGTGTTTATTGCCAACCAGTTTGTAACTATCACAAAATCGGCTGATTTAAATTGGGATTTAATAACATTTGAGTTGCGCGAGTTCATCCGCGAATATCTGGTAAAAACTGAAATGGCGGTTGAGCGAATTCCGGAAGAAAAGAGTGTTGAAGCAAAAGCTGAAAAGCCGAAAAAATATGCCAATATCGAGGCAAGTGAATACGATGATGCCATAAGAAACATTTTGACAGAAATGGTAAAACCGGCTGTAGAGAGCGATGGTGGCGCCATAGATTTTGTTTCTTTTAAAGATGGTGTGGTAACTGTTGAGTTGCGCGGTTCTTGCTCTGGGTGTCCTTCTTCTACTGTAACGCTTAAACAGGGAATAGAACGTATATTGACAGCTGAATTGCCTGTTGTAAAAGAAGTTGTGGCGGAGTCGGTGTGAGTTTTTGATTAGTTTTTAGTGATTAGTTTTTGGTTGTTAGTTCCCAGTTCGAGCTTCCCTTCGGACGTTGGTGTTCGGTGTGAGTTTTTGGTGATTGGTTTTTGGTTGTTAGTTCCCCATACGGGCTCCCTTCGGTCGTTGGTTTTTGGGATGAGAATTTCTTAGGTTTCGCTCCTGACGCACACGCTCGCGTCCCGCGAGGGTAGTCTACTCCGGCGTCTCGCCAGGATTTTTAATGGAGTTAATGAATGGATATAGTCCTTGATCTATTGAAATAAATTAAACATTTCCCCAGAGAACCCGGCGGACGATTAGTCCCCAAGCTAAAAGCCTGGCGACTGCGAAAACCCAACACCAAACACCAAGAACTAAAAACCAAGAACTAAAAACTAACCCCATACCTCTCCCGAAGCACTTTAAAATGATGCATACAATGACCGGGAATAATATAGGCAATAGCTCTTACCGATAGTTTATTGTTGTTTGCCACACCGGCTTTTTGCAAATCGCTATTTGAGAATGTATCAAACAATGTGCGGGTAGAATGGCGCTGGGCAAGGAGTTCTGTTTTCAGGCTTTCTATAGAGCGGTCGTTTGCATTAGAATGGGCGGCGTATAATTCATGGTCGTAGCCGGAGATGCTTTTTGTCTCGCCTCTGGCAATCATCAAAGCTCTGGTGCAAAATATTCTTTCAGTATCTATACAATGCAGAATCATTTCCTTCACAGTCCATTTGCCGGGAGCGTAAGCTTTTAAACCTTCAGCATCGGTAAGGTTTTTAAATAATGCTTCCCATTTAGTGAGGTCGGCGGTTAAAATATCTTGTAAGGTGCCGCCTGGGATATTTGAGATGTATTCCTTATAAAAGTCGGCGTATTCATCTGATTCTAATTCTAATATAGCTGGAATAAGTTTTTCTTGCATAGGGTTATTTTATCGGCAATATCCGCATTATCAATAAAAGCACCTCTTAAAATTCTATAATATTTATTGGTTGATTGTGAATACAGCATAACTTTGGCCGCTCACTCATTCAGAAACCTTGCTATGCGCTTTATTTTCACTGTGTTCTTAACGCTCACCATTACCTTCTTATCTGCACAAAGTGCAGGAAAAACTGACTTAGGATATCGCGTAGAAATTGATGTAAAGAATATGGTTAATGACCAGGCGAGGGTAAAGGTATTTCCACCCGAAATTACGGTTGATACCCTTGTTTACAACATGCCTAAAATCATACCCGGAACTTATTCTATAAGTGATTTTGGTAGATATATTGAAGACCTGAAGGCAATAGACAAAAGCGGCGATCCTTTGAATGTGGAAAAATTGGATGAAAACCGCTGGGCTGTTGCCAATGCTACTCAATTGCAGCATCTGGAATACCGTGTAAATGGAACTTTTGATGATCGCTCAAGCGGAATTTTTGAACCGTCAGGGACGAAAATAGATTCAGGAGAGGTAGTGGTGCTAAACCCGTATGATTTTGTGGGCTACTTTGATGGTTTTAAGAACACACCATTCGCGGTAAGCGTAACCAAACCCGTTAATTTTTACGGTGAAACCTCGCTTCCGCGGATATCAGGCAATGATACCACCGATGTTTTTTCCGCCAAGGATTATTTTCAACTTCACGATTGTCCTATTCTTTATTGCGAGCCCGATACGGCGAGTATGCTGGTAGGCAAAACGCGAATCGCTGTTTCTGTTTTTTCGCCCGGAAAAAAGATGAGCAGCACCGATGTGCTTGAAACAGTTGAGGATTTATTTCCTGCGGCTGCAAGCTATTTAGGGGGAACGCTGCCGGTAGATCAATACACTATTTTGGTCTACCTGATGAGTGGCCCGTCTATGAGTGGAGGAATGGGTGCGCTTGAGCATAATACATCTACCGTTTTTGTGCTTCCTGATGTGCCGATTGGTATTCTTGGGCAAACGATTAAAGATGTTACGGCGCACGAATTTTTTCATATTGTTACCCCGCTGAGTATTCATTCTGAACAGATTGCTGATTACGATTTTATGAATCCGCAGATGAGCGCCCACCTCTGGCTTTACGAGGGATGCACCGAATATGCTGCGCAGCATGTACAGGTAAAAGAAGGGCTAATGCCAATGAAGGAATTTTTAACGGTGATGCGTAACAAGATAATTTCATCATCGGGTTACGATACCGGGATTGCATTTACGGAAGTGAGCAAAAAAGTGCTTGGCGAGCACGAGAGTCAATTCGGAAATGTATACGAAAAAGGTGCGCTGATTGGCATGGCACTCGACTTAAAATTGCGTAAACTAAGTGAGGGAGAATACGGTACACAAGAGCTAATGCGCGATTTGGCGAAAGCCTATGGCCCCGATAAACCATTTGTAGATAGTACGCTTTTCAGCGAAATAGGCCGGATTTCGGGCTACCCCGAGGCAACTACCTTTTTGGAGCGCTACGTGGGAAATCCCGAACCATTGCCGTTTGAAGAATTGTTGGGCTATGCCGGAATAATGTTTCGCGATTCCCTTACGGAAAAAGTCGTGTCGGGTGGGAATTTTAGCTTGGGATACAACCCTAAGACCGAACGAATGGTGGTAGTTGATGTAAAAGAAATGGATGATTTTGGTAAAGATCTCGGGTTGGAATACCACGATGAGATTTTGGAATGGAATGGGGTACCCATTGACATTGAAAATGTGCAGGAAGTACTGAATCAATACAAAAAAAATATCGCTCCCGGCGAAAAAGTGACAGTGCTGGTAGCGCGCAAAAACAGCAAAGAGGTAAACAAGACTAAAAAGCTTAAAGCCAAATCTTTGGAGATAGATCGTACACGAAGAGATGTGCTTGAGCCTATGGATAATCCATCTCCCGAGCAACTAAAAATTCGTAAAAGCTGGATAAACGCTTGAGCAATTTAAAGCCATATCGCGCGGCACAACCCCCGCACTGGCAATTAAAAAGCAATATGGCCGAAGACACTTTGCGTCAGGTAGAAAAGGATTTTGCCCTTCACGGAATAGCGCTTTTATTGAATATTAACGATTTAGAATATCCAAAAATCGTGGAAGAACTGGCGTTGGAAATGGAGAAAATCCAATTCATAGAAAGCCCTAAAATGCGGGCTATTCTTTATCAGATAGATTTGAATGAAAGCGACTTAGTTGCAAATATTCAAAATGTTAATGCCCAGAATACCTATCTATTTTTCGCTGATAAAATATTGAAACGATGTTTTGAAAAAGTGATTTGGCGATACAAAATGCGCAATCAATAGATTAAATTACTAATGCGTTGAGCAATATCACGCTTAATTAGGCTACAGGCATATTTAAAATTGTATTTTTGCAGCTATTATCTAAGATAGTGGAATAGTACATGGACAAATTTTCATTTCTCGGCAATGCTTCGATAGATTGGGTTGAGGATCAATACGAAAAATATCGAAAGGACGCCAATTCCATAGAACCGGATTGGGCGCATTTTTTTGAAGGTTTTGAATTCGCACGTACAAATTATGAGTCCGAAGAGCTCATGTGCGCAGATGTTCGGAATGAGTTTAAAGTTCTGAACCTTATCCAAGGATATCGCTCTCGGGGACATCTTTTTACACAAACCAACCCGGTACGCGAGCGACGCCAGTATAAGCCTACACTTGCATTGGAGAATTTTGATCTCTCTGAAAGTGATTTGGACTCTGTGTTTCAAGCGGGTGAAGAAGTGGGCATTGGCCCTGCAACCCTTCGCGATATTATAGCCCACTTAAAGAAAGTATATTGTGGGAGCATCGGAATTGAGTTTTCTTATATCCGCCATCCCGAGCGCAGACGCTGGTTGAAAGATAAAATCGAACTCGATAATCTGCCAAAATTCGATACACGCGAAAAACGAATTATATTCAATATGCTCAATAGAGCTACTTCGTTTGAGCAGTTTTTGCAAAAGAAATTTGTCGGTCAAAAACGATTTTCTCTGGAAGGCGGAGAAGCTTTGATTCCGGCTCTTCATGCCCTTATCCAACGAGGATCTAATTACGGCGTAAAGGAAATGGTGTTCGGAATGGCACACCGTGGACGATTGAATGTGCTTGGAAATATCTTTAAAAAAGACTTTAAGAATATTTTTAGTGAGTTTGAAGGAAAGCAATATGAGTACGATATTGACGGTGAGGAATTTGACGGTGACGTAAAATATCATTTGGGTTATTCAAATACGATAACCGCCGAAAACGGCGAGCCTATTCATATGACGCTTTGCCCTAATCCGTCGCATCTTGAAGCCGTTGACCCGATAGTAGAAGGAATGGCACGCGCAAAGATTGATAATTACTTAAAGGACGAAAAGGCTATTCTGCCAATCTTAATTCATGGCGATGCCGCGATTGCTGCGCAAGGGGTAGTGTATGAAATTGTGCAAATGGCTCAGCTTGACGGATACCGCACGGGTGGAACCATCCACATCGTTGTAAACAATCAGGTAGGCTTTACAACCAATTATCTTGATGGGCGATCATCTACCTACTGTACCGATGTAGCTAAAACAACGTTATCGCCTGTATTCCATGTAAATGGCGACGATATTGAAGCTGTGATTCAAACCATGCTTGTGGCGTTTCAGTACAGACAAGAGTTTGGAAGGGATGTATTTATCGACCTGCTTTGCTATAGAAAATATGGCCATAATGAAGGTGATGAGCCGAAATTTACCCAGCCGAAACTATATGATCTTATTGCCAATCACCCCAATCCGAGAGAGATTTATATAAAACAGCTTCTCGAAGAAGATGTTATTTCGCAGGAAGGTGCTGATGGTATTACAGAAAAATTTGATTCTTTGCTTGAGGCTCAATACGATGCTTCAAAGGAAGTTCCAAACGTGTATCTAAAACACTTTTTGGAAAATACCTGGAAGAATATGCATCCTGCGAAACCGCATGATTTTGAAAAATCGCCTGAAACGGGATTTAATAAAGAAGCACTTCTGAAATTGGCGAATGCAGCCAATACACTTCCAAAAGATAAAGTCTTTTTCCGGAAGGTAAATAAGCTGATGAAAGACCGGCTTAAAATGATTAAAGAGGATACGCTTGACTGGGCGCTTGGGGAACAGTTGGCTTTTGCTACGCTGCTCGATGAGGGTTACGACGTGCGCGTTTCGGGTCAGGATGTAGAGCGGGGAACTTTCTCGCACCGTCATGCCGTGCTGAAAACTGAGAATGATGAAGAAGAATATCTGCCGTTAAATCACGTAAGCCAATCGAAAGGAAACTTTACCATTTACAATTCGCTGCTTTCTGAATATGCAGTTCTTGGATTTGATTATGGCTATGCTTTTGCGAGCCCGCAGTGTTTGCCTATTTGGGAGGCGCAGTTTGGTGACTTCTTCAATGGAGCTCAAATTATTGTAGATCAGTTTATTACTGCTGCTGAAGATAAGTGGCGGACGATGAATGGATTGGTTATGCTGCTTCCACACGGATACGAAGGCATGGGTAGTGAGCACTCAAGCGGACGGATGGAGCGTTTTCTTCAATCGTGTGCCGAGTATAATATGCAGGTTTGTAATACCACTACACCGGCAAACTTTTTCCACCTTTTGCGCAGGCAAATGCATCGCAACTTTCGCAAGCCATTGATTCACTTTTCACCAAAAAAATTGCTTCGCTATCCAAAAGCTGTTTCTAAAATGGACGAATTGGCGAATGGCCGGTTTATGGAGGTTATTGACGATACCCAAGCGAAAGTTGATGAAGTAGATACCGTGGTTTTCTGTTCCGGAAAAATATATTACGAAGTGCTTGAAGAGAAGGAGAATACCGAAAGCGGAAGCAATATGGCGATAGTGCGCGTTGAGCAACTTTATCCATTGCCGGAGACTCAATTAGATGCTATTGTAGCAAAATATAAGAACGCCAAGAAGCATATCTGGCTTCAGGAAGAGCCCCAGAATATGGGTGCCTGGGCATTTATGGCTTTAAATTACCGGAAGGTAAACCTGGAAGTAATTTCGCGTAAGCCGAGTGCTAGTCCAGCTTCGGGTTCGAGCAAAACTGCTGAAATACGTCAGAAACGAATTTTGACAACATTATTTGAAAATGCTAAACAGCCTGTTAAAAAATAAGTATCATGTTTGAAATGAAAGTGCCCAGTCCGGGCGAATCCATATCTGAAGTTGAAATTGCCGCCTGGTTGGTTAGCGATGGCGACTACGTAGAAAAAGATCAACCCATTGCAGAGATTGACTCTGATAAGGCTACTCTTGAGCTTCCTGCAGAAGTGGCCGGGGTAGTGCAGCTTAAAGCAGAAGAAGGCGAAACTGTGGCGGTAGGTCAGGTAGTGTGTTTAATTGATACTGATGCGGCAAAGCCAGAAGGAAAAGGAGACGCAAAAACAGATGAGAAGGAAAAGCCGGAAGAGAAATCGGAAGAAGTAAAGTCTTCGCCAAAAGCTGATGCGTCTAAAAAAGAGTCAGTGACAGCAGAACCTGCTGAAAAGAAAGAAGAGAAAAAGGAAGAGCCAAAACCCGAAAAAGCATCTTCTGAATCAAAGAAACCGGAAGAAAAAGAATCGTACGCAAAAGGCCACCCTTCTCCATCGGCCAAGAAAATGATGGACGAGAACAATGTTCCGGCCAATAAAGTAAAAGGATCTGGTCCTGATGGTCGAATTACCAAGCAGGATGTTGTAAGTGCAATGGCTGGTGGTTTTGATACTTCGGCTGCTGCCGGATGGGGCGGTACACGCGACACAGAGAAAAAGCGCATGTCGATGCTTCGCCGAAAAGTTGCAGAGCGCCTGGTAGGTGTGAAAAACGAAACGGCTATGCTCACCACTTTTAATGAGGTGAATATGAAGCCGATTATGGACATGCGTACCAAATACAAAGAGGCTTTTAAAGAAAATCACGGTGTTGGACTTGGCTTTATGTCATTCTTTACCAAAGCCGTAACAGAGGCGTTAAATATGTTTCCGACTGTAAACGCGATGATGGATGGCGAAGATATGATAACCCATAATTACGCTGATATTGGAATTGCTGTAAGCTCACCAAAAGGGCTTATGGTTCCTGTAGTGCGCAACGCAGAGCAGATGAGCCTTGCCGAAATAGAATCGGAGATTAAGCGCCTTGCAATCAAAGCCCGCGATGGGAAAATCAGCATTGATGAGATGCAGGGTGGTACCTTTACAATTACCAATGGTGGTGTTTTTGGATCGATGATGAGCACACCTATTATTAACCCGCCACAATCGGCTATTCTGGGTATGCACAATATCGTTGATCGACCGATGGCTGTAAATGGCGAAGTGGTTATATTGCCGATGATGTATCTGGCACTTTCTTATGATCACCGAATTATTGATGGAAAAGAATCTGTAAGCTTTTTGGTAAAAGTGAAGGAGATGCTTGAGCAGCCGGAGAAAATGCTTTTTGGAGCTAAAGATCCTGCTGAAGTTTTGTTGGGGCTTTAAGGGCGCCTTCGGCGCTTTTAATTGCCACGAATGCACGAATAATTTTTGTGATTGGAGAGAGCTTTGTGGAATGCGAATTAAATTCTGATTTTCAATTCAGGAGGAAGTTTAGTTTGTAGTCCACGCATTTTTTATTCGTGCATTCGTGGCTACCTTTTTTAGCGCCTCCGGCGCTTTTTATTGCCACTAATGCACGAATGAATTTTGTTGTTTGAAGATGGTTTGTGAAGGTGATTTTAATTTCGATTTTCCATTCAGGAGAAAGTTTAGTTTGTAGTCCACGCATTTTTTATTCGTGCATTCGTGGCTACCTTTTTTAGCGCCTCCGGCGCTTTTTATTGCCACGAATGCACGAATAATTTTTGTGATTGGAGAGAGCTATGTGGAAGGTGATTCAACTACTGATTTCAATTCATCAGAAAGTTTGGTTTGTAATCCACGCATTTTTTATTCGTGCATTCGTGGCTACCTTTTTAAGCGCCATAAGTGGTATTGTAATTTAGAATACTATCCGTTTAGAATTTAATCGCAACTCTCCAAAATTCACCAATAGAGCCAATTCATTTCCAGAAACTTTTAAATAATTAATGGATAGGGCGATATACTCGTCGGGCATTGCTCTTACAGCTTTGACTTCTAAAATAATCTTGTCAAAAACCACAAAATCCGCGTAAAAGCTATGCGGTAATATAATTCCTTTATAATTTACTTCGTACTTCTTTTCACGCTCATAGGGAATATCGGCAGTATAAAATTCATACTCCAGAGCATCCTTGTAAACTATTTCCAGAAATCCCGGGCCAAGGTTATTGTGGACTTCCATGCATTTGCCGATTATTACATAGCTCTCTTCTTTATATTTTAGGTGTTCCATTTCTACTTATTTTGGTTATGTTTTCTCTAATTTAAGGAAGATTGATGGAACTCATTTAGACTTTTATAATTTTCTAATTGATTACTTTATTTGGGGCGCGCCTTCGGCACGTTTTTATTGCCACGAATGCACGAATGATTTTTGGAATCGGAGAGAGCTTTGTTGAAGGTAATTTATATTGTGATTTATAATTCAACCGAAAGGATAAATGTTAGTCCACGCATTTTTATTCGTGCATTCGTGGCAAGATTTTTTAGCGCCTTCGGCGCTTTTTCTTTGCCACTAATGCACGAATGATTTTTGGAATTAGAGAAGGCTTTGTGTTATTGGCATCACTCTTTCTCCAGCAACACCATAGCCCTTTCCGCATAATGCCCACCATCATCAGCAATCTCCAAAAGCAAGTCACGAGCTTCGTCAGTTCTGCCCAGCTTTTGCAAGCTCAAAGCTCGATACCATTCCGATTCCGGAGCAAAACTAAGTGTTGCTAATTTTTCCATTTGTTCAAAACCGGCTTCTGCCATCTGATAATCACCCAAATGGTAATGGCTTAGTGCTGAATAAAACTGTGCATTCGGATCCTGATTGTTTTCAATTAAAAGGTTCGACAACACATTTAAAGCTTTGACGTAATCTTCAGCTTTGAAATAGCGCAAACCTGATTCGAGTTTATCCATGTAAGTCTCGGTCTTAGGTTCTGGAAAAATACCTTCATATTGCTTGGAGCGCTTATAAGCAATGGTTGTTGAAAAATTAGCAGGTGTGAAATCGGTTAATTCCGATAAATCAATTTCCGGTTTGTTTACCTCTATGAGTTTGCTTTTAACGACCTTCAGATCGAGAACATAAAGAATCATCTCATCCACTTTAAGTTTCGGATACTCAATTTTGAGAATGGGCTTTGCCGACTTTGAATCAACAAAATCAGCCGTCAGCAAATTAGGAGAATGGTTTTCATCCCAAACTGGTGTAACTCCACTTTTTTTAATTGTATTATCGAGCTCGATGTTCCATACGGGTGTTGTTTGTTCTTGAGATTGCAGTTCGACTTTCTCCAAATCAATATTTACAGTACGTACTCTGGAAAATGAAGATCCCGGAATCTCACTTATCCTATTTGGAATTGTGAGAAAAACCGTTGCCACAGCAACAGCCCCAACTATAGACCACCACCAGTTAATTTTAACAGCGCTGCAAATTGGCAAATCATAAAGCGCAGCGGGGTCTTGCAGAAAACCGTCCACGGCTTCTGCCAAAAACGGATCACTGGCCATCCGGGCTTCGAAACCAGTTCGCTCTCCCGCATCCATTCCGCCATTTATAAAGCGTTCAATATTTATCGCTTCCTTATCCATTTCTCTTCTGATCGGTGTTTTGGTTAAAGCTCTCTAAAAACAAACGCAGATTTCGCTTCCCATTCTGCAAATGAGATTTTACTTTCTTTTCTGAAATCGATAAAACTCCAGCAATCTCTGTGTAAGATTGTTTTTGGTAATAAAACAGACGAAGACACTCACGTTGATTGTTTTTTAAGGTATCCAAACCTGATTCGAGCCTATTCAGATCTTCATCGGCAAACTGATGCGGAGCAAATACATCAGTTTTTTCCTTTTGGTATATCTCCTGGTGTTTGGCTGCGGTTTTGGCCTTTCGCAATTCCCCCAGACAATGGTTTTTGGCATACATATAAAACCAGGCATTAAACTGTTTTATCTCATGCTTTTCCAAATCTCTGCGAAGGCGCATAAAAATATCAGAGACGGCATCTTTTGCTTTTTCACGATCGCCGAGGTATTTTATGCAGAGACCATAAGTTTTTGTGCTGTACCGTTTGTAAAGCTCTTCCAAAACGGCATTGCGATTAGTAGAAAAGGCACCCAGTAGCTGCTCATTTTCCATTTTATCATATGCCGGATTGTGATTTTTCATTTTGCTTTATCTCGAATTCTGATCATAGAAATAATCAAAATAACTCTTAGTCTCTATCACAACTACACCACCGGTTATGTCTCCGTATTTAGCGGGTATTCCTCCTGTATAAACGGAAATTGACTTGATAGACGATCCCGGAAAATTCCCTAAACCTCCTGTAAGCCGCATTCCATCTACGTATGTAGCTGATGTGCCTGCGCGGGAGCCACGAACGATAAACTGGCCGTTTTCGTCGGTTTTGAGCTCGGGAGTAATGCTTCCAATTAGCTTTGCGGGGCTCTTAATCATGGCGTTGTGCTTTAATTCAGCCGCCTTTATTACCAATGTATTTGGTTCATCAACATCGATAAGCTTATGACCTACTACTTCAAATTCAACAAGCTCGTTGTTTGTTGAAATATTTACACTGCCCAGAAAGTAAATTTTTCCCGAGGTCACTTCAATATTTTCGATATTCCTCGGGTTGTAACCCAAATAGCTCACTTGCACCGCATAAGTTCCGGGCTGTAGCGGTTTGAGTTTAAACCGTCCTTCGTCATCGGTTGTAGTACCTATCAGTTTTCCGCCGTATTCGGTGCTAACTGTAGCAAATAAAATGGGCTCTCCTGTGGCATGGTCCAGAATGCGTCCGTGTATTTCGCCATAATTTTGTGCCTTTACGGCAAATATTCCCAGAAGGAAAATAAGTGTTGTAAGAATCGTTTTCATAAGTCTTTTTCATTGAGATGAGATAGTCCTTGAAATTCCATAAAAGATCATTTTCTTCTCAAGACCTCCAGCGCTTAAAAGCGAGAAACAATTGGGTATTCAATACAATAAATATTCCCGGAAGGGCAGCCTGACTCCCAATCATAAAGCGGGTTTTGGGGTATCTTCCAATTTAAATAGTTGATAATTTGATTCTGGTTTAAGTTTTTGAAAATCAAAAATATACGCCTTATTCGTGGATAAGGTGTTAAGAACTTTTCGAGCATTTGTGAAACCATAGGTTCTTAATTGGCAATTTTGTATTTCACTTGATCACCCCAGTTTCTAAGCAGAATATATTATGGAAATATCTCAGATAACCAAGCGGAATTTTAGCCCCCAACCCTTTGAACTTCACAAGATATCACACGCTATTTTTAAGGCGATGAAAGCCGTAAATCATGGAGGTGCCAATGATGCCGATATGATTGCAAATCGCGTGCATGAAGAGCTGTTGAAGCGAAATAAGGATGATGAGAATTATGTGCCAACCGTTGAGGCGGTTCAGGACGAAGTTGAAAACAAACTCATGGAAAGTGAGTTTCGGGATGCTGCAAAGGCATACATCGTTTATAGAAATAAAAGAGCCCAGGAGCGTCAAAGAAATATTTTTGAAAAGCGAATTAACCTAAAACCTTATGAGTATCCGCAGCTATACGAATATGTCTCTGCAATAAGACATTCGTATTGGATTCATACCGAATTTAATTACACGAGTGATATACAGGATTTTAGAACGCGCTTAACTCCAATGGAGAAAAACGCTATTAAAAACACCATGCTCGCCATTTCTCAAATTGAGGTAGCCGTAAAAACCTTTTGGGGCGATATCCACCACCGCATGCCCAAGCCGGAAGTAGGCTCTGTAGGGGCAACATTTGCGGAAAGCGAAGTGCGCCATCACGATGCCTACTCGCACCTGCTTGAAATTCTGGGTCTCAACAATGAATTCGAAAACCTGAAGAAAAAGCCGGTTATTATGCGACGGGTTCAATATCTGGAGGCGGCATTAAAGAATGCAAAAACGGAAGACAAGAAAGAGTACGCCGAGTCAATATTGCTGTTCTCGCTTTTCATTGAGCACGTATCCTTGTTTTCACAGTTCTTGATCATTATGGCCTTTAACAAGCATCGCAATATGCTGAAAGGGATTTCGAATGTGGTGGAAGCGACATCAAAAGAAGAGCAAATACACGGCGATTTCGGTATTGATATTATCCGCATTATTAAAAATGAAAACCCCACCTGGTTTGATGATGAATACCATATCATGGTTCGCGAAATGTGTAAAGAAGCCTTTGATTCGGAAAGTAAAATAGTGGATTGGATTTTTGAAGAAGGTGAGCTCGATTTTCTTCCGAAAGCCGTTATTAATGAATTTATTAAAAACAGATTCAACAACTCTCTTGAGAGTATTGGAATCGAAAAAGTATTTGATATCGATCAGGAATTGCTTCACCAAACGGAGTGGTTTGACGATGAAATTATCGGCACAAAACACGGCGATTTTTTCGTAAAACGATCGATTAACTACAGTAAAAGAACTCAAAGTATCACCAGTAACGACTTATTTTAAAAGATGGAATTAAACACAAACCTACAGGAATCTGAAGAAAAAATTGAAGGCGCTAACCAAACGCTTGTTGATGCGCGCAAAAACGCATTAAAAGGAATGAAAGCTAACACCAAAACAGGGGGGTTTAAGTGGCTGAATGAAAACAGCCGAAAGTTTTTGGCATCGGGATACCTTACTGACGATGCTACTCCCGAGGCACGTATACGCGAGATTGGCGAGAGAGCAGAAGAAATATTGAAAATGCCGGGCTATGCCGATAAATTCTATCACTATATGTCTGAAGGGTTTTTCTCGCTGGCATCTCCCGTTTGGTCTAATTTTGGAAAAAGACGTGGCCTTCCAATAAGCTGTTTTGGATCGCATATCGACGATGATATGGGAAATATCTTGTACACCCAGTCAGAAGTGGGAATGATGTCAAAGCTCGGCGGTGGTACATCCGGATATTTCGGAAAAATAAGACCAAGAGGTGAAGCGATTCGCAACAATGGCGAAGCATCAGGATCTGTGCATATTATGCAATTGTTTGAATCTATGGTAGATGTGGTGAGCCAGGGATCTGTTCGCAGAGGCCGTTTTTCACCTTATTTGCCTATCGATCACAAAGATATTCGCGAATTTTTGGAAATTGGAACTGAAGGAAATCCCATTCAGGAGCTTACGCATGGCGTAACCGTAACCAACAAATGGATGGAAGAAATGATCGCCGGCGATGACGAAAAACGCGGCCTATGGGCACGTGTGCTTCAACGTCGTGGCGAAATAGGTTACCCATATATTTTCTTTACAGACAATGCCAATAGCGGGAAACCTGATGTTTATAAAGACAAAGACCTGCCGATTTATGCCAGCAATCTCTGTACAGAAATTATGCTGCCATCAAATCACGATTGGTCATTTGTATGTGTACTTTCCAGCGTAAATGTTTTGCATTACGATAAATGGAAAGATACCGATGCGGTTGAGACAATGGTTTATTTCCTCGATGCGGTAATCACCGAGTTTATTGAAAAACTGGAAGCATACCGCGATTCAGAATCACGTGAAGATCGCCTGACATTTATGTTTATGGAGCGCGCATACAATTTCGCTAAAGATAACCGCGCTTTAGGTTTGGGAGTTTTGGGATGGCACTCTTTATTACAATCAAAACGACTTTCATTTGATAGTCAGGAATCTTACAATCTGAACAGCGAAATTTTCAAAGAAATTAAAGACAGATCTTATAAAGCTTCAGAAGAATTGGCCGAAGTATTTGGCGAACCAAAAGTGCTGAAAGGATACGGACGTAGAAATGCAACCCTTAATGCGGTTGCACCAACTACCTCATCGGCATTTATTCTCGGGCAGGTTTCTCAAGGTATTGAGCCCATCTGGTCAAATTGCTATGTGAAGGATATTGCGAAAATTAAAACGACTATTCGGAATCCTTTCCTGGAAGAACTATTGAATGAAAAAGGTCAAAACACCAATCAAGTATGGAAAAGCATTCGCGACCGCGACGGTTCTGTTCAGCATTTGGATATTTTGACTGACGAAGAAAAGGCAGTTTTTAAAACCTATTCTGAAATTGATCAAATGGATATTGTGTATCAGGCAGCAAACCGCCAAAATCATATCGATCAGGGGCAATCTCTAAATATTATTGTTCACCCAGATATGCCGATTAAGGACGTCAATAACATCCATATCACTGCATGGAAAATGGGATTGAAATCATTGTACTACCAGCACAGTATGAATGCTGCTCAACAATTTAAACAGAAGAAAGATTGCGCAAGCTGTGAGGCTTAAGAAAGAAATTTTTTAATTAAGAGTTACAAAGCCCCGTTGCACTCGCAGCAGGGCTTTGTTCTTTTTATATGAGGAGGTTTATGAACTAAATACTTTCGCACCAGTTATCTACCAAGTAATCTATTTTTGCAAACTATGATGTACTTCTTGTTGGCTCTCGCTGCGGTTATATTGTTTTTCATTTTAAGGTCGCCTAAAAAGCCTTCCAGCAAAGGTATAACCCTCTCTGATTCAGAAATTAAGAATAACCTTTCGGAAAATGTATTGTTTTACAAAAAACTGAACGAAACGGATCAAATTGCATTTATTGAAAGAATAAAAACTTTTCTCAACGACGTTTTTATTGAAGGCGTAAATGTGTCCGTAACAGATCTCGATAAATTGCTTGTAGCCAGCAGCGCAATTATTCCCGTTTTTAATTTTCCCGAATGGCACTATTCTAATTTGAGCGGTGTGCTCTTATATCCCGATAGGTTTAACAGTGATCTTGGCTACGCTTCAGAAGAAAAAGACAGAATGATTACCGGAATGGTTGGCTCTGGAAAGCTCGAAAAACAGATGATTCTTTCAATTAAGGCATTGCGTTTGGGTTTTAGCAATAAAACGGATAAATCGAATACCGGAATTCACGAATTCGTGCATTTAATAGATGGTTTAGATGGGTCTATTGACGGAGTTCCTGATAGACTTATTGAGCATCAATACAGTATTCCATGGATGAAACTCATTCAAAAAGGAATGGCCGATATACATAATGAGTCATCTGATATCCGGCCTTATGGAGGCGTAAATGAGAGTGAGTTTTTTGCTGTTGCTTCTGAATATTTTTTCGAACGTCCCAATCTCATGAAAAGGAAGCATCCCGAACTGTGGAAGGCTTTCAATTCATTTTTTGGTCAGCCTGAAGAGGAGTAACCTATTTGGATTGTGAGAGTGATGCGCATTCTCGGTCTTAACGAATAGCACTGTTAAGACTTTCAAGCCGACGATTGAAATGAGTGCGTACGGTACTAATCATTCTCTTCTCAAAATCTCAAGCGGTGGTTTACGCAGCACATCACGGCTATTGCTTAAGCCAATAAGAATGGTAAGTCCGGTAATGGCGAGATACATAATTAGAAGTAGAAGAAGATTTGGCGTAAGCACCGTATCAAAGCTCAACCAGGCGAGGAGCCAGCCGGCTATCAACGCAATAAATATCCCCGTAAGGGCAGCCAAGCTTCCTAAAATGAGATATTCCAGTAAGTTGATGCGAATAATGTGATGCCTTTGCGCTCCCAATGTGCGGAGCAGCACGCTTTCTTGGATTCGCTGATATTTGCTTAGTAGCACAGAACCCAGCAAGACGATAATGCCTGTGAAAATGCTGAAGAAAGCCATAAACTGAATCACGAATGACACTTTTCCAAGTACTTCATCGACCGTGTTTAGCACCAGCTCTAAATCAATAATCGAAATATTAGGATAAGCGGCTACAACCTTGCTTTGCAGAGCCGCCGATTCATCCGGATTTTTGAAACGTGTAAGTATGACGTGAAATTTGGGTGCGTTTTCAAGTACTCCTTCCGGGAAAAGTACCAGAAAATTTGTGGTAACCCGCTGAAAATCTATTTTGCGTAAGCTGCCCAGTGTAGTTTTCATCAAAGCGCCCTGCACATTAAATACGAGTTCGTCGCCAACAGTTACATCCATCCTTTCGGCAAATCCTTCATCCATGGAAATATAAATGGGCTCACCTTTGATATGCTTGCCGTTCCATTTTCCTTCTATAATTTCTTCGGCGTCCGTAAGTGAATCACGATAAGTTACTCGGTACTCTCTGTTTAGCATGCCATCGCTCACCTCTGAAGTGCTATCGGCACGAAGCTCTGATGCGCTGCGACCTTTTACTGATTCCAGCCGCATGGTAACAATGGGTACTTGTCCCAAAACCGGGAAATTACTTGTTGTAACCAACTTTTCGACCGAGTCTAATTGATTGCTTTGGATATCAAAAAGAACCATATTCGGCCTGTCAGTCGAGGCCGACGAAAACTTGAGTTTGTCAACCAAAAGCTCCTGGCTTATTAGCAAAGTGGCGATTAAGGCCGTTCCCAAACCAATGGTTACAATCAGGATAAGCGTTTGATTATTTGGCCGATACAGATTTGATAAGCTCTGGCGTAGCACAAAAGAGCTGCCTGTGGGAAAAAATCTACGAACCAACCAAATTATAGCCTTTGCCACGCCCGCAAGCACGCCAAAAGCTATTAGAAGTCCGGCGGTGAAAATGGCAGCACGGAACAAATTATCAAGCTGTATCCATGAAAATGAAAGAATAAAAATCAATATCAGGAAATAGACGAAGTATGGACTTTTTGCCGTCGTTTCACTTTCGAAAGATGCGCGAATGGCCTTGAGTGGAGAAACTTTACGAATGCGCAAAAGTGGAGGTAACGCAAAGAGTAAAGCGGCAATTACACCGAGTAAAATTCCCTGAATAATAGATGAATAGCTTAGGCTTACGCCAACAGTAACAGGAAGAAAATCGGAGAAGAGGCCGGGCAGGAGAAACTGGATTCCCGCGCCGAGCGCAGCACCGATTACAGATCCTATAAATCCCATAATCACCACTTGAATAAGATAAATAGCCATAGCCTGCTTGCCCGTAGCACCCAGGCAGCGCAGAACCGCAACCGACTTTACTTTTTCTTTGATGTAGATACTCACCGATCCTGCTACGCCCACGCAGCCGAGGATTAGCGCCACAAATGCTGTAAGGTTTAAAAATCCCGTAAGGTTGCTATATGCATCACCGATGCTTTCTTTTCGCTGGCCTACATCATCAAAATCTAAATCGGTAGTTTCAAGCCAGGGTTTTAAGAAAGTGTCAAATTTCTTGGGATCGAAGTTGTCGGGGTATTTGGCATAAATCTTATAATTCATTCGGCTTCCCAGCTGCAAAAGCCCGGTTGCTTCCATAGACTTAAAGGGAATAAAAACGGGAGGTGCCACTGTGGTAGTAATCGCCGATCTTCCGGGAACTTTGATAACACGGGCGGCAATATCAAAACTTACTTTACCTATTTTTACCGAGTCGCCGGGTAAAGCATCAAACTGAAGCATAAGCGTTTGGTCTGCCAGTGCTTTGTTAGAATTTGCAATTCCATCGGCTCCATTTACGGGATTTGTCTCAATGGTTCCGTAAAAAGGAAATCCTGACTCCAATGCACGCACATTCACCAGCCGGGTTCCGCCATTCTTTGGGAAATACGCCATTGAGGCAAATGAAATTTCTTCGGAAGTCTCAAAATTGAGCGAGTCAAACCGAGCGCGAACTTTGTCGTTAATGGGAGTACGACTGCTCACTTCCAGATCGGCGCCGAGAAGTTCCTTGGCTTCATTTTCAATTTGGTTGCGCAGGTTTTCACCAAAAGAATTTATCGCTACCAAGGCTCCAATTCCGAGTACGATGCTGCTCATAAAAAGGAGTAATCGCCCCTTGTTTGTGCGGCTATCACGCAAAGCCATTTTAAAAAGCCAGGAAATATTCATGCGCTTATTGGGTTTGTAGAGGTCGCAGAGAATCAGTATATACTTTGCCGTTTTTCATTGTGATTACTCTGTCTGTCCGCTTCGCCAAATCGAGATCGTGAGTAACCATTATTAGCGTTGTTCCGGCTGTTTTATTCAATTCTAAAATCAGACTTTCTATTGTGGCACCGGTTTCGCCATCCAGATTTCCGGTAGGCTCATCGGCAAAGAGAATTGCCGGTTCATTGGCGAAAGCCCGGGCAATAGAAACCCTTTGCTGCTCACCACCAGAAAGCTGGGCCGGATAATGCTTTACGCGATCTCCAAGTCCAACTTTTTCTAAAAGCTCCATGGCACGCTTTCGCGGATGCGAACGGTTTTGCAACTCAAGCGGTATCATTACATTTTCAAGCGCAGTAAGCGTAGGTAGCAGGTTGAAATTTTGAAAGATAAACCCCACATGCTGGTTTCGCACTTTTGCTTTTTCATCTTCGCTTAGCTTGTCGAGTACAATTCCATTCAGCATTACAGAACCTTCGCTGGGGTTGTCGAGGCCGGCGCAAAGTCCCAGAAGGGTAGTTTTTCCACTTCCCGAAGGACCCACAATGGCGCAGCTGGCACCGCGGTTTACCTCAAAACTTACGTTTCGAAGCACCGTAAGAGATGATTCACCGCTTTTATAGGTTTTGGTGAGATTTGAAACTTGAAGTATTGAGTTTTGAGGCATTCTCCTTTTTTTCAATGAAAATTTTATAGGCTATTCTCGCATACAAAACTACCATATCGCGGGGAATGTTTATGCTAAACACAAATACATTACTCTACTACAAACTTAGCCGTCCCACCTCCATTTTCAGAATCTATCCACAGCATATACATACCACTATTCAGATTTTCAGTACTTATCAATTCATTTTGGGAGATATTACCAGACTGAATTATACGCCCTGATAGATCAAAGATTTTGAAATTGGCTTGTTGGCCATATGCTCCCGAAACACGAATATAGACGGAGGAGGGATTGGGATATACCTTAAAGTTTGTAGGACTTTTAATTTTCTCTGTACTCGTAAAAATCTCAGGAGCAGAGTAAAATGCAAAGAAAGAGGTTGGGCTTTCTGTAGTGATAAGTTCAGTTTCAGCAAATGGATTTAGATCAGAAGAGGTATTATAACCCAACATTCCTTGAATAAGTAAGGTATCACCTCGATAAGGGAGAATCGCGTTAATGCTTAAACCACCACTGCCAATATTGTGCTGATAGGGAATGATCCATTGGTTTAAAATACTTAAATCTTCATCGAGCCATATTATCACCGTTCCTTTCCCTGCTGGCAGGCTAAGGTTTGTAGTTTGCTCACTTCCATCAGATTCTGTAAGTGTGAACACTATGGTAGTATCATTTAGAGCAATATAGGATTGTACCCATGCGAGCCTGTCTTCAACATCATAAAGAGAAACTCTTGGATTGCGGTTGAAAAAATTCATTGCATCATAGGTATAGCTCAACTTACCGGTTACATTTCCATTATCATCTATTTTATATAGGCTGGCTTCGGAATAGGAGATATGTAGTTGTTCCGGTAGTATTGGAGAGCTTGGAAAATAATCTATATATGAGTTGTCTTGTCCTAAATGGTTTCTGAACAATAGGGTATCACCGTCGTGACTTAAGGCGGAAAAAGTGGAACTTATATACGTGTTGTCATTTTTGTTTAAAATATTGTTTATATGATTTCGGACTGAAATTTTTGTGTCAAACGAAAGTGCAGTATCTGGGAATAAATTATTGTAAGCATATAGCTCAGTTAGCCACTCGGTTTCTCCAGTAATAGACTCTTTTGTTATATAAACATGGTAAAGTGAGTCATTAGAAGCCATTTCAAGTTCTGCTCCCGAAATACTGATGGGCGTATCGTTCCCACGCACAATTCCAGCTCTCCATAAGAATGGCATATTTGGACTTGATTCTACACGCGATAAAAACTGGCTGCCTGTGGATGAACCAATTTGTTGACTGGTCAATTCATTGGTATTTAGATTTAATTCTAATCTCACAAGATGTACTTGACCTCCCCAGTTTGTGAATTCAAATGAATTGTTTAGAGTCTGTTCTCCATCTAGTAACACATACGATATCAAAATACTATCGCTTACTACAACTGTATTTTTATAGTTTTTATTGCTTACCGATAGCCAGTCGACAGCATGATTGTAACCATTAAAGGGCTCTTGATCTTCCGCGAAGAAAGAAACTGAAAAGTTCAAAAGTCCTATATTAGTTTCAGTTGCGGGGTCGTATCTTATAAATACATTCTGACCATAGGTTGGCGATGGGTAATTATCGATTGTTGGAATAGTTGGAAATAACTCTGGAGTTGTATTAAAATCCGATTCTCGATTAAAATTTATTATCGCTTGACCGCTAGGAAGCCAAGCAATATCTTGGCTTCCTAAAGCATTAATAAGAGTGGCTCCGGTTGGTTCAAAATTAAAATCATATAAAATAAGCCCTCTGGTAAAAGTGGTTCCATCTAAAACCAAATTTTGAGGAATTTCAGACCAAACACCAATATCTACGCTTGGAGTACCAAATGATTGCCATTGGTAGGTTATTGCATAACCTAAGCTATCTGGTGAAGGCACAAACCGAAATGATGACCCCGGAATTACCTTTTTATAAACCAGTTGGTTTTCTTGCGAAAATAAGAACTGTGAGTAAAAAAAGAGTAGCGCTAAAAAGAGTGTATTTCGACACATTCGTAACATATCAGATTAGTAGGCTGCAAAATTATATTGTTGTGGGATTCCTGTTGAAGGGCCAGCTTGATATCCACCACATGGACTTGTTCCAGATTGATAATAAGTGTTACAATTAATACCCGGGGAAATTTCAACATCGGGAGTCGAAAAATTTAAAATTGGAACAAAAAAGACTTTGAAATAATCGATGTTATCAACTAAATAAACGGTGTAAACATCATTTGGTGCACAGGCCGAACTTACAGTACTAGTGTTGCAAAGAACAATTTCTACCGCAAAATCACAGTCTGATTTATTGGACAAATGCAATTGAGTTTGAGATTTTGCTTGAAGCGAGGCCATAAGTGTAAAAATAAACAACAATAGAGATGTTGTTATAAATCTTTGATTAGCAAGTAAGTGTGTGTGTGTGTGCTTTCATAATTTAGAGTTTTTTGGATTTATTGAATGAAGTTAACAAATTTTAGTTTAAACCAATAATTTATTTGGGTTTATCGATTTATATGTGACTATCTGCTACAAATTCAACACATTATTCGTTTGTTTTCCTGAAGCCAAGCCTTAATAATTAGGGATTCTCCAATTTTGTGTTTTTTACTGCCATCAAAGATTCTAAATGAAAAGAACCATTCAATTATTTTCGTCCATTGTCTTCTTCGCATTAGTCGGATGTTCTAATAACGATGTGAGCGATAAATCTGAACCCGTTAAAAGTGATACAACATCGACTAGAGTAAAATCAGAAGACAAAAAAACAATCCTCTTTTTTGGCAACAGCCTCACCGCCGGCTATGGGGTTGAGGCAGATGAATCTTTTCCTGCCTTGATTCAGATGTGTATTGATTCCTTAGATCTGCCCTACACTGTTGTAAATGCCGGAGTGAGCGGAGAGACTACCGCTACCGGCTTAAGCCGAATTGACTGGGTTTTGGAAAAAAAAGATGTCGATCTTTTCATTCAGGACCTCGGCGCTAATGATGGTCTGCGCGGACTTCCGCCGGCAGAGACAAAAAAGAATTTGATAACGATGATTGAATGCGTTA
Source organism: Cryomorpha ignava (assembly GCF_010686655.1). Classification (GTDB taxonomy): domain Bacteria; phylum Bacteroidota; class Bacteroidia; order Flavobacteriales_D; family Cryomorphaceae; genus Cryomorpha; species Cryomorpha ignava. The sequence continues at coordinate 66,537 of NZ_JAAGVY010000001.1, read as the reverse complement.
GAAATGTTCACCCAAAGTCTGAAATTATCCTGGCCGGCATGATGGTTCTGACATGCGCAAAGAAATTTTTACTAATGGAGATCTGCACTATTTGCGACAACAAAACTACCATTTGGCGACGATTGTTTACAATACTCATAAAGGAGTTTTCATTAATTATGATTCCGATCCATCTCAAGCCTTTTCTGAACTTTTATTGATTTTAAAGGTTGATTATTTTCAAACAACAGCAATCATGGAAGCAATGCAAAAACTTCGTATTTCTGAAATTATTGACAATATAAATAAGGAGCAGACTTTTGAAGCCGTGGCTTACGACTACTCTTTTACAATTAAAATAGCAGATTACACTCCATATATATGCGGCGCAGTGCACGATGGTCATCAATTTAGAAAGGAGCTTTGGGAAAAATGTACGCATAGCGAATACGAGCGCTGGTACGAGGAAGATCCTTGTACAAAAGAAATGGTTCAATCGCACCCCATAGTTATTGCCGGGCGAGACAGCCGCTTTGAATATGACTTAAACCGCGATCCCGAAAATGCTATTTACGACGATGCGTGGGGAAAGAAACTTTGGAAACAACCGCTTACTGATCTGGAGAGGGAACAAAGCATCGAAAAGCACACTGCATTTTATAAAGTGATAGCTTTGTTGGTGGCCAAAGTTGAAAATATTCACGGTAGGGCTGTGGTATTTGATATGCACAGCTTTAATAGAAAAAGGTGGGACAGAGAAATACCTACATGGAATATAGGAACAGGGAATATAAACAATGAACGCTTTGGCAGAATTGCTGAATCATGGAGAGAGAAACTGGCTGAGATTACATTTCCCGAAAGGATAAAATCGGGCGCTAAAATAAATGATACATTTCAGGGAAACGGATTTTTTCTAAAGTACATTACAGCGCATTTTAAAAATACGCTTGTACTCGCCACCGAAATAGCCAAAGTATATTGTGATGAAGAAACAGGGATAGAATTTCCCGAAATAGTGCGAGCTACAGAGCAACAACTGATAAAACTTATTCCGCAGCAAGCCGCTGAATTTATGGAAATGGAATTATGATTGAAACGATTCAAACAGTAAAAAGCAAAATTGAAGCCGGTGAGTCTATAAATTTAGAACTGCCCAAAAATGGAATGCTACATATCGAAAAGCCGCTTCCGTATATTTGTGTTTACCGTTTTAAGAATGACGATCCCTACTTTGCCGGATTGTTAAAAACGCAGGCCTCGTACCTTATTGCCGATGCCGAACTGGATATTTCCGAACTTTTGAAAGAGATTTCAATATCGGTATCAGAAAAACTAAATGCTTTTTTGATTTTGGAAATGTGGCCTGTGCGAACGGCACACGATGCGCAGTTTGGAATATTTTGTCCCGAGAATAAAGCAGTGGCAACGATTGCTTCGTTGAAAAAAGGATTTGAAAAGATAAAAAAAATCTATCCGGGTGTTTCTGCCAAAGTGATAAACACTAAGAATAGACAACGCGGAGATTTGGCGCCTTTGATGAATGTAGATGAATCAAAAGAATCTGGAAGTTTGATTATTGGAATTGCAGTGCCTGCTATTTATCAAAATACAGCGGAGGAAGAAATTTATTCCCTGTTTTACAGACGTTTTTACTCCTATTTTTCAGAGATTATAAAGCGGGCGGCTTTTGAATTTATTCGCGTGCAAACCTCAAATCCCTTTGGGCATTATCTCATGCTGGGAAAAACGAAGCTGGAGAAAGTTACTTTAAATGCCGACAGCCTGTTAGCAGGAATTAGCGAAGAAATGTCTTTTTTGCTTAGAGTAACTCCGGTAAATGGAACAACGGAGTGGGAAAATTTCCAAAAGAATAACTTTACCAAAGTGCCCGCATTCAATTATCGTCTTATTTCTATAGATCCCGAAAGGAAAAAGCGCGAGCTTTACAATATTCCTTTAGAAAAGATTAAGGATCCAACCATAGCATATATTTTGCGCGACAAACGATTGGAAATCGAAAAGCAGCTCACCATGCTTGAGGAGCGAAATACCATTAACTTTCGCTACATCGGCCAAAGCCTTTACGGTAAAATAGAAGACCGCGTGATCGTTGCAGCCAACCAAATTTTGGAGAAATTTCCAGATCAGGACAGCTCCGAAGAAATAACAGCGTTAAGCTGCCACGACTTTGCGCGCCGCGCGCAGAAAGAACTGGATTATTATCAAAAAGAATTTCCTGAAACACCTCTATGTCTGGAAATAAGAAAGGATGTAAACGGTATTATGGTTTCCCAAAGCTCCTTGCTGATTAGCGACCAGTTTACACTTGATGAGCGCCGGTGCGATGCATTGATTCAGCACGAAATTGCGACCCATATTGTTACTTATTGTAATGGGCGAAATCAGCCGTTAAAGCAAATGTATGCCGGGTTTTCGCGATACGATCAGCTACAGGAAGGGCTTGCGGTACTGGCAGAATACCTAGTTAAAGGATTAAGTATAAACAGAATGCGCACACTTGCCGGAAGGGTGATAGCGGCAGAATCTATGGTAAAAGGGGCAAGTTTCATAGAAACATTTAACCTTTTGCGTGCACGCCGTTTTTCAGATTATACTTCATATTACATTGCCATGCGCATTTATCGTGGCGGTGGGTTGGTGAAAGATGCTGTTTATCTTGCAGGATTGCTCGATGTAATGGATTATTTGAAAAAAGGCAGAAATTTAGAGACGCTTTACACCGGAAAATTCAATATAAATCATGTAGATATGATTGAAGAATTGATGCATCGAAATATTGTCAAACCCCCTGTATTGCCTCGGTTTTTGCAGAGAGATTCGGTAAGAGTCCGATTGGAAATACTGCGTCACGGCATTGAGGTTACCGAACTTTTAGAATAATTTAGGGTTGTATTAGATCAAATAGTGAATCTGATTTTTTTTAGAAAAATCTAATTTATAGCGATTTCACACCCTTAAATTTAAAACATGAAAATAGCATTCATTATCAACGACCACAGTACCGAGCAGCCGAATTATACGACTGCCGCTATTGGATATGCTGCTTATAAGCGAGACAATGATGTTTATTTTATAGGCATTGGTGAGCTGGCTTATGCTTCAAACGGACATTTTTCTGCACGATGTAAAACCATAAAGGGCAGTACTTTTAAATCGCAGGAAACCTTTTTTAAAGCTATGCAAAAAGAAGAATTTTCGCGTATCACGTCTGAAGATCTGGATGTTTTGTTTTTGCGAAACGATCCTTCTGATGAAATAAATGATAGAGACTGGGCGCAGAATGCGGCGTTTATTTTTGGAGGTATCGCTGTGAATGATAAGGTATTGGTCATAAACCACCCAAGTAGTTTGGCAAGCGCTGTCAATAAAATGTATTTTCAGCATTTTCCTGAAATATTACGTCCAAAAACGATTATTTCAAGAGATCAAAAAGAGATAAAGGATTTCTTTAAAGAGCAAAAGAATAAAATGATATTGAAACCTTTGCAAGGTTCGGGGGGCAAAAATGTGTTTATGATGGACAAGAAAAACGAACACAACCTTACCCAAACTATTGATGCGATATGCAGGGACGGATATGTAATAGCGCAGGAATATTTGGCTGAAGCGAAGAATGGAGATACCCGTCTTTTCTTAATGAACGGTGAGCCGCTTCAGGTAAACGGAAAATACGCAATGATGCAAAGGGTAAATGCAAGCGGCGATATTCGCAGCAATATACATGCAGGTGGAAGACCGGAAAAAGTAAAAATGACCGACCAGATTCTTGAGCTTGCAGAAATTGTGCGCCCGAAATTGGTTCAGGACGGAATGTTCCTGGTGGGAATAGATATTGTAGGCAATAAGTTAATGGAGATAAACGTGTTCAGCCCCGGCGGATTAAATATCATGTCGCAAATGTATGAGGAAGATTTTGCCACAGAGGTTGTGAAATCTATTGAGCGAAAAGTGAGATATAAAAATTTGTACTCCAACTATTTGTACAATAGTAGGTTGGCAACGCTATAAGTAAAATTACTGAATTTGTTAAGGAAGTCTCTATTTGATTTAAGGGAATAATCTCCGATTCAATTTTGAGGGTTGCCTTCTTAATCATATGCTACTGACAATTCCCTAAATTTGCTTATTCTAATAAAAACCTTCGAATTACTCGAATCAGAAAACTATAAATCAATATGCTGAAGTCCATTCATCTGCTTACCCTCTTTCTAATTATCTTTTTGATAAGTTGTACCACTTCTGAAACTGAAAAAACTTCAGAAAAAACCCAAAGTGAAATCCCAGCCGATGAAAAGGCAAATGCTAAGAAAAAAATTATTCTCTTTTTCGGCAATAGCCTGTCTGCGGGATATGGAGTTGAGGCAGACGAGTCGTTCCCGGCACTGATTCAAGTCAGAATAGATTCGTTAAATCTCCCATATACCGTAGTAAATGCGGGAGTAAGTGGTGAAACTACCGCAACCGGCCTCAGCCGTATAGACTGGATTTTGGAAAACGAGAATGTCGATATTTTTGTGCTGGAGCTCGGTGCAAATGATGGTCTGCGCGGGCTACCACCGGCAGAAACCAAAAAGAATTTAATTAGTATGATAGATCGGGTACGGAAAGCGTTTCCCGAAGCGACTATTTTACTTGCGGGAATGATGGTTCCACCCAGCATGGGGCAGGATTACGGTGCAAAGTACAATGCTATTTACGGCCAGATTCAAAAAGAAAAAAATGTGGAGCTAATTCCTTTTCTACTTAAAGATGTCGGCGGAGTTGATTCGCTAAATCAAGATGATGGAATTCATCCAAATCCTGCCGGAGCTAAGATTGTGGCTGAAAATGTATGGGAAGTATTGGGGCCGTTGGTAAGGGAGTAGTTGGTATTGAGTAGTTAGTATTGTGAAAAATCGGATTTGGTTAAATATATATATTACCATACCGATACTTAATTTCTTTGGTAGTAAGTTTTTGGTTTCTCAATACCTTCAAGCAGCTTCTGCGAAGCTCTCTTTGAAGTTGAATCTCCAGCAACTTTTCCTTGCCAATTGCAAAGTGTTGACTGCCTATTGAATGAGAGCAAGCTTCGCAGATATCAATTGCGATCCGGTTTCAATCTGAAGCATATATACTCCCGAAGACAAACCTTGTGTGGCAGTAGTTTGGGATCCTGATTTTGCATTCCTTTTTACCACTTCTCTTCCGAGTTGATCGAAAAGAGAAAAGGTATAAACTCCGTTTGCATCGTTGCCCGGTTGAATAATCAGGTTTTTGTTTTCATCAAACCAGGCTGTCCAGTCCGTTTTATCAATGCTTTTTGTCGAAAGGGTACTGAATTGAATTTTCGCCACGGCGTAATCAGCCGAAGAACCGCCGACTACAATAGGCTGCGGTACAACAAGTACGTAATACGGATTTTGAGTTGTAGGTTGAGGAATGTTTAGCAAGATGTTGACGATGAGAGATCCACCGATATTCATTCCCGGCCCCTGATATTCTGAAATTAAAATATCTGACTCATTGTATATTGAGTCTTCGAACCAATATAAATTTACGGGTGATTCGGTCAGATAATTCGGACCGGGATTGTATGTTTTATAGCTAAAATCAAAACTGGTTTGACCCGATAAAAGAGTCATCTCAGAGTACTGTGGTGTTAAGCTTACGCAAACTGAATTATTATCTTCAAAAGTGAAAGATAAGATGGCTCTATTGTTTTCTACCACAATCTCGCCCGGTGCGGCGGGTATATCTACTATTACGAAATAGGGCAATGAAGAAACGGGATAGTTGAAATCGGTGATCGCAAAATTTGCTTCAACACTTTCAAGAGCGGCTAATTCGTCGGCAGATAAAGTTGCTTGTAAAGTGCTTGTTGCCGGATTAAACTCTTCTACCAGCGAAGTATATATGTTTATTTCATAATCAGGATAAACCGAGGAGCTGAAATTAAATGTGTTAACGTTTAAATGAATAGTATCTTCTGCAAAATAAGGCAAGTTATCAAAGCTGGCATTGACTACAATATCTGGTGTTTGTGTTACTGTGGCGCAAGCGCAATCGGCTGTAACAAGGGATGTGCCTGAACCAGTTGATTCGCAGGCGTCGCCAATATTTGCAGAAAGCAGCGGGCAGTCGTAAGTTGAATTAACGCTTTGGGAGTTTATGAAAACTGATGAATCAAAATAAGGGTCGCCCGTGTCACAAATTCCAATCTTTAGAGTGTAAGCGTCGCCAATTATCAATGGCATTGTTGCAATTAAGGGTACAGTAAATCCGGGAATTGTAATTCCGTTTGCATCTTCCGATTGATTATTTATATAGTAAATGTAGGTTTCTGGTTTCTTCCCAATCGGGATTGGCTTCATCGCAAAACACAAGATCAAAATCTTGAGGGCCAAGGCCGTTTAAAGAATTTACTGTAACTGGAATGTTCGTGAAAGGCACTACGGAATATATGTCATAATCGTCAGAAGTATCAGGTTTTAAGAGAATCCCCATTATATCATTGAATTGAGAACAAATATAAGCTGGGTATTCATCGCTCCCAAAAATAAAGGCAAGTTCAAGTTGACTTTCATTTGCGATAAAATTTATTTCGAGACTTACGCAATCATACAAATTAGCGGCAGATTGATATAATTGGAGATCAGAGTCGTTTTGATAGGGATTTGATAAGCTGCCAAAACCGTCAGTAAGGCTATTGACATGTCCAGAACTTAATGCAAAGCCGTTTGCTATTGGAAAATCTGGCCCTTCACTCTCAAATGTGCATATTGCTTCAGGGCTTCCGTTAAATGCAAAACCCGTTACGGTAATTTCGTTCATGTTGCCAAATATTGAATCAACGATAAACTCTACTGTTCCTTCATTAGATTCCACAATAGTTTGAGCTGAAAGTAAAGTTACGAATGACGCAAAAAGTAGTGATAAGAAAAGCTGTTTCATAGTGGTTGGTAAAAAAAATATACGGGAAGATAATGATATCAAGTGAAAACTACCAAGAAAAAATGGATATGGAGCGACGTACTCTCTTCTAAGCTTGTGCTGACTTAGCGGCGTTTAAGTGTGCTCAACGTCATGACTCTTAAATTTAAACGAACTTTTCTTATGATCATTTTTTCCATCGCTAACTCCAAATGCACATCTTGCAGCCGGAAGCTTACGACTGTAGCGGATTCGTATGGAAGGCTTGCAGCTTTAAAGAAACTCAACCAGCAATCTCTCACAAACCTTAGCACTAAGGCCTTCAGATTTCCGATCGTTGTAGCTCACCACCATACTTCCGTCAAAAGGCTCTACAGAAATGACATTAATCTCTGTACCCAATTTGAGATTTCGGGAATTTAGAAAATCGAGAAATTCAGTTGATGAATGTGCCAATGCGGCAAGCTTTACTGCATCACCAGGCTTGTGTTCATTTAAGGGTTTGTGTTTTAAATCGGCAATGATACCTTGGGCATTTGGTATGGGCGAGCCATGCGGATCAATTTTTGGGTGGTTGAGCAACTTGTCCATGCGCTCAAAGAAAATCGGCGAGTTAATATGCTCAATTTGCTCGGCAATATCATGCACTTCCTCCCAGCCAAAACCCATCTTTTCGGCGAGGTACATCTCTGTGAGGCGGTGTTTTCGGATCACCAGAGCCGCCATTTTCTTGCCTTCTTCCGTAAGCTCAATCGGCTTGTACTTTTCGTAAATAATCAACCCCTTTTTAAGCAGATTTTTTACCATGCTATTTGCCGTAGGCATACTAACTTCAAGGGTAGAGCTAAGTTCAGAAATACTCACTTTCCCTTCTTCATCTTTCAGATTAAAAAGAGCCTTTAGATAATTTTCTTCGGTGGGAGATGCCATAATTGAATTACAATTCTACAAAAGTAAATAAATTATCTTGAAAACATTTGTTATATCAATCTAACTAAATACTTTTGACTGGCTAAAAATAATTAAAAGTATGTTCAAATAATATTGAATGAAATCACTAATACTGCTCACTTTAATCATTATTTTCTCATTTTCAATCGGCTGTGCTCAAATCGGCAACATTCGCGGAAGCGTAAACGATATCGATGGGAAACCACTCCCTTTTGCAGCAGTGCAAGTTAAAAATACAAATCTGGGTACAGCTGCCAGCGAAAGCGGGAGTTTTACAATACATAATGTTCCGGTTGGAGCCCAAACAATTGAAATAACAACTTTGGGTTTTCAGCGATATTCCACTTCTGTGGATGTAAAAGCAGGCGAAACCGTAGAAATTAATGCCAAACTTAAAGAAGGTATGCTCGATATAGAAGAGATAGTGGTAACCGGCACGCGCACTGCTAAGCGGCAAACGGATTCGCCGGTCATTGTAAACCTGATTGACAGCAAGGATCTTGATCAGGTTGTGGCCACCAACCTTTCTGAAGGTCTTCGTTTTCAACCCGGGCTTCGCGTAGAAACAGATTGCCAAACCTGTAGTTATACACAGATTAGAATGAACGGTTTGCAGGGTGGATACTCGCAAATATTGATAAATGGTCGACCGACTTTTAGCCCCTTGACAGGTTTGTACGGCCTAGAGCAAATCCCCGTAAATATGATAGAGCGAATAGAAACAGTGCGTGGTGGTGTGTCTGCACTCTATGGGTCAAGCGCTATTGGCGGTACCGTAAATGTTATTACTAAAGTTCCAAACGATAATGGCTACAGCGTTTCGAATACGTTTCAAAGTATTAGAGGTAAAACCAACGATAATATCCTTGCGGGAAATGCCACGCTGGTAAATGAAGCTCAAAATGCTGGTGCGACTTTTTTTGTGAGCAATAGAAACCGCAAGGCGTTTGATGCAAATGGCGATAACTTTTCTGAATTGCCACAGCTTAAAAATAATTCATTTGGTGCCAACCTATTTTTCCTTCCGGCAAAAAATCAGAAACTTGAAATAAGCCTTAGCAGCATTAACGAATACCGCTATGGTGGCGAAATGGTAAAGGGGGCAGCCCACCTGGCTAAGCAATCTGAAGAGCGCACGCACAATGTTTTTATGGGAAGCCTTGATTATCAAATCAATTTTAATGAAGATAATAATTCATTGATCGCTTATTACGGCGCCCAGCGCACAGATAGGCAGCACTACACAGGCATTGTGCCTGATGATGATGAACAGCTAAAAGTTTTTCTTGCCGATCCGCCTTATGGAGCTTCCGATGTAATTACCCACCAAGGTGGACTCCAGTTTGATAATAAATTTAAGCAATTTTTAGGCGGAAGCGCCGTGCTTACTATCGGCGGTGAATATCTGTATGACAGCGTTTACGACGAAATTGATGCCTATAATTATCTGATAGATCAAACAACAACAGATCTGGGCATTTTTGTGCAAAACGATTGGGATGTAACCAAAAAGCTGAACTTTCTGGCCGGATTCAGACTCGATAAGCACAATTTGGTTGATAACATGGTTTTCAGTCCGCGACTCTCGTTGCTCTATAAACTTGACAAAAACATGCAATTCCGATTGGGCTGGGGTACTGGTTTCCGCGCTCCGCAGGCTTTCGATGCCGATCTACACATTGCCTTTGCAGGTGGTGGCGTTTCGCGCATCACTCTGGCCGATAATTTGAAAGAAGAAAGATCAAACAGTTTTACAGGCTCTGTAAATTACGATAGAGCTACGGAGCATTACATTTTCGGATTTACCGTAGAGGGTTTTTATACGACGCTTGATGATGCGTTTTATCAATTTCCGCTTGGCGAAGATGATTTTGGCGAGCGCTTTGAAAAGAGAAATGGATCGGGAGCAACCGTGCAGGGAATTACCTTAGAGGCAAGAGCTAATTTTGATTACGTTGTTAATATAGAAGCGGGTTTCACTATTCAAACCAGTCTGTTTAATGATCCTGTTGAAAACATGGAAGGTCTTCCCGCCAAACGCGAGTTTTTGCGCACACCAAATACGTATGGATATGCGACCCTTACCTACAATATCTCGAGAATTACGAATGTTTCCGCAAATTTTCTGTACACAGGCAAAATGGATATTCTACATCTTGGAGGTGAAGATACTGGTCATAGGGATGATGCGTATTACACGTCATCGCCCTTTACAGAAGTTGGTTTGCGCGCTGGTCACACCTTTGCCTTAAAGAAAGGGCAGACAGGATTGGAGATATTCGCAGGCGCGAAAAACATTTTTGACGCATATCAAAACGATTTCGATATTGGAAAAAATCGGGACAGCAATTATATCTATGGCCCAAGCCTTCCACGTACCTTTCTGGTTGGAGTTAAGCTGAAATCGCTTTAAATTTTTACAGCGTGAAAAGCATTTATTTTAAACGTGTTTTTATAGGGATCATAGCCGTGTTTTAAAACATGCTATTATTCGGAACTATCTAACCAGCCAATAATTGAAAAGGAAAACGTCATAAAAATTCAATATCCTAATCCGTATCAGTTCAAAGCCAATAATAGCTTCTGTACTTTTTTTGTCAACCCATTGCGTGCATTCAGCAGATCGCCCACCATTGCCGAAGCTGTTGGATTCCCTCCTGCACCGGGCCCCTGAAATAGCAATGGCCCCGTATGCTGCCCGTAAATTATTACGCCATTCAACTCATTATCAATGTGAAAAAGAAGATCGGATTTTTCAATATAGGTGGGTCGGATGTCTATAATAAAGCGATCATCGACTCTTTGAATGTCGGCTACCAGCTTTATTTTTTCGTTTTGTTTGGCAGCACGCTTTACGTCAGCCAGGCTCACCTCTCTGATGCCTTCCATTTTTACGCGCGTAAATTCAGGCATCTCGCCAAAGGAAGCAGCTGCAAGCAAAACAGCTTTGTAATACGTGTCAAACCCATCAATATCGCTGGCAGGATCTGACTCGGCAAAACCCAATTCTTGTGCTTGTCCAAGAGCGGTTTCAAATTCAATACCTTCCAGAGCCATTTTAGTGAGAATGTAATTGCATGAGCCATTGATAATTCCCCTTATGCGGCTTATGGGCTCTGCAGTAAGATGTTCTCGGATTGCGCGAAGAACAGGTATTGCGCCACCTACAGCCGCCTCGTATAGCAGATGCCCACCATATTCGCGCTCGGTGCGAAGTAAAACGGAGAGATTTTCTGCGAGCATCTTCTTGCTTGCGGAAATATAAGTTTTGCCCTGCTTTAAGGTCTTTAGAGCATAGTCCAAAGCATCGCCAGAATGGTCTATTGCTTCGAGTACAATTTGAATTTCGGGATGATCAATAATCTCCCAGGCGTCTCTTGCCAAAAGGCTACCCGTCAAATTTTTGTGCTTCGCGGGGTGCTTTACAGCAATTTTTATCACTTCGTATTCCGGAAGGTTCTCAACTTGCTTGTAGAGCGCCGCACCAACCGTTCCGTGACCAATAATTCCTATTTTTTGTTTCATTTTTATCGTGTTGTGATGATTAATTTCGCTTGTAATTTCTTTTTTAAGGTGGATGTCTTTTGATTTTAGAAAGCCAGAAATCGCTTCTGATAACTTTTTAGTTTCGATTAGAAATCCATCGTGGCCAAAGTCAGATTGTATAGATAAATGCTTTCCATTTTTGATTCTCTGGGCTATTCTCTCTTGCTCCATTGGCGGAAAAAGCAAATCGCTATCAATTGAAATAGAGAGTGTTTTGGCTTTAATTCGACCAAGGGCTGCTTCAACTCCACCATACCCAAGCCCAATATCATGGCTATCCATAGTGTGGGTAAGCCAGTAATAGCTCAAGGCATTAAACCGTTCCGCCAGCTTTTTGCCCTGGTAATTTTGATAAGATTTAGCCCGCCATTTCCATGGGATATCGGTATCGGTTCTTGCCTGCGTATTCGCGTAAGCTGAATAGTTGCGGTATGAAAGCAATGCCATACTACGTGCAGCGCTCATTCCTAAAAGGCCTGCTTCGGGCGATAATTCTCCCCATGTGCCATCGGCTTCAATAGCCATGCGCTGCGATTCGTTGAAGGCAATGCCCCAGGGCGAATGGATTGCTGATGTGGCGATAACTATAAGATTTTCAAACCTATCGGGCTCATCAACTGCCCATTGCAAGGCCTGGTGGCCACCCAAAGAACCACCGATTAATACCCCGATTTTATCAATTTCAAGATTCTTCGCCAGCAACTTATGTGCTTTGATGAGATCGCGCACCGTCAATTTGGGAAAATCGTAATAATACGGCTCTCGCGATTCTGGATTTTCCGAAAGGGGACCCGTACTTCCATAGCAAGAGCCAAGTATATTGGCGCATACAATGCAGTAATCTTTTGGATTGAAAATAGCGGTATTTCCAAATAGTCCGCGCCACCAGTCAAGTGGGTCTGCATTTGCCGTAAGGGCATGACACACCCATACCACATTGCTGCCGTCGGGCTTGGGCTTTCCCCATATTTGGTAGGCGATGGCAGGCCGCTTTAGCAGCCCGCCATCGCCCAATTCCAAATCAACTTCCGATTGAAATATCTTGTCTTCCATCAGTTTAAAACGGGCTCACCTATTGTTTTTGAAACTTCTATGGCCTGCTCAAAATCGGCTTTGATATCTTCGATATGTTCAATACCTACAGAAACGCGAAGTAATCCCGGCACAACACCACTCGCTCTCTGTTCTTCGGGCGAAAGTTGCTCGTGGGTGGTAGAAGCGGGGTGGATGATAAGCGTTTTGGCATCGCCAATATTCGCGAGGTGGCTCACCAGCTTCAGGCTGTCAACGATTTTATCAGCGTGTTCTTTTCCACCTTTTACTTTGAAAGTGAGTACACCACCAAAGCCGTTTCGCAAGTATTTCTTGGCCAGAGCATGGTACTGGTTGGTAGGAAGTCCGGGATAATTTACCCATTCTACTTCGGCTTGGGCTTCCAGCCAATGGGCCAGCTCCAAAGTGTTATCTACAGTGCGTTGCACGCGAAGGCTAAGGGTTTCTATTCCCTGCAAAAACAAGAAGCTATTGAATGGCGATGGAGCGGCACCAAAATCGCGCAAACCTTCTACTCTGGCTCTTAGTGCAAAGGCGATATTTGGCAAGCCAAGTGGATTTCCTTCGCCAAAAGTATCCCAGAAATTGAGACCGTGGTAGCTATCAGATGGCTCCGAAAATTGTGGAAACTTGCCATTCCCCCAGTTGAAGTTTCCACCGTCTACCACCACACCGCCAATGCTGGTGCCGTGGCCTCCAATCCACTTGGTTGCAGAAGCTACCACCACATTTGCTCCGTGTTCAATAGGCCGAAAGAGATAGCCGGCAGCTCCAAAAGTATTATCTACAACCAATGGAATTTTATAGCGCCCGGCAAGTTTCGCAAAAGCTTCAAAATCGGGAATATTAAAAGCGGGGTTGCCAATTGTTTCAAGATAGATCGCTTTTGTATTTTCGCCGATAAGGCGCTCAAAACTCTCCACTTTATCTACATCCCCAAACTTTACTTCAATGCCCAGGCGGTTAAAATTGTTTTTAAATTGATTGTAAGTTCCGCCGTAAAGCGACGATGAAGAAACAATGCTATCGCCCGCTTGTGCTATATTGTTGAGGGCCAGAAACTGGGCGGCTTGTCCGGATGCTGTACCCACGGCGGCCGTACCTCCTTCCAGAGCTGCGATGCGCTTTTCAAACACATCCGTAGTGGGATTCATTATGCGGCCGTAGATATTGCCAAACTCCCTCAACCCAAAAAGATTAGCAGCTTTTTCGCTGTTTTCAAAAACGTAAGAGGTGGTTTGGTAAATGGGTACTGCCCGCGATTTGGTTGTTGGATCTACATCTTGGCCGGCGTGCAGCTGGAGGGTTTCAAATCTTAATTTTTCTTTAGTTGTGCTCATGATTTTTGAGATTTATATGGATTATTAGATAAAAGCGTAGAGAGATAAAACGAGGGGACTGGATACAGGAATTCCCGTCCGAAGCATAGGCTTCAGCGGGCAAGTATCACATAAAATTTACTTAATGGGATTTCTTTCGCTTCAGCGCATGCAGGTGCACATACAACACATAAAACACATCATGTGAGTAGGCATTGCGCTGGTAATAGAAATATGTAGCGAAGAATTATTCATTGTCCTTTCAATAGGAATGACAAATTTAGAGTATAATTTATGTAAAAAGCAAATATTTTAGAGAAGAAATTTATAAGAAGCTGGTAATCAATATCATAATTTCAAAAAATTCGACTCATCATCTCGCCTTTCATGCCGTTTTCGTAAGAACAGAGAGTCAAATATACATTATTCCGACAATCGTAAACCACAAATTCGTTCTGCTAAATTTAAAGCGACCCATTCAACATTACTTTATACAATAAAAGCCGATTCATTGATGAAGCAATCACTTTTATTTACTTTCACCTAAATTTTACAAAATGGTTGTATTGAAGTTTGGTGGTACCTCCGTAGGGTCCGCCCAACGTATGAAAGAAGTGGCTAATTTGGTTCTAACCCCAGAGCCAAAAGTTGTGGTTTTGTCGGCAATGTCTGGCACTACTGATAGTCTCGTTGAAGTTGCAAACTGTCTTTTCGAAAAGAAAAACGAAATTGCAGCAAATCTGGTAGAAGGTTTGCGCGCAAAATATCTTCAAATCGTAGAAGAGCTTTTTAGCTCTATAGAATTCAAGACCAAAGGCAAAGACTTAATAAAATCTCACTTTGATTACCTTCATTCCTTTACTTTAGACTCTTTTACCCTGCATGAGGAAAAAGCTATTCTGGCTCAAGGTGAATTACTGTCAACCGCCTTATTCCATTTGTATTTAGCAGAAATAAATACCGCATCGGTTTTGTTGCCTGCTCTAAGTTTTATGCGAATTGACAAGGATTTAGAACCCGATTACTTTTACATAAAAGAAAATCTCAATCGCTTGCTTTCTGTGAATGAGGAAGTCCAACTTTTTATCACCCAAGGTTTTATTTGTCGCAATGTGTATGGAGAATTGGATAACCTTAAACGAGGCGGAAGTGATTATTCTGCTTCGCTTATTGGGGTGGCTCTACAAGCCAATGAAGTGCAAATCTGGACTGATATTGACGGTATGCACAACAATGACCCGAGGGTTGTTGACCACACCCATCCAATAAAACAATTGACATTTGATGAGGCTGCAGAGCTTGCATACTTCGGTGCAAAAATTCTGCATCCTTCAAGCATTTTACCGGCCAAAAAAGCAAATATTCCGGTAAGGCTCAAAAGCACCCTGGCTCCTGATGCGGAGGGCACTTTAATTACCGCGCAATCGTCGGGCAGTGGTATAAAAGCCGTGGCTGCTAAAGACAATATAACGGCTATTAAAATAAACTCGAGCAGAATGCTCTTAGCTTATGGTTTTTTGAGAAAGGTATTCGAAATATTCGAGCTCTATAAAACGCCCATTGACATGATTTCCACATCTGAAGTAGCAGTTTCTGTAACGATCGATGACGCAACACACCTTGAAGCTATCCAAATTGAATTAGCTAAATATGGGAATGTAGAAGTGGATCAAAATCAAACCATTATCTGTATCGTAGGCGATTTTATACGAACGGATAAAGGAGTTGCCAATCAGGTGTTTGATGCACTTAAAAAAGTTCCAATCAGAATGATTTCATACGGGGGCAGCAATCACAATATTTCTCTTTTGGTTGATACCGATCATAAAAAAATGGCATTACAAAATCTAAATACCTTATTTTCCTGAAGCCATGTTCAATAAGGAAATAATTGCGGGTTTTCAAAACCACAAAACGCCTTTTTACTATTACGACTTAACCGTGTTGGACGAAACGCTTAAGGTGATTAATGATGAAATTGCGGGTTTCAATTACAAAGTTCATTATGCCATTAAGGCAAATACGAATGATCGTATTTTAGCAAAAATAAAGGAGTACGGACTGGGAATAGATTGCGTTAGCGGCAATGAAATTAAGTGGGCTATCAAAAATAGATTTGAGCCAGGCAAAATTGCTTTTGCCGGGGTGGGAAAAACGGATGAAGAAATAGAATATGCCTTGAAAACCGGGATATTCACATTCAATGTAGAATCATTGCCAGAGTTGGAAGTAATAGATACTATGGCGGGTAAGATGGGGCTTGAGGCACCGATAGCCATCAGATTCAATCCAAATGTGAATGCCAAAACGCATTACTACATCACCACGGGTCTTGAAGAAAATAAATTTGGTATCAACCATTGGGAATTGAGCGCCCTGTTTGAGTTATTAGCAAAATTGACCAACATCAAATTACTTGGTTTACACTTTCACATTGGTTCACAGATTCTGGACTTATCTGTTTTTAAAAACCTCTGCAATAGAGTGAATGATTACCAAAGGGAGTTTAGCGACCGGGGTATTGAGATACACCACATTAATGTAGGAGGTGGATTGGGTGTTAATTACCAAAATCCCGATGGCGAGCCTATTCCGGATTTTAAGACTTACTTCCAGATTTTCAAAAAGTTTTTGAATCTCAGACCAAATCAGGAATTGCATTTCGAACTGGGCAGGTCTGTAGTGGCTCAATGCGCCAGTTTGATTTCCAGAGTTTTATATATTAAGGAGGGTATAAAAACCAACTTCACAATTCTTGACGCCGGAATGACAGAACTGATTAGACCAGCTTTGTACCAGTCTTTTCACCTTATTCAAAACTTAAGCAAATTAAACGATGACCCCTCTTCAAAATACGATGTTGTAGGTCCTATTTGCGAATCATCAGACTGTTTTGGAAAGGCCATTGCCCTTCCTAAAACAGAAAGAGGCGACATCATCGCGATAAGAAGTGTTGGCGCATATGGGGAGGTGATGTCATCGTCTTATAACTTGCGAGATAAAGCTGCGGTAGTTTATCGGTAGATATAGTTAATTAGGCAATTTCAGTCAATTTAATTGACATTACTTATAATCTCTCCTGCTGCGGAATAAATGACAGCACCTGTTTAACTATCAAGCAAATAGCGCCTTCAGCTCAGTAGCATCTTTCGGATCCATTCGTCCAGACAAAATCAAACTTAGCTGTCGTCTGCGCAAAGCTCCCGCAAAACGTTCTTTTTCAAGATCTGTTTCCGGTATCATCTCAGGCACATTTATGGGCTGACCCACTTGATCTACAGCTACAAAGCTGTAAATAGCTTCATTGCATTTGGTACGTTTTCCGGTACGGTGATTTTCTGTAAAAACATCCAAAAATACTTCCATCGACGATGAAAAAGCACGCGATACTTTTGATTCAATAGTAAGTATATCGCCCAATTTTACCGGACGGTTAAACGATACATTGTTTACGGCTGCCGTAACCACCACACGGCGGCAATGGCGCTGTGCCGAAATAGCCGCATTTATATCCATCCAGTTCAATAGCTGACCTCCCATCAGATTTCCCAATGTGTTGGTATCGTTGGGAAGAATAATTTTTGAAGTAGAAGCAAACGTTTCTCTCGCAAATTTCTTTTCGCTCATTACAATGTCATTTTTGGACTGCAAAGATAAGCGCAGAATTTCGTTTTGCCCTGCTCGAGCTCAACTTATCAATAAACCCCTATTTGTTCGAGCTGAATTGAGCACTTCTATATTTTTTGAAATATATCCAATTTCATCTCTTAGTTTTGCACCAATGATTGGCTCCTGGTATCTTGCGGCAAAAGCGCTGCACATCATTTTCATCGTATCCTGGTTTGCGGGTTTGTTTTACATTCCGCGCCTTTTTATATATCAGGTAGAAGCTATGCAACTGCCCGAAAATGAGCGTGGTGCTGTAATTAGACAGTTAAAACTTATGGCGCGTAGGCTTTGGTTTATTATTACCTGGCCCGCAATGATTATCACCCTTCTTACAGCTATAGTTATGGTTGTTATTGCGCCGGGTTATCTTTCACTTCCGTGGATGCACGTAAAGCTTGGTTTCGTTTTTCTGCTCTTGCTTTACCACATTTCCCTTCATGTTATATTCAGAAAGCAGCAGCGCGATAAATATCCTATGACAAGTGGACAGCTGCGATTCTACAATGAGCTTGCTACCGTTTTGCTTTTCGCAATCGTATTTACGGTGGTGTTTAAAAATACCATGAGCTGGATTTTTGGAGCCGGCGGTATTATTGCCCTTGGCATAGTGCTAAGCATTGCAATTATGCTTTACCGACGGGCGCGCAAAAGAACGCGCAAAAGAAAAGATTCCTAAAATATAATTTCTAAAAATTCTACTCCGCTGCGTATGATTTTAACCAATCCTTAGCTTCTTCTATTGTCTTAAAAAGTTTTGTAGGACGATACGGTTGGTTGTAGCGTACAAAAAAGTTTGACGACATCTGGTGCGAATAATGCTCTGTAACGATTGCATCGGCAAGAATCTGATGCGTAATATCTTCGGAAGAGGCGAGTTCACGTGCTTCCGGGCTAAGGGTTGCTTTATCGCCCGCAGTAACCATAAGCGTTTTGCCTTTTGGGAATTTTTTGTGAATCTCATCAAATATTTTCCGCACATCATCTGGTTGCAAGATTTGTTCCGGGTTAATATGAAGCTCTACAACATCCCATTCAAGTGCCTCCAATGTGCAATTTCCCAAATCTAATTTCTTTTCTGTCATTCCTTTAAGATAATGGTTTTTTTAGTAACCATGCATTCGGAAAAGTTCCGTCATTTCTCAACTCTTGTAAAGTGCTTAAGGCAGTAGAATAATCAGTAAAGCTTTCTAATCTTACGCGGTGTAATTTCTTGTGGTAATCTAAAATGGCAGCTTTATATCCGCGATCCTTCAAGTTATTTACAAATTTCTTTGCGTTCACCTCTTCGCCAAAACAGCCGGCTATAATATGGTATGTGCCGGTGAGTTTTGATTTTGATGGAGAAACTTCTTCAGGAGTGGCAAAAGGCTTTTTTTCTTCGTTTAAATTTATCCATACGCCTGAACTATCCACAGTATTGGTTTCAAATGAAAATGGAAAGACAGCGGTGTTTTCAGGAAAACCTGTTCCGTCAGTATCGTTGCTGGCAGGTTTCGCTTCCGCGGATGTTGCACGCGGAGTAAACTTCACGGCTTCGGCAGGATTTATACCAAAAGGAATAAGCTCTGCGAGGGTGATTTCTGTTGGACTTTTAAAATTTGTGGAAACACCCAGATAGACGCTCATAGCCACAAACGGAAGTATGGTAGCGGCTGCTACCCAGTAAATGCTTTTATTCGATTTAAATCTGATAGTTTCCGGCTCTGCTCGCTCAATCGGTATTACAGGTGTCGGTTTTTTCTCTTCATCCGGGTTTTGCGTCATTTCAGTGATTGCCGGCAGGGTAAATGAATCGAGACCAAACGACGCTTTCAGGTAATTTTGATCAGCAGCCGGCTCAAAACGCAGGTTTTTATGATCGTCGATATACAAAACGCCAATACGCTTAAATTGCACTTTTGCTCCGCCATTCAACTTCGACCAATATTTTTCAGAAATGTCTTTTAAAACTATACCGGCATCTTCAAAACTTATTTTGGCACCATCGGCTACAGCACGCTCCAGTAAACCATCACTTTTAGTAAGGTTCTTATTAAAACGAATATCCTTTCCCGGCGGATGCCCTATTCCTGAGTTTAAATCAGCAACAGCAGGACGGTAATTGGTAACAAAACCACCGAGTTGAGGCACTATTACACAGTCGTAATCGTATAAAAGTTCTTGTATGTATTTATCTATTTCCACAGGCTATGCTTAATACAAATTCAAATTTACGCATATCTATTCAATCAAGGGGTCAAAGAAAATATTTCTTTTCGATATTTTCAAGATCTTCAGGTGTATCTACGCTATCTGCACGCTCACTGGTTTTTGCGGTGTAAATGGTATATCCATTTTCTAGCCAGCGCAGCTGTTCCAGTGATTCTAATTGTTCTAACAAACCGGTATTCAGTTCTCCCAGCTCTAAAAGGGTGCTCGCATTAAATCCATAAATTCCCAGATGAATATGATATTTAGAAATGTTCTCTCCGATATTTCTTGAAAAAGGAATGGGCAGTCTCGAAAAATAAAGTGCTTTTCCGTTTATATCAGTCACCACTTTTACGCGATTCATGTTCTCTATTTCTTCTTTTCCAAGTGCCGGACTTATTAAGGTAGCAATATTTACGGCGTGTCCGCTAAGCAATCTTAACACGGTATTAATCTGCCCGGGGTCAATAAGTGGTTCATCACCCTGAATATTTACCACAAGATTGGCTTTTATTCCACTTTCTATAATCGCAGCTCTACAACGATCAGTTCCTGAAGATAGGTCGGGGCTGGTCATTACCACATTTCCATGAAAACTCTTAACGCAATCTGCTATCCGCTCATCATCGGTGGCAACCAATATTTTATCGAGATCAGACTTTTCTGCCTGTCGGTATACCCGCTCTATCATGGGCACTCCGTGAATAAGCGCAAGTGGCTTTCCAGGAAACCGAGTAGAGGCATATCTGGCAGGAATTATTCCGAGTTTTTCAACATTTTCCATAATTGAGGCCAAGTTTAGTTATTTTCGGGCTTTAACACAGCCGCACACGCAATAGTTTTCATGAAAAAGATTCCAATAGATAAAGATGAGGTGTTTTACCAGCTCGCGCTCAGTATGGTAGAAAATGTTGGCGTAATGAGCGTAAAAAAACTTATTCGGCACTTTGGAACAGCACGCGAAGTGTTTAATCTCAGCTCACGCGAGCTAATGCAGGTGCCCGGTATGAGCCTGGTACGTGCTGGAGCAATATCTTCTTTTCGCGATTTTGACGCCGTCGAAAAAGATTTTGAGTTTTCCGAAAAAAAGGGCGTAGAGGTTATTTCGTTTCAAGATTCCAATTACCCAAACCGCTTAACCCATTGCAGTGATGGACCTGTAGTGCTTTTCAAAAAAGGCCCGGCAGATTTATCGGCAAAGCGAATGGTAAGCATTGTAGGCACCCGTAAAATTACCGACTATGGAATGCAGGTTACCCGGGAATTGATAGAGAGCATGCTGCCTTACAATATTACTGTTGTTAGTGGATTGGCTTACGGAGTAGATATTCAGGCGCACAAGGCATGTCTCGAGCTCGGCCTTCCCACTGTTGGTGTTTTGGCTCATGGGCTAGATAGCGTTTATCCCAATTCGCATACTCGATTTGCCAAAGAAATGGCAGAAAAGGGTGCCTTGGTCAGCGAGTTTAGTATTGGCACCATCCCCGACAGGGAAAACTTCCCAAAGCGAAACCGCATTGTAGCCGGAATGACAGATGCAACAATTGTAGTGGAGTCGGGTATTTCGGGAGGATCTATAATTACTGCCAATCTCGCGGCAAGCTATTTTCGAGATGTTTTCGCCATTCCTGGAAGGATACACGACCCAAAATCTGACGGCTGTAATAGATTGATTAAATCGAATAAGGCGGCACTGCTCGAATCTGCAAAAGATCTGGAATATATTATGGGCTGGACAAAAGCTGCCAACGCCAAACCAATTCAAACAAAGATTTTTATCGATTTAAAACCCGAAGAAGAAAAGTTGATGGATTGCCTGCGCGAAAAAGGAAGAACGCAGATCGATGAACTAAGTCTGGCTACGGAATTGCCAATGAGCATGGTTATGGTACACTTGCTCACCCTTGAGCTTAATGGTTTGGTGCGTTCCCTTCCGGGGAAAAATTATGAGGTATGTTAACGAGCTTATCCGAAATTCAAAGTATAGAAAACGCTAAATAGCATGTAATGAGGGAGGCACGTCCCATCCACGGTCCTTGCTTTCAAGCTATCAAGCCTTATTGGTATAAAGCATGAGATGTTTGAATTGGAAAGCGCTGATCGGTGATAAAAAGCTAAGAAGCAACTACAGGTATTGCTACTTAGTGTAAAAATAACACAAAGACTAAATTTGTAAGTATTTAATGTTGAGCGGTATAGTAATATGTTCTACTTAAGATACGGGCTGTTATTGGGATGATATTTTTTCTACATTTGCCGCACATTTCCTAATAACTCTCATCATGGAAGACGCGAAACACCAATCGCTTATAGATGCCTTTATGGCAAAGATAAAGGCTAAGAATCCCAACGAAACGGAATTTCTCCAGGCAGTTGAAGAAGTAGCTGAAACAATTATTCCTTTTATGGAAGATAATCCGAAATATAAGGAAGCAAAAATTTTAGAAAGAATTGTAGAACCAGAACGCGTAATCATGTTTCGTGTCCCGTGGCTCGATGATGCCGGCAAACCGCAGATAAATAGAGGTTATCGCATCGAGTTTAACTCGGCCATAGGGCCTTATAAAGGTGGTTTGCGCTTTCACCCATCAGTAAATCTGAGCATTTTGAAGTTCCTCGGCTTTGAGCAGCTTTTCAAAAACAGCCTTACTACGCTGCCTATGGGTGGTGGTAAAGGTGGGTCTGACTTTGATCCAAAAGGAAAGTCAGATAATGAAGTAATGAAATTTTGCCAAAGTTTTATGACAGAACTTTTCCGTCATATAGGTCCTGATACAGATGTACCTGCGGGCGATATCGGTGTGGGTGGACGCGAAATTGGATATATGTTTGGTCAGTACAAACGCATTCGCAATGAATTTACCGGCGTACTTACCGGCAAGGGGCGCAACTGGGGTGGATCACTTATCCGTCCGGAAGCGACAGGTTACGGCTGCGTATATTTCGCTGCCGAAATGCTTAAAGTAGAGAACAATTCTTTTCAAGGTAAAACTGTAGCGGTTTCCGGGTCTGGAAATGTGGCTCAGTATGCTTGTCAAAAAGCTACCGAAATGGGTGGTAAAGTTGTTACCATGAGCGATTCTGCCGGTTACATTTATTGTGAAAACGGAATTTCACCATACATTCTTTCCAAAATTATGAATATCAAGAATGTGAAGCGCGGTAGAATATCAGACCTAATAGATGATGTGAAGGATGCCGAATATTTTGAAGGCGAACGCGCATGGGATCTTCCCGGTAATGTTGATATCGCTCTTCCTTGTGCTACACAAAATGAGCTAAATGAGGACGATGCACAAAAACTTATCGATAAAGGTTTAATGTTGGTTGCTGAAGGTGCAAATATGCCATCTACTCCAGAGGCAGTTGAGCTTTTGCAGAAAAACAATATTCTTTTTGCACCAGGAAAAGCAAGTAATGCCGGAGGTGTTGCCACTTCAGGATTAGAAATGAGTCAAAATTCACTGCGCCTTTCATGGACCAGCGAAGAGGTTGATGCCAAGCTGCACACCATCATGAAGGATATTCACGAGGCCTGTGTTAAGTTTGGAATCCAAGATGGTAAAGTAAACTATATAAAAGGTGCCAATATTGCCGGATTTGTAAAAGTTGCAGATTCAATGATCGATCAGGGACTGGTTTAATCATACAGATTTAATACTACTTTTTAAACCCTTCGCTTATTAGTGAAGGGTTTTTTTTAGATTTCATTTTGTAATTTTGCGGCAAACACAAATATTATGTACGGCAAAATAAAAAATCACCTTCAGGAAGAACTTAAATCAATAGAAGAAGCTGGGCTTTTTAAAAAAGAGCGCATTATTACTTCTGTTCAAGGTGCAGAAATCACACTCTCAAGCGGCCAGAAGGTTTTAAACTTTTGCGCAAATAATTATTTGGGTCTGTCGTCTCACCCCGATGTTGTTGCTGCTGCAAAGAAAACGCTTGATGAGCGCGGCTATGGAATGAGTTCTGTACGATTTATTTGCGGAACACAAGATATTCACAAAGAGCTTGAGGCAAAAATTGCCGAATTTCATGAAACGGAAGATACCATTCTTTATGCCGCTTGTTTTGATGCAAATGGAGGAGTGTTTGAACCCTTATTCACCGATGAGGACGCCATTATAAGCGATTCTCTAAATCATGCCTCTATTATAGATGGTGTGAGACTCTGTAAAGCTGCGCGTTACCGTTACAAAAACAACGATATGGCCGATCTGGAAATTCAACTTAAGGCGGCCACTGAAAAAGGTGCCCGTTTTAAAGTTATCGTTACCGATGGCGTTTTTAGCATGGATGGTGTCGTAGCCGATATGAAAGGAATCTGCGATTTGGCCGATAAGTACGATGCACTTGTAATGGTAGATGAATGCCATGCTACCGGCGTAATTGGAAAAACCGGTCGCGGAAGTCTTGAGCACTGCGGTGTAATGGGACGGGTAGATATTATAACCGGTACGCTTGGAAAAGCTATGGGTGGCGCCATGGGCGGATACACTACCGGCCGTAAAGAAATTATTGAATTGCTGCGACAGCGATCTCGTCCTTACCTTTATAGCAATTCGCTGGCTCCAAATATTGTAGGTGCATCTTTAAAAGTATTTGACTTATTAATGGATGGTTCTGATCTGCACGATAAATTGGAAAGCAATATTACCCATTTCAAAAAAGGAATGTCTAAACTCGGATTTGATATTGTAAAAGGCGATTCGGCCATAGTTCCGGTAATGCTTTACGATGCTAAGCTTTCGCAAGAAATGGCCGAGAAGCTGCTCGAAGAAGGAATTTATGTAATCGGGTTTTACTTTCCGGTGGTGCCGAAAGAGCAGGCGCGTATTCGTGTACAAATTTCTGCGGGCCATAGCACTGCCCAACTTGATAAGGCAATCGCTGCTTTTGAGAAGGTAGGGAAGGAGCTTGGTGTTTTGGAGAATGCCTAAGTTTTAAAGACGAGAATTTCGTTTTATCAGATAAATTTAAAAGGGTTGGGGCAATTTGTTTCAGCCCTTTTTTGATAATAATTGGGCTAATATTAAAGCTGTTCTTGACGACGAATGGCTTTTTTACTTTTATTTTTTCAAAGTCAGGGATATTTCATTTTTAATGCATTTCTTTCGTAATCAAAAAAGATTGTAAACCGCTATAAGGAATTCACAGTAAAGACAGATAGTCCAATTGGTGGCTTCAATATTGAGCTGTCGAAAAGGGATTGAAATAGGTCAAAACTTTTCCTTAAGAGATTGAATTAAGAGTGTTTTGAAGCTGTAATCTCTCCTTCTGAATAAGTAAATATTGAATTGATTTTTTATAAACTTTAATTTTTGGATTATGAAAAAGATGTTTACACCAAAGAATACACGGATATTCATTTTGCTTTTTGCCTTGCCCGTTTTATTAGTTACCAATAAGGTTTACGGACAAAATGAAAACGGAAGGTTTGACTTTTATCTAAAAGCCAATGCGGGTTCTCTTTTTAATAATAATGCTGAAGAATCATTATTTAAACCGCAGGCAACAGCTTGTTTTGGTTCGCACCTGGTGGCCAAATACAGTTTCAACAAGCTCGCAGTGTCTACTGGAATAGGGGCAGATCGGTTAAAGTTTGCACAAAAATTGGTCTTCTCGCACAATCCTGAAGGAAGAGAATACTCAACTGTTGAATTCAGCTATTTTGCATGGGGTATTCCAATTTTAGCACATTACTCTTTTGCAGATCGTTTTGAAATCTTTGGAGGGGTTAATATCATCGCTGCAAGCTGGGATAGCTATGGAATCAGCGCGGTCTCTAATCGCACTTCAACTTTGACTGCGAGTGCGGATGAAGATATTCCAAACTGGCAATTCACACAAGAGGTGATGGTCGGATTGAATCTTAAACTATCAGAGCGTTTTGATCTTGGGATTGCTGTTGCCAAGTCGTTGAGAAATATAGAAGGGATGAATGTAAGAATGGAATTGTTAGTACCCGGTCAGGACGATATTAATATCTCTGAAAAATTTGAATACTCTTGGACTCGCGTTAACATTGTGCTGGCATATCGGTTGAATAAATAGTTCATTTCAGTTTTATTGAGGAGAATTATATTTTTCATGCGAGGGATACCGCTGAAAAAACGGCGTTGGCTTTAAAATGCCAAATAATAGCGTTTGGTACTACCAAACGGTTTTCAATAATATTGAATGATTTTATCCTTTTGTTTCCAAATCTCGTGTAAATCATTACTTTTGCACTCCGAAAAAATAATTGTCCGCGAAGGGGCAGTTTTTACTCGGAAATCACCTTTACCAGAAAAGTGAGTAATCTCGTTAAAAGATTATTTGCACAAGTATTGGTGTAAAACAAAATTTGTATTAACTTCGCAGCCCCAATTTAGGGGATAAATACAGCTAAATAGCTTATACACAGTGAATACTCTAAGTTACAAAACCGTATCGGCCAATCGCGAAACAGTAAACAAGGACTGGGTTCTTGTTGACGCTGAAGGCCAGACTCTAGGACGATTAGCAACCAAGGTTGCTAAATTGATTCGTGGAAAGTACAAAACGAATTACACCCCGCACGTAGATTGTGGCGATTACGTAATCGTAATTAATGCTGAAAAAGTTTTTCTTTCGGGCAATAAACTCGAAGAGAAAGTTTACGTGCGTCATACCGGATATCCTGGTGGGCAACGTGAGCTAACTGCAAGAGAGCTTTTGGCTAGAAAACCGATGGCTCTTGTAGAGAAAGCCGTAAAAGGTATGTTGCCTAAAACAAAACTTGGAAGCAAGCTTTATACTAATCTTCACGTAGTGGTAGGTGGTGAGCACAAATACGAAGCTCAAAAACCTAAAACAATCGATCTCAATACACTCAAGTAATGGAAGTGATTAACACACTTGGTCGCCGTAAAACATCAGTAGCACGCGTTTACATGAAAAATGGAACGGGTAGCGTAACAGTTAATGGCCGCGACTTTAAAGAATATTTCCCAACTATGCCGCTTCAGTACCGCGTGCGACAACCATTCATGATTACCGAAACAGAAGGTAAATATGATGTGAATGTAAATGTACACGGTGGTGGTATTACAGGTCAAATCGAGGCGATACGTCTTGGTGTTTCACGCGCACTTGTAGAAGTTGACGCAGAGTGGAAAGCAAAACTTCGTGCTGAAGGTTTGATGACCCGTGACCCGCGAATGGTAGAGCGTAAAAAATACGGTCAGCCAAAAGCTCGTAAGAAATTTCAATTTAGTAAGCGTTAATATTTTTCAATATTTCGCTTGTTTAGTATCTAAATTGACGGGATTCCTAAAGAAGGGCTACCCGTCAATTGTTTTATAACAGAATGTAAACTAAAAAATCAGTATGTCTGAAAATCAAACCGATGTCCGCTTTAAAGAAATGCTCGACGCGGGTGTACACTTTGGCCACTTAACACGTAAGTGGAATCCACACATGGCTCCTTATATCTTTGATGAGAAAAAAGGAATCCACATTATTGACCTAAACAAAACAGCTGCAAAGCTTGATGAAGCTTGTAAAGCCATAGGTCAGGTAGCAAAATCAGGAAAGAAAATTCTTTTCGTTGCCACTAAAAATCAAGCGAGAGCTGCGATAGAAGAGAAAATCGGCCCAACCGGAATGCCTTTTATCGTTGAGCGCTGGTCGGGTGGTATGCTTACCAACTTTGCTACCATCAGAAAAGCAATTCGCAAAATGTCAAGCATCGATAAGATGGAGGCAGACGGAACGCTGAACACACTTTCAAAAAGAGAGCGTCTTCAAATATCACGTCAGCGAGCTAAATTAGAGAAAAATCTTGGTGGTATTGCAGATCTTACGCGTATTCCATCGGCTATTTTTATTGTTGATATCAACAAAGAGAATATCGCCCTTTTGGAAGCTAAGAAGCTTAATATTACCACTTTCGCAATGGTTGATACCAATTCTGATCCAACGAAAGTTGATTTCCCGATTCCATCTAATGACGATGCATCAAAATCAATTTCTGTGGTTCTAGAGCGAATTGCAAACGCAATTATGGAAGGTCTTGATGAACGAAAGTCAACGAAAGACAAGCAAGCTGCGGCGAAAGCTGACAAAACAGCCGAGAAAGCAAAATCTGAAAAGAAAGATAAGGAAGCTGAAAAAGCTTAATTCTAACACTTTACGCGATTTTTGTGGGTTATGAAATTCGGGTTGCTCGCTTTCTAACACGCATTTTGAGCTTAAAATATCAAATATTTAAGAAATGAAAATTACTGCTGCTGACGTTAATAAACTGAGAAAGCAAACCGGTGCCGGAATGATGGACTGTAAAAAGGCTCTTGTAGAATCAAATGGTGATTTTGAGGAAGCTGTTGACTTTTTGCGCAAGCAAGGTCAAAAAGTTGCTGCAAAGCGCAGCGACCGCGATGCTTCTGAAGGTACTGTAATTGCGAAGACCACTGAAAATGGTAAATTGGGTGCAATTATTATGCTCAACTGCGAAACAGATTTCGTAGCCCAGAATGCTGATTTTGTGAAATTTGCAGAGAATATATTAGAGACGGCAATATCTAAAAAGCCGGCTGATTTGGAAGCGCTTAAAGCACTTCCATACATGGATAGCGGACTTACTATTGCTGAAAAAATTACTGAGCAAACTGGTGTTATAGGCGAGAAAGTTCAACTTTCGAGCTATGGTACTGTAGAAGCCGATAAAGTGGTTGCTTACATTCACCCGGGCAATAGGCTTGCGAGTGTTGTTGGTCTGAATAAAGACGGAAACTACGATGAGCTAGGTCGAGATATAGCGATGCAAGTGGCCGCAATGGCTCCGGTAGCTCTTGATAAAGACGGAGTGCCACAGGATGTTATAGACAGAGAGATTGAAGTTGGCAAGGAACAAGCTATTCAGGAAGGTAAGCCTGCTGAAATGGCAGAGAAAATTGCCATGGGACGATTAAATAAGTTCTATCAGGAAAACACCTTGATGAACCAATCGTTTATTAAGGACAATAAAAAGTCAATTAAGCAATATCTTGGCGATGCTGAGAAAGGCCTGAGCGTTACGGCGTTCAAGCGATTCTCACTAAGTTAAGAATCTAAATGATACAGATTAAAGGAGAGACGATAGTTTCTCCTTTTTTTTTGATATTTTTCGCCATCGTTTAAAAGAAGCGCACAAACCCATGAAGTATAAACGTATTTTGCTCAAACTCAGCGGAGAAGCCCTAATGGGCGACAAGCAATTTGGAATAGATAATAACCGCTTGATGCAGTACGCACGCGAAATTCAGTCAATTCACGATATGGGCGTAGAGATTGCCATCGTGATTGGTGGTGGAAATATCTTTCGCGGATTGCAGGCCGCCGAAGGTGGAATAGAAAGAACTCAGGGTGATTATATGGGAATGCTGGCCACTGTAATTAACGGAATAGCCCTACAATCGGCGTTGGAAACCCTCAATTTAAAAACAAGATTACTCTCAGCCATAAAGATGGAGCAAATTGCTGAACCTTTTATTCGCCGAAGAGCGGTACGCCACCTTGAAAAAGGACGAATAGTTATATTTGGAGCCGGTACCGGAAATCCATATTTTACAACAGACTCTGCAGCTTCACTGCGCGCCATTGAAATCGAGGCCGATGTAATTTTGAAAGGTACCCGAGTAGATGGAATTTATACGGCTGACCCAGAGAAAGATAAGACTGCTACAAAGTACAGTACCATTACTTTTAATGAGGTTTATGAAAAAGGATTAAATGTAATGGACCTTACCGCTTTTACGCTTTGCAACGAAAATAAACTCCCAATTATAGTTTTTAATATTAACGCCAGTGGAAACCTGAAACGCGTCATTGACGGCGAGCAGGTGGGAACATTGGTTAATTTTTAATTGCTCAATACAATGCAGGAAGATTTAGAACTTGTTATCGGCGCTGCCGAAGAATCAATGGCAAATGCTGTAAGCCATTTGGAAAATGAATTGTTAAAAATAAGAGCCGGGAAAGCCAGTCCGGCAATGCTGTCAAGCGTAATGGTAGATTATTATGGCACCATGACAAAGCTTACCCAAGTGGCCAATGTAAATACGCCGGATGCTAAAACCATTCGCATTCAGCCTTGGGAAAAGGCGATGATTGAGCCCATTGAAAAGGCAATCGCTTATTCCAATTTAGGCCTGAATCCGCAAAACAATGGCGAAGTGATTATGATTACCGTTCCGCCGCTTACTGAAGAGCGCCGCCGCGACTTGGTTAAAAGTGCCAAAGCGGAATCGGAGCATGCGAAAGTATCTATTAGAAATGCGCGAAAAGAGGCAAACGACGACATTAAGAAGCTCCAAAAGGACGGACTAAGTGAAGATATAGCCAAGAGCGCTGAAATTGAAATCCAAGAACTTACTGATTCGTACAACAAAAAAGTTGAGATAGAAGTAGAGCGAAAGGAAAAGGATATTATGACGATATAGTGGTTGTAACGGTTTTCTGATGTTATCCTCTAAAACCCTGATCGTAGATAATTACGATTCTTTTACTTTCAATCTTCTTCACATAATTGAAGCAATTCTCAATGAGGATGTTGAAGTAAAACGAGTTGATGAAATTGATAGGCAGGATTTAGCAGCCTTTCACACTATTGTATTCTCTCCCGGCCCCGGCTTGCCAGACGAATCGACTAACTTGCTCAATATAATGCGAGAATCGATGCGTTTGGAGAAACGTATTCTTGGTGTTTGTTTAGGACTTCAAGCTATGGCTGTTGCCGAAGGAGCGGAGCTTAAAAATCTGGAAACCGTTCATCATGGCGTTTCTGAACAAATACATATTTCTCATCCGGATTCTATTCTTTATCAGAATTGTAGTGTCGATCCTTTTATTGGACGCTATCACTCCTGGGTGGTCAATGAAGAAAAGCTGCCGACTTGCTGGATAATTACTTCACGCGATAAACATGGCGAAGTCATGTCGATGGAGCATAGTACAAAGCCATTTTACGGAATTCAGTTTCATCCCGAGAGTGTGCTTACGCCTGAAGGGAGAGCAATTTTGAAGGGCTTTATAGAAGGGTAGTTTCCAGATCACTGCAAAATAATCTCTGCATCAATATTCAATTTTTTGTGCAGGTCTTTCGCCACTTTTAGCGTGATTTCCCTTTTTCCGTTCAGGTATTCGCTTACTCGGGAAGCACTTGTATTCAAAAGCTCGGCGAGATCCTTTCGTTTTAAGTTCATTTCGAACATGCGCAACTCTATCATTTCATTTAGTGTAGGAAGTTCAATTGGGTAATGAATCTCCTCGTATTGTTCGATGACATCGCTTACATCTGAAAGTTCTAACAATAGCGGAGAATCATAAGGAGTGTCATTACTCACTTGCTTAAGTAATTCCTCTAGGCGATCATTCGCTTTAAGGTATGCCTTATCTGATATGTTTTTCATTTTTTATATTTCATTTATTTCTTTTAGCCTGTCGTAATCAGTATGATTGCCAATCCAGCGGATATAGACTTTCTTGATTTCAAAAATGACTATGGCTACAATCCTTTAATTATTTCCTTTTATATTAAACACAAACCTGTCGTTTCCTACATAATCCACAGAGTTGAAAGTTTTCCGCATATCCGCAAAATTCTTCCATTCTGCTTTTTTCGTTTTTGCATGCCATTCAACAAGTGCCGCTCTTGATTTCGGTTCTGTTCCAAAATATTCCCGCAATTTTTTAAACGAAATAACATGCATTATGAATTCTAAATAGCTTTTAGGCAAATATAGTGAAGATATTCCATATAAGGTAAAATAGTTCCATATATGGGAATTTTAATACTTAGAAGTACATAATTTTTTTTCGTTTCCCATAATCCTCATTCTTTGAAGGTGTATTCCTTGAGAATTTGATGCTAAAAAACGTTGTCACGAATATTAGCCGCTATCTCATTGACCATCTTTGGGAGTGCGTATGCAAGGTAATGAAGTTATAAAACCGACTCTCAAACCCACCTTCTGCTTAATTGACTCAACATTTAATAAGAAACCCACTTTAACTCAAACTCACCGAAAGCCAAAAACTAAAAACCAAAAACCACCTACCCCCAAACCTTAGTACCCTCACTACAGTTCTTACAAATATCAATCTCGCTGCGCGATTTCAATATGCTTTGCCTAAAATTGTTGTATTGCTTCCCATTCCATATTTCCCGAAAGGGCACCACACTTATTTCGCCTAATTTATGACTGGCATCTTTATCAAAACAGCATGGAACCACAGAGCCGTTAAAAGTAACCACGCAGCTATGCCACATACGCCAGCACTGATTTACCAGTTTGTTTTTAATCACGTACGTGCCATCCGATTGCAATTTATACCTTGAATATTTCGGATTGTCGGGAATCAGCGGATTTCCATGCATGTAATCGTAAACCTGCGCCGTTTTAAATTTAACTTCGTTTACTCCCAGGCTATTTCCCAACTCCACAACTTCATCTAATTGATGCTCATTGGGCTTTACCACCAAATACTGAAAAATGACATGCGGAGTAGAACTTTTTAATTCCTTCTTCCAGTGCAGTATGTTCCTTGTGCCTTCGAGCACTTTTTCTAAAGATCCTTGTTTGCGGTAGGCTTCATAAACTTCCTGAGTGGTGCCGTCAATGCTTATAATCAATCGGCTTAAGCCAGATTCAACTACTTCTTTGGCTTTTTTGCTTGTTAAGAAATGGGCATTTGTGGATGTGGCCGTATAAATATTTTTGTTGGCTGCCTTCTTAATCATTTCCGAGAGGCGCGGATTGATAAATGGCTCGCCCTGGAAGTAAAATGTAATATAAATCAAACGTTTTGAGAGCTGGTCTAAGAGCTTTTCAAAGACTTCCATTTGCAAATTGCCTGTGGGCCGGGTAAATTGTTTTAAACCGCTGGGGCATTCCGGACATCCCAGATTGCAAGCAGTTGTAGGCTCAATAGAAATGGCCATCGGCATTCCCGAATGATGATTTTTCTTAGTAATTCGTGAGCGGTGATAACTCAACCAGAGTTTTGACGCATTTCTAATTCGGACAGGATTCATAGCCTTTAGCAATTGCCATTTGTCCCGAAGTAGATCCAACTTTTCCATCAACTACAAAGGTATGAATTACTTGCTTGCTGCGTGAGATCGCTTTCTTAGTTGCAATCAAGATATTTAATGGCATTCTAAACAATCCCACGGTTTTGAGGATTACTCTAAAGTAAATTTTTGTTTCTTTACGCCCCTTATCTTGAAAGAAAACTATGTGGGAATTTGCCGCGAGATTTATTCTAAGGAATAAAGTTGTTTTATTGGTCGCACTTGGTCTGATTACGGCTTTTATGGGTTATCAGGCGCAATATGTGGAAATGACCTACAAATTTGGAGGGATTTTGCCAAAAACCGACAGCACCCAAATACAGTATGAAAACTTTACCAGATTATTTGCTGAAGATGGGAATGTGCTCATTTTGGGAGTTAAGGGTGAAGAATTGTATGATCTTGACAATTTTGCAGCCTGGTACGAGCTTGGAAATGATTTAAAGAAAGTTCACGGTGTTGATTCTATTTTCTCTGAAGCCCATGCTTATCGGGTCATAAAAAATACGGAAGAAAAGCGCTTCAACGTAGAGAAAATCGTTCAACACAAACCGGAAACCCAGGCAGAGGTTGACAGCATTAGAAGAGTAATGCGCTCATTGCCCTTTTATCGCGGCATGCTCTACAACGATAGCACACATGCCAGTTTGATGATGCTTTTTGTAAATCGCGATGTGTTCAATAGCAGCGATCGGGTTGTGGCGCTTGAAAACATTCTAGAGCTTACCAAGAAGTTTTCTGAAGATCATATGAAAATTGCCCATTCGGGTTTGCCGTATATCCGAACAGTGCAAACGGCCATGATCAAGAAGGAACTCGCCATGTTTGTCGGTTTGGCAGCGCTGGTTATGGCTATTCTCCTCTTTGTTTTCTTCAAATCAATGCGGGTAGTTCTCGTAAGCCTGCTCGTGGTAATTGTTGGTGTAATATGGTCGCTGGGCAGCATTTCCTTACTTGGCTATAAGCTATCGGTGCTTATGGGTCTCATTCCACCGCTCATAATTGTAATTGGTATTCCCAACTGTGTCTTTATTTTCAACAGGTACCATCAGGAGTTTAAAAATCACGGAAATCAGGTAAAATCCTTGGCCCGCGTTATTCAAAGAATTGGTAGCGCTACCTTTATTGCAAATACCACAACGGCAATTGGTTTTGCTACTTTTATTTTCACGCATAGCGCTATTCTCAAGGAATTTGGGGTAATTGCTTCAATAAATATCCTCTTCGTCTTTCTGCTTTCGCTGATAATAATTCCGAGTATCCTCAGCTTTTTACCACCGCCCATTGATCGACATACCAGACACTTAGATAGAAAATCGCTTGATAAGGCTCTTGCTACACTGGTAAATATTGTACAGAATCACCGCAAGAAGGTGTATGGTACCGTGGTGGTTGTCCTACTTATTGCCGCTTATGGAATATCGAAGGTTTCGGCAACCGGAAATATTGTGGATGACCTTCCGGATGATGACCAGATAATTGTCGATTTAAAGTTCTTTGAAAAGAATTTCAACGGCGTTATGCCTCTTGATATATTGATTGGCACAAAAGGAAAAGGCGACGTAACGAGCGATAAAACACTAAAGAAGATTGAGAAATTACAGACTGAGTTATCGCAGTATTCCGAAATATCTAAGTCACTCTCAATTGTAGATGCAGTAAAATTTGCCAAACAGGCTTACTACAATGGTTCAGAGCAAAAATATGCGCTATTAAATAATTACGAAAAGTCTTTTATCGGCCCCTATATTCAGGGAAACCAAGAAGGCTCTGGCGATATTTCAAAACTATTTCTGGACAGTACAAAGCAATATACGCGCATTACTGCCCAAATTGCTGATATCGGCACCGAGGAGCTCGACAGCTTAATGACTCATTTGGCGCCAAAAATCGATTCCATCTTCCCTCCTAAAGATTATACCACCACGCTTACCGGTACGAGTATTGTATTTTTGAAAGGAACAAATTATTTGATTAAAAACCTCTTTACTAGCCTGGCCTTTGCTATAATTTTGATCGCTTCTCTGATGGCTCTGTTGTTTGGATCAGTTCGAATGATATTGGTTTCGATGGGGCCAAATCTTATCCCGCTTCTTTGCACTGCCGCAATTATGGGATATTTTGGTATCGCCATTAAGCCTTCTACCATTTTGGTTTTCAGTATTGCTTTTGGTATTTCCATAGATGATACCATACATTTCTTATCGCGGTATCGGCTTGAGCTAAAGCAGCGTCCCTGGAATATTAAGGAATGCATTATGGCTGCCATTAATGAAACAGGAAGGAGCATGATTTATACTTCCATCATACTATTTTTCGGATTTGGAATTTTTGCTGCCAGTGATTTCGGAGGTACAATAGCCTTGGGGATTTTGGTTTCGGTTACGCTCATGATAGCCATGTTGTGCAATCTTATCGTGCTACCTAGTTTGCTTATGACTTTGCAACACAGAGTTATTACCAAATCATTTGAAGAGCCCTTCCTTGAAATAACCAATGAAGAGGAAGACATTGAGCTGGATGATCTCGAAATAATAGGAGAGAAAAAAATTGAATAGAAACCAATCGTTATGAAAGGAATTATTCTCGCCGGCGGCTCTGGAACAAGGCTTTATCCGCTTACCATAGCTGTTAGCAAGCAATTGATGCCGGTTTACGACAAGCCAATGATTTACTACCCGCTTTCTACCCTTATGAGCGCGGGAATAAACGAGATTCTGATTATTTCTACACCTCACGATATGCCACAGTTTAAAAAATTGCTAGGCGATGGGAAAAGATTGGGATGTGAATTTACTTACGCCGTGCAGGAAGTTCCAAATGGCCTCGCCCAGGCTTTTGTAATTGGCGAAAAATTTATCGGCAATAATAAAGTAGCGCTCATTCTTGGCGATAATATCTTTTATGGAATGGGTCTTGAAAAACTCCTTCAGCAAAACACAAATCCCGAGGGAGGAATTGTCTACGCTTACCACGTGTCTGATCCAGAGCGATATGGAGTTGTAGAATTTGACAATAAAATGAATGCACTTTCAATAGAAGAAAAACCCACGAAGCCCAAATCAAATTTTGCTGTTCCAGGTCTCTATTTCTATGACAATGACGTTGTACAAATTGCAAAATCGCTCAAGCCAAGCACACGCGGTGAATATGAGATTACCGATGTAAACAAGGAGTATTTAAAAGCCGGAAAGCTCAAAGTTGCTATTCTCGACAGAGGAACTGCATGGCTTGATACCGGCACTTTTTCGTCACTCATGCAAGCCGGCCAGTTTGTAGAGGTTATTGAAGATCGGCAAGGTCTCAAAATTGGCTGTATTGAAGAAATAGCCTATCAAATGGGTTTTATCAATGCCGATCAGCTCAACGAAATTGCCCAACCCCTTGTAAAAAGCGGTTATGGACAATACTTATTGAATTTGCTAAAATGACACAACATCTCGATGCACTTCAAAATAAATTTGAGGCGGCACTATTAAATTATGCCGGTTCTCTTCCTGATAATTCCCTCCACCAACCTATCCGCTATATTTTAGCGCTTGGTGGTAAGCGTATTAGGCCTGCATTGGTTCTACTTTCGGGCAAGGCATTTGGCGCAGCAGAGGGGCAGCTCATTCGCACAGCGCTCGCAGTAGAGATTTTCCATAATTTCTCACTTGTTCATGATGATATTATGGACAAGGCACCCTTACGCCGTGGCAAAGCTACAGTACATGAAAAATGGGACAGCAATGCAGCCATTCTGTCAGGCGATGCTATGCTTATTGAAGCGTACAAGCAGCTAAGCCTTTGCGGCCACGACCATTTAAAGGCTATTCTCGATTTGTTTAACACTACATCGCTGCAAGTTTGTGAAGGACAGCAACTCGATATGGATTTTGAAAGCCGTACGAATGTTTCAGTGAGCGAATACATAGAAATGATTCGTCTTAAGACCGCAGTTTTGCTCGGTTGTAGCTTAAAAATGGGCGCCCTTTTGGGAAATGCATCCGAGGATGATTGCAAGCATATTTACAATTTTGGAAAGCTCTGTGGAATCGCCTTTCAAATACAAGACGATTATCTCGATGCCTTTGGCAATCCTCAAGATTTTGGCAAGCAGGTTGGTGGCGATATCCTTTCAAATAAAAAGACCTATCTGATTATCAAGGCACTTGAGTTGGCTTCCGCCGATGTACAGGCAGAGCTTGAAAGCATCTATTTTCAAAACACTATCTCCGATGGTGACAAAAAGGTAAGTAGGGTGTTGAAATTGTTCAGAGAGTTGAAAATTGATGAAATTACTAAAGACGAGTCGCTGCGCTATTTTCAATTGGCTAAAGCCGAAATAGACAATACATCATTGAACGATTCACAGAAAGAAGGTTTTCTGGAATTTCTTGAAATGCTGCAGGGTAGGAGGAAGTAAGCTTTAATAGGCAATGTGCAACAGGCAATGAGCAATAGGCAAGAAGCTATAAGCTTTAAGAGGAGTGGCTAAGAGAAACATTTTAGGTACCATCCAAAATATTGGGCAACGCTAAAATAGTTGTGGCCGTAAAATTTTGTAACTGGAGGGAGGAGTGTAAGGCTTTTCAATACACTAATCAATTCAGCTTTACCAAATTGCCAAATCCACACAGGAGATTACCCCGCTATTTCAGCGGGGCAGATCTTTTCTTCACTCATAAATATCAAAAAGCGTTTGATTCATATTTTGAAAATTGAATTCAAACCCGGTAGATTTTATTTTATCGGCACTGGCGCGACTTCCGTAAAGAATAATTTGAGCCATTTCGCCAAAAAGTAATTTTAGCGCAAATTCCGGAACGTGTGGCATCCAAAGGGGTTTATTCAGTTCGCGAGCCAGCGCCTCAGTAAGTTCAACGTTATTTACATAATCGCCATTGCAGGCGTTGTAGGCTCCTTCTACATGTTCGTTTTCAATCGCGTAAATGTACATTTCGCATAAATCATCAATATGGATATAAGGTATATACTGTTTTCCGGTTCCAAGAGGTGCGCCAACACCCAACTTTACCGGTTGAGCCATGCGATCAAGCGCACCACCTTTTTTGGATAGTACTACGCCTGTTCGGAGTTTTACTACTCTGGTTAAGTCCTTAAACTCATCAGCCGCTGCTTCCCATTGCACACAACAATCACCTATAAATTCAGACGAAGGTGGATCTGTTTCCACAAAAATATGATCGGTAGTTTTACTGCCATAATAGTTTATTCCGCTGGCAGAAACAAATGCGCTTAGCTTTATTCCCGCTTTTACAGCACCGAGGTACAAGAGTCTGGCAGACTCTACTCTGCTGTCAATTATAATCTCTTTTCGTTTATCGGTCCAGCGTTTATCGGCTATCCCGGCGCCGGCGAGGTGAATTATCGCAGTTACACCCTTGTATGCGTGCATGTCTATTTCGGCTTTTTCAATATCCCATTCAAATGCCTTAATGCCATCTTTCTCTCCGGGAGATCGCGATAGAATATTTACCGTATAGCCCCGCTCAATGAGCTTTTTGCTCAATGCCGAACCTACAAGGCCGCTGCCGCCGCTTATTAAAACTTTCTTCATTTTTGTTTGGTTAGACTCTAACAAATGTAAACTGATATAGTTGACAAAGGCTTTTTAATAATTGGGAGGTCATTTAATAATTTTCAAATAGCAAGCATCACCAAAAACCAAAAACCAATCACCAAGAACCAATCAACCCTTTCACACAAAAATTTGTTAGCACTTAAAGCAATCTCAGCGAGGTACTACTCGTTAAGAAGCGAACTTTAAAGTTTTTAAATGGATTGTGTTTTCATGAATTTCATAAAGTCAACATTTTTACCGTTCGTGCTTCTATTTGCGCAAATTGCATTGTATGCACAAGATCAACCT
The DNA here is from genome assembly GCF_010686655.1 of Cryomorpha ignava. Taxonomy (GTDB): domain Bacteria; phylum Bacteroidota; class Bacteroidia; order Flavobacteriales_D; family Cryomorphaceae; genus Cryomorpha; species Cryomorpha ignava. The sequence goes on along the minus strand of NZ_JAAGVY010000001.1, from coordinate 27,941 downwards.
TATGCTGATTATTGGGACGAGGCAAATACGATAAAACGTTCGGAAGGAACGTATACCAACGGTTTAGAAAACGGCGAATGGAAGTACTATTATTCAGACGGTGTACTTAAAGAAAAATCAACGTATGCGGCCGGAAGGCTGAATGGTGAAGTAATTACCTACTTTTTTAATGGCAAGCTAAAAGAGAAAGGCTTTTTTGACTGGGACAAGCAAGACAGCAGTTTTGCCGCGTATTACCTTCCGGGAAATATCAAAGAAAAAGGTCAATATGATCAAGGCTATAAAACCGGACTTTGGAAATACTGGTATCCCGATTCTATACTAAAAATGGAAGAAAACTATGTGGGTAGAGATTCTGTTCTGTTAATGAACTTCTGGGATAAAAGCGGAAAGCAACTCGTTGAAGACGGAGCTGGAAATTTAGTAGATTATTACGATACCGGCGAATTGAAAACGCGTGAATCTTACACAGGTGGACTAATGACAGGAAAATCTGAAACCTGGTATGCCGATGGCACAAAACGAACCGAAGGATATTATGAAAATGGGAAAAAAGACTCGGTTTGGACTTATTTTCTACAAACGGGTGGAAAGTATAAAACGACCACTTTTGATAGAGATTCGCTTAGCGGACCATACAAAGAATACTTCAATAGCGGCAACCTTGCGGTAGAAGGAATTTTTGAAAACGGTAGGGAAACCAATGAATGGACATTTTTTCGCGACAGCGGACACGTAGAAATGAAAGGCGATTTTGCCAATGGGAAGCGGAATGGAGAGTGGAAATACTGGTATATCGATGGCACGTTGCAAACAGTTGGTAAATGGAATGACGGAAAGCGAATGGGAGAGTGGACGTATTACTACCCCGATGGAAGCAAATGGCGAGTGGGAAATTTTAATTCTGATATGAAAACGGGTACCTGGACTACCTGGTTTGAAAATGGAACGAAACTTCAGGAAGGCGAGTATGTAAATGGGCTCGAAGAGGGTCTTTGGAAATCGTGGTTCGAAAACGGAAAACCCAAAGATGAAGGCAGTTTTGTAAAAGGGAAAATAGAAGGAAGCTGGAAAGGATGGTTTCCAAACGGGCAACCGAACTATACCGGAACCTGGCAAGACGATCGCAAGAATGGCAACTGGAAATATTGGTATCCCGATGGCACCATGCAGGAAAATGCATGGTATAAAGATGGATCCTTAAACGGCCCTTATAGCAAGTACAGCGAAAATGGGATTCCGGAGCAAGAGGGAAGCTACGTAGAAGGCAAGCCCGGCGGAAGGTGGATTTATTTTTTCCCGGAAGGCGGCAAAATGCGCGAAGCTACTTATACTGACGGAAAGCTAAATGGTGAGTCGCTAACTTATCACCGCCGGGGTGGACAAGTGCAGTACAAAGAAATGTATACAAACAGCCGGCGCGATGGACGATTTATAGAATATTCGCCTGCCGGAAATGTCATTAAAGAAATAGAATATAAGGATGGGAGTAAAGTGCGTGTTATTAAGGATAATACCATGGGGCATTAATTTGAAAATAAGCATATTGCTATCTCAAAATAATGCTTATCTTTGCGCCAATTAAAGGACAAAAAAGAGAGAGGGGCAGCTGCCCCTCTTTTTATTCCATCTTGATTTGATAACTGAAGATACAATAAGGGCGCTGGTTGCCGAGAAAATAGAAGATACTGATTACTACCTTTTAAGTGTAGAAATCAAATCTGGTAATGCGATTAGCGTTGAGCTTGAAAGCATGGGTCCTATCTCTATTTTAGATTGTGTTGATATTAGCCGACAAATTGAGCATAACCTTGATAGAGAAGAAGAAGATTTTTCGCTTCAGGTAAGCTCGCCCGGACTTGGTAAACCGCTTAGAGATTACCGCCAGTACATAAAAAATGTTGGCAGACACCTCGAAATTAGGCTTGTAACCGGCGAGGAGTTTGAGGGTGAGTTGATGAGTGCAGATCAGGAAAAAGTTGAAGTGAAAGAAAGTAAGAAAGAAAAGATAGAGGGCAAAAAGAAAAAAGAACTGGTTGAAATAAACCATGTACTTTCTTACCCCGAAATAAAGCAGGCAAAAATTAAAATTTTATTCAAATAGGAAGTCATGAGCAATACAAATTTGTTCGAATCATTTGCGGAGTTTAAGGAGTTTAAAAGCATCGATAGGGAAACTATGATGCGTATTTTGGAAGATGTATTCCGGAATATGCTGATTAAAAAACACGGTACTGATGAAAATTTTGACATCATTATCAATCCTGATGAAGGTGACCTTGAGATATGGCGTAATCGCGAAATTGTGCCAGATGGTGAAGTGGAAGATGATAACAGCCAGATTGCACTTTCGGAAGCAATAAAAATTGAGCCCGATTTTGAAATTGGAGAAGAGGCAACAGAGGCAATTAAATTAGAGCATTTTGGTCGCAGAAGCATTCTTTCGATGCGTCAAAACTTGGTTTCGAAGGTTATAGAGCTGGAGAAAGATAGCTTGTACAAAAAATACAGCGAGCGGGTAGGAGAGATTATTACAGGAGAAGTTTACCAGGTATGGAAACGCGAGATCTTGCTTCTTGATGATGAAGGAAATGAATTAATTCTTCCAAAATCAGAACAAATTCCATCAGATTACTTTAAGAAAGGCGATGCTGTAAGAGCAGTAGTTTCTAAAGTTGAGATGCGCAACAATAACCCAATAGTTATTCTTTCGCGCACAGCGACCGAATTTTTGGAGCGTATGTTTGAAATGGAAGTACCTGAAGTTTTTGATGGACTTATTACCATTAAAAAAATAGTTCGGGTACCGGGCGAACGAGCCAAAGTGGCCGTAGAGTCTTACGATGATAGAATTGATCCGGTAGGTGCCTGTGTCGGTATGAAAGGATCTCGTATTCACAGCATTGTACGCGAATTGAAAAACGAAAATATTGACGTAATAAACTATACGTCCAATATTCAGTTATTAATACAAAGAGCATTAAGCCCTGCGAAGATTACCAATATAAAGATTAACGAAGAAGAAATGAAGGCCGAGGTATTCCTTAAGCCAGATCAGGTTTCTCTCGCTATTGGTAAGGGTGGATTTAATATTAAATTGGCAAGCAAGCTTACAGGTTACGATCTGGATGTATATCGCGAAACGGAAGAAGACGACGAGGATGTAGATTTGGATGAGTTTGCAGATGAAATTGATGGTTGGATCATCGATGAATTAAAGGCTGTAGGTTTGGATAGCGCCAGAAGTGTATTGGAATTAACCAAAGAAGATTTGGTGTCCAGAACCGACCTGGAAGAAGAAACAATAGCAGAAATTATAAAAATCCTTCGCGAAGAGCTTGATTAAACAAAGTATTTCATTTATTTTATCATCTCGTAGAAACGGAGCAATATATATATGCCAGCAAAGTCACAAACAGTAAGATTAAGTAAAGCCGCTAAGGAATTCAATGTGGGAATAGCCACAATTGTTGAATTTCTCGCGTCTAGTGGTCACGATATAGACACCAACCCGAATACGAAGATAGACGGAGCTGCTTATGAAATTCTGAAAAATGAATTTCAGGATAGCAAAACGCTAAAAGAAAAATCAAAATTGGCGGGTGTATCGTCGGGCAAGCGTGAAACTGTGAGCCTGGATAGAAATGAGCCTCAAGTAGAAAAGCCTGCTAAGGAAGAGCCAGAAGAGATTTTTATTAAGAATGTACAAGGCACGCAAGATGATGATGATATCATTAGGCCAAGTGTAACAAGAGGTCCCGGAATATCTGTAGTGGGTAAAATAGATCTGGATAAAAAGAAAAATGCTTTAGCGGAAGAGAAGAAGAAAGAAGAAGAGGCGAAAGCAAAAGAGCAGGAAGAGACAAAAGCTAAAGAAGAAGCTTCGAAGAAAGAAGCTTCTAAGAAAGAGGCAGAAGCCAAAGAAGCGAAATCGAAAGAAGAGGCAGAGAAGGCCAAATCTGAAGTGGCGAAAGCTGAAGAGAAAGATGATAAGGCAAAAGAAGAGAAGGAAATAGAAGCTAAGCCAAAAGACGAAAAAGCAAAAGACGAGCCGAAAGAAGCTCCTGCTAAAGAAAAGGAAGAAGCGAAGCCTGTTGACGACAATACCATTCGTACGAATGTTGGTAGACTCGCTGGCCCTACGGTAGTTGGAAAGATTGATCTTCCTGAAAGGCCGAAGAAAAAGAAGAAACCTGTAATGAGTACCGACCCCGGTACTGAAACACAGCAAAGTCGCCGCAAGCGCAAGCGCATTGCTCCTAAAGTAGATCCAAAGAGAACAGGTGCTGCACCACCTGACAGAACGCAGGGTGGTGGTCCACGAAAACCAGCAGCTCCGCAAAAAGGAAGAAAGCCAGTTAAAGGTGGCGGTCCTCGTCAGGAAGTTAGCAAGGAAGATATAGATCGCGAGTTGAGAGAAACACTTGCGAAACTTAGCGGAGGTAGCAAGTCTAGAGGAGTAAAAAACAGAAGGTTGAAGCGCGATGAGCACAGAACCAGAGCAGAAGAAAGAGCACTACAGCAACAAGAAGAATCGAAAACTCTTAGACTTACTGAATTTGTAACGGTAAGCGACCTTGCAAGCCTTATGGACGTTAGCATTCCCGAAATTATTTCGGCATGTATGAGCCTCGGTATTATGGCTTCTATCAATCAGCGTCTCGATGGTGAAACGCTTACTATAGTTGCCGAAGAATTTGGATATGAGGTAGAATTTACCTCTGCCGAAGGTCAGGAAGCAATCGCTGTTGAAGAAGATAAGCCCGAAGATTTGCAAGATCGCGCGCCTATTGTTACCGTAATGGGTCACGTTGACCACGGTAAAACATCACTCTTGGATTATATCCGTAAAGAGAATGTAATAGGTGGCGAAGCTGGTGGAATAACCCAGCACATAGGCGCTTACAGTGTAGAGCTGGAAAACGGTAAAAGAATCACTTTCTTAGATACTCCCGGTCACGAGGCCTTTACCGCCATGCGTGCTCGTGGTGCCCAAGTTACTGACTTAGCTATTATTGTGGTCGCTGCCGATGATGATGTAATGCCTCAAACTAAAGAGGCTATCAATCATGCACAGGCTGCCGGAATCCCAATGATTTTTGCCATAAACAAAATTGATAAGGAAGGCGCCAAACCCGAAAGAATTAAAGAGCAACTCGCTCAGATGAATATTCTGGTTGAAGACTGGGGTGGAAAATTCCAAAGTCAGGAAATTTCTGCCAAAAAAGGACTTAATATTGAAGAGCTTCTCGAGAAAGTATTGCTCGAAGCAGAAGTACTTGAATTAAAAGCAAATCCCGATAAAAACGCCATTGGTACGGTTATAGAATCTACACTTGATAAAGGACGTGGATATGTAACTACTATCATAGTTGAAGGTGGTACCCTAAATGTAGGCGATATCGTACTTGCAGGTCATTACACAGGAAGGGTAAAGGCAATGTATAACGAGCGAGGAGTAGCTGTAAAATCGGCGGGACCGTCAATTCCGGTTTCAATGCTCGGTTTAAATGGAGCACCAAGTGCCGGCGATAGGTTTAATGTGCTTAAAGATGAGCGCGAAGCTCGAGGTATAGCTACCAGAAGAGAGCAACTGCAACGCGAGCAAGGTGTACGTACTCAAAAACACATTACACTTGACGAGATTGGAAGACGTATTGCCATTGGTGACTTTAAGGAGCTCAATATAATCCTTAAAGGAGATGTGGATGGATCGGTAGAAGCACTTGCAGATTCGCTTCAGAAGTTATCTACAGAAAAAATTGCGGTAAATGTAATTCACAAAGCAGTAGGTCAAATTACTGAAAGTGATGTACTTCTAGCCACAGCTTCAGATGCCATTATTGTCGGTTTCCAAGTGAGGCCTTCAGGTGGAGCGCGAAGACTGGCCGAGAAAGAAGAAATCCAGATCAAGATTTACTCAATAATCTATGCAGCAATTGAAGATGTGAAAGACGCCATGGAAGGTATGCTTTCTGCTAAAATTGAAGAGAAAATTATGGGTAATGCAGAGATTCGCGAAACCTTCAAAATATCTAAGGTGGGAACTATTGCCGGCTGTATTGTAACAGATGGTAAGATAACCAGAAACGCTAAAATCCGAGTTATCCGCGATGGAATAGTAGCCTACACAGGAGAGCTGGGAACCTTAAAACGCTTTAAAGACGACGTGAAGGAAGTAACGAAAGGCTACGAATGTGGATTAAATGTAGAGAAATTCAACGATATAAAAGTTGGTGATATTATTGAAGCCTTTGAAGAAATAGAGGTAAAACAAACCCTGGCTGATTAATTTTCAGCAGGGTTTTCAGAATCTTCTGTTTTAGCAACTTCTAGTGGTGGAAGCTCAATTTTGTCTTTAACAATATAACAGCCCGGAAAATTCCGGGCTATTTCTTTTTTAAGCTTTTCTGCCTCCAGCCTGGAGCGAAAATCACCTACGCGAAGCCTGAAATTTGGTGCCAGGTATGAAAGATATGCACCTAATTCAGGATTGCTTCTCACAAATGCTCCACGCTTTTCTTGAGCAGCACTGCGATCGCCGAAATAAATCTGAACACGATATCCGTCCATCTTTGTCGGATACTCTTTTTTGCGCTCGTTTAATTGCGTGATTCTGCTGTCTTCGATCATTTTAATGCTCCCCAATTCGGGTTGAATATTCAAATTTTCGCGTATAGTGCGAAGCGAATCTTGACGATTTGTAGTTTTCCCTGGCTTATAAAGCCGCCAATCTTCGTTTTCCTGAGCAAAGGAATGAAGGGAAACACCGAAAAAGAATATAAATGTGATTATTGAAAATTTTTTGGCCATAGCTTGCTTTGCTTTTTGTGGTGCAAATTTAATGCAATTTATATACTTCTATTGGTCATAGTGATGTGTTAATCTGATAGAAAGAACCAAAATTATTACCAGAAATGGCGACAACAAGGGGATGACCTTTATTTAGATTGATTATAAATTATTTGGAACTGTGACAATTTTATGACAATAGGGCAAAACCAACTGATGTTTATTATAGTTTTGTGTCAAATTTCAAAAAGCCATTTATCTGAACACACGGTTAGATATGAAGCATATTTCTAAAGAACATTCTACGGTTCTTAAATTATTATGGGTTGCAGTTTTAGTTTTTGGGGTGGCCGCCTTCTCTGGTGTACACGCGCAAGACGGTGAAAAACTTTTTAAGCAGAATTGTTCTGCGTGCCATAAAGTAGATAAAGATCTTGTTGGGCCTGCTCTTAAAGGCGTGCAGGAACGTTGGGCGGGTAAAGAAGAACTTCTGTACGAGTGGATCAAAAACCCGGCCAAGGTTAAAGATATGGGCGATCCTTATGTAGATAAGATGCTCGCTGAATGGATGCCCAAGGGTGGTCTTATGGCTGCGCAATTGGTAAACAATGAAGAGATTGACGCCATTCTAAAGTATGTCGCAGATTGGCAACCTGCTGTTGCTGCTGTTCCTGCTACAGGAACAGCAGACGGAGCCGCGCAGGCTCCGGGAGCCGCAGCAGATACAGGTATTTCTGCTGTTTGGTTGATTATTGTTGCGTTTATTCTTCTAGTTTTAATATTCTCGCTGGTGGGCGTGCGCTCGTCGCTTACAAGATTAAATTCTGCAATATTAGATTCGGAAGGTGAAGAAGTAGCGCCGGCACTTTCAAGCGGAGAACGTTTTAAAGCATGGATGTGGAAAAACAAGACTTTTGTTGCCATTATCAGTATTCTTGTCTTGGTTTATTTTACGGTGCTTGGTTATGATGCCCTTATGGGAATAGGTGTTTATCAGGGTTATACTCCCGAGCAGCCTATCAAATTTAACCACACCCTCCACGCCGGAACAAATGAAATTGCCTGTGTATATTGTCACTCAAGTGCCTTGAAAAGCAAGCATGCCGGTATTCCTTCTGCAAATGTTTGTATGAATTGTCATACCGGTATTAATGAAGGCCAATCTGCTGAAGGTACTGCCGAAATCGCAAAGATTTACGACGCAATAGGTTGGGATCTGGAGTCAAGAAGCTATACCGGCGAAGAAAAGCCAATTAAATGGGTTAAGGTTCACAACCTTCCAGACCTGGCATACTTCAACCACGCACAGCATTATGTGGTAGGTGAAATTGAATGTCAGGAATGCCATGGCCAAATTCAGCAAGATTATACAGTTGCAGGCCAATTTGCACCGCTCACTATGGGCTGGTGTATAGATTGCCACAATAATACTGCTGTTAGAATGGACGGTAATGGTTATTACGACGAGGTACATGAGCGCCTTGTTGATCACGGAAAAGAAGAGCTCAAAAAGTATTTGGAAGATGGAACCATTTCAGTGAAAGATCTGGGTGGATGGGAATGTTCTAAATGTCATTATTAAAAACAACGCTGCACGAATAGTATGGCTGAAAATAAAAAATACTGGGTTGGAATTGAAGATCTTCATCAAACTGAAGAATTTCAGAAAGCAAGCCAAAACGAATTTGCTCCGGGAGCGCAATCTGTTGATGAGTTCATCACGGAAACCGACTTGTCTAAAACGTCTACAAATCGCAGGGATTTCCTGAAATTTTTGGGCTTTAGCGTTACCGCGGCTACTGTAGCGGCGTGTGAAACGCCTGTAATACACTCTGTTCCTTATTTGAATAAGCCCGAGCAGATTACTGCCGGAATACCTACGTATTACGCGTCCACTTTCTTTGATGGATTTGATTTCGCTAGCATAGTGGTGAAAACCCGTGAGGGACGCCCTATTTTTCTGAAAGGAAATAATAAGCACGGAATCAATCAGGGAGCGCTTACTGCGCGCGTTAACTCGTCGGTATTGAGTTTGTACGATGGGAAAAGACTCAAAGGCCCCAAAATGGTTGGCGATGATGCCACCTGGCCTGAAATGGATTCAGCATTGAAGTCTGAATTAAGAGGTGTTTCCGAAAGTGGTAAAAGCATTGTTCTATTAACAGGGTCAATCATTAGCCCTTCTACCCAAAAAGCAATTAAAGAATTTAAAACTGCCTTTGGTGAAGAAAAAGTAAAAGTTGTAACCTACGACCCAGTGTCGCGGTACGGTATTCGCAAAGCCAATGAAATGAGCTTTGGCAAATCGTCTATACCCGATTACGACTTCTCTAAGGCAAAGACAATTGTTAGCGTTGACGCTGACTTTATGGACAACTGGTTGCTTCACAATCAGTATGTTCCTCAATATGCTAAAAACCGTAATCCGCAAGGAGAGTGGATGAATAAGCACTATCAATTTGAATCGCGCCTTTCACTTACGGGTTCAAATGCCGATGTGCGCGTTCCGATTATGCCTTCGCAAGAAGGTGCGGTTGTACTCGCTATTTACAATCAGGTTGCAAAACTTGCCGGCAGCTCATCCATGTCTGGAAGTACAGATGGTTTGCCGGAAGCAGGTATAGCTAATGCGGCTAAAGATCTTTACGCAAACCGCGGAAAGTCTCTTTTTATCTGCGGAAGCAATGACCCGAATGTACAAGTAGTGGCAAATGCTATTAATACTACTCTTGGCAATTATGGATCAACTATTTCTACTGATGTAGAAACATTTATCAATCAAGGAAATGATGAAGAAGTAATGCAACTCGTTGCGGATATGAATTCCGGAAGCGTTGGTGCATTGTTAATTCATGGAGATATTAATCCCGCTTATTCACTGCCCAATAGCGCAGCGTTTATTTCGGGAATGAGTAAGGTAGGTGTTACGCTTTCTTTTGCCCGATTGGCAGACGAAACAGCAGTTCATTGTAAGTATATTTGTCCGGATAATCACTATTTGGAGTCATGGAATGACTTCTATCCCAAAACAGGACATTCTGCACTTGCACAGCCTACAATTTCAAGACTTTACAATACACGCCAGTTTCAAGAGAGCCTCTTAACTTGGGCAGGAAATACTACTTCTTATCACGATTATATTCGTTCGGTTTGGCAAGATTATTCTGCTTCTATTGGCGACGCATCTATTTTGTTCGATGACTTCTGGTTCAATGCCGTGCGCAATGGGTCAGTAAGTGTAAAGGTACCATCGGCCGATTGGTCCATGCAGGTATCTTCTGATGTATTATCATCTGCTTCGGGCAAAATTAACGGTGTTAGTGCCGGCGGCAGCGACACATTTGAAGTGGTATTATACACCAAAGTTGGAATAGGAAATGGTAGCCATGCGACCAATCCATGGCTTCAGGAATTGCCTGACCCAATTTCGAAAATTACCTGGGATAATTACATCGCAATGAATCCGGTCGATGTAGAAGCATTTGGTTTCAATATGCATATTGGAGAACAACTTCCGGCATCGCTCGCTAAAATTACCGTTAATGGAATGAGCGAAACGCTACCCGTTGTAGCACAGCCCGGTCAAAAGAAAGGAACTGTTTCTATAGCCCTAGGTTATGGACGCGGAGCCGGTCAGGAAGAAATTGGACGTGCCGCATACCGCACCAAGCCTTCAGGAGGATACGAGAAAAATGAAAACGACCTTAAGGTTGTAATCGGAAAAAATCTTTATCCATTCGTGGCTGTTGCCAATGGAGTTATGTCATACAAACTTACCGGTGCAAATATTGAAGCCGCAGGTATGGTTTACCCAATGGCGAGTACGCAGACACATCATACTTTAATGGGTCGTGATTCTATCGTTCGCGAAACGACTTTTTCGACATTTAAATCTTCTCCAAAAGAAGTCTACAATCCCGCACATAAATTAGTAGTACGCGAAGAGGGTATTGCCACTTTAAAAGATGTAGATGATGTAGATATTTGGGAAGCTCACCCTGTAAAAGGGGTAGGCCACCGCTGGGGAATGAGTATTGACCTTTCAACTTGTATTGGCTGTAGTGCATGCGTTACTGCTTGTCACTCTGAAAATAACGTTCCGGTAGTAGGTAAAGATGAGATACGCAGAGCGCGCGATATGCACTGGATGCGCATTGATAGATACTACTCCTCTGACATGACAGTAGAGAAGGGAGCAGAATTAGACGAAGGTATAATTGATACCTATCGCGAGATGGAAGTTCCCGAGTATGAGAATCCGACAACGGTTTTCATGCCTATGATGTGTCAGCACTGTAACCATGCGCCTTGCGAAACGGTTTGTCCCGTTGCTGCAACTACCCATAGCAACGAAGGTTTAAATCAAATGACCTACAACCGTTGTATCGGTACACGTTACTGCGCCAACAACTGTCCGTTTAAAGTACGTCGTTTTAACTGGTTTAATTATAAAGCTTACGATAAATTCGCTGATGTTAATCCTGCACAGGATGCTACTGCACGTATGGTGCTCAATCCTGATGTAACTGTGCGCTCTCGCGGTGTAATGGAAAAATGCAGTATGTGTGTTCAAAGAATACAAAGTGGTAAGCTTGATGCCAAAATGAAAGGTGAGCCAGTACAAGACGGAACAATTGTAACCGCTTGTGCGGAAGCATGTCCTACAAATGCAATCTCTTTTGGCGACTTGAATGATACTAAGAGTGAAATTTCCGGTGATGAGGGCGATAATCGCACTTATCACGCACTTGCAGAGATAGGTGTTAAGCCTAATGTGAGTTATAAAGTAAAAGTGCGAAATACATAAAAGTAACTTCTGAAACTTAGCATAGATGCACAAAGAAGCTGCCATAAGAACACCGTTGATACTTGGTAATAAATCTTACCATGATATTACTTCGGACGTAATAGGCCCAATAGAAAATAAGGCACCTACCGGTTGGTACGTGCTTATTACAATCGCCGGACTCATTTCACTATGGGGAATAGGCTGTATCCTGTATCTAATATCCACAGGTATTGGCGTATGGGGGCTTAATAAAACAGTAGGCTGGGCCTGGGATATCACCAACTTTGTATGGTGGGTAGGTATTGGCCACGCAGGTACCCTCATCTCTGCAGTATTGCTGCTTTTTCGCCAAAAATGGCGTATGGCTATTAACCGGTCGGCGGAAGCAATGACCATTTTTGCCGTAATGATGGCTGCCGTATTTCCGGGTATCCACATGGGTCGTATCTGGCTGGCTTATTTCGTTTTCCCGTTACCAAATCAGTTTGGATCATTATGGGTAAACTTTAACTCACCTTTACTTTGGGACGTTTTCGCGATTAGCACATATTTTAGTGTCTCGTTAGTATTCTGGTACATTGGACTTATTCCCGATTTTGCTACAATAAGAGATAGAATGACCAAACCGCTTACAAAGAAAATATATGGAATGCTTAGTTTTGGATGGTCGGGTAAAGCAAAACAATGGAGCCGCTTTGAAGAGGTTTCACTGGTATTGGCCGGTCTTGCGACACCACTGGTTTTCTCCGTGCACTCTATAGTATCTATGGACTTTGCTACATCTGTTATTCCGGGTTGGCACACCACCATATTTCCCCCCTACTTTGTATCGGGTGCGGTATTCTCAGGATTTGCGATGGTTCTTACCCTCCTGCTCGTAATGCGCAAGGTTATGAAATTGGAAAATTACATTACCCGAAAGCACGTAGAGTATATGAACATTGTAATTATCGTTACAGGTTCTATAGTTGGGGTTGCATATCTCACCGAGCTCTTTATATCATGGTATTCAGGTGTAGAATATGAGTCTTATGCCTTTATTAATAGATTTAGTGGGCCTTATTTTTGGGCATATTGGATCATGATGACTTGCAACGTGGTTACTCCACAGCTGTTTTGGTTCAAGAAAATTCGTACCAACTTCATTCTCACTTTTATCTTATCTATCGTGGTAAATATCGGAATGTGGTTTGAGCGTTTTGTAATTATTGTTACTTCTCTTCACAGAGATTACGTTCCATCAAGCTGGTCTATGTTTCATCCTACATGGGTCGACATAGGTGTGTTTATAGGTACAATTGGAATATTCTTCTTTTTATTCTTATTATTTGCAAGATTCTTCCCCGTGCTTGCATTAAATGAATTGAAGTCGATCTTAAGAGTTTCAGGTGAAGAAAATAAAAAAGAAAATCATTAATGGCTGAAATGACACATACGAACAGAGTCATTCATGTAATGTTTGACGATGACTTGAAGCTTGTCGGAGCTGCAAAGCGCCTGGTAGCTGACGGTATTCAGATTAAGGATGTTTATTCACCCTTTCCAATTCATGGTATTGACCCTATAATTGGTATAAAGCGCACACGTCTTGCTATCGTTTCATTCATGTTCGGAGCTTTAGGGCTGTCACTGGCCTTATTGGGAATGTGGTACTTCATGATTTACGACTGGCCTATGAATATTGGTGGGAAACCAAGTTTTAGCCTTATTCAAAATTTACCTGCGTTTATTCCAATTTCATTTGAGTTTACAGTACTACTTGCAGCGCATGGAATGGTTATTACCTACTTGATTAGAAATGGTACCCTTCCGGGGATGCCTGCGGTGAATCCTGATCCACGCACTACAGATGATAAATTTGTAATTGAAATTACCGACCAAGAGAATCCCGGTGCATCGACCGAAACAATGGGCGTACTATTTAAGGAACTGGGAGCAATTGAAATTAACGAAAAACAATTGGCTAAGAAATGAATTTAACGAAGTCAATACATATAAAAGCACTTTTTACGACGGCGTTTGGCCTACTTTTGCTAAGCAGCTGTGTTAGAGATGAGCAAAGTCCCGGGTATGAGTATATGCCTGATATGTACCGTAGTCCGGCCATTGAGGCTTATGTGGATTATGGAGAAATAAGAGACACGATACGTCCTGAATTGAATTTGACCATGTCAGCACGGCAGCCTGTTGAAGGTACCGTTCCAATGTCGGAATATGCAATGAACGATATGCCTTATTCAATTCCAAACACACCTGAAGGCTATGAGCTAGCAGGCGAGGTATTGAAATCGCCTTATCCACAATCACAGAAAATTATTCTAGAAGGTACCGAGGTTTATGCCAATTTCTGTGTGCAATGCCACGGTGCCAAAGGAAAAGGCGATGGTGCAGTTGTAATAAAAGGGGGGCATCCCGCACCTCCTGCTTACGATGGTACACTTAAAGACTTGTCCGAAGGAAAAATGTTTCACACTATTACTTACGGTAAAGGTTTGATGGGGTCTCACGCTTCACAAATATCTAAGTCTGACAGGTGGAAAGTTATTGCATTCGTAAAGACGCTTCAAAATCCCGACGCTCAGGTAACTGAGCAAAACGGATCTGAAGCTGATACAACTGGAACGGCCGAAATGCCGAATTGATAATCGAATTTAAAGATCAGGAAATGAATTTCGTTTTCTCAAGTAGAGCAAAATTAGTATCGTACATCCTCATGATTGTGGGTGCAATAGCCATCATAGCGGGATTCTTCGTGTATGGAGAAAACCATCATGCACGCTGGTGGTCTAATATGATGATAAATGGATTTTACTTTCTGGGAATTGCCTTGGGAGCACTCTTTTTCTACGCCTTGCATTTTGCCACAGAAACAGCCTGGGCTGTAATGCTTAGACGGGTAATGGAGGCTGTTTTCTCATTTATTCCTTACGCCTCAGTTGTAATGATTATTGTTTTTATTGGCTCTACCTTTCACTGGAATCACATTTACCACTGGATGGATGAAGCTACTACAATGCAATATGTTACTGCGGCAAGCGAAGGTTCTGCCCATCCAGATTATTTTTATTCGCTAGAAGCAGCTGAAAAAGCAGGTGCGGATGTAATGGCTAATCCGAGTTATGATGAGCTGATAGCAAATAAAACCATGTATTTGAATAAGCCATTTTTCTGGATTCGTACCCTGATTTATCTCGCTACTTTTATTTTGTTTGGAAACTGGTTTAGAAAGCGATCGCTGAAAGAAGATGAAGTAGGAGGTACAGAAATACACATGAAAGGATACAAGCGAGCCGCCGTATATCTGGTAATTTTTGCCGTATTTTCTTCTACACTTTCGTGGGATTGGTTAATGTCTATAGACACGCACTGGTTTAGTACACTTTACGGGTGGTACGTATTCTCGGGTATGTGGGTATCGGCAATGAATATTATTACAATTCTCACGCTTTATTTGATTTCTAAAGGTTATTTAAAAGAGGTAAATTCAAGCCATCTTCAAGATATGGGAAAATGGGTGTTCGCACTTAGCTTCTTATGGTCTTATTTGTGGTTTTCGCAATTCATGCTTATTTGGTATTCTAATATTCCTGAAGAGGTCACCTATTTTATTGTTCGAATAAATGAGTACAAAGTGCCATTTTTTGGGATGTTTATTGTTAATTTTGCACTCCCAATGGTTGTGTTGATGTCAAGAGATGCGAAGCGCAACCCCGGGTTCTTGATTGCTATGGGTACGATTATTTTTATTGGACACTATATGGATACCTTTATGCTTATTGTTCCCGGAGTAATGGAGAAAATGGCATTTGGATGGTTAGAAGTAGGCTTCTTACTTGGATTTATGGGCTTGTTTATCAATCGTGTATTTTCCTCATTGGCAAAAGCACCCTTGGAACCTCAAAAATCACCTTACCTGGAAGAAAGTTTGCATCATAGCATTTAATTGGAGATTATTAGATAATAGATCATGGAGAAACTGCTTTTAGTACTGGTAATAATTCTTGCGGTAATTGGTGTAGCACAAATTGCCAAAGTTTACCAGTTATCAATGGGTATTGGCAATAAGCGCGAAGAAGAAATATCGCCCGCAGCGAATAAAATGAATGGTGCTTTACTGCTTATCTTTTGCCTTGTCCTTTTCGCTTTCTTTATATGGGAGCTTATAAGTCATCAGGATATTCTACTCCCGGTAGCCGCTTCGGCTCACGGGCAGGAGGTTGATACGCTTATGAATTTCAACTGGATAATTATTTTTACGGTATTCTTTATCGTGAATTTCCTTTTATTCTTCTTTTCGTATAAGTATGCTTATGATCCAAAGAGAAAGGCATATTACCTTGCTCATAATAACAAGCTGGAGTTGATTTGGACAGTTATTCCGTCTATAGTTCTTGCAGTTATTATTATTTACGGGTTGCGCACCTGGAATCAAATTACAAATTTTGAAGGGGGAGAAGATGCATTAAACGTTGAGTTGTACGGGCGCCAGTTTGACTGGACCGTTCGGTATCCGGGCGATGATGCTGTATTAGGAGATTTTAATTTTACAATGATTACCGGGCCAAATCCGATGGGTGTTATCTCAAATGAAAATTTGCCCGGTAGAATCAAGGAGTTGCAAGATGAAATTCAAAAGAGCGAAGATGATCTTGTAAATAATATCTTACCTCACAGTCAGGCTATGGAAATTGAGGAGAAAATTGGAATGCGTCGCCGCCAGCTGGCAAAAGTTATAGCGTACGAGCAAAGTGGCCGTGATTTTTCTGCTTCAGATGATGATATTATTGTAAAAGGCGAATTTCACATTCCTGTAAATCGGGAGGTGCGTTTTAATATACGTTCCTCAGATGTAATACACAGTGCTTATTTCCCTCATTTTAGAGCACAAATGAACGCTGTACCTGGTATGACTACTTATTTTAAATTTACGCCTACTATTACAACAGATAGTATGCGTACTATAGTAAAAGATCCTGATTTTAATTTTATCCTTCTTTGCAATAAGGTTTGCGGATCTGCACACTACAACATGCAGATGGATATCATTGTAGATACAGAAGAAGATTACGAAAAATGGCTTTTAGATCAAAAGACTTTTGCCGCTACAATGGTTAGTCAGATCGAAAAGAAACCCGAAACGGGAAAATTGGAAGAAAAACGCATCATTGCTGAAAAATAATTGAAAAAAATCGCATATGGCAGCTATAACTGAAGCACACGCCTCTCAGCACGCGCATCACCACGCAAAGGAGAGCTTTGTATCGAAATACGTGTTTTCGCAAGATCACAAAATGATCAGTAAGCAATTTCTGATCACTGCAATAGTCATGGCTATAATTGCTATGATGCTATCTGTATTTTTTAGATTGCAGCTGGGATGGCCGGGAGAGAGTTTTGAAATTCTAAATTTTTTCCTTGGAGATAAATGGGCGCCAGATGGGGTTCTGGACAAAAATATGTACCTTTCTCTGGTAACTATACATGGTACCATTATGGTATTCTTTGTGCTTACCGGTGGCTTGAGTGGTACATTTAGTAACTTACTTATTCCGTTGCAAATCGGTGCCAGAGATATGGCTTCTGGCTTTCTGAATATGCTGTCTTACTGGTTCTTCTTTATTTCCAGCATTATTATGGTCGCCTCTCTATTTGTAGAGTCTGGTGCTGCTAGTGGTGGTTGGACTGTTTATCCGCCTTTGAGTGCCTTGCCACAGGCTATGCCCGGATCAGGTCTTGGGATGTCTCTATGGCTTATCAGTATAACTATTTTTATCGCTTCATCGCTCTTGGGTAGTCTCAATTACATTGTTACTATTCTCAATTTGCGTACCAAAGGAATGAAAATGACAAGATTGCCACTTACAATATGGGCATTCTTTATTACGGCCATTCTGGGCGTACTTTCATTTCCTGTATTGTTTGCAGCTGCTCTTTTACTTGTTATGGACCGCACGTTGGGCACCAGCTTTTATCTAAGCGATATATATATAGGAGGAGAAGCGCTCGATCCGGTAGGAGGCAGCCCGATTCTCTATGAACACTTATTCTGGTTCCTCGGTCACCCCGAAGTTTACATTGTAATTTTACCGGCACTTGGTATTGCATCAGAGGTTCTTTCAACAAATTCGCGAAAACCAATTTTTGGTTACCGCGCGATGATAGGATCACTTTTGGCTATTGGTTTCCTTTCGTTTATCGTTTGGGCTCACCACATGTTTATTTCAGGAATGAATCCATTCCTCGGATCGGTATTCGTATTTACTACACTGCTTATCGCTATTCCATCTGCTGTAAAAGCGTTTAATTACATAACCACGTTATGGAAAGGTAATATCATCTTTACGCCTGCCATGTTGTTTTCAATCGCTTTGGTTTCTACATTCGTTACAGGAGGATTAACGGGTATTATTCTCGCAGATGCCACACTCGATATTCAGGTTCACGATACTTATTTTGTCGTCGCCCACTTCCACGTAGTTATGGGGCTATCTGCTATTTTTGGTATGTTCTCAGGAGTTTACCACTGGTTCCCAAAAATGTATGGACGCATGATGAACAGCAAGCTGGGTTACGCCCATTTCTGGTTGACAGTTATAGGTGGATATGGGGTGTTTTTTCCTATGCACTTTGTAGGCGTTGCCGGAGCACCACGTAGGTATTATCAATACACTGATTTCCCAATGTTTGATGGAATCCAAGACTTGAATGTAATCATAAGTCTATTTGCCATTATGGCGGCGTTTGCACAAGGCATTTTCTTATTCAATTTCTTTTACTCTATTTACAGAGGTCAAAAAGCAATTCAGAATCCATGGAAATCAAATACGCTGGAGTGGACTACTCCTGTAGAGCACATACATGGAAACTGGCCAGGTGCCCTTCCTGTCGTTTACAGATGGCCTTACGATTATAGTAAGCCGGGTAAAGAGCTTGATTATGTGCCGCAGACAGTTCCATTAAGTCCCGACGAAGAAGAGCATTAACTAATTCTTAAATAACTTTTAAAAGCCGTGCTACTTAGTACGGCTTTTTGTTTTAAACCTATTTTTTTCTTGTTTATCTTTGAAGACAATGGATGAAGATTTTGACTTACGTGGTTCGGCGTCATATACGGATGCAGATATAGATCGTGTTTTACGGCCAAAGACATTTGGAGATTTTTCGGGGCAGGAAAAAATTCTGGAGAACCTGAAGATATTTGTTACTGCTGCGATGAACAGAGGTGAAGCCCTTGATCATGTTTTACTACACGGTCCACCCGGATTGGGTAAAACAACGCTTGCAAATATTATTTCGCAAGAACTCGGTGTGGGCTTTCGGGTTACTTCCGGCCCCGTACTTGATAAGCCGGGCGATCTTGCCGGTTTACTCACCAATCTCGAAGAGAACGATGTGCTTTTTATTGACGAGATCCACAGGCTTTCGCCAATAGTAGAAGAATATCTATACTCAGCGATGGAAGATTTTAAAATCGATCTTGTTATTGATACAGGTCCCAATGCGCGGAGTGTTGAAATCAGCTTAAATCCGTTTACACTAATAGGAGCCACAACCCGCTCTGGCTTGCTTACGGCACCGCTGCGCGCCCGGTTTGGTATCAATTCTAGACTTTCGTACTATTCACATGATGTACTTGCAACAATCGTAAAGCGAAGCGCTGATATATTGAATATTCCAATAGAAAATAATGCGGCACACGAAATTGCAAGAAGGTCTCGTGGTACGCCACGTATAGCCAATGCTCTCCTAAGAAGGGTCAGAGATTTTGCTCAGGTAAAAGGTACAGGAGTTATTGACCTAGATATATCCCAAATAGCACTCGAAGCACTCGAAGTTGATGCCTATGGTCTTGACGAGATGGACAATAAAATCCTCGTCACCATTATCGATAAGTTTAAAGGCGGACCGGTGGGACTTACAACCATTGCTACGGCAGTAGGAGAGGATCCTGGCACAATAGAAGAGGTGTATGAACCCTTTTTAATTCAAGAGGGATTCTTAATGCGCACTCCACGCGGAAGGCAGGCTACTGAAGCATCGTATAAACACCTTGGTCGCACACCTAAGCCAGATCAGGGAGAGTTATTCCTTTAGTGAAGACGATTGCCAGGGTCATTCACAAAGGCCGGGGAAAAAGCTTTCGGCTGGTAATTATATTACCCTGCCCGTGAGGCATCTATTAAATCTAGCAATAAATAAAATAGAAGCACAAAAAAAGCGCTTCAAAATGAAGCGCTTAGGTTTGTTGACTCGAAAACTTCGAGTATTAAATCTTTGTAGATGACGCCAAAGGTGATTAGGCACCAGGCTTTTAAATCTAAACGTTCATGGGGCTTTACCCAGTTTAGCGATTTCTTTAATTCTTTCTTAAAGAGTAGGCGGTCAAAGCTTACTTTTTGGAGAATCTGCTTACTTAGTTCCAACATTATCCAGCAGTTTTAAATTTCGTGATTAAGGTACTACATAAACGGCAAATTTCTGTGGATGTTATGTGAAATTTCGACGGATTAACAAATTTTCAAGTCTGAATATTTGAATCAAGCTCTGAATCAATTGGTTAGGCTTAACGGATTGAGTATGAGATCAAAACCCCAAGTACTGTGCTGTATTGCCTGCCTTTCAAAGTGTTAGAGGAATAGTCACCTTTCGACCTTATTGGCAATAAAGATTGTTCAAGCCTTATTTGAGCAGCCCATTTTTCAGAAAAGGAATATTCTGCACCAAGAATGAGCGCTAATTCGAGTTTCTCAAAATCGGGCGTTCCGGTTAGTTCACCATTCATATCTTCTTCTTTGCTGCTTATAAGAATTCCGATTGCAGGACCGGCTAGAAAACTGAGCTTTGAATTAACCTTGTATTTGCCATAGACCGGAATTTGAATGTAATTCAGCAACATGCTATACTTTGTGTAATTTCCAGCGTCGGGATCAGGTCTTTTTATGCTGCCTTTTTGAATCAGGTTGAGCTCAAATCCGCCATCCCATTTAGTAGAAAAGGTGGTCGTAATTCCAAGTCCGCCCGTAAAGCCCAATTTGTTAAATCCACTTAGGCCATCGCCCTGAACCTGGCTTGCAGTTATACCTGCGTGAATGTCTAGATTAAAAGCAGATGAGCCACTATCCTGTGCCAGCAACAAATCGCTGCGCCACAATAAGAGCAGGATAATTATTAGAACCTTGTATTTACAATATATGTGCTTCTTCAACTTGTACAACTTCACGGTTTGATGATTTGCTGATGAAAACAAGTATTTCACAATTTTCTAAATTCCATTCAGTATTGATGTCTATTTTTAGCTTGAGCGAAAGTACTTCGTTAGTATTCAGGTCTATATTGCCGTTAAAAACATCAATTCCCCACGGGCCATAAGCACTTCCGCGGTATACGTGGTTGTGCACGTAATCCAGAATTTGGCCACCTGGCGAACTTGAATTTTTTTGAGCATCAGCAATTCCACTTTCAGTTACAGAAAGATTAATTAAATAAGCTGTTTCACTAGGTATTAGCGGTTTTGCATAAACCTTTACAATCAATTCCTGATTTTCTTCATCAACGGTTATGTTCTCAATGCTGATATAGACTTCCGGGTTGTTTTCAGCGATAAGCGCATTTATCCTGTCGGTCCATTCGGCAAAGGGAATGTATTTATTGCCTTGACTTCCCAATCTGTTTATTGCTCCATTTGGCAATCCTGCCATCTCGTAGTAGTCAAAAAACTGTTCGCCTTCCGGGGTTCTGAAGTCACTATGATAAGGTTGAGTAGTATCTGATGTAAGAGGTGCTGCGAAGAACGGAGTACAATGTACACCTACAATACTCAATCGGTTTGGATGAGCTGCTTTTAAATTTACTGCAGTTACGGTTGCGGGCACACAGTTGGTGCATCTGAAACCAGTAAAATCTTCGAGTAGTATTTTCTCATCGTAATTTGTAATAGGAGAAGCAAGGGTTATAATGCCATCGGTGCTATCTGTAGATGTCGTATCGGTACCTGTAATATCTGGCAGCACAAAATCAGGATCGCAACGTCTTTTATCTACATAGATACAGTCATCTTCTGCATCCTGACAAGAAAAAAAAACGGTTCCTAGAGTTAGGAGTAAAACGAATGTAAATAAATTTTTCATAATCTGAAATTTAAAAACTACTGGTAATACTAATTGCCAGACCATTAGATGCCGGTACAACACGACATATACCACCTACACAAAATACACCCGCTCTCTGGCGCCCATAGGTCATACTTACACGTGTAGTTTTCTGTATATAGCCAATGCTTAAAGAAGGAAAGTGGAATTTGTCGCCGTCTGCATTTCCATAATTCCATTGATCTACTACTGTTACAAAATAATGTGGTGATACAGTGTATTCTATAACACCTGCCACCCAATCTTGCACGTGCTGATCGGTAAATAATGCTTGCGCTTCAAAGCGGATATTGTGTTTGGAATTAAGCTTTACATTTCCTTCAAACACAAATAAATCGGAGTAAACGGTACCTTTTGTCGCCACGTTATTATAGTCGTAAGCGCCTTTTATAATATCGTTATTGTAGGCAATATTTTGGTAGAATAAAGTTCCCTTAAATTTTTTAGACAACTTTTTGGTTATACGCGCATTAAAGTCTGTATAATAGAGTTCATTGCCCGGCTTAAACAACGTAAAATCTGCTCCTTGCCGGGTAGTACTCAAATCGTTTATCGGGTTTATACTGGGCGACATTATGTGTGTATAGCTCAGTTCGAGCTTCATACCATATTTTCCGCCGAGCGTTGATTTTCGGTTAAAGTTATAAAACACATCAGCGCGATAGGCATTTTCGCCATTTGGCTGTGTGGCATATGGGTAGAGTTGCGAGAGCGCATACGTTTGCAATACGCTTGTGGCCGGCAAGTAATTAATCCAAGAATCGAAGGGTCCTGATGCTCTTTGGCTTTGGTATGCCATGCTGGCCAGACTAGATGCGGTAACTGAAACCCCAAAACCTCTTACAGAATAAGTCGCATTGAGATTTACACCTTCTCCACGATGCCATAATCCAACGCTTGGGTCGAGGCTATCTGGAATATTTATAATTTGTGCATTGGTGGCAGTCGGATTTAATCCTGTCCAGGCGTACTCTCCGGAAAATTGAAATCCACCTAAATTGTATCTTAAGCGCGCCGCCCCGCCATCCACGTTTTCGGGAAAATCATAAGTATTACTCAGGTTTTTTTCATACCGGCTTACGTAACTTCCGCCAATGGATAATTGACCTGGTATAGTGACTGTAGAATCAAGTAATTCTGACAGATTGAAATCACCATTCAGACCTCTTACAATGCCGTCACCATTTTGGAAACCATTGTTGAAGTTAAATCTTTGCTTTCCATAGAGTCCGGTTAATTCAATTCCTTTATACGGTCTCGCCTTTACGCGAATTCCGTCTAGTGAATAGTCAACACCGAGTCCTCGATCTTCCCAGGTTCTTAGAATCATTCCTGAGCCAAACTGCTCATAAAAATTCCCGACAGTAATATCAATTTCATCTCCTGAGTACCGGGCGAATCTATAACCTATTCCGGTTCCGTTCCAGGGAGCGCCTGCGGGATATGCCACAGGGGCGGGGAGGTAGGTTTCAAAGCGCAAGCCGGTAGAGAACTTTGCGTTTCGGTAAATGATATTTCCAAAGCCGCTCAGCGCCATAATCTCGGGTGGAACAACCGCACTTATCGCCGAATCTTCAACGTAGTACTGGCCATCGAGCTGGAAGTTTCCAGACACTTCACCCTTTGATATCCAATCTTGCGCTTGTCCAGATAAATTTAAAATGAGCAGGCCGGAAAGGAGGCCAAAAAATCTCAACATTCTCATTATTTAAACTACTTTTTCAGTAATAAAATCTGCTCGTATAATTTGTCTTCGTCGCCGGGGCTGTAATTGTTGTGCTCCCAAACTATTTCGCCTTTGCCATTTAGCAAAAATGTATGAGGTACATTATTTACATTCATGGCACGTTTTAAATCCTGGTTGGTATCAATCAATACCTCATAATCCCAGGCTGATCCATTAATGTATGGCAAAACGCGCGATTGGCTTCGGGAGTCGTCAATGGATACAGCAATAAGTTTTACTCCGGTTTCATCCTGCCAGTCAGGATATACTTCGGCAATTGTATTGAGCTCTCTTTTGCATGGAGAACACCATGTAGCCCAGAAATTTATAATAACGGGATTCCCGTCATTAGAAATATCTGCGGTATTAAACGACTGGCCTTTTAAGTCTTTTACAATTACGGATGGTACTTTATTTTGGGCGATTAGTGCGTTACTCATGCACAGTATAAATGACAAAGCAATTAGAATTCTCATACTCATGGTTTTTAAATATAAATAACGTTCAGGACAATTGCCCTGAACGTTATTCTAAATTGATTATAATTATTCAAAAAGGTTTAATGTCTAACTACAAATTTAGACGCAATATTATTCTCTCCAATTTTTACATTCATCATGTAAACTCCATCATTCAACTCGTTTACCTTCAGAGTATGCAAAGAATAACCCGCAGACATTTTACCAAAGTCAACGCTATGAACATTTTTACCAACGATGTCGAAAACATCAACCGTAACTCTTTCAGATGAAAGCAAATCTAATTCAATGCTTAGATTACTACTTGCAGGATTTGGGAATAAATTGAAAGAATTGTTTACCAATACATCCTCAATTGCAGAAGCATCACTTGTTGTTTCAAAAGGTGAAGTTTCCACTGAAAATTGAGCAGCACCTCCGCCAGAAACAACTACAGTTCCATCAGATGATGTAACAGTGTAAAAGCCGTCAGTACCATTTGTCCAAGAAGCCCCATTCAGACCATCACCGAATGAATCATAAATGCTAAAAGAGTAACATTCTGATGCATCGACGATTACTTGGATATCTAATGTTTGGAGCGACTGAGCACCATAAGGGCCACCACTTGCAACTTGAACATTATCTGAGTTTCGAATCTTCCATGTAGTTTCTGAACCGTATGTGTCAAGTTCAAGATGAACATTAATAACATTAGTCGTTTCTACTGCCATTGCGACATTCTGTGTCACCGAACTAAAATCAGAGTCTTCATCCGCTGAAGTTATAGTGACTGTAATGTCGGATGTTTCAGAAATTGTAGTCGTTCCCAAAGTTACATCTGCCGTTTCAAAAGGAGCCAAATCACCTGTCCACTCATAAGTTAAAAGTGACCCATCTGTGTTTGAAGCATCTAAAGTAACTGCTGTAAGATTAGCGCTACCTACGTTTTGAATTGTTACTTCTACCTCAACATCGTCACAAGTAGCAACAGTTCCATTATAAGAAAGAACTGCTGGATTAATTTCTCCGCCACCAGTAACACATCCACCAACATCAGTCATAATGTTTTCAGCATTTTGCTGCCCTAATTCAAAAATTTGTCTGTTGGGGCAAATTCGGATAATATAAGGGTAATAAGCCTGTTCGAAAATACCAGCTACAGAATTGTCATTTGCCATTGGATAAGGAACTTCACTAAGCCAGTTCCATCCATATGTGCTCCCAGCACCGCCGCCGATTGCAGAAACTGGAGTGGAAGCGTCAGACTCAATACCAATAACTATTACCTCATTTGTGCCATCAACTCCATCGCCATAAGTGTAGTACAAGTCCTTTAGAGCGCCACCTGCAGGGTGACCTAAATCATCGTTGTGGTAATTCCAGCAAGGGCCGCACCATTCTGCGTACAAGTCTAAAACAACTGTCTTTCCTGAATCCAGGTAAGCAAAAATGTCATGAACATTTCCGTCAAGGTCGGTAATAATTACATTTTCCTCCAATACCGTACCATTGGCAATTTGAGCTTTCATTGTGCCAATCGAAAGGCTGGCTGCCATAAATAGAAGTAAAGCTTTTTTCATTTTATAAAGATTAGTTAGTGAGATTTGAGTTGTAAAAGTATTTCTTTAAGAGGAATGATTCCTGATTTTGGATGTGTTTTATAGTTCATTATCAGCTTTCTGTTGGACTCACAATTTCCGCAATAGATAATTATTCGGTTGATTAAAGTTATCAATTTACTAATTATTTATTGGTTTTAAAAAGGTTAAGAGATTGAATTTATTTCCAAGTCAATTAAAAGATGAGTATGCTTACTCTTGGATTTACAAGACCAAACAGACTGCCCGCGTGTAGACCGGACGAAATGTTAGTAGCAATTTTTTTGCTTTTTGTTTTTAGTATGAGCTAACTAGAGCTATCTTATTTGGATAAGAGAAGCAGCTTATAATTGAGGCATTCACTGCTTGGCTTGGAGTCCTAATGGATTATTTATGCTTTGGTTTATCCAAAAAGCGAAGAACAAATACTTATATTTGCAGTAATCCAAGAAGAATCAACTTTAAACGGTTTTAAGTATTAAGTATTACGAATATGAAAAAAATCTATCTTTTATTAGCTGTTAGTGCTGTCTTCATTGCCCCATCAAAATATTTATTCGGACAATTGTCTATTTCACCAAACCCTGTTTTTGAGGATGGTGTAATGCCGGAAGATTTTGAAGGAATTGGACATTCATTTATTACGAATGGTTTCGACTTTAACTTAGTCCTCACTTGGAGTTTAACTGTGGTTGAGATGACTCCCGGATGGCAAGTTGCGGTGTGTGACGTAAATCAATGCTATCTTCCGACTGTAACTATGATGGATTTTTCATTAGGAGCAGGTGAAGATGGTACTATGGATGTGCATGTTTATCCAAATAATTTTGAGGGACAAGCAATTATCGAAGTTGAAGTGTATCAATCTAACGATTCTACTAATACCACCTCGGCAACTTACTTTTTTAATCATACTGTAGGGCTTGCAGAAAAGCTCAGCGAAGCAATTAAAGTTTATCCAAACCCGACACAAGATTTTATCTCAATCGACAATTCAAAAAACTTTGTATCGTCAGTTGAGCTCTATAATGTGACTGGAAAAATGGTGTTAAGCACTTCGTTAAATGGAAGTAATAGAATTTCTATTCAGGAATTAGCGGCGGGAAATTATATTCTGAAGTTGGTTGACGCTAGTTCTAAAATTGTTTCAACTAATTTAATTGTGAAACAGTAATTCGAATCCTTATTTTTAATGAATCCGGCTTCATTTAAGTTGCCGGTTTTTTTTGGGTAATAATGTATCCATACATACCAGCTAGTGCTTTGTTATCGTTATTATTAGAGCATTGCGTTTACTTTATGCTTTATCAACCAATTCTCTCATTGTTGCATTTTCGGTTTAAATGATGGATGTTTGTCGAAAGGAAAGATTGGATTAGAACGCTTTAAATAATTCTTGATCACCAAGACAAAAAAGTGAAGTTGGCATTTAGAGTTTCAAACTCCAAATGCCAACTCTTCTTGGTTAAGAACAACTGTTGAGAAAGCTATTTTTTCAAACTCTTAAGTAAAATTTTGTTAAATACTAGTCAATTTATTCCTTTTGTATGATTTATGACCAACAAAATTATAACTCCAGAAGAACTCATATTGTTAAATAAACCTCATGACTTAAATATATAGAAAGGTTTAGTTTAAGAAATCATAAAAGCTATTTATAAATTAGTCCAGTATAATTGTCAGAGTGTGACTTTATATTATAAATGTACATTCCTTTTGCAAGGTTGGATGTGTCGAAACTTCTATTAAAAGTTGATCCTTCAAGTTGTGCACTTTTTAATAATACAATTTTCCTACCAAGAACGTCAACAAGTTCGATTTGGTATTGCTCGGAAGGCTTTGGTTCAAATTCAATTTCAATTGTAGAAGTAAATGGATTTGGAAAGATTTTAGCTTTTTCGGAAATAAAATCTAAGAAGTTCTCATCATTAACCATTAATCCGTTTGGAACACTAGCATATAGGTAGCTATATTGTGTACTTGAACCGCAGAGATTACTTACGCTAACTGTAAGTTTATAGTAGTTTCCTAACGAAAAAAGACCATTTGAATAGGCAAAATATCCTGTATACCCTGAATATCCATTACTGCAATTTCCAAAACCCGGATTAATTCCCCAAACGGCACTAGAGATACAATATCCATTCAAATTCTCATAAGTATAGTTGGCAACTCCAGCTACCGAAGTTGTTTTAGTATATATATTTTGAATCACTGCTCCAGAGGCGTTTACTTGGTCAATTATTACTTCCAAAGATGTAATATCTCCAGTACTATTATTTATTCTATATCCAATAGATGTATCCACCCGACCATCCCATATTGCCTAATTCCCACCCCCGCCTGATCTTTGTCGAAAATAATTTTGATGAAGTTACAAGAAAAAATGTTTGCTCTGGTTCAAGCCTGGCAAGAGAGCGGAATGGT